>NZ_CP065217.1:2827416-3534271 GCF_015767675.1 Vibrio navarrensis | reverse complement strand
GGTGCCCCCACGGATGTAAGAAATGATCGGAAAAGATTGGCAATTTTACCTGTTGATAACCGAGATCGCCAGCGATTGATCGAGGATCCAGTGAATAAGATCCAAGTTATTCACAATATTTTCGACAGATTTTGCGAGATCATCACACCTTGCCCGCGCTTTACCCACATAAGGATCCACTTTTCCCAGGATCTTCGCCATTTATCCCCAGAACCACCCAAGCGCGCTACCATCTGGTTATGAATCATAACAACTTGTTATTTATTCTAATGAGACAATTCACATTAACATCACGTCCTATAATTCTGAGGAGTCACAAAATGAAAAACTGGATTAAAGCAAGTATTGCTGCCATTGCTCTGTCTGCCGCGACCACCCAAGCTCTCGCGCAAGATGTAGTAAAAGTGGGGATGTCTGGCCGTTATTTCCCATTTACTTTTGTACAGAAAGATAAGCTGCAAGGGTTTGAAGTCGACATGTGGGATGAGATCGGTAAACGCAATGGCTACCAAATCGAGTACGTGACGGCAAACTTCTCAGGTCTGTTTGGTTTGCTAGAGACCGGACGCATTGATACCATCTCCAACCAGATCACCATCACGGAAGCACGTAAGGCGAAATACCTGTTTGCTGACCCGTATGTGATCGATGGCGCGCAAATCACGGTGCGTAAAGGCAACGACAGCATTCAAGGCATTGGCGATCTCGCAGGCAAAACCGTCGCGGTCAACCTTGGATCGAATTTTGAGCAGTTGCTGCGCAGCTATGACAAAGATGGCAAAATCAAGGTGAAAACCTACGAAACGGGCATTGAGCATGATGTGGCGCTCGGCCGTGCCGATGCGTTTGTCATGGACCGTTTGTCTGCGCTGGAACTGATCAAAAAAACTGGCCTTCCGCTACAATTGGCAGGTCAGCCGTTTGAAACCATCGCCAATGCGTGGCCGTTTGTGAATAATGAGCGCGGTGCCAAGCTGCAAGGCGAAGTAAACCAAGCTCTCGCGGCGATGCGTGCCGACGGTACGGTAGAGAAAATTTCTCTGAAGTGGTTTGGTGCTGATATCACTAAGTAAGTGCACGCACACTCGATAACTCTGTTTTTTACTCAAGGTGGAAGCGCGTATTCCACCTTTTCTCGTCTTTAAAGGTAAGTGATATGGGATTTGATTTTAACTATATGCTCGAGCTATTGCCGATCCTGCTCAAGTACCTCGGTACGACGATGGAGATGGCCGCGTGGGGATTAGTCTTCTCTCTGATCCTTGCCGTGGTACTGGCCAATCTGCGCGTCTTCCGTGTTCCGGTGTTGGATCAGCTTAGCCAACTGTACATCAGCTTTTTCCGTGGCACCCCACTGTTGGTGCAACTGTTCCTGCTTTATTACGGTTTGCCGCAAGTCTTTCCTCTGCTGGTGGGCATCGATGCCTTTTCCGCCGCCGTGATCGGTTTAACGCTGCACTTCGCCGCATACATGGCGGAAAGCATCCGCGCCGCCATCATCGGCATCGACCGGAGCCAGATGGAAGCGAGCTTGTCGGTCGGCATGACCACCAGCCAAGCGATGCGCCGCGTCATCCTGCCACAAGCGACCCGCGTAGCCCTGCCTTCCTTGATGAATTACTTTATCGACATGATCAAATCCACCTCGCTGGCGTTTACTTTAGGCGTGGCCGAAATCATGGCCAAAGCGCAGATGGAAGCGTCGTCCAGTTTCCGCTTTTTTGAGGCCTTCCTCGCGGTGGCACTGATTTATTGGGGCGTGGTGTTGATTCTCACCCGCGTGCAAACTTGGGCCGAAGCCAAACTGAATAAGGCGTACGTACGATGATTAAACTGAGCAACATTCATAAACGCTACGGCGACAGCGAAGTCTTGAAAGGGATCGACATTGAGATTGAGCAAGGCGAGATCATCGTCATCATCGGTTCAAGCGGCACTGGGAAATCGACCTTATTGCGCTGCGTTAACTTTCTTGAGCAAGCCGATCAAGGCACCATTACCATTGATGACATCCGTGTCGACACGCAAAATCACAGCAAAGCCGAAGTATTAGCGCTGCGCCGCCGCACGGGGTTTGTGTTTCAAAACTACGCGCTGTTTGCCCATCTGACTGCGCGACAAAACATTGCCGAAGGCCTAGTGACGGTACGTGGCTGGAAGAAAGCCGATGCCCTCAAGCGCGCGCAGCAAATTTTGGACGACATCGGCCTTGGCGACAAAGGTGACAGCTACCCAGCCGCGCTCTCCGGCGGTCAGCAACAACGCGTCGGCATTGGCCGCGCCATGGCACAGCAACCTGAACTGCTGCTCTTCGATGAGCCGACTTCAGCGCTCGACCCAGAATGGGTCGGCGAAGTACTGGCGCTGATGAAAAAACTCGCCACGCAACATCAAACCATGCTGGTGGTGACGCATGAGATGCAATTTGCCAAAGAGGTCGCCGACCGAGTGATCTTTATGGCCGAAGGAAACATTGTTGAACAAGGATCTCCACAGGATATCTTCGATAATCCACAAGATCCTCGACTGCAAAAATTCCTTCGCCAAGTTGGAGAGCGGTAAAGATCCCGACAAAGATCGCGAGATCCTTGAGATTTTACTCACACTCCGTATAATCCCCCGGCGGATTTTTTTACAGCCCTGCAAAGATTGACACTTTGTGTGACTGTGATTACAATTCCGCCTCTTTGTTGAGAGGCGTCGGTTATTCTTCTTTAATAAAGAGCTTCTTTATATAAAGAAAGCACAATGCCCACGCCGGGTTTAACAAGAACCTAAAACTACTGATCAGTAAGGTAATTACAATGGCTACTAAACGCACTTTTCAACCTTCAGTTCTGAAGCGCAAGCGTACTCACGGCTTCCGTGCTCGCATGGCGACTAAGAACGGTCGTAAAGTAATCAATGCACGTCGTGCGAAAGGCCGTGCGCGCCTGTCAAAATAATCACTAGCTTATTTTGAATACGTACGCGTTCAATCGGGAGTTACGTTTGTTAACTCCCGAGCATTATCAAAACGTCTTTCAGCAAGCTCACCGGGCTGGCTCTCCTCATTTCACTATCATTGCTCGCGATAATAACCTTTCTCATCCTCGTTTAGGCTTGGCTGTTCCCAAAAAGCAAATTAAAACTGCCGTTGGTCGCAACCGCTTCAAACGCATCGCTCGTGAAAGTTTTCGTAACACACAACATCAGCTTCCCAATAAAGATTTTGTTGTGATTGCCAAGAAAAGCGCGCAAGATTTGAGCAATGAAGAACTGTTTAAGTTGTTTGATAAGCTATGGCATCGCCTGTCTCGCCCTTCACGTGGTTAGCGATCGGACTCGTCCGTCTTTATCAAGGTCTCATCAGTCCTCTTCTCGGACCACGCTGTCGTTTTACTCCAACCTGTTCAACCTATGCGATAGAAGCGTTGAAAGCTCACGGTTTGGTAAAAGGATGTTGGTTATCAGGCAAACGTCTATTAAAATGCCACCCTTTGAACGAAGGGGGGTATGACCCCGTTCCACCAGTCCAAAAACAAGACAGAGATAAATAACGATGGATTCTCAACGCAATATCCTGTTAATCGCTCTGGCATTGGTTTCTTTCCTGCTGTTCCAACAGTGGCAAGTAGCAAAGAATCCAGCACCACAAGCGGCTACTCAGGCTCAATCAAGCAGTGCGCTACCTGCACCATCTTTTGCTGATGAACTGGACCCGTCTCCGGCTCAACAGGCATCGGCCAAACTCATCACAGTGACGACGGATGTCCTGACTCTGTCAATCGACACAGTGGGTGGTGATGTGGTAACCGCAGAACTGAACCAGTATGCGGCTGAGCAGAATTCTCCTGACGCCTTTGTGCTGTTGAAGGACATTCAAGGTCATCAATTTATCGCTCAAAGCGGCTTAGTCGGCCCACAAGGGATCGATTTGAGCAGCAGCAACCGTCCTCAATATCAAGTCAGTGCGGAGAGCTTTGCGCTGGCTGACGGTCAAGACGAGCTACGCATTCCAATGAGCTATGAAGCCAATGGTATGCAATACACCAAAACGTTCGTGCTAAAACGCAACAGCTACGCGGTGGACGTTGAGTTTGACGTGGTGAACAACTCTGGCAACAACGCCACTTTCGGTATGTACGCGCATTTGCGTCAAAATCTGATGGACGCGGGCGGCAGCATTACCATGCCAACTTACCGTGGCGGTGCCTACTCAAGCGAAGAGACTCGCTACAAGAAGTACAGCTTCGACGACATGCAAGATCGCAACCTGTCTGTTAACCTGCCAAATGGCGAAGGCTGGGCGGCGATGATCCAGCACTACTTTGCTGCCGCGTGGATCCCTCGTAACGAACCAGGCACTAACCTTTACACTCGCGTGATTGGCAACATGGGCGACATTGGCGTACGTATGCCAAACAAAACCATTGCCAACGGCGAAAAAGCGCATTTCAGCGCCACCTTATGGACTGGCCCTAAACTGCAAGATCAGATGGCTGCCACCGCGCCAAACCTTGATCTGGTTGTAGACTATGGCTGGCTATGGTTTATCGCCAAGCCACTGCACATGCTGCTGTCGTTTATTCAAAGCTTTGTCAGCAACTGGGGTGTGGCCATCATCTGCTTGACCTTCATTGTCCGTGGCGCCATGTACCCGCTGACCAAAGCGCAATACACCTCAATGGCGAAAATGCGCATGCTGCAACCTAAACTGCAAGCAATGCGTGAGCGTATCGGCGATGACCGCCAACGCATGAGCCAAGAGATGATGGAGCTGTACAAGAAAGAGAAAGTGAACCCACTGGGTGGCTGTCTACCACTAGTACTGCAGATGCCAATCTTTATTGCTCTGTACTGGTCGCTGATGGAATCGGTTGAACTGCGCCACTCACCTTTCTTTGGTTGGATCACAGACCTGTCTGCGCAGGACCCGTACTACATCCTGCCACTGCTGATGGGTGCTTCAATGTTCATGATCCAAAAAATGAGCCCAACCACAGTCACAGACCCAATGCAGCAGAAGATCATGACCTTCATGCCTGTAATGTTCACCTTCTTCTTCCTGTGGTTCCCGTCAGGTCTGGTTTTGTACTGGCTGGTATCGAACATCGTCACTCTGATCCAACAGTCTTTGATTTACAAAGCGCTGGAGAAAAAAGGCTTACACACCAAGTAAGTGAACTCAGAGTAAGGAAAGGCGGCCAAAAGGTCGCCTTTTTGTTTTTCGCTGATTACAATTCAGCTAACTGCTTTTTCAGGTCACTGCGACCACAAACAAATAGGTTTCTTTATGACAACAGATACGATTGTTGCCCAAGCCACTGCGCCGGGTCGCGGCGGTGTCGGGATCATTCGCGTCTCTGGGCCAAAAGCCGCTCAGGTGGCGCTGGAAGTGACCGGTAAGGCCCTCAAACCGCGCTACGCCGAGTACCTCCCTTTTACCGCGCAAGATGGCAGCGTGCTCGATCAGGGCATCGTCCTCTACTTCCCCAACCCACATTCGTTTACCGGCGAAGATGTCGTGGAGTTTCAAGGCCACGGCGGCCCGGTCGTGATGGACATGCTGATTAAGCGCATTCTCACCATCAAAGGGCTTCGTCCAGCGAGACCCGGAGAGTTTTCTGAGCGCGCCTTTCTCAACGACAAAATGGACCTCACTCAAGCCGAAGCGATTGCCGATCTGATTGACGCCAGCTCAGAAGAAGCGGCCAAATCGGCGCTCCATTCATTGCAAGGTCAGTTTTCCAAACGCATCAACACCTTGGTCGAATCCTTGATTCATCTGCGTATCTACGTTGAGGCCGCGATTGATTTTCCTGAAGAAGAGATCGATTTTTTGGCGGACGGCAAAGTCGCAGCCGACCTGCAAGGGATCATCGATAACCTTGATGCGGTGCGCCAAGAAGCTAACCAAGGTGCAATTATGCGCGAAGGGATGAAGGTGGTGATAGCCGGACGACCAAACGCAGGAAAATCCAGTCTGCTCAACGCACTTTCCGGTAAAGAGTCCGCGATTGTCACTGACATTGCTGGCACCACCCGTGACGTGTTGCGTGAGCACATCCACATCGATGGCATGCCACTGCACATCATCGATACCGCGGGCCTGCGTGATGCATCTGACGAAGTGGAGAAAATAGGTATTGAACGTGCGTGGGATGAAATTCGTCAAGCTGATCGCGTGCTGTTTATGGTCGATGGCACCACCACCGAAGCGACTGATCCTCAAGAAATCTGGCCCGATTTTGTTGACCGCCTGCCCAGCAGCATCGGCATCACGGTGATCCGTAATAAAGCCGATCAAACCCAAGAAGAACTTGGGATCTGCCATGTTAGTAACCCGACCTTGATCCGCCTTTCTGCCAAAACAGGTCAAGGGGTTGATGCGCTGAGAAAGCACTTGAAAGAGTGCATGGGCTTTTCTGGCCAGAGCGAAGGGGGCTTTATGGCCCGCCGCCGCCACCTCGATGCGTTGCAACGCGCCGCAGAGCACCTGCAAATCGGCCAAGAGCAGCTTGAAGGCTACATGGCCGGGGAAATCCTCGCGGAAGAGCTACGCATCGCTCAGCAGCATTTAAACGAGATTACCGGTGAGTTCAGCTCTGACGATTTGCTCGGCCGAATCTTCTCCTCGTTTTGTATTGGCAAATAATCGACTTGTTGCAAAGCAGCCTCCGGGCTGCTTTTTCAATACCTGTAAACACTGGCATAAACCATCTCATTGACGCGGCTGCCTTTTTAAAGCCGACACTTCCTCTCTTGGAGGAAATCGCGCATCATAGACTCGATAACGAATGCAAACCGTTTAAAGGAAGATCTATGATCCACATTATTACAGGCAGCACCTTAGGTGGGGCCGAATATGTTGGAGATCACTTAAGTGATCTCCTCAATGCCGAAGGATTGGAAACCACCATCCACAACCAACCTGAGTTAAACGAGATCGCCAATCAAGGCATTTGGTTGATCATCACCTCCACCCATGGTGCGGGCGAATACCCAGACAATATCCAACCCTTTATTGCCGCTCTGCAGAATACGCCTCCCAAAATGAGTGAGGTGCGCTACGCGGTGATCGCGATTGGTGATTCGAGTTACGACACCTTCTGCGCCGCCGGCCAACACGCCCATCATCTGCTGCAAGACATTGGGGCAACCCCAATTACTGAATGCCTCACTATTGATGTGCTAGAACATACCGTTCCAGAAGACGCTGCGGAAAACTGGCTGAAAAGTCACTTGCCTCTGTTGAGTTAAACCATCTCACCCAGTTCTTTCTCGCCTGCTGTAACGGCAGGCGTTTTATCCACGAGCCATCCCCTGCCATTTAAACTGCTTATTTCTCATACAAACCACCTGTGGATAAACATAGACAAATCCAGTGATCTTCCTATAGTTATCCCAATAACAACTTATCCACTCGCGATGGGCTGTGTATAACTATCGATTTTGATCCCAGCTAATCCTCATGCTGATCAAATCATGATCACACGATATGATCTAAAAAAGATCCATGATCTTATTGATCATTTCCCGCTTATCCACAGGTAGGTAGGATCCTAATAATAGATCCAGTAAAAGATCCTATATAAAGATCTTTATATATATTTAGTCTTCACTTTGATCCGCGCTAAGAGAGAAAACAATTTTCACTCACTGATAAAGAAGGTAGAATACCGCTCTTTTATTTTCTCGATTGAATCTTTTGAATACCTGAGGTCGGTTCATGCTTTATCACGAAAACTTTGACGTCATTGTTGTCGGTGGCGGACACGCAGGAACGGAAGCCGCACTCACATCAGCTCGCACAGGGCAGAAAACCCTGTTGCTGACTCACAATATTGATACTTTGGGGCAGATGTCTTGTAACCCTGCTATTGGGGGTATCGGTAAAGGTCATCTGGTGAAAGAAGTGGATGCGATGGGCGGTTTGATGGCTGAGGCTATTGATCACGCAGGTATTCAATTTCGCACCCTAAATGCCTCAAAAGGGCCGGCTGTACGAGCAACGCGTGCACAAGCGGACCGTGCTTTATACAAAGCCTATGTGCGTCATGCATTGGAAAACACGCCTAATCTGACCCTGTTCCAACAAGCTGCCGATGATCTGATGGTGGAAAACGATCGTGTCTGCGGTGTGGTTACCCAGATGGGGCTCAAATTCCGCGCTAAAGCAGTGGTATTGACCGTCGGCACCTTCCTCGGGGGTAAGATCCACATTGGTCTTGAGAATTTCTCGGGTGGCCGAGCTGGAGATCCACCGTCGATCGCCTTGGCGGATCGTTTACGCGAGCTGCCTTTCCGTGTCGATCGTCTAAAAACTGGCACTCCACCACGCATCGATGCGCGCAGTGTCGATTTTTCACAGCTTGAAGTGCAACATGGCGACAACCCGACGCCCGTGTTCTCTTTCATGGGCAATCGCACGCAGCACCCACGTCAGATCCCGTGTTTTATTACCCACACTAACGAACAGACGCATGATGTGATCCGTAATAACCTTGATCGTAGCCCAATGTACGCTGGCGTGATTGAAGGGATCGGGCCTCGTTACTGCCCGTCGATCGAAGATAAGGTGATGCGTTTTGCTGACAAGAACAGCCATCAGATTTTTATCGAGCCTGAAGGACTAACCACCACGGAACTGTATCCAAATGGCATCTCGACCAGTCTGCCGTTTGATGTTCAAGTACAAATTGTCCGCTCGATGAAAGGGTTTGAGAACGCCCAAATCGTTCGTCCGGGCTACGCGATCGAATACGATTTCTTTGATCCGCGAGACCTCAAACAGACTTACGAAACAAAATTTATTCAAGGCTTGTTCTTTGCTGGCCAGATCAACGGCACCACTGGCTACGAAGAAGCGGCGGCGCAAGGTTTGATGGCTGGCCTCAATGCTAGCCTATTTAGCCAAGAGAAAGAGGGCTGGAGCCCACGTCGCGATCAAGCCTACATGGGGGTGCTCATCGACGATCTCTCGACCATGGGCACCAAAGAGCCCTACCGCATGTTTACCTCTCGAGCCGAATACCGTCTGCTGCTGCGTGAAGACAATGCAGACCTGCGTTTGACCGAGAAAGCGCGTGAACTTGGCCTGATTAGCGATGCGCGCTGGGCGCGTTTTAACCAGAAAATGGAAAACATGCAGCTTGAGCGTCAGCGCCTCAAAGAGACGTGGATGAATCCGAACTCGTCAGGCGTGGATCAGCTCAATGCATTGCTCAAGACGCCCATGTCGCGTGAAGCGAGCGGTGAAGATCTGCTACGTCGCCCAGAAATGAGCTACGACCTGCTGACTTCCTTACCTGCGTTTGCCCCTGCCATGGATGACCGTGAAGCGGCAGAACAGGTTGAAATCCAAGTGAAATACGAAGGCTACATTCAGCGTCAGCAGGATGAAGTAGAAAAATCATTGCGCTACGAGCACACCAAGTTGCCAAGCGATTTGGATTACAAAGAAGTCAAAGGGCTGTCAAACGAAGTGGTGCTCAAGCTCAATAATGCTAAGCCTGAAACCATTGGCATCGCCTCGCGTATTTCGGGTATCACTCCTGCGGCGATTTCAATTTTGCTGGTGCATTTGAAGAAGATCGGCATGTTGAAAGTGGGAGAAGAGCAACTATGAGTGCACTGCGCGCCAAGCTTGATGCCTTGATCGCCCAAACGTCGTTAGAGGTGTCGGATAAACAGCGTCAGCAACTGGTCGGTTACGTTGAGTTGCTCCATAAATGGAACAAAGCTTACAACTTAACCTCTGTGCGCGATCCGCTTGAGATGCTAGTGAAACATATTCTTGATAGCATCGTGGTGTCACCTCATCTGCGTGGCGAACGTTTTATTGATGTCGGTACCGGGCCAGGGTTGCCCGGGATACCTCTGGCCATCATGAATCCCGACAAAAGCTTCTTTTTGCTTGATAGCCTTGGCAAACGTATCCGCTTTTTGAAGCAAGTGGTGCATGAACTTGGTATTCATAATGTGACCCCGGTTCAAAGTCGCGTCGAAGCGTTTCAACCAGACGAAAATTTTGATGGTGTTCTAAGTCGTGCATTTGCTTCAATGACAGATATGGTGGAGTGGTGTCATCATCTGCCGAAAACCGATCACGGTGTTTTCCTCGCATTGAAGGGACAACACCCGAAAGATGAAATTGATCAGCTTCCTGACTGGTGCTGCGTGACAGAGATCATATCTTTGACAGTTCCCGAGTTAGAAGGTGATCGCCATCTTGTAATCTTATCGCGCAAGGAATAATAGCGAGGTCATCGTGGGTAAAATCGTAGCCATTGCCAATCAGAAAGGCGGAGTCGGAAAAACGACTACCTGTGTGAATTTAGCGGCCTCCATGGCTGCCACCAAACGCAAAGTTCTGGTTATCGACCTTGATCCGCAAGGAAACGCTACGATGGCCAGTGGCGTCGACAAGTACATGGTGGATGCCACCGCCTACGAACTGTTGGTGGAAGATACTCCGTTTGATCAGGTGGTCTGTACCACTACCACTGGTAAATATGACCTGATTGCGGCCAACGGTGATGTTACTGCCGCTGAAATAAAACTGATGGAAGTGTTTGCTCGCGAAGTGCGTTTAAAGAACGCCTTAGCCGCAGTTCGTGATAACTATGATTTCATCTTTATTGATTGTCCTCCTTCTTTAAACCTTCTTACAATCAATGCCATGGCTGCGGCGGATTCCGTTTTAGTGCCAATGCAATGTGAATATTTTGCATTAGAAGGTTTAACTGCGCTTATGGATACCATTAGTAAGTTGGCTGCGGTGGTGAATGAGAACCTCAAAATTGAGGGGTTACTGCGTACCATGTACGACCCGCGCAACCGCCTTTCCAATGAAGTATCCGATCAACTGAAAAAGCATTTCGGTAGTAAGGTATATCGCACGGTGATCCCACGTAATGTGCGCCTGGCTGAAGCGCCAAGCCACGGGAAACCGGCAATGTACTACGACAAACACTCAGCAGGCTCAAAAGCGTATCTTGCGCTCGCTGGCGAAATGCTGCGTCGAGAAGAAATCCCAGTTTAACCTTAACCGAAGGAATTCGTCCCCATGACTAAGCGTGGTCTAGGAAAAGGACTGGATGCTCTGCTGTCCACCAGTTCGTTAGCTCGTGAAAAACAACAAATCGCCACCCACAGCCAAAGTTTGTCGGCCGAAGGTGAATTGACCGATATTGCTGTTGGTCACCTGCAACCCGGGATTTACCAGCCACGTAAAGAGATGTCTCCACAAGCGTTGGAGGAACTGGCAGCCTCCATTCAATCGCAAGGCATTATTCAGCCGATTGTGGTGCGTGCGCTCAATGATGGCCATTTCGAAATTATTGCAGGTGAGCGCCGTTGGCGTGCGGCTAAGCAGGCTGGGCTAAAACGCGTGCCTTGTCTGGTGAAAAATGTCGAAGATCGCGCGGCGATCGCCATGGCATTGATAGAGAATATTCAGCGTGAAGATCTCAATGCGATCGAAGAAGCTCAAGCATTAGAACGGCTACAAGATGAGTTTGCACTGACACACCAGCAAGTGGCGGATGTGATTGGTAAATCGCGAACCACGGTGAGTAATCTGCTCCGATTGAATAGCCTTGAGCCTGAAGTGAAACAATTTGTCTCGCAGAAGCTGCTGGAGATGGGCCATGCCAGAGCCTTGTTGGCCTTGGAAGGTGAGCAGCAAGTTGAAGTGGCTCAGCAAGTTGCGAGCAAGCTGTTGACCGTACGCCAGACCGAGCAATTAGTGAAAAAGTGTTTAACACCTAAGGTTGAGCAAGAATTGCCATCAAAGGATGAAGAAACACAACAAATGTCACAAAAATTGAGTCGACTGTTGGGTGCTAAGGTTTCTATTGTGAGATCCATGAACGGCAAAGCAAAATTGACAATTAGTCTTGATGAGCCTCACAAATTAGAGCAACTAATTGCCAAGCTAGAAAGCTAAATGAGATAATTGATTTAGGTCAATTATGCAAAAAATCATTTTTTGTACGAAAGTTGTCGGTTTGTAAACAAAACTGTAAGTTTTTGCTGCGTTTTAATTGCAATCGGTTGGACTCACCGTATAATTTTCGCCAATTTCCCTCACCCCTAAAAAGACAAGGTGATATGGGAGTTACTAGAGGTACGAATACATGGTAGCTGCGTTAGCTAGGCCAGGACGAGAGCTTGCAAAGCAATTGTTATTGATCGAGGCTGGCGCGGTTATTTTGCTGGCAGCAGGGATGGCGGTGGCTGTTAATGCTGAATGGGGGTTTTCATCGCTAATAGGCGGTAGCATTTTTGTTGCGGCTAATGCGGTGTTTTCTGTTTGTGCGTTCCTGTTTGTGGGGGCTAGGGCGGCGAAATACGTTGCCATTTCCTTTTACACAGGTGAAGCGCTGAAGATCCTCATTACAGTAGCGCTATTTTCTGTGGCCTACATGTATATGCAGGTGGAACTTGTTCCCCTGAAACTAACCTATTTGCTGGTTCTCGGTATTAATATCTTTGCGCCAGCGCTATTCATTAACAACAAAAAATAGGATGAGTTATGGCTGCGCCAGGTGAAGCGCTAACAGCTTCCGGTTACATCACTCACCACCTTACCAACCTTTCAACTTACAAGTTGGGGCTGGTGGCGGAAGAGACGAGTTTCTGGAACGTACATATCGATAGTCTGTTTTTTTCGTGGTTTACAGGTCTAATTTTCCTCGGAATTTTTTACTCTGTGGCGCGCAAAACAACAGCCGGTGTACCAGGTAAGCTTCAGTGTGCTGTAGAAATGGTTGTAGAATTTGTCGCCACAAACGTCAAAGACACATTCCATGGACGCAACCCGCTGATTGCACCTCTAGCACTGACTATCTTTTGTTGGGTATTTTTAATGAACTTGATGGACCTTGTGCCTATCGACTTCCTACCATACCCGGCAGAGCATTGGCTCGGTATCCCTTATTTGAAAGTGGTTCCGTCGGCTGATGTGAATATCACCATGGCTATGGCACTAGGCGTTTTTGCTCTGATGATTTACTACAGCATCAAAGTGAAAGGTCTGGGCGGGTTTGCCAAAGAACTGGCTTTGCATCCATTTAACCACTGGACAATGATCCCATTCAACCTACTGATTGAAGTGGTATCGCTACTGGCGAAACCTCTCTCTCTTGGCATGCGTCTGTTTGGTAACATGTTCGCGGGTGAGGTTGTATTCATTCTTTGTGCGGCAATGCTACCATGGTATCTACAATGGATGGGCTCACTACCATGGGCGATCTTCCATATTCTGGTAATCCTGATTCAGTCATTCGTGTTCATGATGTTAACGATTGTTTATATGTCAATGGCCCACGAAGACAGTGATCATTAATTTTGTTTATTCTTATTAGACTTTTAGTTAATCGCTATAATTGGAGATAGTAATGGAAACTGTACTAAGCTTTTCTGCAATCGCAGTAGCAATCATCGTTGGCCTGTGTGCTTTAGGCACTGCGGTAGGCTTCGCTGTTCTAGGTGGTAAATTCCTAGAAGGTGCTGCTCGTCAACCAGAAATGGCGCCTATGCTTCAAGTTAAGATGTTCATCATCGCAGGCCTACTTGATGCGGTTCCAATGATCGGTATCGTAATCGCACTTCTATTCACGTTCGCAAACCCATTCGTAGGTCAACTAGCTGGTTAATCATCGGTTTTGAACGACAAGCGTCAGCTTGTCTTTGATTAACACTAACTCGAATAGAGGGGTAGCTGTTGTGAATATTAACGCAACTCTGCTAGGTCAAGCATTCTCGTTTGCACTCTTTGTGTGGTTCTGTATGAAATACGTATGGCCACCAATCATGCAAGCGATTGAAGAGCGTCAGAAGAAAATTGCTGACGGTCTGCAAGCAGCGGAACGTGCTGCGAAAGACTTGGATCTAGCGCAAGCTAATGCTTCTTCTCAAATGAAAGAAGCAAAGCGCACAGCAACTGAGATCATCGATCAGGCCAACAAACGTAAAGCGCAGATTATTGATGAAGCTCGCGAGGATGCACAGGCTGAACGCCGTAAGATCCTTGCGCAAGCGGAAGCAGAAATCGACGCAGAGCGTAACCGTGCCCGCGATGAACTGCGCAAACAAGTTGCAACTCTGGCTGTCGCTGGTGCAGAGAAAATCCTTGAGCGTTCCATCGATAAAGATGCGCACAAAGATATTCTCGATAACATTACTGCAAAACTTTAAGTTTGGGGGCGCTTATGTCTGATTTGACTACAATCGCACGCCCCTATGCTAAAGCAGCATTCGACTTTGCCGTAGAAAAAGGCCAACTGGACCAATGGGGTCAAATGTTGTCTTTCGCTGCGGAAGTTGCCAAGAACGAACAAATTAGTGAACTGTTAACTGGTTCAATGTCAGCCGAAAAGCTGACGGAGCTATTTGTAGCGATTTGCGGCGAACAAGTGGATGAATATGGTCATAACCTTCTGAAGGTGATGGCTGAGAATGGTCGGTTAAAGGCCCTTCCTGATGTTTGTAAGCAGTTCTTTGCTCTGAAAAAAGAGCATGAGAAAGAGATTGATGTAGACGTGATTTCTGCAACAGAACTTTCTGATGAACAAATTGCAAATATCAGCAGCAAACTTGAGCTGCGTCTTGAACGCAAAGTGAAGCTGAATTGCAGTATAGATGAGGCCCTACTTGGTGGGGTGATTATTCGAGCCGGAGACTTAGTCATCGACAACTCAGCACGTGGTCGTTTGAACCGCCTGAGCGATGCATTGCAGTCTTAATGGGGATTGGAGCATGCAACTTAATTCCACGGAAATCAGCGATCTAATCAAGCAGCGTATTGAATCATTCAACGTTGTTAGTGAAGCTCGTAATGAAGGTACTATCGTATCGGTAAGCGATGGTATTATTCGCATTCACGGCCTAGCGGACGTGATGCAAGGTGAAATGATTGAATTACCGGGTGGCCGTTATGCACTAGCACTTAACCTTGAGCGTGACTCGGTTGGTGCGGTAGTCATGGGCCCCTATGCTGACCTTAAGGAAGGCATGAAAGTAACAGGTACTGGCCGCATTCTTGAAGTGCCAGTGGGTCCTGAACTGCTTGGTCGCGTAGTGAACACACTGGGTGAGCCTATTGACGGTAAAGGTCCAATTGAAGCCAAATTGACTTCTCCTGTTGAAGTGATTGCACCGGGTGTAATCGACCGTCAATCGGTTGATCAACCTGTACAAACTGGTTATAAGTCAGTTGACTCCATGATCCCAATCGGTCGTGGTCAGCGTGAACTTATCATCGGTGACCGTCAAACTGGTAAAACAGCCATGGCGATCGATGCAATCATCAACCAGAAAAACTCTGGTATCTTCTCTATCTACGTCGCGATTGGTCAGAAAGCTTCTACTATCGCTAACGTAGTACGTAAACTGGAAGAGCACGGTGCTCTGAAAAACACCATTGTTGTGGTGGCTTCAGCGTCTGAATCTGCTGCACTGCAATACCTGGCGCCATATGCAGGTTGTGCAATGGGTGAATACTTCCGTGATCGTGGTGAAGATGCGTTGATTGTTTATGATGATCTTTCTAAGCAAGCTGTTGCTTACCGTCAGATCTCTCTACTTCTGAAGCGCCCACCAGGCCGTGAAGCATTCCCAGGTGACGTATTCTATCTCCACTCTCGTCTACTAGAGCGTGCTGCTCGTGTAAACGCAGACTACGTAGAGCGTTTTACTAAGGGTGAAGTGAAAGGTAAGACCGGTTCTCTGACTGCTCTTCCTATCATCGAAACTCAAGCTGGTGACGTTTCTGCATTCGTACCGACTAACGTAATCTCGATTACTGACGGTCAGATCTTCCTGCAAACTGAACTGTTCAACGCGGGTGTCCGCCCAGCGGTTGACCCAGGTATTTCAGTATCTCGTGTAGGTGGTTCTGCTCAGACGAAAATCATCAAGAAGCTATCAGGTGGTATCCGTACCGCGCTAGCGGCTTACCGTGAATTGGCGGCGTTCGCTCAGTTCTCTTCGGATCTTGATGAAGCGACTAAGAGACAGTTGAACCACGGTCAAAAAGTCACTGAACTGATGAAGCAGAAGCAATATGCTCCGATGTCAGTTTTTGACCAAGCGTTAACTATCTTTGCGGCAGAGCGCGGCTATCTAAGTGATGTAGCACTGAATAAAGTGCTGGATTTCGAAGCGGCTCTACTATCGTATGCTCGCGGTCAATACGCTGAACTAGCAGCGCAGATCGACAAGACGGGTGCTTACAACGATGAAATCGAAGCTCAGTTCAAGAAACTGGTTGACGATTTTAAAGCAACCCAAACTTGGTAATAAGTCGGTGGCAGTGGCTGCCACCAACTAATGGAGAGTAACGATGGCCGGCGCAAAAGAGATACGTAGTAAAATCGGTAGTGTTAAAAGCACTCAGAAGATTACGAAAGCGATGGAAATGGTAGCAGCTTCAAAAATGCGTCGTTCTCAAGACGCCATGGAAGCTTCTCGTCCATACGCGGAAACAATGCGTAAAGTGATCGGTCATGTGGCAAACGCGAGTCTAGAATATCGTCATCCGTATCTAGAAGAGCGTGAAGCCAAGCGTGTTGGTTACATCATCGTTTCCACCGACCGCGGTCTGTGTGGCGGCTTGAACATCAACGTGTTCAAAAAATCCCTCACAGACATGCAAGCGTGGAAAGAGAAAGGCGCTGACGTCGAACTGGCTCTGGTTGGTTCGAAAGCAACGGCTTTCTTTAAGAACAGCGGCGCTAAAGTAGCGGCTCAGGTATCTGGTTTGGGCGATAGCCCGAGCCTTGAAGACTTGATCGGCTCAGTCAGTGTCATGTTGAAGAAATATGATGAAGGTGAACTGGACCGTTTGTTTGTGGTATCGAACAAATTCGTTAACACCATGGTTCAGCAACCAACGATCGATCAATTGCTACCTTTGCCTAAATCGAACAGTGAAGAGATGCAGCGTCAGCACTCATGGGACTACATCTATGAGCCTGAACCAAAACCTCTGCTTGATGCCCTGTTGGTGCGTTACGTAGAGTCTCAGGTTTACCAAGGTGTGGTTGAGAACCTTGCTTGTGAGCAAGCGGCTCGAATGATTGCGATGAAGGCTGCAACCGATAACGCGACTAACCTGATTGAAGATTTAGAACTTGTGTACAACAAAGCCCGTCAGGCGGCGATCACACAAGAACTGTCGGAAATCGTTGGTGGTGCAGCGGCGGTTTAAGCTTAGGTTAAACGAAACAGTTTAGAGGATTAACGATGGCTACAGGTAAGATCGTACAGATCATCGGTGCGGTAGTCGACGTAGAGTTCCCACAGAGCGCAGTACCAAGCGTATATGATGCTCTTAACGTTAAGGACTCAAAAGAGCGTCTCGTTCTTGAAGTTCAGCAACAGCTAGGCGGTGGCGTAGTTCGTTGTATCGTGATGGGTAGCTCTGATGGTTTACGTCGTGGAGTAGAAGTGGTAAATACTGGTGCTCCAATTTCAGTACCAGTAGGTACTAAGACCCTAGGTCGTATCATGAACGTACTTGGTGATGCGATTGACGAGCGTGGTGAAATCGGTGCAGAAGAGCTGTACTCAATTCACCGCCCAGCGCCTAGCTACGAAGAGCAGTCAAACGCAACTGAGCTGCTGGAAACGGGCGTTAAAGTAATCGACCTAATCTGTCCATTCGCTAAGGGTGGTAAGATCGGTCTATTCGGTGGTGCAGGTGTAGGTAAGACCGTTAACATGATGGAACTTATCAACAACATCGCACTGCAACACTCAGGTCTGTCTGTATTTGCTGGTGTTGGTGAGCGTACTCGTGAGGGTAACGACTTCTACCACGAAATGCAGGAAGCGGGCGTTGTAAACATCGAGAAACCAGAAGAATCGAAAGTAGCGATGGTTTACGGTCAGATGAACGAGCCACCGGGCAACCGTCTACGCGTTGCACTGACTGGTTTGACAATGGCAGAGCGTTTCCGTGACGAAGGTCGTGACGTTCTACTGTTCGTTGACAACATCTACCGCTACACACTAGCTGGTACAGAAGTATCTGCACTACTAGGTCGTATGCCATCTGCGGTAGGCTACCAGCCAACGCTAGCAGAAGAGATGGGCGTACTGCAGGAGCGTATCACGTCAACCAAACAAGGTTCTATCACCTCTGTACAGGCGGTATATGTACCTGCGGATGACTTGACTGACCCGTCTCCAGCAACCACGTTCGCGCACTTAGATGCAACGGTTGTACTTAACCGTAACATCGCAGCAATGGGTCTGTACCCAGCGATCGACCCACTAGATTCGACGTCTCGTCAGCTAGATCCACTGGTTGTTGGTCAAGACCACTACGACACAGCGCGTGGTGTTCAACAGACACTTCAGCGCTACAAAGAGCTGAAAGACATCATCGCAATCCTAGGTATGGATGAACTGTCTGAATCGGACAAGCAAGTGGTTGCACGTGCTCGTAAGATTGAGCGTTTCTTAACTCAGCCTTACCACGTAGCGGAAGTATTTACAGGTGACCCAGGTGTTTACGTATCTCTAAAAGAGACTCTACGTGGCTTCAAAGGTCTGCTAGCTGGTGAATACGATGACATTCCAGAGCAAGCGTTTATGTACTGCGGTACGATTGACGATGCTATCGAGAATGCGAAGAAGCTATAAGGCTAACTAGGAGGCGATATGGCAGCAATAACCTTTCATCTGGATGTGGTGAGCGCGGAGAAGAAAATCTTCTCTGGTCGTGTTGAAACCTTTCAGGTGACCGGTAGCGAAGGTGAGCTGGGTATTTTCCATGGCCACACACCGCTGCTGACCGCTATCAAGCCTGGTATGGTGCGTATTGTGAAGCAACACGGCCACGAAGAGTTCATTTATGTCTCTGGTGGTATCGTTGAAGTTCAGCCTGGCACGGCAACCGTGCTGGCTGATACAGCGATTCGTGGTGAAGAGCTAGACGCAGCGAAGGCAGAAGAAGCGAAACGTCGTGCTAAAGAGAATATTCTCAGCCAGCATGGCGATATGGACTTCGCACAAGCGGCCAGTGAACTGGCTAAAGCCATTGCTCAGCTTCGTGTAATCGAGCTGACAAAGAAACGTCGTTAATTTTAGCGGTGTTTTAGTAGTGATAAAGGCGGTCATATTGACCGCCTTTTTGCTTATTTTTTATCAGAAATTTTTATCATCAAGTTAACTAATATCAATTAGCTGGGTAAAATAAGCGCCAATATTTTTGTCAACGTCATAGGTTAGAACAATGAAATTTAGTGCGGTAATTCTCGCGGCGGGTAAAGGTACCCGTATGTATTCCAATATGCCCAAGGTATTGCACTCGTTAGCGGGTAAACCGATGGTCAAACATGTGATAGACACTTGCACTGGTCTTGGCGCGCAAAATATTCATTTGGTGTACGGCCATGGCGGCGATCAAATGCAAGCGGCACTGGCTGATGAGTCAGTTAATTGGGTATTACAGGCTGAGCAGCTAGGGACGGGGCATGCGGTCGATCAAGCGTCAGCGCAGTTCCAAGATGACGAAAAAATCTTGGTTCTGTACGGCGATGTACCGCTCATCTCTTCCGAAACGATTGAAAGCTTGTTGGATGCACAGCCCAAAGGCGGTATTGCTCTTTTAACTGTAGTGCTGGATAACCCAACCGGTTATGGCCGTATTGTGCGTAAAAATGGTCCTGTTGTGGCGATCGTTGAGCAGAAAGATGCCAATGAAGAGCAGAAACTGATCAAAGAGATCAACACAGGGGTGATGGTTGCGACAGGAAGTGACTTGAAACGTTGGTTATCAGGACTCAATTGCAACAACGCTCAAGGTGAATACTATCTGACCGATGTGATTGCGGCGGCGCACGACGAAGGCAATGCGGTGGAAGCGGTGCATCCGGTCAATCCGATTGAAGTGGAAGGCGTGAATGACCGCATTCAACTGGCTCGCCTAGAGCGTGCTTTCCAATCCATGCAAGCGAAAAAACTGCTTGAGCAAGGTGTGATGTTGCGTGATCCTGCGCGTTTTGATCTGCGTGGTGAGCTGCAATGCGGTATGGACTGTGAGATCGATGTGAACGTGATCATTGAAGGTAACGTCTCTTTAGGTGATAACGTGGTGATCGGCGCGGGTTGCGTACTGAAAGATTGTGAAATCGACGACAACACCATCATTCGTCCGTACAGTGTGATTGAAGGTGCTACCGTTGGTGAGCAGTGCACCGTGGGTCCGTTTACCCGTCTTCGCCCTGGCGCGGAAATGCGCAATGACTCGCATGTGGGTAACTTCGTTGAAGTAAAAAATGCGCGTATTGGTGAAGGATCGAAAGCGAACCATCTAACCTATCTTGGCGATGCAGAAATTGGCCAGCGTACTAACATTGGCGCGGGAACCATCACCTGTAACTACGATGGCGCGAACAAGTTTAAAACCATCATTGGTAATGACGTGTTTGTTGGCTCAGATAGCCAACTGGTGGCTCCAGTGACGATTGCCGATGGCGCAACCATTGGCGCTGGTACCACGTTAACCAAAGATGTTGCTGAAGGTGAGTTAGTGATTACTCGCGTTAAAGAACGTAAAATTGCTGGCTGGCAGCGTCCTGTAAAGCAGAAATAACAAAAGTATCGCCGCTCAATAGAGCGGCGATTTTCTTGCATTTGCAAAAGGGATTATTCGTCGCTGACTACGCGTGCGTTGTCAGGCGTGGTGAAATGTTTTGACAGTTCACGATTGGATATCACATAACCCACCCATAACCCACCCATACAGAGAATGATCGCGATACCGGTAACCGCTTGCGCTTGGCTGGCAAGCGCTGCAACCAAGGCACTCGACAAGCTACTGACGGTGATTTGCAAGCTGTTTTGCAAACCCGCCGCGGTCGCCGGGCTTTGCTTAGCACTGGCAAGTGCACGGTTGACCACGATAGGATAGAGCGCACCATTGGCCACGGCAATCAAACAGAATGGCGCTAAGATTGGCCAAATAGAGGTTAACTGCCATTGTGATGCGATGAAAATCAGCAGTGCAGCAACGCTAAACAGACCAAGTAGTTGACGCAGTACTTTTTCATCGCCGAATTTGCGCACGCCGACTTTACCTAAGTATCCCCCAACCATAAACGCGATGGTTTGCGGTACAAAGCTCATGCCGATGTCTTTGGCATCATAACCGAGCTGAGCCATGATCTCTGGCATACCGGTGAGGTAAGCAAAGAAAGCCGCAGACGCGGTGGCGAACATCATTACGTTACCTAAGTAGGTTTTTGAGCTGAGCAGATGATTGATATCCGATTTCACGCTGCTTTGCTTTGGCTCATTGGCGACACTCGGTTGAGCCATGGTCGCGGCCACTAAAACTAAGCCCAACAAAGTTAACGCGACAAAAATACTGTGCCAGCCAAAGTTATCGGCTAACACCACACCGAGCTGAGGCGCCAGAGCGGGAGAAAGCGCCACCAGCGGCATAATGGTGGCAAAAATTTGTTGGCTGCTGCTGGAGTAACGTTTGATGACCATCGCTTGCCAGATAACGGCAGGAGCGCACACGCCGATTGCTTGCACAAATCGCAAGCTCAGCAGTTGCCAAACTTGATCGCTAAACGCCAAACCAAATGAGGCAAGCGTAAACAGAGCAAGGCCAGCTGCCAAGGTATTACGGTGACCAAACTTATCAGAGGCAAGGCCCCAAAGCAGTTGGCCGACCGCCATGCCGACCAAAAAGACCGTCAAAGAGAGCGCGATCTGTTCTGGTCCGGTCATAAAGTCGATTTCCATCGCTTTAAACGCGGGGAGATACATGTCGGTGGCGACAAAGCCGAGCATCGAAAGGGCTGCAAGATACACAAGCTGCATTTTTGAAATGTTCATAGTTATTCCATTCAATTTTTTTCACTAGAAAAGTTTTGTGATCAGTTGGCGCCAACCCTGATTTATATGCTCTATTATTCTATTTTTCGCTTTTGAAAAAATAAAACGCTAAAATTCTTGGTTGTTAATCAAATTTTTTGAAAGGTATTCGGGGTGTTTTCTAAACAATCGCTCGAGATGTTAGACGTCGTGGCTCGCCTAGGCAGTTTTACCGCTGCGGCTGAGGTACTGCACAAAGTGCCTTCGGCCATCAGTTATGGTGTTCGCCAAGTGGAGCAAGAGCTGGGGGTGCTGCTGTTTCGCCGTTTACCGAGAAAAGTAGAACTGACCCCTGCAGGTGAGCTGTTCATCGCGGAAGCGCGAATGTTGCTAAGGCAGATGGAAGAGGTGAAATCGCAGACGCGGCGCGCGGCGCAAGGTTGGCAATCCACGCTCAAGTTAACATTGGATAACGTGGTCAAGCTCGACAAGCTCAAGCCTTTAGTTGAGGATTTCTATCGAGAGTTTGATTTTGCGGAGCTGCAAATCAACATGGAAGTGTTCAACGGCTCTTGGGAGGCGATTGCCCAAGGGCGCGCGGATATCGTCATCGGCGCTACCTCGGCCATTCCAGTCGGCGGTGATTTTGAAGTGCGTGATATGGGCCGTCTCGATTGGGCATTTGTCATGTCTCCGGCCCATCCTTGCGTGCGTCAGCAAGTGCTGACAGAAGCGTTTGTCAGTCAGTTTCCCGCGATCTGTTTGGATGATACCTCGAGTGTGTTGCCTAAGCGCCATACTGGCCATTATCCGCAGCAGCGTCGTTTGTTGTTGCCCAACTGGTACAGTGCCATCGAGTGTTTAAAAAATGGCGTTGGGGTGGGGTATATGCCGCGTCATATTGCTATGCCGCTGATTAACGACGGTGTGCTGGTGGAAAAAATACTGCCAGATGATAAGCCACTGAGTCACTGTTGTTTGGTGTGGCGTAAAGATGACAATCACAAGTTGATTCAGTGGATGGTCGATTACTTGGGGAACTCACATCAACTGCATCAAGATTGGTTGCTGAGCGAAACAAAACGCCCTGTATAACAGGGCGTTTTTAACAGCGTTATGAAAGAAAGAAACGGTAGGATGGGTTATCCGTGACATCTTTGCATTGGTAGCCAAGTTCGCGTAAATGGGCCGAAAAGCGGGATAAATCACGCTCATCAAGCTCAAAACCACACAGTACGCGGCCATAATCGGCCCCGTGGTTGCGGTAGTTAAACAGGCTAATGTTCCAGTGTGTGCCCAGCGTGCTGAGGAATTTCAGCAGCGCCCCTGGGTATTCTGGAAATTCAAAGCTGTATAAGCGCTCTTTGAGTGGTTTGGAGGGTTTGCCACCAATCATGTAGCGTACGTGCAGCTTGGCCATTTCATCCTCAGAAAGGTCGACCACTGGGTAGCCACCCTCGCGCAAGTCGCGAATGATGCCATCGAGTTCCTCTTGGCCGTTTTGCAGGCGAACGCCGACAAAAATATTGGCCAGAGAGTCGTCGTTGTAACGGTAATTAAACTCCGTTACCGCACGTCCACCAATCAAATTGCAGAACTCAAAAAACGCCCCTTTGCGCTCTGGAATGGTCACCGCCAGCAAGCCTTCGCGCTTCTCACCCAGCTCACAACGCTCAGAGACATAACGCAAACCGTGGAAGTTGGTGTTGGCCCCTGAAAGCACCGTACCTAGATTGCACCCTTTGAGCTTGTGCTTCTCGGCGTACTTTTTCAGCCCCGCCAGCGCCAAGGCACCGGAAGGCTCGGCGATGGCGCGAGTGTCTTCAAAAATATCTTTGACCGCAGAGCAGATCTCATCACTGGAAACGGTGATGTGATCGTCGATGTAGTGCTGGCATAGACGGAAAGTTTCATCGCCAATGCGTTTGACTGCCACACCATCAGCAAACATGCTGACTTGATCCAGCACCACGGGCTCACCGGCATCCAGCGCGGCTTTGAGGCAAGCGGAATCTTCGGGCTCGACTGCAATGACTTTGATTTCCGGCATCAGTTGCTTGACCAACACTGCCACACCTGCGGCTAAACCGCCGCCCCCAACAGGGACGAAAATGTGGTCGAGGTGGCCGTTTTGCTGCAGCATTTCCATGCCGATGGTGCCTTGCCCGGCAATTACCAAAGGATGATCGAAGGGGGGAACAAAGGTGTAGCCTTTTTCTTGTGAAAGACGTTCTGCTTCGGCTTTGGCTTCATCGAAGTTGCTGCCATGCAGCACCACCTTGCCGCCAAAACCGCGCACCGCGTCGACTTTGATATCCGGCGTGGTACGCGGCATCACAATGGTGGTTTCAATGCCAAGACGGGTACCAGAGAGTGCCATGCCTTGCGCATGGTTGCCCGCTGAGGCGGCAATCACCCCCGCATCCTTCTGCGCTTGCGAAAGATTGGCTACCATGTTGTAAGCACCGCGCAATTTAAACGAGTGCACCGGCTGGCGGTCTTCACGTTTGATCTGCACATTGTTACCAATACGTGCCGATAAACGCGGCATCTCTTGCAGTGGGGTGACGGTCGCCACTTCATACACGGGAGCGCGCAATATATGGCGCAGATAATCTGCGCCAGTGTGTTTGGTTAAGGTCATCGCTTAGTCCTCAAGCTTAGACTTATCTCGTACTGCCCCTTTGTCCGCGCTGGTCGCCATGCTGGCATAGGCTTTGAGAGCAAACGACACTTCGCGCTGACGAGAAACCGGTTTCCAGCCGAGCGCATCTTGCTCAGCGCGCCGCGCCGCCATCTCTTCATCGGAGACTTCAAGAGAAATAGTACGATTTGGAATGTCGATGGCAATCAAGTCGCCCTGTTTGACCAAACCAATCGCGCCGCCGTTGGCCGCTTCTGGTGAGGCGTGGCCGATAGAAAGGCCAGACGTGCCGCCAGAGAAACGTCCGTCAGTCAGTAGCGCACACGCTTTGCCAAGGCCCATCGATTTCAGATAGGTGGTTGGGTAGAGCATCTCTTGCATGCCTGGGCCACCTTTCGGGCCTTCGTAGCGAATCACCACCACATCGCCTGCTTTAACTTTGCCACCCAAGATACCTTCCACCGCGTCTTCTTGGCTTTCAAAAACCACCGCAGGACCTGTGAATTTAAGAATGCTTTCATCCACGCCTGCGGTCTTAACGATACAGCCATCCAGCGCAATGTTGCCTTTGAGGACGGCGAGGCCGCCATCTTGGCTAAAGGCGTTTTCTTTGGTGCGAATACAGCCTTGCGCGCGATCGTCATCCAAGGTATCCCAGCGGCAATCTTGCGAGAACGCTTGAGTGGTGCGAATGCCCGCAGGGCCTGCGCGGTAGAAGCGTTTCACCTCTTCCGAATCGGTGAGCATGATGTCGTATTGGGCAAGCTGCTCTTGCCAAGTCAGGCCAAGTACGGTTTTGGATTGATTGTGCAGCAAACCTGCGCGGTCAAGTTCACCCAAAATACCGACCACGCCACCTGCGCGGTGCACATCTTCCATGTGGTATTTCTGCGTGGATGGCGCAACTTTACACAAGTGAGGCACCATGCGTGACATGCGATCGATGTCGGTCATGTCAAAATCGACTTCGCCTTCTTGGGCGGCTGCCAATAGATGCAGAACCGTGTTGGTGGAACCGCCCATGGCGATGTCTAGCGCCATAGCGTTTTCAAATGCGGCTTTGGTTGCAATGTTGCGTGGCAGTGCGCTTTCGTCATCTTGTTCGTAGTAACGCTTGGTCAGTTCAACGATGCGACGACCAGCACTTAAAAACAGCTCTTTACGGTCAGCATGCGTTGCGAGCAAGGAGCCATTACCTGGCTGAGAAAGGCCCAGCGCTTCGGTGAGGCAGTTCATCGAGTTGGCGGTGAACATGCCTGAGCAGGATCCACAGGTAGGGCAAGCACTGCGCTCGATCTGTTCGCTCTGCTCATCTGAGACTTTAGGATCCGCGCCTTGGATCATGGCATCGACCAGATCCAGCTTGATGATCTGATCCGAAAGCTTGGTTTTACCCGCTTCCATTGGCCCGCCAGAGACAAAGATCACCGGGATATTAAGGCGCATTGAGGCCATCAGCATTCCCGGGGTGATTTTGTCACAGTTGGAGATACACACCATGGCATCAGCACAGTGCGCGTTGACCATATACTCCACCGAGTCGGCAATCAGTTCACGAGAAGGCAGCGAGTAGAGCATGCCGCCGTGACCCATGGCAATACCATCATCCACGGCTATGGTGTTGAATTCTTTGGCGATGCCGCCTGCCGCTTCAATTTCTCTTGCTACCAGTTGGCCAAGGTCTTTTAGGTGTACGTGGCCCGGTACGAACTGGGTGAAGGAGTTGACTACGGCAATAATCGGTTTACCGAAGTCTTCATCTTTTACGCCTGTGGCACGCCAGAGTGCGCGTGCACCGGCCATGTTGCGACCATGAGTGGTGGTGGCTGATCTGTATTTAGGCATTGTCTTGTCTCCCTACTTCTTCTCTGGGTACACGTAATCTAACCAGCCCCACTTATCTTCGGTGGTGCCATTGAATAGACCAAAGTACGCTTCTTGAACCGCTTTGGTGATTGGGCCGCGTTTGCCTGCGCCCACTTGAATTTGATCGACGCTACGCACCGGAACCACTTCTGCGGCCGTACCCGTCATAAACACTTCGTCTGCTAAGTAGAGCGCCTCACGGGCGATGTTGGCCTCACGCACTTCATAACCCATCTCACGCGCGAGCGTCATGATGGAATCGCGAGTGATGCCCGGCAAAATCGCCGCAGTCGCTGGTGGGGTGGTGATGACGCCATTTTTGATCACGAAAATATTTTCGCCCGCCCCTTCTGAAAGGTAACCATCCACGCTTAACGCAATCCCTTCTGCATAGCCATGACGGCGCGCTTCACCACCAACCAGTAGAGAAGAGAGGTAGTTACCGCCCGCTTTCGCTGCGGTCGGAATGGTGTTTGGCGCGGCGCGGTTCCAGCTTGAGACCATGGCATCAACGCCATTTTCCAACGCTTCTTCCCCTAAGTAAGAGCCCCAAGGGAAGGCGGCAATGATCAACTCCATTTCGCTTCCCACTGGTGGGCAAACTCCCAAACCAACGTTGCCGACAAACGCCAGTGGACGAATGTAGGCGTTATCCAGCTTGTTTTGACGTAGCGTTTCACGCGTTGCTTCCATGATCTCTTCCACTGAATAGGGAATTGGGAAGCGGTAAATCTTGGCGGAATCTTTCAGACGCTGTGCATGTTCTTGGTGACGGAAGACAATCGGCCCTTTTGGCGTGTTGTAACAGCGAACCCCTTCAAACACGGAGGTGCCGTAGTGCATGGCGTGAGTCAGAACGTGCACATTCGCTTGTGCCCAGGGAACCATCTTGCCATTAAACCAGATATAATCTGCTGTTTTCGTTGCCATTATTGCCTTCCTTATGCACTTACGTGTTGTTGTAGATTGTTGTTAGGGAGCTCGTCGTTACGAATCTTCATCACCTCAACACTACGAATATCCCACAATTTTTCAATTTGATTGATGAGAAATGAGATAGGACGATCGCTATCTACAATGATCTCGACACTGGCGACCTTGCTCTCATGGTTTTGCGTTGCAGCGACTTGCTTAATCACAAAGCCGCGGTGGCGAATTACACGGAGAACACGCTCTAACAGCACCGGTTTGTCATCGGCTTTGATGTCTAATAAATAACGTTCCATCAGGGGTTCTCCTAGGTGTTTTCCAACATATCACTGTTTGACGCACCTGGCGGTACCAGCGGCCACACATTTTCTTCTTCATCAATCAACACATGCAGTAAGTAAGCGGTCTTGCTTGCCAGCATCTCTTTGAGTGCCGGTTCCACTTCTTCTTTCTTGGTAATGGTTTTACCCGGAATATTGAAGGCCTTGGCTAACATGACGAAATCAGGGTTGTCATCAAGGATGGTTTCACTGTGACGACCATCGAAGAACAGCGATTGCCACTGACGCACCATGCCAAGACGTTGGTTGTTCAACAAGACGATTTTGACTGGGATTTGGCGGCGCTTCAGCGTACCCAACTCTTGGATGTTCATCATGATTGAGCCATCACCAGAGATCAGCACCGATTGTGCATCCGGTCTTGCCACCGCAGCGCCCATCGCCGCTGGCAAGCCAAAACCCATGGTGCCAAGGCCAGCAGAAGTGATGAAATTTTGTGGCTCGCGCGGCTGAATGTGCTGCGCTGCCCACATCTGGTGTTGGCCAACATCGGTGGAGACGATGGTATTGTCTGGCATCAGATCTGAAAGTTGTTTTAGTAGCCCCGGCGCGTAAATAAGCTCGCCCGGATGATCGTAGCGCCACTTAAAACCGCTGCGTAGGCTTTCACAGTGATGAACCCAAGGGGAAATATCACGAGTCAGTTCGAGCTGAGGCAAGATGACATTGATATCGCCGCGTAACGGCGCATTGGCATGACGCAATTTACTGATTTCTGCCGCGTCGATATCGATGTGGATCACTTTGGCGTGAGGAGCGAAGGTCTCCAGTTTGCCCGTCACACGGTCATCAAAACGTGCACCGACGACCAACAAAAGATCCGCTTCTTGCACTACGAGGTTGGCTGCTTTGGTGCCGTGCATGCCAAGCATGCCCAAATAGTGAGGGTCGTGGCGCTCAATGGTGCCAAGGCCTTTTAAGGTACTAACAGCAGGCATTGGGTTAAGGCGCAAAAACTCACGTACCGTGTGGGTCGCTTTGCCAATTTGCACGCCGCCGCCCACATACAGCACTGGGCGAGAGGATTGGTCGAGAAGTGTTTGAGCTCGAGCGACATCAACTTGGCTGACTTTGGGTAATGCAGGAGGCGTAAAAGGAGCAAGCAGTTCAACAGGCGCTTTTGCAAGCTGGACGTCTTTGGCGATATCGACAATCACTGGGCCCGGTCGTCCGGTTTTGGCCACTTCAAAGGCTTCCGCCAAGGTTGGGGCCAGCTCATTGATGTCGGTCACTAAGTAACTGTGCTTAGTACAGGATAGCGACATACCAATCACATCCATCTCTTGGAAAGCGTCGGTGCCGATATGTGAACTGGCGACTTGCCCTGTGATGGCCACCAGCGGCACTGAATCCAGGAAGGCATCCGCCAAACCAGTCACTAGGTTGGTTGCGCCGGGGCCGGATGTGGCCATACACACCGCCACATCTTGCGTGGCTCGCGCCATACCAATCGCTGCCATCGCCGCACCTTGTTCATGTCGGCAAAGAATGTGTTCTACTCCGCCATCGTATAGGGCATCGTAAATTGGCATGATGGCACCACCTGGGTAGCCGAAAACGGTTTTGATGCCCTGCTGTTTTAATGCGGCAACGACTAACTCTGCTCCAGTCATCGTGTGCCCCCTTGGCTACCTTGTGGTTGGTAGCGATTTCCATACTTATTGCACATAGCGTGCGCTCCCATACTTCCCGTCATTTCTGAACTGTAAAATTTGTTGTATTCAGTTTAGAACTTCGCCAACCCATGGCTGTAAAAAAACCCCCGGACTTTTCAGTGCGGGGGTTTTTAAAATCTTGTGGTTATTTTGCGCCCACTCTACCCCGCGCGGTGCTAATCAGGACCACGATAATGAGGATAATTAGAGAGTTAATTTGAGCGGCAAAGTTCATCTGTCTGTCGTTAAATCTGTTATGTAATGTTGTACGAAATTGTTTGCGTCACTAGTGGTAACACACAAAACTGCAGTGTGACAAGCAAAAACTCATTCTTTTTTCACATTCTCCTCTTGGCGCTTCAAGCTATATAACTGGTCTGGCTAAAAAACTTTGCTTTATCGAACCTATAAATTAACGAGGATAAAATGGGACTGGCCATCATTCATAGTCGTGCAAGTGTTGGGGTCGAAGCGCCATTGGTGAGTGTGGAAGTCCATATCAGTAACGGTCTACCTGGATTTACTTTGGTGGGTTTGCCGGAAACCACCGTTAAAGAATCGAAAGATCGAGTGCGCAGCGCGATCGTCAACAGCAATTTTCAGTTTCCCGCCAAACGGATCACAGTATTACGCAAGATTTACAGGAATAGAATTATATATTCTACTATATAGTGTAACCTTAGGAGTCTTCAGGATGGATTTTTTGGTATCTTGCAGGTGCGTTTTTGCAAGTGTAAGTATTGTTCTGGTTGATATATACTATAGCGTTAAAATAAACCAATACTGTATGCATGAACAGTTCTTATGGTTGTTACAAATGATAACAAGGTTCATCAATGGTAATTACAGATAGCTTTTTAGATAACGTATTGAATGATCAACATTTCAATAAAAATTTTTTCGAACAACAAGATAAAATAGCTTCTCTAACTCATTTTTTGCATAGTAAACAAGTTGAGTTTTCTGAGCATTTTAAGGAAGATGCAGTAAGTTTTCTAAAGTCAGTATTGTCTTGGAAGTATCCTGAAAAGGAAATATCTGATGATGTGGTTCAGGATGTATTAAACATGATGTCTAATAGCTCAGAAATGAGCTGTCCCTTCCCTACTCCTAATAATTCAGCTTTTACTTTTATAGACTTATTTGCTGGTATTGGAGGTTTTAGACTGGCATTACAAAATCTTGGTGGAGAATGTGTTTTTTCTAGTGAATGGGATCAGTACTCTAAAAAAACTTATAAAGCAAATTTCGGCAAATTACCATTTGGTGATATTACTTTATCAGAAACTAAAGCTGCAATACCACATTCGTTTGATTTTTTATGTGCAGGCTTCCCTTGCCAAGCATTTTCTATTGCTGGTAAGAGAGGGGGATTCGAAGATACCAGAGGGACGCTTTTCTTTGATGTGGCTGAAATCATAAAAAGACATAAACCCAAAGCATTTTTATTGGAAAATGTTAAGGGGTTAACTAATCACGATAAAGGAAAAACCTTAGACACAATACTTAATGTTTTAAGAGAAGACTTAGGCTACTTTGTTCCTGAACCTCAAATTATAAATGCAAAAGATTTTGGTGTGCCGCAAAATAGAGAAAGGATATTTATAGTTGGTTTTAGAAAAGACCTAAATGTTAATTTATTCAATTATCCTAGGCCTAAAAATATAAAAACTAGTGTTGCTGATATACTTGAAAAGAAAGAGGTTTCTGTTAAATATTATCTTTCAACACAATATTTATCTACGTTGAAGAATCATAAAAAACGACATGAAGATAAGGGAAACGGTTTTGGTTACCAAATTTTAGATAATAATGGAATTGCTAACGCTGTTGTTTGTGGAGGAATGGGACGAGAGCGTAATTTGGTTTTAGATCATAAACTGACCAACTTTATACCTGTGACAAAAATTAAAGGTGTAGTGAATCGTGAGGGGATAAGAAAAATGACCCCTAGAGAGTGGGCTAGATTACAAGGATTTCCAGATGAGTATAAAATTATTGTATCAGATGCACAAGCATATAAACAATTTGGAAACTCAGTAGCTATTCCAGCCGTTCAAGCTATAGCTAAAGAAATATTAGATTTGTTGGGGATAGCATGTCAATAAAAGGAAATATTGGAGAATGGAGTGAAATATATACCCTTCTAAAAGTATTAGGAGATGAAAAACTGTATGCTGGTAATGAATCACTTGAGAAACTTAAAGATCTTGTTTATCCAGTTCTTAAAATTTTAAGAACAGAAAAGAATGATGAATTTGAATACTCAATAGATCAAAATGTTGTATTTATTACAAGTGCAGGTAAACAACTATTAAAACTTCCAGTATCCGATTTTGCTCAAAAAGCACAAAAAACACTTGAAAAAATATTAGAAAATAAAAAACAAAAAAATACCACATTTTCAATTCCTGAAATTGAAAATTTTATGAAACAGATACATTGCAGTTCTATAAAAGCATCATCAAGCCAAAAAACCGATATAACGATAGTTATACATGATGAAAAAACAAAACAACAACCTGTTCTTGGTTTTAGTATAAAATCTCAACTTGGTTCTCCGTCAACTTTATTAAATGCCAGTAAAGCTACAAATTTTAGATTTAAAATTCATGGTTTAAATTTTGATGATATTAGTGTAGTTAATAGCATTCAAAATCCAAATAAAATTATAAATAGAATTTCTAAGATTAAGGAGATTGGTGGGAAGCTAGAATTTGATAAAATAAATAATAGTGTATTTTCAAATAATCTAGTATTAATTGATAGTTCTCTACCATTTATTGTAAGCAATATTCTTATTGATTTTTATGAATTAAACACTTCAAAATTGAAAGAATTAGTTGAGCACTTAGAAGAGCTTAACCCAGTAGGATTTGATACTTCAAATAATCATCGTTTTTATACATATAAAATTAAAAAAATGCTAACAGATATAGCATTAGGACTTACACCTGCAAAAGTATGGACTGGTCAATATGATGCAACTGGTGGTTATTTAGTCGTTAAAGATGACGGAGATATATTATGTTATCATTTATATAATAAAAATGAATTTGAAGAATATTTATTCTCAAATACTAAACTTGAAACAGCAAGTACTAGTAAACATTCTTTTGGAGAAGTATATGAAGATTCTGGATGTTATTATTTGAATCTAAATTTGCAGATAAGATTTTTAAAATAGAATATATTTTAAAGCCTACATTTTTGTAGGCTTTTTTAATGCTATAGAAAATTCTATCTCATTAGCTTTTTTTAGATCTACTTTTCTAAGCTCAGATAATGCAATATTAGTGATCTCTATTGATTGAAGAAATAGTGATTTAATATTATTTATTTGAGCTTCTAAATCACCAATTTTTAATTGGTGGCTTTCTATTTTGTCTTTTAACCTTTGACTTGGGTCTTCTTTTCTATTTTCTAGGTTTTTCTTTATTATTAACCGTTCTTTTAATTTTTCTTTTTCATTATCACATATGTTTCCTTTCAATATTATTTTATCATTTAGATTATTAGATAAATTAGTTTTGTTTTTTGAATCTAGAAATATTTTTATAGCGTTTTTGTTATTGTCCATATTATACACCTCACTAAATACAAAATATCATTAAGTAATTATTTATCAATGAATAATGTTGACTTTGTTTAAAGTTATGTAATTAATATTATTGTGTAGAAGTTAGATTTTACACTTGGGATATATAATAAATAGACTACCAACGATTCTAAAATATAAGTTTTCCATTGCTGCGCTCGGATAAACTTTAATTTTAGGTTGGTAAACTTTAAAAAGTTTAATCAAATAAAAAGAGGGAATAAAAATATAGGAGAAAAGTAAATGACAAAACAAAGATTATATCACTCTAATTTCAATCATCACGGACATCGTAGAGGTAAAGCAAATAGATCTCGTGCTCATAATTTAAGAGCCAAATCGGTTCTTGAAAATTTATATACAGATAAATTAGAAATTAATGACATCTGTGATTTCGATTTAACAAAAAATAATATTTTATATATTACTGATGAAAATGGCAAATTAAAAATATCTGATCCTGATAAAGGAGAAGACTTTTATAATCAAATAACATCTAAACTTGATAAAGAAAAAAAGGAATACTTGGCTAATCTGGAAAGCGCCTTTAGCGACTCCAACAAAGCTGAATTATCTGATAGAAGGGCAAAAGCAAAAGCTGCATTAAAACGTTATAAGGATGGCTCTGATGGTTCAGAATGTGAGTTCTGGCAAAACTTAACGGATAGGCTAGGCAATGATGAAATCGATCCAGAAACAGAAATTTCCAATTTGAAAAATTGTTCTGTCAAAATAAAGCGTTTTAATCAAAAATTAAAACGAATAAAAGAACTATCAGATTACAATCAATTATTAGGTGTTAAAAGTAGAAATACAGAATATACAGTTTTTAGCAAGGAGTTGGTTTATAAGTTCCCTGATGATACAGGGCTGAATGTTAAACCTACTGATTTGGCAAATTTTGTAAATGCCATTAGTAAATCGTTATATCCTGATTTTTCTATTAATTATTTAGTTATTCATTTAGATGAAAATCCAGATAATCCACATGCACATATTGAATACTCTGGAAAAAATAATAAAACTGGAGAGATGGACATTCAGCAACAAGTTTTTTTGAACTTGAAAAGAGTATATAAAAAAGAAAGTAAGGTTTTTCCTTTTGGAAATAAGAAACATTATAATGATTTAACATTTCCAGAAGTTCAAAAATTCGGTGAAGTATATCAAGATTATATTTTTGAAAAGATGAATGTTTTTTTAAAAGAAAGGAAATATGACATAAACCTTGAAAAAAGATCAGCAGCAGAAAAATTAAACGATTTTGAAAAATTCAAAGATAAATTTAGACCGTCACAAAAAAGAGAGTGGACTAGATCTAATAAATTGAAAGAACAAAATAAGGTGGCTGATGAAAAATTAATAGAAACAAACGATAACATAGCTAAAAATAAAACAAAAATAGCAACTCAAAATCTGGTTATAAAAACAAAAAAAGAAGAGGTTGAAAAAATAGATATTGAAATAATTGATAAGAAAAATATTTTAAAGACACTGAATGAAAAAATTAATGATCTGAATAAGAAGTTTGAAGAATTAAAAGAAGCGGTAAAAGATGGTTTAATAAGTGCTTATGAATATGCAGTGAATGATTTAAAACCAAGCCTATTTAATTATTTTAAAAGGCAAAAACAAATTAACGAAATTGATCATAATTTAGGGGAGAGGTTAAAGAATGATGCGGTTGATTTACAACCAACTGAAGAAAAGAAAAATGTCATTATAAACAACAGAAATAAAATGAACTAATAATAGTTCATATTTATTTAAAACTTAATATCATCTAAATTATTTTTTTCAGTTATTAATGTATCGTAGTGAAATTTATAGTATTCTGGTTTTATTTCATTTTTTTTATTTCTCTTTGGGTGTTTATATTCAAATTCGATGTTTATGCCGTTGAATGCTCTTTTTATCTGTCTTATCTTATCGGTTCTATTTAAATTACAGTTAATAGAAAGAACCTTTAATAAATAGTTTAAGTGTAAGTATCCTTTTGGTTTCATCATTGTTATTACTTTTAATTTTGTTGCTTTTGCTTCTCTGCAACTTTTTAACTCTTCGAGCTTTATTTTGTTGAAACCATTATTTTTGTTGTTGATTAAATTAAGGTATTCATCCGATAACTCTAATTCTACGGATTTGTTTAATGAGTTCGTTAATGCGTATTTTGTTGCCTCTTCTTCATTTTCTTCTGTGTTATTTGTTGGATTTAGAAGAGATTTATTTACTATAATAGATTTAAAAAAAGGTGATAAATTTAAATTGTTAATGATAGATTCCAATTTCTCAAAATTAAGTTTAGATCTGGGTAAATATGTATCTCTACTTAATATCCCATTAAGGGTAAATGTTTGCTTTCTTAATCCATTATCTTTATAGAGCATCGTTGATATAGATAGGATCATTAAAAAAACTTTAAAATCAATATTGTTTTTAAAGTTAAAAAATTCATAATGTAATGGGTTATCGTTTTTCATTATTTCGTTTGGTAATGCTAAAAATTGGTTGTTATTCATATTATTTATTCCTTATATTGGTTAATAACTTCGTAAAGAATAAAATAATACTAATATTGACTTAATGTTAAAGTGTTTTATACTTAATTATAATTATTCTTCTTGCTGGAAGTTTAAAATAATTGCTCTCATTAATTTGAGAGCTTTTATTTTTATAAGTATTATTAATACATATTTATTTTTTTTGTCAATACCCCAATCTGTCTTTTATCTATACCCCTAAATGTCTTTATTTATACCCCGAACTGTCATATATATATAACCCTAAGTGTCAGCCTATTAATGAAGACAATATAATTAATGAAGAGATTATCTTAATAAAGAAAAAGAATAATTAAGAGTATATAAAATCGCTACGCTCATAAGCTGATGTTGGAATTTGAGCATAGCGAAAATTTATTTGTATTTCGTGATAATTCTATCTTCAAACACAAAAATATATGGTTATTCGTATTTTACTAGCAAAATATTATTCTAATGTGTAATCTTTTTCTGGAGTTTCAATTCCCCAGAAATTTGTTGCTTTTAATACCTCAGCAAAACGTCCGTCCATTGTGCCATTTTTATAGGCTTGAACTACTTCCTCTTTAAGGTCGAAAAATTCTTTGAAACCATCGGCTTTTTCAATAATATTCTTTGTTTTTTCTATCTTGCTATTTTTTACTTTAAAGTGAATGATTTGACCATTGTTATATAAAGCAGTACAGTTTCTGGAATCGCTTGAAACTATAAATCCTGCAAAATTATCATTTATGAATTTTTTTGCTTTTTTTATTGAAATAGGATCGTTTTTGTCAAAATAATCTAATTTATTATCACTTGATAATCTTGATATACTAACTTTGAAACTGGCTATACGTGCATCATTCTCTCTTATTTGTTTTTGTAGCTTTGAACTTTCTTTAAGATATATTGTAAAATCTAGTTCGTTATTATTGTTAAGTTCTTCAAGTAATAATAATTTTTCATTAATATCTTTTGAATAACCTGATATCTCAGTTATTTTTTCTTTTATTTTTTTGATCTTATCGCTATAGTCTTGTGGTTTTTTATCTATTAGACCGAACATGTTAGGCATTGATGTTAGAAAATCATCATACTTTATAGATGCACTTTTACATTGTAGCCCTCGTCTACCTGAGCATTTAAGCATATGATAATATTTTTTACCTGTTTTTAAAGTTTTATCGTCAGTTTCAAAATAATATTTCTGGCCACAACCAGAACAAAATAATTTTCCTGTAAAGATGTTTATTGAATTTCGCCCTGACGTTTTTATTATTTTTTTTGTTTTAGTCATAGATTGAACTATATCCCAATCATCGTTTGAAATGATTTGAGGATAGTAGTTTTTAAAGGTATCACCAGTTTTTCGAATGTACAGTTCTCCTAATACACAGCGATTTTTTAAAATGTGATTTACTTTTGCTGAACTCCAAAGGTTAGTAAAATTTCTTTGTCTTTTTTTTGCTACTTGCGGAATTTTTTCATAATTTAGAGTTCTAGCTATTTCGTTAAAAGATGTTCCATTTATATACATTTTGAATATTTTTTTTACGATTTCAGCTTTTTTATTTAAAACAAAATTTGTTTCTTTCTTAGTGCCTTTATTGTCGATCCAACCAGGAAAAACCCCAACATATTGTATTTGTTTACCGTCATGTAGTGCGTCTAGTCTAGCGTCAAAACTCTTTAGAATCCGTTCTGATTTTTTTGCACTTTCTTCATTAGCCTGAGCCATCAGCATAGATGAATACATAACGCTCATTAAGTCATTGAGACTCTCTTTTGTGTAAACTCTCTTATCCATCAGCGTTATGACGTTGATATTGGCTCTAAGTATTTTTCTTAATACATCAGATGCATCATCTAAGCTCTGTCGTGAAAGTCGATCAAATTGCTCAACACACAGATAAGCAGTTCCGTCTGTCTCGATAATTCCCATATCTATAGCGTCAAAGAAATCACCTAGTGAGCCTTTTTTGATATGATCGGCATTATACGCTGATAAGCCTAAATCTCTCAATTCAAGGCTATCATTTACGGTATAGCCGTTCTCTTTCGCATACTTTAAAATATCGCCAAGTTGTCGCTTGTAAGAACTACCGCCAGATTGTTGTTCACTGCTAAACCGCACGTATGGGTATATGATTTTTTGCATCACTAGACTCCTAATATTATGCAAATCTTAACATAAATTCTTTCCTGTAAATTATATTAAAAAGCACGGTCAATTTGGCGCCAGCCGACTTGCCCAAAGAGGGCGGGCGTTTCGACTTACCGATTGCGCTGGGGATCTTGGCGGCATCGGATCAAATCCCTATGCAACATATCGCGGCACATGAATTTATTGGCGAGCTGGCGTTAAGTGGAGAGCTGCGCTGCGTAAAGGGGGTACTACCTGCAGCACTGGCGGCCAATCTGGCCGATCGTCAGTTAGTGGTTCCTCACGCTAATGGCGATCAAGTGGCACTGGTGAGTAAGGAGCGACACCGCTCGGCACAATCACTGTTGGAAGTGTGCGCGCACCTGTGTGGTCAGCAAAGTTTGACTTTGTATCAAACACCCAAGCAGCCAACTCGCCAAAGCCATGAACGGGATTTGCAGGATATTATCGGTCAGCAGCAGGGTAAACGTGCGTTAGAGATTGCGGCGGCGGGCAACCACAACTTACTTTTCCTTGGCCCGCCCGGCACAGGAAAAACCATGCTCGCGTCACGTTTGCGCGATTTACTGCCGGAAATGAGTACGGAGGAGGCGATGGAAACCGCCTCGGTGGCTTCTCTGATGCAAAGTGATATCACCGAACACAACTGGAAGCAACGACCGTTTCGCGCGCCGCACCACTCCAGTTCAATGGCGGCGTTAGTCGGCGGTGGATCGATTCCTCGGCCGGGCGAAATTTCCCTGGCGCACAATGGCTTGCTCTTTCTCGATGAAATGCCTGAGTTTGAACGCAAGGTGCTTGACTCGCTACGAGAGCCGTTGGAGTCGGGTGAAATTATTATCTCTCGGGCGCAAGGCAAAACCCGCTTTCCAGCGCGCTTTCAGTTGGTCGGAGCGCTAAACCCGAGTCCAACCGGCTATTACGAAGGGAACCAAGCACGCGCCAATCCGCAGGCAATTCTGCGTTATCTGAGCCGTTTGTCAGGGCCGCTGCTTGATCGCTTCGATATGTCGTTAGAAATCCCCTCCCTTCCCAAAGGGATGCTGGCGGAAGGCGGGGATCGCGGGGAGCCAACTGCGTTGGTCAAACAGCGCGTCAACTTGGCCAGAGAGCGCATGCAACAGCGCAATGGCAAAGTGAATGCACTGTTAGGCAGTCGAGAGATTGAGACCTACTGCCCGCTGGCCAAGGAAGATGCGCAATTTTTAGAAACCGCCCTGCATCGACTCGGGCTCTCTATTCGCGCCTATCATCGTATTATCAAAGTGGCGCGCACCATTGCCGATCTGCAAGGGGCTGAGCAGATAACCCGTCCTCATTTGGCGGAAGCGCTGGGCTATCGGGCGATGGATCGGCTGCTCAGGCAATTGACCGCACAAGCAGTTTAAAAACGGTAGTTGATCCCGACAGAAAGTAGCACATCTTGCGCATCGTAAAAGGCGATGTTCGAACTAGTCTGGTTGTAGCCAGCGAGCGTGATGAACGACCATTGAGGCTGCATGAACAGGTTCTGATATTCATAGGCCAAAAACAGGCTCAATTGCTGATCTTCGCGCGTTTTAGCAAAGACCTGGCTGCTGGCTTGGTAATCTTGCAAGCTATAACCTGCGGTTAAAGCTAAGCGGTGACGATCCATGATGTTAAACCAACTTAGATCGGCGGCGTAGGAGTCATAAGAGGCGGCTTTGCCATCCGCATCGTGCTGGATGTAGGTGAACGCAGGCAGTAAGAAACTGGTTGGGCGCAGCATATACCGGTAATCCACCTTGACGTAATAGCTCTTGCCATCTCTGCGTAAACTGGTATCGCTCACGGTGTCCTTCTCTATCTCTTTGCTTGCATAAGCAAAATCGGCGCTAAGGTTACCGTCGGCGAGATTTTCCAATTTAAAGCGATACACTATGCCATCTTCATCGGTGGTTTGGCGCTGAGTATTAAGCGCATAAGGATCTTGCCACGTTTCACCTGACATCACGGTTGGCAGTAGTGAAACATCAAGCACGATACCCGACGGCAATTGGTGCTTGTAACCCAGTTGTAGCGCCAGTGTGCCGACCGCAACATCTGCGCGAGTGGTGCCCAGATACACTTGATGTTCCAACCCTTGACCGAAGGTGTAGGCGAAGTTGCCCAGAATACCAATCAGCGCTTGGCTTTCGCTTGAAGACGGTGCGCGATAATCGCTGATGCTGGCCTCTGCTTCGGTATTGAAGTTGGATTCACTGGCGCTGTAACCGGTGATGAGTGACAACTCCCCGCTGTAGCCTTGGCTATCCGCTAGTCCTGCCTGTGCTGACTGAGTGGCAACGCCGATGAGGGTTGCCAAAATGAGTTTTCGCATGGTTTATCCTTATGGTTTGCTGTGTTCGCGGGTGAAGGCGCACATTAACTGGTGAAAACTACTCGGACCATTTTTTCACGTGTTCCAAACTGACCCTGGAACAGTATAATCACACGCTGTTTTTTTCTTCACCTGATAGATGGGTTATTGAACATCATTATGTTGGCATATTTGTTACTTTTGATTAACGTTTTTCTGGTTATTCTCAACTCGGCAGTGTGTTCGATCGCAATCTGCCTGATTGCCCTCATCAAAATGGTGTTGCCGACCATCCGTTTAAAATCTCATGCCACGGCGGCCGCCAATCGTATGATGTGGTTATGGGCAACGGTCAATACCCAGCTTTTGTCTCTGTCCAACCGGGTCGAGTGGGATATTCAGGGTGGAGAAGGGTTAAAGAAGGATGGCTGGTACCTACTGATCAGTAATCATCTCAGTTGGACCGACATTGTGGTGCTGTGCAGCGTGTTCAAAGATCGTATTCCAATGCCGAAGTTTTTTCTCAAACAGCAACTGCTGTACGTGCCTTTTATCGGTATGGCTTGTTGGGCTTTGGATATGCCGTTTATGCGTCGTTATTCACGTGAGTATTTGCTCCGCCATCCACACAAGCGCGGGCAAGATTTACAAACCACACGCCGCTCTTGCGCCAAGTTTCAACATTCGCCAACGACCGTGGTTAACTATGTCGAAGGAACGCGTTTTACTGAACAGAAAAAGCGCAGCAGTAAAGCGGGTTACGACTATTTGCTGCAACCGAAATCGGGTGGTATTGCTTATACTTTAGCGGCGATGGGCGAGCAGTTTGATCATATCATCGATGTCACGCTGGCTTATCCGCATAACACCGACAAACCTTTTCGCGATCTGCTGCTTGGGCGAATGCGCAAAATCGTGGTGCGTATCCGTGTCTTACCGGTGAGTGAGCAGGTGATGGGCGACTATTTCAACGATAAACCCTACAAGCGTCAGTTTCAGCAGTGGCTCGGCGATCTTTGGCAGGAAAAAGATGCTGTGCTCAAAGAGATTCACCGAGGTTAAAAAATCGGGGAGCCCATTGGGCTCCCCGATTTTTATCAACCTAGTGATATTATTTCTTCAGCAGGAAGTTGACCAGTTCAATGTACTCATCAACGCTCTTGATGCCTTGCGCCTGAACGAGGTACTTGTTGTTCACCAGTACCGCAGGCACGCCAGATAAGCCGCTATCCTGGAACTGTTTGTCAAAGCGACGCACCATAGAATCCACGGCAAAGCCATTGAAGGCCGCATCAAATGTCTTCTCATCAACACCTTCAATACCTTCATCAAGGAAAATTTGGCGCAGCTCGGCGTCATCTTTTGGCGCTTTGCGCAGGTTGTGAATGCGGTTAAACATCACTGGAACCATTTTATCTTCGACTTTTAGCGCAATCATGGTGGCGTAGGCTTTGCTCATCGAGAACCCCATCGATCCGCCCATAAAAGAGACGTGATTTTTCTGCAATTTTACCCCTTCAGGCAACTGATTTTTCAGTTGCTGGATGATCGGCTCAAAGCTATTGCAGTGTGGGCAGTAGAAAGAAAAGAACTCGGTGACACTGGGTTTCTTCGAGGCTTCGAGATCCAGCACTTTGTAGTGCTCACCTTGTTTAAAATTGGCAGCGTTGGCTGTCAGGCTGAGCATGAGCAGTGAAAAAAATGCGAACAACTTCTTCATCTAATAATTTCTCCGTTAGTTGTAAGGCTGGTTACCATTGCGGCATCAATGAAAGAGGGGGCTCTTCTAAAGCGGCGATTTGTTCTTTAAACGCCAGAACCTGACCTTCCCAGTATTTTGGCTCATTGAACCAAGGAAAGGCGAGGGGAAACGCCGGATCCTGCCATCGTTTTGCCAACCAGGCCATATAATGCACCATTCGTAGACCACGTAAAGGCTCGATAAGTTTCAACTGAGCGTGATTAAAATCGCAAAACTCTTGGTAGCCTTCCAGCAAAATATCCAGTTGCATGGTTTTTTCGTGACGCTCGCCACTGAGTAACATCCATAAATCTTGTACCGCTGGGCCATTTCGCGCATCGTCTAAATCAACGAACATTGGTCCGTCGCGCCAGAGAATATTCCCCGGATGGCAATCGCCGTGCAAGCGGATAATGTCGTTATGAGCTGGCCAGTGATGCTCGATGGCACTGATCAGTCGATCAAGGTCGCTGAAAAAACTATTTTGCAGATGATGTGGGATCATCTTTGATTGCTCAAGAGTGGCACGCGGCTGGTGCAGGTACTCTTGCAGGCCGATGGTTGGACGATGGGCAAAACGTTGTTGGCCGCCCACTTTGTGCATCCGACCCAGAAAACGGCCGACGCCTTCGAGCTGATCGAGGTTGTCCACTTCAAATTGCCGCCCACCCACGCTGGTAAACAGGGCAAATAAGTGTCCTTGATAGTGATGCAAAGTGCGGCCATTGATCACCAAAGGCGGGGCGACCGGAATGTCGTTGTCGAGTAGCTCTAAAGTGAACTGGTGCTCCTCTTCGATCTGTTCGGCGCTCCAGCGCTCTGGACGATAGAATTTCACCACGTAGCGTTTTCGGTCTTCATCGCTGAACTGATACACGCGGTTTTCGTAACTGTTTAACGGCAGAAATCCGGATTCAGCGCGCACACCAATACTTTCTAAGGCGTACCACATAAAGTCAGGGGTTACCGCGGCAAAATTAAACTCACTTTGCGACATAAAAACAAAAAGGCTCATTACTGAGCCTTTTTCCATAATTAAGGGTGAAGTTACAGTTTCTTGATGAAACGGCTTTCTACTTCAATGCTGAAGTCGTTGCTCTTATCGGTCAGTATAAACTGAATTGTCGTAATTGAAGAGCTCAGCTTGTCGGGATTAACCCCTAAACTTAACGGCAGATTCAAAACCTCACCGGGGCTGACGTGAATGGTTTGTTTGCCATACCAGCTCACATCCGACAAGCCTTTCACATCCAGTTGATATTCTTGAGTTTGCTGCGTCTTGTTGATCACTTTCAGCGTGTACGTGTTTTCCACTTCGCCGGAGCTATTGACTTTAAACAGCTGACTGCGGTCACGAATCACACTCAACCCGGCTGGATCCACCGAGGCCACTTGGGCGAAGAACAGCCCGATCATGACTAACAGCACCAGACCATAACCAATCAGTTTCGGGCGCATCACTTTGGTGTGTTTGCCAGAAAGACGATGTTCGGTGGTGTAGCTGATCAGCCCTTTTTCGTAGCCCATTCGCTCCATGGTAGTATCACAAGCGTCGATACAGGCGCCGCAGTTGATGCATTCGTATTGTAAACCGTCACGGATATCAATCCCGGTTGGGCAGACCTGCACACACAAGTCACAGTCGATACAATCACCCAAGCCCAGCTGTTTGGGATCGGCTTTGCGCGAACGAGGTCCGCGTTGCTCACCGCGCTTGGTGTTATAACCGACGATGAAGGTATCTTTGTCAAACATCGCTGATTGGAAGCGGGCGTACGGGCACATGTGAATACACATGATCGAACGCATCCAACCTGCATTACCATAGGTACAGATAGCAAAGAACATCACCCAGAACACCGGGCCGAAGCTGGCGTTGAGGGTAAAGAAGTCCACCACCAAATCACGGATTGGCACAAAATAGCCGACAAAGGTAAATCCGGTCGCCAGAGCGATAGCAAACCAGGCTATGTGTTTGATGGTTTTGCGCAGCACCAAATCGGTGGTTAGCTTGCCGGCATCTTGTTTGCGACGCTTGTTGGCGCTGCCTTCGAGTTTTTCTTCAAACCAGATGTACATAAACGTCCAAACGGTCTGCGGGCAGAGATAACCACACCACACCCGGCCAAGAAAGGTGGTGATAAAGAACAGGCCAAATGCAGCGATCATAAACAGCAGCGCCAGCAAGGTCAGATCTTGTGGGTAGAGTGTGGTGCCAAAGAAGTTAAATTGCTGGTGGCTAAAGTCGAGTAAGATGGCTTGGCGATCGCCATACGAGATCCACGGTACCATCGCAAACAAGACAAGCAAAAACCAACCACCATATCGGCGCAGCTTCTGGTAAGTGCCTTTGCTTTCACGAACGTAAATCCGGTTGCTGGGGTTAAATCTATCGCCATTTCCTTTGTGGGTTTTCGGGTTAAACGTTTTGGGAGTCACATCTTTGATATCGATTTTATCCTGACTCATGGATTGATCCTTCTTAGGCTTTGGCGGCGCAATTTCTGTTTGTTTGCGCTCAGTGACATTGCTGATAGGCCGCCATTCATAGAATTGAACAGGGCTATCTACTATTTTAGTAAATACTGATGAATGACGATTATACAACCAATAACATTTGTATTTCTTTAACGCTATCAACCTTTAACAACAAATTTCAGTACAGTTAACGCAATTTTTCTCTGAACAGCGGGAGAAAATAAAAAAGCGATTCATCGGAATCGCTTTGAGAAAATCAATCAGTGAGAGCTTATTCGATGATGCCACGAGCTCGTAGAATGGCGGTTTTGAAGTCTTCTTCCTGATCTTTTTTCAGCCCAGGAATCATCTCATCTTTGGCGCTGTTGCGCATTTTGAGGTGATAAATCAGCACATCGTCAGAAAGCGTTTCCAATGGCCCTTTAAATCCTGCTTCGCCAGCGAGTTTGACGATAAATTGCAGCAAGTTCATCTCTTGCTCTTTTTGCCACTCCGGTTCGAGTAGTTCAAGCAGCTCTTCAATGCGATGACACTTCATCTCTTTCTCCACAAATTTTATAGGTATTTTGCGTTAAGGTATCAAATTGCAAACAGAAGGCCAAACGGGAATGTGTAGCTTGGCAAAAGAAAAAAGCGCAGCAACTGCTACGCTTTTTAGATTAGGCTGCCTGAATGATTTTAGCCGGAGTTTGCATCAGAGCGGCTTGCTCGACTAAGGTCATACCAAGAGCCATTTTTTTTGCAGTCGGAGCAACGGCAAAACCATTACGACGACGCATTGCACTACGGTTTGTGTGCGAGAACCTGACTGCTGTTGGGCGCATTTTTTACCTAACGGTCAGGCATATCCATTGCCAATCTAATGGCCTGTACATTTATGAGTTGAACTTCAAAACTTGAAGGGTGGCTCTTTCTGGCGTCTGCCAATCCAAATAAATGTGCAGGAATAACGATATGCATGCATATCAGGTATAGATTAGCACCCTTATTAAAATCGATCGATAGGTGCACAATTGATCGCTGGAAAAAATGTCTAACCGATGTGACAAGACAAAGATTGCAGCGACTATCTGTGAGCTGGATACTATTCGCCAGTGGCGATTCGTCAGTACACTGAATGTCTGTTCAAGGAGGTGAATATGTCATTTTTCAAAAAAACGTTGGCCAGTTTTGGTATCGGCAGTGCCAAAGTAGATTCGGTGTTGCAGCAGGATGTGTTGTACGCCGGCCAGCAGGCGGAGCTCAAAATCCATGTCTATGGTGGGGCGAGTGCGCAGGAGATTGACAACATCGATGTAAAGCTTTGCTGCCGCTATATCGCCGAAGTCGCGCAGGACAGTGGCGATCGAGAAAGCCAGGTGTTGCGGCGCGTCGCTCAAACGCATGTGCTGGCCAAGTGGACGTTACCCTATGCGTTTACCATCCAGCCAGGCGAAGAGCGGGTCTTTGATGTGAGCTTGGCGATTCCGTGCAACACGCCGATCACCTTAGGCGATGCGCGTGTTTGGCTGGAAACGGGATTGGATGTGGCGATGGCGTTGGATCCTACAGACAAAGACAGTTTGACCGTGCGACCAGATGCGTTGATGGATGGCATTTTCACTGCGTTGGAAGAGAAGGGGCTGCGCATTCGCCAAGTGGAATGCGAAGCTGCTGAGGGTTTTGAGTTGCCCTTTGTGCAAGAATTTGAGTTTGTTCCAACCGCAGGTCCTTATCACGGGCGTTGGCGTGAGCTGGAAATGGTGGCCTATCGTAAAGAGAATGGGTTGAGTTTGTGGTTTGAAGTGGATCGCCTGCGTGAAGGCGGAAAAGGCATGCTAGCCAGCCTGCTTGGGGCGGGAAAACTGAAACGCGAGTTGACGATTCCCCTTGATGTCAGTGGCCAAGAGGCTGGTGCGCGAGTGGTGCAGTTTTTGGAACAAAGCACGTAAACAAAGCGTCATAATTTTTAGCTTACACGTGTAAGCTAAATGTGCGATACTGACGCGAGATTCAGTCATCTTGTGCGGTGCAGTTTGTTATGTCAGTAAATCAATACAGTGTGCGTGAAGAAGTCGCCAACGCGGTGACGCACGCACTGGGCATGGTGTTTGGGATTGTTGGGCTGGTTTTGTTGTTGCTCAAAGCCGCTGAACACAATGCCGACCCGTTAACCATAACCAGTATGGCCGTTTACGGCGCCAGTATTATTGTGCTGTTTTTGGCCTCGACACTTTATCACGCGATTCCCTCACCGCAGGCCAAACGTTGGCTAAAAACGTTTGATCATAGCGCCATCTATCTGTTGATCGCGGGCAGCTATACGCCTTTTCTGTTGGTGAGTTTACGCACGCCACTGGCGATTGGTTTAATGATCGTCATCTGGTCGATAGCCCTGCTTGGCATCATCATGAAAGTGGCGTTTGTCTACCGCTTTAAGCGCTTTTCTCTCATATCATACCTGCTGATGGGGTGGCTCTCTTTGGTCGTGATTTACCAATTGGCGATCACGTTGGATGTGGGCGGGCTGACGCTCTTAGCTTGTGGTGGGGTTATCTACTCGCTGGGCGTGATTTTCTATGTGGCAAAGCGCATTCCCTTCAATCATGCCATCTGGCACTGTTTTGTCTTGGCTGGATGCGTTTGCCACTTCTTGGCTATTTATCTCTACGTTCAGCCGGTTTAACGGCTTTCTATCTGCACGATATTGGCTTGTAGCTGATACTGAGCATGCGGTGGCAAAGCGATTTTTATCGTTTTGCCTTGCGCTAACTGTTGTGGGCGCAAATAGGTTTCTGCTAAACGCTTGATTGATTGCCAGACGCCGACGTTGTCGTGATAGAGAATTTCTCCATCTAAGTTAGTGATCGTCAGCTCTACGGCGACAGTGATCACCGATTGCGTGCTCTGATTGGCGACGGAGAGCGGAATGAGCAACTCGCCGTCTTGATACTCGGCCGCTCGCAGGATCACATCCACACCAGAGTGCGAGAGTTGCAACACGGGTTTGCCATTACCGGGAGTGATGGTTACGCCGGCCAGCAGCGGTTTACGCAGTGGCATTGGTTGCGGTGTTCTCTCGCTCTGTTCTGGTAGCAGATAGCGCCAAGTAAAATCATCATTCAGTTCGGCTTGCCGCCCATCGGGCAGGGTAATCACTTGCCCGGCATAGCTGGCGCCACTCAGTAGCATCAAGGCCGTTGTCCACAGTTTCATCGCATCTCCTTAACGTCGCCAAAAAGCGGGGAAGAACAGCACCAACAAGGTCAAAATTTCTAAACGTCCCATCAACATACCTAGGCTAAGTAACCACTTGGCAGCATCCGGCAGCGGGGCAAAATTGCCTGTTGGGCCAATCACATTGCCCATTCCCGGGCCGACGTTCGCCACTGCGGTGATTGAGCCCGAAATGCTGGTGACGGGATCCAGCCCCATGGCACTCAACCCCCCTGCGATGGCGATGATAGTAATAAAAAACATCAGACCAAAAGCCACCACGGATCGCACAATGTCGTCATTGACTGGGCGATGGTTGTAGCGCTGCACGAAAATTCCCGAAGGGTGGATGAGTTTCATGATCTGCTTATTGAGCAGCGTCATCGCTATCTGAAAGCGGAAGACTTTAATTCCGCCTGAGGTCGAGCCAGAGCAGGCTCCGGCCATCATCAAAAAGGCAAATAACGTGGTCGGCAGAGCGCCCCACGCGGTGAAATCTTCCAGGCCAAATCCGGTGGTGGTCACCACAGAGACAATATTGAACATTGCCACCCGCAGTGCATCGGCGATGGTATAACCGTCGCGCATAACCAACCAAGTCGCGACCACTAAGCTTGAACCGAGAAACAAAAAGGTAAAGCCTTGCACTTGCGCATCGCGAAACAGCGCGTCTAAACGTCGTTTGCGCAGCGCCGAGACAAACAGCAGAAAAGGCAAGCCGCCCAAAAACATAAACAGGGTTGCAACCCAATGTGCCCCTTTGGAAAAATGGTTCATCGAGCCGTCGGAAGTGGAGTAGCCACCGGTTGATAAGGTGGTGAATGAGTGGTTGATGGCGTCAAACAGGTTCATCCCGGTCAGCAAATAACCCATCAGACAAAGCACAGTGAGGATTAGGTACACCGCCACAATATTTTTGGCCACGGTTTTCGCTCTGGGGCTGCTTTTGTCCGACCAATCGGAAGATTCGGTTTGGAACAACTTCATCCCACCGACGTTGAGCATCGGCAAAACCGCTACCGCCATAACGATAAAGCCCACTCCGCCGAGCCATTGCAAAATCGAACGCCACAATAAGATGCTCGGTGCCATGTTGTCCAAACCACTGAGCACGGTCGAGCCTGTGGTGGTGATGCCGGACATGGTTTCAAAGTAGGCATCGGTAAAGCTGATGTGGTTGATGAACATGAAAGGCAGCGCGGCAAACGCACTGGCAATGGTCCACACCAAACTGGTGATGAGGAACATATCGCGCACGCTGAGTTTAAAGTGCGCGGTGCGGCCGATGCTCAAACAGATAAACGCCGCAATATGCGTAATCACTACCGCTTGGGCGAAATCGAGAAAGCCGCCGGTCGCGGTAAAAAACGCCACTAGCGTCGGAACGTACATGAATAGGGCGATTTTGGACAATACCAGCCCAATCACAAACAGTACGGGACGAAAGTTAACCATACAACAGTCCTAGAGGAAGAATGGGCTCGGTTGGAATAAGGCTTCCACGTCGGGCACGTATTTCTTATCGACCAAGAACATCACCACGTGGTCATCTTGCTCAATCACGGTTCTGTCGTGGGCAATCAGTACTTCTTCACCACGTACGATGGCGCCAATGGTGGTACCCGGTGGCAGTTTGATGTCGCCCACCGCGCGGCCAACCACTTTCGAGGTGTTTTCATCGCCGTGTGCGACCGCTTCAATCGCCTCTGCCGCGCCGCGGCGTAGTGAGGAAACGTTGACGATGTCCGCGCGGCGAACGTGGGTTAACAGGGCTGAAATGGTGGCTTGTTGTGGGGAAATCGCCACGTCAATCACGCCGCCTTGCACGAGATCCACATACGCGCCACGCTGGATCAATACCATCACTTTTTTTGCCCCCATGCGTTTGGCCAGCATGGCAGACATAATGTTGGTTTCGTCTTCGTTGGTTAGGGCGATAAACACGTCCACTTGGTCGATGTTCTCTTCCGTCAGCAGCTCTTGGTCTGCGGCGTCACCGCAGAAAACGATGGTGTTTTCCAGCTCTTCCGACAGTTTTTCGGCGCGCTGCAAGTTGCGCTCAATGAGTTTGACGCTGTAAGTCTGCTCAAGTCTTTTCGCCAAACTGGCGCCGATGTTGCCCCCGCCGACAATCATGATGCGGCGATAGGTTTTCTCCAGCCGTTGCAATTCACTCATTACCGAGCGGATGTGATTGCTCGCCGCAACGAAGAACACCTCGTCGTCGGCTTCAATAATCGTGGTGCCTTGCGGGCGGATCGGTCTGCCTTGGCGGAAAATCGCCGCGACGCGGGTGTCGATGTGCGGCATGTGTTCGCGCAGTGCAGAGAGTGCATTGCCAACCAATGGCCCGCCGTAATAGGCTTTGACCGCCACGAGGCTGACTTTTTCATCGGCAAAACTGACCACTTGCAACGCGCCCGGGTATTGGATCAAACGTTCGATGTAGCTGGTCACCAGCTCTTCTGGTGCAATCAAGTGATCGACCGGAATCGCGCCCGATTTAAAAAGTGCCTCTTTTTCAGCTAAGTATTGCGGAGAGCGAATACGCGCAATGCGGTTCGGGGTGTTGAACAGAGTAAACGCCACCTGACACGCCGCCATGTTGGTTTCGTCGGTGTTGGTCACGGCGACCAGCATGTCGGCATCCTGCGCGCCCGCTTCATGCAGCACATCGGGGTGGCTGGCATGGCCGTTAACCACGCGCAGATCGTATTTGTCCTGCAACTCCCTCAGTCGGTCGCCGTTTTTGTCGACGATGGTGATGTCGTTGTTTTCCCCGACCAGGTTCTCTGCCAGCGTGCCGCCAACTTGGCCAGCACCAAGAATAATGATCTTCATACTCTGTTCTCTTAAATGGGAACAGGCGACTGAGCTGTGCTCAATCGCCTGTTGTGCTTATGCGTGCTTGCGAAGTACCGCGTAGTAGAAGCCGTCCATGTCTTCTTCGCCCGGCAGAATCTGACGCCCTGGCTGCTCAGGATCGGAGCCCACTAACTCGGCATCTTGGGTGCGCTGCAAAAACGCGTTGACCTGCTCGACGTTTTCCATTGGCATGATGGAACAGGTGGCGTAAACCAGCGTACCGCCCGGTTTGAGCTGTGTCCACATTGCATCGAAAATCTCGCTCTGCAGTTGGGCCAAGGCCGCAATATCGTCCTCGCGGCGCAGCCATTTGATGTCGGGGTGACGACGAATCACGCCCGTGGCAGAGCAAGGAGCATCAAGCAAAATGCGGTCAAATTGTTCGCCTTGCCACCACTGCTGTGGGTAGCGTGCATCGCCGCAAATCACCTGCGCTTGCAGATTGAGGCGCTGCAGGTTCTCTGTCACGCGCTTAAGGCGGGTTTCATCGCAGTCGATCGCCACCACTTCTCGCGCGCTTACCTGCTCTAACACATGGGCGGTTTTGCCACCCGGTGCCGCGCAGCAGTCGAGGATCAACTCGCCATCTTGTGGCTGTAGATAACGCAGAGCCAATTGGGCAGCGGCATCTTGGACTGAAACCCAGCCTTCAGCAAACCCGGGTAGAGCGCGCACATCGCAAGGCGCGGCCAATTTTATCGCGTCTTTTGCTTCGCTGTGCGTTGTGCTATCAATGTTTGCATCATTGAGCAGCGCCACATAGGCATCGCGATCGTGGTGCTGTCGATTGACTCGCAGCCACATTGGCGCTTTTTGGTTATTGGCGTCCACAATCTCTTGCCATTGCTGCGGATAGGCTTGTTGTAGTGTTTTCAGCAGCCAGCTTGGGTGGGCGTATTTTCCCGCATTGTGGCTAACGGAAAAGGCATCAAGCTGTTCTTGGTTGCGCTGGTAGTTACGCAGCACCGCGTTAATCAGACCGCGCAGGCGTGGCCCTTTGAGATCCTGCGCACCTTCTACGGTATCCGCTACGGCGGCATGGGCTGGAATGCGCATGTGCCCGAGTTGATACAGGCCAACCAAAATCAGATGATGAAAGACGCGTTGTTTGCCTTTCAGCGGTTTTTCCATCAACTGGCTGGCAATGCTTTCCAAACGAGGAAGATAGCGCAGCGCGCCATAGCAGATCTCTTGCAGCAGCGCGTGGTCACGTGGACGAATTGATTGTTGAGCTTCTGGAAGGGCATTGGACAGCGAGTGGCCTTTGTCGACCACAAGATACAGGACGTTGGCAGCCGCAGCGCGAACATTCATGTTGAGTACCTTAAAGTTAAAGAGGGCGTCTCTGCCCTCGTAAAGTTCTTAGTGAGGCGAATTGCATCGCCCGGAAAATTAAACCAGCACCGAGCCGACTTCAAACCAAGCCGCGCGCGAGTTAAGTACATCCTGCACTGGCATCGCTTTTTTACCCGGGATTTGGATCTGTTCTAAAACCAGTACACCGTTGCCAGTGGAGACGTATATACCGTTTTTGTCTGCTTGCAAAATGGTCCCAGCCGCTTTTGAGCTGGTTTGCTCTGCGACGCGGCTTTGCCACACCTTGATGCTGTTTTCGGCCACGTTAAAGTGGCTGATCGGCCAAGGGTTGAAGGCGCGTACACAGCGTTCAATGTGCGCTGCATCGTCTTGCCAGTTGATGCGTGCTTCTTCTTTGCTGAGTTTTTTCGCGTAGTTAGCAAGCTCGTCGTCTTGTTTTACCGCCACGGCGGTGCCAGAGGCAATTTCGCTCAAACAGTCGAGTAACGCTTTCGGACCCAGTTGCGCCAGTTTGTCGTACATCGAGCTGCTGGTGTCACTCGGTTCAATCGGTAAAGTGGCGACTTTGAGCATGTCACCGGTATCGAGGCCGATGTCCATCTGCATGATGGTTACGCCTGTTTCGGCATCACCCGCCCAGATAGAACGCTGAATCGGCGCAGCGCCACGCCAACGTGGCAAGATAGAACCGTGTACGTTAATGCAACCGAGTTTAGGCGTGTCCAATACCGCTTGCGGCAGTAACATCCCATAAGCCACCACCACCATGAGATCGGCATTTAAGTCGGCAAGCGCTTGCTTGGCTTCAGCCGATTTAAAGTTTTCCGGTTGATACACTGGAATGTTGTGCTCTAGGGCTAACTCTTTGACTGGCGGCGCGGCCAGTTTTTTACCCCGGCCCGCGGGGCGATCGGGGTTAGTGTACACCGCAATAATGTCGTGCTCCGAAGACAACAACGCCGCCAAATGACGGGCGGCGAAATCCGGAGTCCCTGCAAAGACAATACGTAAAGACTGGCTCAAGGCTGACTTCCTTCTAAATTAAAAATGGTCGTATTAGGCGTTTTTTTCGTTGTAGCGTTTAATTTTCGCTAATTTGTCCTGAATACGTTTGCGCTTAAGCGGCGAGAGGTAATCGACAAATAACTTACCTTGAAGATGGTCGAGCTCGTGTTGAATACAGATCGCCAATAAATCATCGGCCTCAAGCGTGAATGGGGTGCCATCACGATCCAGCGCCTTGACGGTGACTTCTGCCGCACGAGGTACCAATGCGCGCGCGCCGGGAACCGACAAACAGCCTTCTTCAATGCCGTCTTCGCCGCGTTTTTCTAAAATTTCTGGATTGATCAGCACCATCGGCTGATCACGGTTTTCGGAGATATCAATCACCACGATACGCTGGTGGATATCCACCTGTGTTGCAGCAAGGCCGATGCCCTCTTCGTCGTACATGGTTTCGATCATGTCGTCGACGATTTTCTGAATTTCAGGGGTCACGGTTTCGACCGGTTTTGCAACGGTGCGCAGGCGATCATCCGGGAATGTTAATACTTGCAATACAGACATATACACTCAAAATGTTGAAGCGTGCCGAAACAGCACAAACCTAGTTGGCTCAATTCTAGACATTTTATAGCCTAAATGACAGCATCCTGACACCAATTTCCGCGTGTTACTCCCGTTCTTGGAGTAGGGAACTTAATCATGAAGCTAGCCATTAAAGCGCTGTCGCGCGCCATATTATTGCCTCTGTTTTGTACCGCTACGTTAATGGCTCAGGCCGAAACGGTGCCTTTGGCGATTAAAGCGGATGCACCGAAAACCTATGTGGTGGTGAAGGGCGATACCTTGTGGGATATTTCCGCGCTCTACTTAGACAGCCCTTGGTTGTGGCCACGTTTATGGCAGATTAACCCGGAGATTGAGAACCCTCACCTGATCTATCCGGGCGATAAGTTGTCGCTGGTGTGGAAAAATGGTCAGCCGATGCTGAGTTTAAAACCCGTGGTCACCTTGAGCCCCAAAGCGCGCATTACCGAGAAGAAAGCTCTGCCGGTTGTGGTGGAAAGCTTAGTGCTCCCTTATCTCCAATCGGATCGCTTATTAGAAAAGGAAAAGCTCGCCACGGTCGCTCGAGTGATGGGCACCAGTGAGGGGCATCAATATCTCGCAAAAGAAGAGAGCTTGTTTATCAGCGGCCAACACAGTGAAAAGCAGTGGGCCATCTACCGTGTGGTGGCCGAGTTTACCCGTGACGATCAATCATCGCCAGTGGTTGCGCTGCGTGTGGTCGCAGAAGGGAAGCTTCGTCAAAGTGCTGAAGACTATTCGAGTCTTGAAGTGACAGCCCTTCGCCAAGAAGTCTTGCTGAATGACATTGCTTTGCCCGTCTCAGAAACTCAGCTCAATACCCTTTCTGCAACCTTTTATCCTTCTCCGGCACCGCAAGGGTTAGCGGTGAAAATGCTTGGCAATATTGATGGCATTGATTACAGCGCGCCAAATCAGGTGGTAATTTTGGATAAAGGTTCGGCGGACAATCTGCGTCAAGGGCATATGTTTGAGTTGTATAACTCCTCGGCTGAGGTGTATCGCCGAGATGATGCCTTTAGCTATGAATCCGGTTCGGCTGACGAAGCCATCACCTTGCCACAAACGCGCGTTGGCGAACTGATGGTGATCCGCCCTTACGACTATTTTAGTCTTGCTTTGATTACTCGCAGCAATAAACCGATCACCCGAGACATTATCGTTGTGCCGCCCAAAGCTCATCAACCGCGTCCCTCTGCTCAGGAGCCGTAATGTCAGAGCAAGAACTGATCGCTTGGTTAAGCTTAAGTTTTACGCCGCAGATCGGGGTAAAACGATTAGCCAAATTACTCAGTATTGATTCTCCGCTCAATATTCTCGCCTACTCAGATAATGCATTGCTCAATTTGGGGTTTTCTGCCGTTCAACTCGCCTATCTGCGGCAAGAGGCTCGCCGCGATGTGGAAGCGTCACTGACTTGGCAACTGCAACAAGGTCATCACATTCTCACCTTAGTCGATGACGATTATCCGCCACTGCTTAAAGAAGCTGGAGCCGCGCCGCCTTATCTGTTTGTTAAAGGGGAGGTGGGCGCACTGAGCAAGCCGCAACTTGCGATGGTTGGTAGTCGCAATGCCAGTCTAGAAGGGCTACAGCATGCTCGGCAGTTTGCGGAGTTTTTAGTTCAACAGGGGCTTGCGGTGACCAGTGGTTTAGCGCTGGGTATTGATGGCCACGCTCACGATGGCGCACTCAATGCAGGTGGTGACACCATCGCCGTGCTAGGCTCAGGGCTCGAACACATTTATCCCGCTCGCCATCGCAAGTTGGCGCAACGAATCGCCGAGCAAGGTGCGCTGGTGTCTGAGTTTCGCCCTGATGCTAAACCCCGTGCGGAGAACTTCCCTCGCCGTAATCGTATTATCAGTGGCTTGGCGCTGGGGGTGTTGGTTGTGGAAGCGGCTGAAAAAAGCGGCTCACTCATCACCGCTCGTTATGCGGCAGAGCAAGGGCGAGAAGTCTTTGCTCTGCCTTGTTCGATTTCTTCGGTGAATGGCCGAGGTGGCAATCAACTGATCAAAAACGGGGCGTGCTTAGTCTCTGAGCCCAATGACATCTTGCGTGAAATACAATCGTTACTGGATTGGTCTTATCAGCAGCAAACGGGAGATTTATTTTCTCCACTTAATACCGAAGAACAATTGCCATTTTCTGAGCTGTTAGCTAACGTAGGAAGTGAGGCGACACCAGTTGATATTCTGGCAAACAGGACCAATATACCTGTGCAAGAAGTCATGATGCAGCTCCTAGAGCTTGAGCTTTCAGGACATGTTGTTGCAATTAACGGTGGCTATATTCGAAGGGGGAGGGGCTAGCTATGATGATGGATATACTGATGTATCTGTTTGAAACTTACATCCATAGCGATGCAGATTTGCAAGTGGATCAAGATGAGCTTGAAGAAGAACTGCTTCGAGCGGGATTTCACCAACAAGATATCTATAAAGCCCTTCTTTGGTTAGAAGAGCTCGCCGCGTTGCAGCAAAGCGATGCGCACTCAGCCATTTCGCGTTGTAGTGCCACCGCGTCTACCCGTATCTATACGGCGCAGGAAATGCAACGATTGGATCTCGAAAGTCGTGGCTTTCTGTTGTTTCTCGAGCAAATTAATGTGCTGACCACCGAAATCCGTGAAATGGTGATCGATCGGGTGATGGGGCTCGAAACCAACGAATTTGAGCTCGACGATCTCAAGTGGATTATTCTGATGGTGCTGTTTAATGTGCCCGGCAATGAAAACGCCTACACGCTGATGGAAGAGCTGTTGTACACCAAAGAACAAGGCATTTTGCATTAACGCTTTCCCTGCACGGTATCTATGAGTAGTAAAATCGACCACACCCTATTTCCGGCGCATGAACACGCATTAGAGCGTGAGCCATGCCCGAAATGCGGTGGAGAATTGGTGTTAAAGCACGGTAAACACGGTCCTTTCCTTGGCTGCGGCCACTATCCCGCGTGTGATTACATCAAAGCGCTGCATCACAATGACGGTCATATCGTTAAAGAACTTGGCGTCGCCTGTCCAGAGTGTGGTCAAGAGTTGGTGCTGCGTCAGGGGCGTTATGGCATGTTTGTCGGTTGCAGTGCTTACCCGCAGTGCCATCATATCGAATCGATTAATCCAGTTGAAGCCAGAGATCAAAAGGTGTTGTTCGCTTGCCCTGAATGCGGAAAAGGCCATTTGCTGGAACGGAAAAATCGCTTTGGTAAAACCTTCTATGCCTGCGATCAGTTCCCAAAATGCAAATTCGCGCTCAATCAAGCCCCAGTGAAAGGGCGCTGTGAGCAGTGCGGTTTTGCTTTATTGGTGGAGAAGAAATCCGCTCACGGGGTGAAATATCAGTGCGCAGATCGTAAGTGCCAGCATGTGCAATCGAGTGGTACTGAATCCTAAAGAGGACGATTAAACAACAAAGGGGCCATGTGCTCCTTTGTTATCTTCGTTATCATCAGCGATTGAATTAATCACGCCATTTGCTGGCAAAGGCTTGCACGGCCGGAAACGCATCGGCGTCCAGCACTTTGGCTAACGCGCACAAACGGCGTTGCAGTTCACCGCTGTAGTCACCGCACACATTGATGTGTCCCATCTTGCGTCCAGTCCGTTTTTCTTTGCCATACCAATGAACATGGCAGCCAGCCATCGCGAGCACCGACTCAGGCAAACTCTCTTCGCCGAGAATATTGATCATCGCCGTTTCACGCACCAGCTTGGTACTGCCAAGTGGCAGGCCACATACGGCACGCAGATGATTTTCAAACTGACAGGTCTCCGCGCCCTGCTGTGTCCAATGGCCAGAGTTATGTACTCGAGGCGCGATTTCATTCACCAGCAGTTGCCCATCGACATCAAAAAACTCCAGCGCCAGCACACCCACGTAATCGAGGCTCTCCGCGACCGCGGTAAACATCTGCTTTGCCTGGGCTTGCAGCTCTGGCGCATCAATTGCGGTGGAAAGGCTCAGAACGCCGTTGGTGTGTACGTTCTCCGCTAAAGGATACACTTCGACGTGGCCATCTTTGGCTCGTGCGCCGACTAACGAGACTTCACGGTTAAAAGGGACAAACTCTTCAGCGACAATCGCTTGGGTTGGCGTGGCCGCAATGCATTCGGCCATTTCCTTCCAGATAGCCTCCGCCTGAGTGGCGTCTTTCAAGCGCCACTGGCCTTTGCCATCATAGCCACCCAAGGCGCTTTTGAGCACCATAGGTACACCGACATGCTCTATCGCCCGAGAAAAATCTTCACGCGTCTCAATGATGTAGTAGTTTGCATTGCGCGCACCTGCGTTATCCAACAACGCTTTTTCCAAGCGACGATCACCACCAGCTTTAATCGCTTGCGTGCTAGGTAGAAACTTGCCACTCGCTTCACACACATCAAGTACATCATGGGGAATGTGCTCGAACTCTGCGGTAATCACATCGACTTGTTCAATGGCATTTTCTAAGCCATAGCCGAGCAGGTGCTGAGTCAGAGGGTGGACGATATTACCGCTTGCCACATCGTAGGCGGAGATCTGAATATTCAGTGGCGCACCAGCCAGAGACATCATGCGAGCCAATTGACCCGCACCAAGAACCAGTACATGCATGGGATTAATCCTCGGCCGGATTTGGATGAGCAAGGACGCTTTCGGTTTGCTCGGCGCGAAACGCTTCGACTTTTGCCATAATAGCCTCATCATGGGTGCCGAGAATTTGCGCAGCTAATAACCCTGCGTTGGCCGCCCCTGCTTCACCGATCGCCAATGTGCCAACCGCGATGCCTTTTGGCATTTGTACGATGGAGTAGAGCGAGTCCAGCCCAGAGAGCGCGCGCGATTGCACCGGAACGCCAAGTACAGGCAAACTTGTGAATGCGGCGGTCATGCCGGGTAAATGAGCGGCGCCGCCTGCACCAGCAATGATCACTTTGAGTCCGCGCGCTTTGGCGGTGGACGCGTATTCAGCCAGAAGTTGAGGGGTGCGGTGTGCAGAAACGACTTTGGTTTCGTATTCAACCCCAAATTTGTCCAGCATTTCTGCTGCCAATTTCATGGTTGGCCAATCCGATTTAGAACCCATGATGATACCGACTTTCATCTCAAACTCCTTCAAGCTGCATAATTGGGTGAGCTGATAAAATTTGTGCGCATTATACGGGGTTTTTGATGCCAAGCAAACGTTTGCGTCACTTCGCCAATCGCTGAGCTCAAGTAATTCCTTTTCGCTCACTGAGAGAATTGTTTGTACACTGAGAACGAATCAAACAGTGGGTAGATATGGGATGGACAATTTTCAACAGGTACTGCGTGCTTTACAGCAAGGCGAAGTCATCGCTTACCCTACCGAAGGGGTATTTGGTTTGGGCTGCGATCCGGATAACAGTAGAGCGATCGGTAAGCTGCTGGAAATCAAACAGCGCCCGGTCGATAAAGGGCTGATTTTGATTGCAGCCAATGTTGACCAGTTATGGCCCTACATCGACCGAGACGCTCTGACTGACATCGAGATCGAACGCATGCAGCAAAGCTGGCCGGGGCCGTATACGTGGGTGGTTCCTGCCAGCACGTCTGCCTCATCTTGGGTCACGGGACAGTATGATACGGTCGCGGTGCGTGTCAGCGATCATCCTTTAGTGCAAAAGTTGTGCATCGCCTTTGCAAAGCCGTTAACCTCTACCAGCGCCAATCTGTCCGGGCTTCCTGCCTGCCTCACTTTGGAACAAGTGCAACAGCAGTTGGGCGATAAAGTTCAGGCCATACTCATTGGTGAAACGGGTGGGCGAACAAAACCGAGTGAAATTCGCGATGTGCGAAGCGCACAAATATTAAGACAGGGATAACCCTGCATTGCTTCAAAGGTAAGTAAAGAATGTCAGCAATCAATAAACAAGCAGTGAAGCAGTATTTGATGGCACTGCAGGATGCAATTTGTCAGCAATTAGAACAAGAAGATGGACGAGCGGTGTTTGTCGAGGATGCTTGGCAGCGTGAACCCGGAGAAAAACTGGGCGGTGGAGGCCGCACGCGGGTAATGCGTGATGGTGATGTGTTTGAGCAAGGTGGGGTTAATTTTTCTCACGTTCAGGGCCAAATGATGCCAGCTTCTGCCACAGCACATCGCCCGGAGTTGGCTGGGCGGCGTTTTGAAGCGATGGGCGTGTCTTTGGTGATGCATCCGAAAAATCCTTATGTACCCACCTCACACGCCAACGTGCGTTTTTTCATCGCCGAAAAAGAGGGCGAAGCGCCGATTTGGTGGTTTGGTGGCGGTTTCGATCTGACGCCTTTCTATCCGTTTGAAGAAGATTGCCAATCATGGCATGACACGGCCAAAGCGCTATGCACGCCGTTTGGTGAGACGGTTTACGCTGAGCACAAGGCGTGGTGCGACCAATACTTCTTCTTGCCGCATCGCAACGAAACCCGCGGTGTGGGCGGTTTGTTCTTTGACGATCTGAACCAATGGGAATTTGATAAATGCTTTGATTACCTTAAGGCGGTGGGGGAAGGCTATTGTCAGGCGTATTTGCCAATCGTCGCACGTCGCAAAGTGCTTGAATATGGTGAGCGCGAGCGGGAGTTCCAACTCTATCGTCGAGGTCGTTATGTAGAATTCAATTTGGTCTATGACCGCGGCACCTTGTTTGGTCTGCAAAGTGGCGGTCGAACTGAGTCGATATTGATGTCTATGCCGCCATTGGCTCGCTGGGAATATGCTTATCAGCCACAACCGGGTTCGGCGGAAGCACGCTTGTATGACGAGTTCCTCCAGCCGAGAGATTGGTAACGCTTTTCTCCTCAAGGAGATAATGATAGGGTCATCGAATTAGATGGCCCTGTTTTGTTTTTAAGGTAAGGAAATGACCCAGCAACTTGATCGCTATGCGGTGTTTGGTAACCCGATCGGGCACAGTAAATCGCCGTTTATCCATACCCTGTTTGCTCGCCAAACCAATCAGTCCTTAAGCTATACCGCAGAGCTCGCTCCGCTGGATGGTTTTCAGTCCGCCGCAAACGCCTTTTTTGCCACAGGTGGAAAAGGGTGTAATGTGACGGTGCCGTTTAAGGAAGAGGCTTATCAATTGGCGGATCGGTTAACCGAGCGCGCGCAACTGGCAGGGGCCGTGAATACCTTAAAGAAACTTGATGACGGTGAGATCATTGGTGATAACACCGATGGTGCAGGGTTAGTGCAAGATTTATTGCAGTATCAAGTGTCGCTTAGTGGCGCAAAAATCTTGTTAATCGGTGCTGGTGGCGCCGCGCGGGGGGTGATCCTGCCTTTGTTGCAACAGCAGCCCGCATCATTGACTATTACCAACCGCACCTTCGTCAAAGCACAGGCGCTTGCGGAGCTATTTTCTCCCTATGGGCCAGTCATGGCAAAAGCGATGAGTGCGATTGAGGAAGGGTACGATGTCATTATCAATTCCACGTCCGCTTCTTTGAGTGATGAGCTCCCCTCTGTCAGCCCCGCTATATTTACCACCAGCAGCATTAGCTACGACATGATGTATGGCAAAGGAGACACGACATTTAACCAATGGGCTAAAACGCATGGTGTAGCCCAAGCGTATGACGGCTTGGGAATGTTGGTCAACCAAGCGGCGGAAAGTTTTATGTTGTGGCGCGGCTTGCGGCCGAGCGCAAAGCAGATATTACGTGAATTACGCAAAAACCTAGAAGGTCAGTAGTCAATGAACCAAGCCATTTTGTTCCCCAATATACAGAGTTGGGATGAGAAGCGTCAGGTGGTGCAGTTTGCTGCGCAGCAATCTGGGGCTTTGATTCAGTGCTTTGTCGAGAAAGCGAAGTTAGAGCAATTAACCATGACGACGATTGCGAACCAAGAACAGGCGCTAAGTGTATTTGCTCAGTGTCGTTTTGATCTTGAAGAAATAGCCGAAGAGCTCATTGAAGAGGAAGCCTTCGATGACGAAGGCCACATTGTTATTGGTTGATGACTTTTACTTGGTTGAGGTAGTCATTTTTGTTTTGCACGTAATTATCCGCGGACTTTTGTAGAAATGCTCTCTCTTTGTCGGTTAAAGGACGAGCTTGCTTTACTGGGCTGCCTACATAAAGAAAGCCACTTTCTAAGACTTTTCCGGGGGGGACCAAACTGCCTGCGCCAATCATCGCCTCTTCTTCTATTATTACCCCATCCAGCACAATTGCCCCCATACCGACCAAAACCCGATCTTTTATCGTGCAGCCATGCAGCATCACTTTGTGCCCGACGGTGACATCATTACCAATGAGCAGCGGATAGCCATCGGGGTTGGCGGCATTTTTATGTGTGACGTGCAAAACACTACCATCTTGGATATTGCTGCGCTCGCCAATACGAATGTGGTTAACATCGCCACGTGCAGCAACCAGTGGCCAAATGCTCGAGTCATCGCCAATTTGGATGTCACCAACTAATACCGAGCTACTATCGATGTAAACGCGGTCGCCAATTTGTGGGCAAATACCTTTATAACTTCTTATTGAGCTCATTATTTCTCCTTGAGTTGAGGTTTAAGGCCGAAGGTTTCGGTTACTTAAAGTAGCAAAAATACCCTTTTGTGCGTAAAAAACACCCATAAGGCAAAAAAAGCAAAATAAAGTGCAAAAATGGCTTGCCAATGTGATCGCAATCTCTATAATGCCACCTCGCTGACACGGCAAGGCTCCATAAGGAACCAAGGCAAATCAGCAAGGCATTTTAGCCAGGTGATTCACCTGAAAAAGTTTTGAAAAAAGTGGTTGACACAAAAACTTAACTCGCTAAAATGGCCGCCTCTTCCACGGTGACTCAGTCACTGAAGCAGGAAGAAAGCTCTTTAACAATATAAACCTATCAATCTGTGTGGGCACTCGTTGATGATAATCCAAAAGATTTATCAATGAACTGAGTGACCAATTTGATACTTCGGTATCGAGCACAGTCAATTCAAGTTTTCTAGGAACTAGCTTCTAGGGACTAGAAACTTATCAGTATTCATTGAGCCGAAGCGCAAGCTTCAAAAAACTTTTAATTGAAGAGTTTGATCATGGCTCAGATTGAACGCTGGCGGCAGGCCTAACACATGCAAGTCGAGCGGCAGCACAGAGGAACTTGTTCCTTGGGTGGCGAGCGGCGGACGGGTGAGTAATGCCTGGGAAATTGCCCTGATGTGGGGGATAACCATTGGAAACGATGGCTAATACCGCATGATGCCCTTGTTTATAATGAACAGGGGCCAAAGAGGGGGACCTTCGGGCCTCTCGCGTCAGGATATGCCCAGGTGGGATTAGCTAGTTGGTGAGGTAAGGGCTCACCAAGGCGACGATCCCTAGCTGGTCTGAGAGGATGATCAGCCACACTGGAACTGAGACACGGTCCAGACTCCTACGGGAGGCAGCAGTGGGGAATATTGCACAATGGGCGCAAGCCTGATGCAGCCATGCCGCGTGTGTGAAGAAGGCCTTCGGGTTGTAAAGCACTTTCAGTAGGGAGGAAGGTGGTAGTGTTAATAGCACTGTCATTTGACGTTACCTACAGAAGAAGCACCGGCTAACTCCGTGCCAGCAGCCGCGGTAATACGGAGGGTGCGAGCGTTAATCGGAATTACTGGGCGTAAAGCGCATGCAGGTGGTTTGTTAAGTCAGATGTGAAAGCCCCGGGCTCAACCTGGGAATTGCATTTGAAACTGGCAAACTAGAGTACTGTAGAGGGGGGTAGAATTTCAGGTGTAGCGGTGAAATGCGTAGAGATCTGAAGGAATACCGGTGGCGAAGGCGGCCCCCTGGACAGATACTGACACTCAGATGCGAAAGCGTGGGGAGCAAACAGGATTAGATACCCTGGTAGTCCACGCCGTAAACGATGTCTACTTGGAGGTTGTGGCCTTGAGCCGTGGCTTTCGGAGCTAACGCGTTAAGTAGACCGCCTGGGGAGTACGGTCGCAAGATTAAAACTCAAATGAATTGACGGGGGCCCGCACAAGCGGTGGAGCATGTGGTTTAATTCGATGCAACGCGAAGAACCTTACCTACTCTTGACATCTACAGAATCCTGCGGAGACGCGGGAGTGCCTTCGGGAACTGTAAGACAGGTGCTGCATGGCTGTCGTCAGCTCGTGTTGTGAAATGTTGGGTTAAGTCCCGCAACGAGCGCAACCCTTATCCTTGTTTGCCAGCACGTAATGGTGGGAACTCCAGGGAGACTGCCGGTGATAAACCGGAGGAAGGTGGGGACGACGTCAAGTCATCATGGCCCTTACGAGTAGGGCTACACACGTGCTACAATGGCGCATACAGAGGGCGGCCAACTTGCGAAAGTGAGCGAATCCCAAAAAGTGCGTCGTAGTCCGGATTGGAGTCTGCAACTCGACTCCATGAAGTCGGAATCGCTAGTAATCGTGGATCAGAATGCCACGGTGAATACGTTCCCGGGCCTTGTACACACCGCCCGTCACACCATGGGAGTGGGCTGCACCAGAAGTAGATAGCTTAACCTTTCGGGGAGGGCGTTTACCACGGTGTGGTTCATGACTGGGGTGAAGTCGTAACAAGGTAGCGCTAGGGGAACCTGGCGCTGGATCACCTCCTTATACGATGATTATTGCGATGAGTGTCCACACAGATTGATATGGTTTAGATTAGAGCATTTAGTGGGTCTGTAGCTCAGGTGGTTAGAGCGTACGCCTGATAAGCGTAAGGTCGGTGGTTCGAGTCCACTCAGACCCACCACTACTGATGGGGCTATAGCTCAGCTGGGAGAGCGCCTGCCTTGCACGCAGGAGGTCTGCGGTTCGATCCCGCATAGCTCCACCATCTTTAAGTGCATTAGTGATAGTGCTTTTAAACATGGTTTCGAAAGAAATCTTGCTCTTTAACAATTTGGAAAGCTGACAAAACAACAATTTATTGTTGTTTGTAAAGTTCTCAATGTTTGTCTTTAAGACAAACACCAACAAACACATTCAAGTGTTCTTGGGAATGTCACGTTTAGTGACGATTCAAAATTGAGTCCGGCAAATCAATGCTATCTCGCTCATTCAAATAATGAGATAGCGAACCTTGGTTGTTTAACGCAAAGACCCTTTCGGGTTGTATGGTTAAGTGACTAAGCGTACACGGTGGATGCCTTGGCAGTCAGAGGCGATGAAGGACGTAGTAACTTGCGATAAGCGGTGATGAGGCAGTAACAGCCACTTGAGTCACCGATTTCCGAATGGGGAAACCCACTGGCATAAGCCAGTATCGCTGCATGAATACATAGTGCAGCGAAGCGAACCGGGAGAACTGAAACATCTAAGTACCCCGAGGAAAAGAAATCAACCGAGATTCCGAAAGTAGCGGCGAGCGAAATTGGATTAGCCCTTAAGCTTTACATGCGTTAGACGAATGGTCTGGAAAGGCCAACGATACCGGGTGATAGTCCCGTAGTCATAGGCGCATGTTCAGTGAAATCGAGTAGGGCGGGACACGTGTTATCCTGTCTGAATATGGGGGGACCATCCTCCAAGGCTAAATACTCCTGACTGACCGATAGTGAACCAGTACCGTGAGGGAAAGGCGAAAAGAACCCCTGTGAGGGGAGTGAAATAGAACCTGAAACCGTGTACGTACAAGCAGTAGGAGCACCTTCGTGGTGTGACTGCGTACCTTTTGTATAATGGGTCAGCGACTTAATGTTAGTAGCAAGGTTAACCGCATAGGGGAGCCGTAGGGAAACCGAGTCTTAACTGGGCGTATAGTTGCTAGCATTAGACCCGAAACCGAGTGATCTAGCCATGGGCAGGTTGAAGGTTGAGTAACATCAACTGGAGGACCGAACCGACTAATGTTGAAAAATTAGCGGATGACTTGTGGCTAGGGGTGAAAGGCCAATCAAACTCGGAGATAGCTGGTTCTCCCCGAAAGCTATTTAGGTAGCGCCTCGGACGAATACTACTGGGGGTAGAGCACTGTTAAGGCTAGGGGGTCATCCCGACTTACCAACCCTTTGCAAACTCCGAATACCAGTAAGTACTATCCGGGAGACACACGGCGGGTGCTAACGTCCGTCGTGGAGAGGGAAACAACCCAGACCGCCAGCTAAGGTCCCAAATTACAGCTAAGTGGGAAACGATGTGGGAAGGCTTAGACAGCTAGGATGTTGGCTTAGAAGCAGCCATCATTTAAAGAAAGCGTAATAGCTCACTAGTCGAGTCGGCCTGCGCGGAAGATGTAACGGGGCTAAGCTGTAAACCGAAGCTGCGGCAATGTGCTTTAGCACATTGGGTAGGGGAGCGTTCTGTAAGCCGTTGAAGGTGTGTTGTAAAGCATGCTGGAGGTATCAGAAGTGCGAATGCTGACATGAGTAACGACAAGGGGGGTGAAAAACCTCCCCGCCGGAAGACCAAGGGTTCCTGTCCAACGTTAATCGGGGCAGGGTAAGTCGACCCCTAAGGCGAGGCCGAAAGGCGTAGTCGATGGGAAACGGGTTAATATTCCCGTACTGCTTATAATTGCGATGGGGGGACGGAGAAGGCTAGGTGGGCCAGGCGACGGTTGTCCTGGTTCAAGTGCGTAGGCTGAGTGTTTAGGTAAATCCGGATACTCTTAAGGCTGAGACACGACGTCGAGCTGCTACGGCAGTGAAGTCATTGATGCCCTGCTTCCAGGAAAAGCCTCTAAGCTTCAGATTATAAGCAATCGTACCCCAAACCGACACAGGTGGTCGGGTAGAGAATACCAAGGCGCTTGAGAGAACTCGGGTGAAGGAACTAGGCAAAATGGTACCGTAACTTCGGGAGAAGGTACGCTCTTGATGGTGAAGTCCCTCGCGGATGGAGCTGACGAGAGTCGCAGATACCAGGTGGCTGCAACTGTTTATTAAAAACACAGCACTGTGCAAAATCGCAAGATGACGTATACGGTGTGACGCCTGCCCGGTGCCGGAAGGTTAATTGATGGGGTTAGACTTCGGTCGAAGCTCTTGATCGAAGCCCCGGTAAACGGCGGCCGTAACTATAACGGTCCTAAGGTAGCGAAATTCCTTGTCGGGTAAGTTCCGACCTGCACGAATGGCGTAATGATGGCCACGCTGTCTCCACCCGAGACTCAGTGAAATTGAAATCGCTGTGAAGATGCAGTGTACCCGCGGCTAGACGGAAAGACCCCGTGAACCTTTACTACAGCTTGGCACTGAACATTGACCCTACATGTGTAGGATAGGTGGGAGGCTTTGAAAACGTGACGCCAGTTGCGTTGGAGCCGTCCTTGAAATACCACCCTTGTATGTTTGATGTTCTAACGTTGGCCCCTCATCGGGGTCGCGGACAGTGCCTGGTGGGTAGTTTGACTGGGGCGGTCTCCTCCCAAAGAGTAACGGAGGAGCACGAAGGTGGGCTAATCACGGTTGGACATCGTGAGGTTAGTGCAATGGCATAAGCCCGCTTAACTGCGAGAATGACGGTTCGAGCAGGTGCGAAAGCAGGTCATAGTGATCCGGTGGTTCTGAATGGAAGGGCCATCGCTCAACGGATAAAAGGTACTCCGGGGATAACAGGCTGATACCGCCCAAGAGTTCATATCGACGGCGGTGTTTGGCACCTCGATGTCGGCTCATCACATCCTGGGGCTGAAGTCGGTCCCAAGGGTATGGCTGTTCGCCATTTAAAGTGGTACGCGAGCTGGGTTTAGAACGTCGTGAGACAGTTCGGTCCCTATCTGCCGTGGGCGTTGGAAGATTGAAGGGGGCTGCTCCTAGTACGAGAGGACCGGAGTGGACGAACCTCTGGTGTTCGGGTTGTGTCGCCAGACGCATTGCCCGGTAGCTAAGTTCGGAATCGATAACCGCTGAAAGCATCTAAGCGGGAAGCGAGCCCTGAGATGAGTCTTCCCTGATACTTTAAGTATCCTAAAGGGTTGTTCGAGACTAGAACGTTGATAGGCAGGGTGTGTAAGCGCTGTGAGGCGTTGAGCTAACCTGTACTAATTGCCCGTGAGGCTTAACCATACAACACCCAAAGGGTTTTGGTGGACTCGATACAAGAACGAATTGAATGTGTTGAAAAGAACTTAAACAGCTTTCCAGATTATTCTCTAGAAATAGAGAGAAAGAATTTGCTTGGCGACCATAGCGTTTTGGACCCACCTGATTCCATCCCGAACTCAGAAGTGAAACGAAACAGCGTCGATGGTAGTGTGGGGTCTCCCCATGTGAGAGTAGAACATCGCCAGGCTTTATATATTGTTATCCGTTATACGGATAACTACATCGTCAGTGTACTAATCTGTTGATGACAATTTGTGGAGAGATGGCTGAGTGGTTGAAAGCACCGGTCTTGAAAACCGGCGTACGTTAATAGCGTACCTAGGGTTCAAATCCCTATCTCTCCGCCACATTCAAGCCCTTGATTTATCAAGGGCTTTTCTCGATTTAAGACGATCAAATGTCACCTAATACAAATAGGTGATACATATGTATTTGATTATACCAATCTGGAAAATTAACTGGTCAGATTAATCCACTCTCTTGTACACATCTTGCTAACTCTATCTGTACTGTCCAAGAATCGATTCCAAGCCTTGCACACTTTCTCCACGATATCCTCATAATCGGTAAAACTCTGATTGGCAAGATGGTGTTGTCTGAGCCAGCTCCACACTTGTTCTATCGGGTTTAGCTCTGGTGAATAGGGCGGGAGCTTGATGATACTGACATTGCTAAACGGTTCTGCAATGTCATTGGTATGCCAACTCGCCCCATCCATAATGATGACGGCATGACGCCCTTTTTCAGTGATTGCCGATATTTGCTTTAAATGCTCGATCATGATCTCTTTATTAACCCAAGGAACGACCATCGCTTCGCCAATTCCTCTCGCGGGACAGACAGAACCAAACAGATACGCATATTCAAATTGTTGTTGCTTCACGGCTCGGGGGCGTGTTCCTTTCTCTGCCCATAACCGTGTTGTCGTGTTTTGTTGCCCAAATCTGGCTTCATCTTGAAACCAGACATCAACATGCTCTAGAGCGATATGTCCTGGGATCTTCAGGATCGTTTCAATTTTGAATTTTTTTTAAAATCGTCTTGGACTTCTTGAGATTGCTTGGGGTGTTTTGAGCGGGAAGTTATCCATGACAAGCCCATGTGGTCGAGCAGGTAATAGATAGAGTCAGGGTGGTAGTGCTGGCCAAATTCTTTCACGATATAAGCGTGGATGTCGGCCCCAGTCAGTCGTCCGCCTTGTGTATCATTGGCTTTATCTTTTATGTATTGGCTCAACTGCTCTCTTTGCTCAGAAGTTAAGAAGGGGGGGTCGTCCCGTTCTTGGCTTTTCCTTCAGCCCTTCTAATCCTTCTTCAAGAAAAGTGTGAACCCACTTATTAACACTGGTTCGGCTCACCATAAGAAACTTGGCGATTTGGGTGCGAGAGTGTCCCTCTTTGAAATGAGCGAGGGCCAGCAATCTCATTTTCATCTGAATAGATTTCTGCTGGCTTGCGAGCTTTTTAAAGTCGATATTATTGAGACTGTCCATAGCGAATAAGTTTTATCGTTGAATGGCCTCAATTAGATCATATTTTTACTTAGATTGGTATAACCGTGTCGTCGTGTTTTGTTGCCCAAATCTGGCTTCATCTTGAAACCAGACATCCACATGCTCTAAAGCGATATGTCCTGGGATCTTCAGGATCGTTTCAATTTTGAATTTTTTTTAAAATCGTCTTGGACTTCTTGAGATTGCTTGGGGTGTTTTGAGCGGGAAGTTATCCATGACAAGCCCATGTGCTCGAGCAGGTAATAGATAGAGTCAGGGTGGTAGTGCTGGCCAAATTCTTTCACGATATAAGCGTGGATGTCGGCCCCAGTCAGTCGTCCGCCTTGTGTATCATTGGCTTTATCTTTTATGTATTGGCTCAACTGCTCTCTTTGCTCAGAAGTTAAGAAGGGGGGTCGTCCCGTTCTTGGCTTTTCCTTCAGCCCTTGTAATCCTTCTTCAAGAAAAGTGTGAACCCACTTATTAACACTGGTTCGGCTCACCATAAGAAACTTGGCGATTTGGGTGCGAGAGTGTCCCTCTTTGAAATGAGCAAGAGCCAGTAATCTCATTTTCATTTGAATGGATTTTTGCTGGCTAGCGAGTTTTTTGAAGTTGATATTATTAAGGTTATCCATGGCGAATAAGCTCTATCGTTGAATGGCCTTAATTAGATCATGTTTTTTCTTAGATTGGCATAAGATTGATTTAGATAGCGTAAAGTGACTCCTGTAACCTTTTGTTTCTGCATAGCATCAAGCATAGATTTCCGCTGGGAACGGGGGTTTTAAACTCGCTATTTTGACTGTGGTGGTTACAATATCGTCGCATTCAAATTGTGAGGTTCGTTATGGGGCAACTGGCTATATTGGGGTTTATCGCTTTAGGGGGGGCTTTTGGTGCCTGCTCTCGTTATCTGGTGTCTGAGCTCTGTGTTTTATTACTTGGGCGCGGTTTTCCCTATGGAACCTTGACTGTGAACGTTGTCGGGTCATTTGTGATGGGGCTTTTGATCGCTGCATTCGAAAGCGAAATGCTCGCGACTGAACCTTGGCGGCAAGTTATCGGTTTGGGCTTTCTTGGTGCCTTGACGACCTTTTCGACGTTCTCCATGGACAACGTGCTGCTGATGCAGCAGGGTGCTTTCCTTAAGATGGGGTTGAATATTCTGCTCAATGTTACTCTAAGTGTTGGCGCTGCATGGCTTGGATTTCAGCTCTTAAAGCAGTGATGTTCAAATCTAATTTTCCAACAAATTTTTTACAGGTCGGCTTGGTTTAACCAAGTCGATTGCTTATAATCGTTTCACTTGTCGGAGTGCCATAAGGCTGAGACCGTTTATTCGGGATCCGTTGAACCTGATCAGGTTAAAACCTGCGAAGGGAACAAGAGAAGATTTTGGTAGCTAAATTCTACTAGTGTCTTATCAAAGTTCGAATTTTGCGCGCAGAGCCATCTGCAATTTGTGTATGTTCGATCCCTCTTGTCGCATCTTTCCGCCAAGCATTTTCATCCGTCACCTTTTTATCTTGCATAACAAGAAAGGAAAAATGCTATGTCGAATCGCAAGCAAGCGAGACTGGAAGCCAAACAGTTCATTGATACTCTTTCAGTACAAGCGTACCCCAATTCCAACAAAATTTATGTCGAAGGTTCTCGGCCTGATATTCGAGTGCCAATGCGTGAAATATCGCTGGCGGATAGCCTTATCGGTGGTTCAAAAGATGCCCCTATTTTGGCGCCCAATGAGCCGATTAGAGTCTACGATACGTCTGGCGTTTATACCGATCCACAGCACACTATTGACCTCTATAGCGGTTTGCCCAAGCTAAGAGAGGGCTGGATTGCCGAACGTGGTGACACTGAAGTTCTCGATGAAGTGAGCTCGACCTACACCAAACAGCGTTTAGACGACGAGACGTTGGACGAGTTACGTTACGGCAATTTACCGCGTATTCGTTGTGCCAAAACGGGGTATTGTGTTACGCAATTGCATTACGCACGTAAGGGCATTATCACGCCCGAGATGGAATTCATTGCGCTGCGTGAGAATATGGGCAGAGCACAATATTGCGATGAGGTATTAACTCAGCAGCATTCCGGGCAGAGTTTTGGAGCCAATCTTCCTAAGGAAATTACCGCAGAATTTGTCCGCCGAGAAGTGGCAGAAGGACGTGCGATTATCCCTTCCAATATCAATCACCCTGAGTCTGAGCCAATGATCATTGGCCGTAACTTCCTGGTCAAAGTGAACGCTAACATTGGCAACTCTTCAGTCACATCTTCAATTGAAGAAGAAGTGGAAAAGCTGGTTTGGGCAACGCGCTGGGGTGGCGATACCGTCATGGATCTCTCTACAGGACGTAACATTCACGAAACTCGCGAGTGGATCCTGCGCAATAGCCCAGTGCCAATTGGTACAGTCCCTATGTACCAAGCTTTAGAGAAGGTAAATGGTATTGCGGAAAATCTAAACTGGGAAGTGATGCGCGATACACTGATTGAACAGGCAGAGCAGGGCGTTGATTATTTCACTATCCATGCCGGCCTATTGTTGCGTTATATTCCGATGACGGCGAAGCGTGTGACCGGGATTGTCTCTCGTGGCGGCTCCATCATTGCCAAGTGGTGTCTGGCACACCATCAAGAGAGTTTTTTGTATACCCACTTCCGGGAAATCTGCGAGATTTGTGCGATATATGATGTAGCGCTTTCTTTGGGGGATGGCCTGCGTCCCGGCTCCGTTGCGGATGCGAACGATGAAGCGCAGTTTGCTGAGCTAAGAACGCTGGGAGAATTGACTAAGATTGCTTGGGAATACGACGTTCAGGTGATTATCGAAGGCCCTGGGCATGTGCCGATGCACATGATCAAAGAGAACATGGACGAACAGCTTAAGCATTGTCATGAAGCGCCGTTTTATACCCTTGGCCCGTTAACCACGGATATTGCCCCCGGTTATGACCACATCACCTCTGGGATTGGCGCGGCGATGATAGGTTGGTATGGCTGCGCGATGCTTTGTTATGTAACGCCAAAAGAACATCTTGGGCTGCCCAATAAAGAAGATGTGCAAACAGGGCTAATTACCTACAAACTGGCCGCGCATGCTGCGGACTTAGCTAAGGGTCATCCGGGAGCTCAAGTGCGTGACAACGCGTTATCAAAAGCCCGTTTTGAGTTCCGCTGGCAAGACCAATTCAATCTGTCGCTCGATCCGGATACTGCTCGTGCTTATCACGATGAAACGCTACCACAAGAATCGGGCAAGGTTGCCCATTTCTGTTCTATGTGTGGACCCAAATTCTGTTCGATGAAAATCTCTCAAGAAGTCCGTGAGTACGCCAAGGACTTACAAACGGCTGAAGGTGAAGCGATTGAAATTAAGCTGATTGACGATCCACTGGAAGGAATGCGACAAAAATCGGCAGAGTTTAAAGCCTCTGGCTCAGAGCTCTATCACCCTGCTGCCATGGCCAATGTGGAGGAATAAGCATGAAACTGCTGATCCCATCCGATATCATCGAAGTGACCGGAGATATTCAGCAGTGTTTGCTTTTGGCAGAACAGCAAGGCTTTGCCATTGAGCATATCGAGTTGGGTATTAGCCCGACTCGGACATTGCAACTGATTTCTAACGAAGAACATTTCGTTGTTGCCACCGATCTGTTGGATAAAGACCAAATTCAAACCACTGAGTATCACTGCTGTTTGTGTTATTTGTCGGCAGCGTCGATAGAGTCTTTTACGATGGATTCGCGTAAGGTCTTTATTCATCTCAACGACTCCAATGGCGATAAGTACGATGTTTGGACGAATCCTCTCAATCAGCAACGTCAAGCGCTGAGAGTCACTGAAGGTAGCCTGCTTTCCCGAGCAGCTATGCGTCGTCATTTAGTGTGGTTTATCACCTTATCCGCACTGAGTTTTCCACTAGAAGATAGCCTCACTTTGGCAAGAGCGATGTTGAATGTTTCACGTGAAACATGGGCATTTGAGTACTGCGCTTTTCCAACACCCGTCCTAGAACACAAGGATCTTGATATTCGCCTTGAATGGCAGCTGGCCAATTTGAACAAGGGTTTTCCCAAGCTGGAACCACATAGCCTTGGATTGTATCCAGTAGTGGACAGTGTTGAATGGATAGAAAAGCTTTTGCCACTGGGGATCAAAACCATACAGCTGAGAATAAAACAACCAGAACGAGTCGATTTAGAAGCGCAGATCATTCGTGCGATTGAACTAGGACGTGAGTATAACGCACAGGTGTTTATTAATGACTATTGGCAGCTTGCTATCAAACATGGCGCCTTTGGTGTGCACTTAGGCCAAGAAGACCTGCAAGCGTCCAATCTTACCCAGTTGGCAGGAGCTGGGATTGCTCTTGGGCTTTCAACGCATGGTTATTACGAACTGCTGCGTATCGTGCAACTCGCGCCAAGCTATATCGCGCTCGGTCATATTTTTCCGACCACCACGAAACAGATGCCGTCTCAGCCACAAGGTCTGACTCGTTTAGCGCTCTATCAGAAACTGATAGACACCATTCCCTATGGTGAGCAAAAGGGAATACCTACCGTTGCTATAGGTGGTATTGATCTTGGCAATGCAAGTCAAGTTTGGCAAACCGGTGTCACATCGCTCGCTGTGGTGCGGGCAATCACGCAAGTCAATAATGTCCAAAGGGCGATTGGTGAATTTAAAGAGGTCATGGTGAGTAATTCGGAACAGCGCAGTTGTGCTCCATCCTTACATTACGATCATCTTCAGAAGGAGTGTAGTCATGTTGAGTAATGATCTATTCCTTCGCTATCAACGGCAAATCGCATTGGAGGAAGTCGGTGAATCTGGCCAGCTACGCCTTAGCGAAGCTTCGGTTTTGCTAATTGGATGCGGTGGGCTGGGGTGTGCGGCTGCGCTCTACCTCGCGGGCGCCGGGGTTGGTCGTTTGGTTTTGGTAGATGATGATACAGTCGACGTGAGCAATTTACAGCGACAAGTAGCCTTTCGCAGTCGCGATGTTGCCAGCAGTAAATCGGATGCTTTGCGTAACCAGCTCAATCAGCTAAATTCCGAGACCCATATTCGCGTCCTGAATCAGCGCATCAGCGGCACACAATTGAGCATGGAAGTGATGATGGCCGATGTGGTGTTGGACTGTACCGACAATTTCCCCAGTCGCCAAGCAATTAGCCTCGCTTGTTTACAGCAGCGGAAGCCGTTGATATCGGCTGCGGCGATTGGCTGGCTTGGGCAGTTTGGCGTGTTTGACTACACGGCTAGCGATAGCGCGACCGCCTGTTATCACTGCCTCTATCCTTTTGATGAGGCTGAGCAGAGTCAGCGTTGTAGTGATCTTGGTGTCATGGGGCCAGTGGTCGGTATTCTTGGCAACTACCAAGCATTGGCAGCAATACAAAAGCTTGCAACTGGGCGTTTTCATCTAGCGAGCAATCAACTGCATTTGTTTGATGGCTTAACCATGAAGTGGCAGACAATAAATACCGTTCGCGACGCGCGCTGTGCTCATTGTGGCAATGTGGCTTGAAGGGGAAGAGTAATGGAATCGATAGCGATTGTGTTTAATGGTCTGCCGCAGCAAATCGCAACCGGTAAGACACTGCAACAGATGATAGATGAGTTCTCTTTGCCAAGTCAGGGTTGCGTATTTGCGGTCAATAACCAAGTCGTACCGCGAAGTGAATGGCAAACGCGAGTGTTGTGTGAGGGAGATAGTATCTCGCTGTTTCAAGCGATTGCAGGAGGGTAGCGCTATGTTGAAGATCGCAGATAAAGAATTTAGCTCAAGATTATTTACTGGAACGGGGAAATTTGCCAATAGCCAGTTAATGGCCAAAGCGATCACCGCTAGCGGCTCTCAGCTTGCAACCATGGCACTGAAAAGAGTCGACATTACGGGCCGTCATGATGACATTCTTTCTCCCTTGGTGGCTGCGGGTATTCATTTGTTACCCAATACTTCCGGGGCAAAGAACGCTCAAGATGCGATATTCGCTGCCCATCTGGCTCGAGAGGCGCTCGGTACTCACTGGCTGAAACTGGAAATTCACCCTGACCCTAAGTACTTGATGCCCGATCCGATTGAGACATTGGCGGCGGCGGAACAACTGGTGAAAGATGGCTTTATCGTGTTGCCGTATTGTCACGCCGATCCGGTCCTGTGTAAGCGACTGGAAGAGGTGGGATGCGCCGCAGTGATGCCTTTGGGCGCGCCAATCGGTTCAAACAAAGGGCTGGTTTCGGCAGATTTCCTACAAATCATCATCGACCAAGCCAAGGTTCCTGTGGTGGTCGATGCCGGGATTGGTGCTCCTTCACACGCGGCTCGCGCGATGGAGTTGGGGGCCGATGCCGTTCTTGTCAACACGGCGATTGCCACAGCGAGTGATCCTGTGGCAATGGCCCATGCTTTTAGGCTTGCGATTGAAGCAGGACGGGCAGCTTACATGGCGGGCTTAGCCGGACAAGTTTCCCATGCCATAGCTTCAAGTCCACTGACTTCATTCTTGGATTGTTGAGGAAACACGCATGAGTTTTGTTGAGTGTTTTAATCAGCTAAATTGGGATGATGTGGCTTTGTCTATTCGGGCAAAAACGTCAAAAGAGGTGGAGCGGGCACTGAGTAAAGAAAAGTTGGATCTCGAAGACTTCAAGGCGTTGATATCACCCGTTGCCGAAAGCTATTTGGAAGCGATGGCGCAACGTTCTTATGCTCTTACGCGAAAACGGTTTGGCAATACGGTCTCACTCTATATCCCTCTCTACCTCTCAAACCTGTGTGCCAATGCGTGCACCTACTGTGGTTTTTCAATGGAAAACCGCATTAAGCGTCGCACGCTTAATCAAGTCGAAATTGCCGCAGAAATTGCAGCAATCAAGCGGATGAATTTTGATAGTGTGCTGCTCGTGACTGGTGAACATGAGACAAAAGTCGGCATGAATTACTTTCGTCAAGTTTTGCCGATGATTAAGCAACAGTTCAACTATTTGGCGATGGAAGTGCAACCTTTGCAGCAAGAGCAATACGAGGAACTGATTTCGCTCGGATTGGATGCGGTGATGGTTTACCAAGAAACGTATCATCCGTCGACCTATGCTCAGCATCATCTGCGCGGTAACAAAACCAATTTTGAATTTCGTTTGGAAACCCCCGATCGCCTCGCGCGCGCTGGCATCGACAAAATTGGGATTGGCGCTTTGATTGGTTTGGAGGATTGGCGTACCGACTGTTTTTTTGCCGCTGCGCATCTTGAGTATTTAGAACGCACTTACTGGCAGACGCGCTACTCCATCTCATTTCCTCGTCTTCGACCATGTGCAGTGGCATTACAACCGAAATCGGAGATGACAGATAAGCAATTGGTGCAACTGATTTGTGCCTACCGACTGTTTAACCCTGAGGTAGAGCTCTCTTTGTCCACCCGCGAGTCTGCCTTTTTTAGAGACAATGTCTTACCGCTCGGCATTACGTCAATGTCTGCCGCCTCAAAAACCCAGCCTGGTGGCTATGCAATGGCGGATGTCGAACTGGAGCAATTTGAAATCAGTGATGAGCGCAGTGCTGAGTCAGTGGCGGCGATGATTCGCAGCAAAGGCTTTGAACCTGTTTGGCGTGATTGGCATAGTGCTTATTCAGGGCTACGCAACTGAGCTTGGGACACTAACGCGGATAGAAAGGTGAGTGTTTCACGTGAAACAAAAGGGTTGAGGCAACTGCCTCAACCCTTTTTACTTGTGAACTAATTAGCAAATGACTAATTCGGCACACATTGGCACTGTGTAGGTCGGTGTTAATTGCGAACTAGGTGCTAATTGCGAGCTAATGGCTGCGTTGCGGCTGATAGCCAAGCTTTCACGTCACTATCCACCAATGGGCTGAGCGCGTGCCAAACTTTTTGATGATAATCGTTGAGCCAATTTAGCTCCGCGTCTGTCAGCATATCGACATTAATGTTCCGCTTGTCGATCGGGCATCGAGTCAAGGATTCAAAAGTCAGCACAGGGAAATCCCCTTGTGTTGGCTGCTCGACCACCAACTCCAGATTCTCAATACGGATACCAAATGCATCAGCACGGTAATAGCCCGGTTCATTAGAAAGCACCATGCCGGCCACCAGTGGGACATCAATCTGTCGCTTGGAGATGCTGGCAGGGCCTTCATGCACGCTGAGGAAATGGCCAACACCATGACCGGTGCCGTGATCATAGTCGAATCCTTCTGCCCAAAGATGCTGACGGGCTAACGTATCAATTTGATAACCACGTGTGCCTTTAGGGAAGTGTGCGCTGGCCACACCGATGTGACCTTTCAGTACCAACGTGAACTGTTTGATCATCTCTGCGCTTGGATTACCGATAGCAATTGTACGCGTGATGTCGGTAGTGCCATCCAGATATTGGCCGCCTGAGTCAACCAGATACAGAGTATCCATTTGCAACTGTCCTGGCTTGGGCTGGTTTTCATGATTGTAGTGGCACATGGCAGCATTGCTGCCCGCCGCTGAAATCGTGTCAAAGCTGAGGTCTTTCAGGGTCGGATCTTGGCGGCGAATCGCTTCCAGCTTGTCGGCCAGTGTTGCTTCATCATGCAGGTGACCCGCAGCGACTTCTGCGTCCAGCCAACAAAGGAACTTAGACATTGCCACACCATCACGAACATGACACGCTTTCATGCCAGCAATCTCAACGGCGTTTTTCGCCGCTTTTGGCATCAAGCAAGGATCGGCGGCACTGATTACCTCTGCGCCCGCATTTTGTAGCACCAACTTGAACCAAGCGTTGCTGGTTGCGGGGTCAACCAGCACTTTTTTCCCGCTCAACGCTTGTAGGCGATCCGCGAGTTGCTCTGGGTGATAGACAGTGACACCTTGGCCAACATGTGAGGCAAACTCGCTGGGTAAGCGAGCAGGATCGAGAAAGTAGTCGACGCTGCCATCGTGATGCAAAATCGTGTGTGAAAGCAAAACAGGCAGACGAGAGACATCAAGACCGCGCACATTGAGTAACCAGCAAATGGAATCGAGCGCGGTAATCACCGCACTGTCAGCACCGCTTTGGCTGACAAGCTGGCCAATTTCCTCACGCTTACTAGCACAAGACTGGCCGACCGCTTCGGTTGGCATCAATCTTACCTCAGAAACGATAGGGGCTGGGCGATCGTGCCATAGCTGATCGATCGGGTTGGCGTCCAATATCTTTAGCTGCAACACATCCGCCAGTTTGCTTTGCGCGTTGCTGAGCCAAGTAGCATTGTGCATGCGAGGATCGATCGCCACCGATGCACCACGCGGCAAGTTTGTTTTGAGCCAATCGAGCGCCGGTTCTTCAATCAGGTGGCGATATTCAAAGAGCTCAGCAGGGACTTGTTTGGTCACTTGCACTGTGTAGCGACCGTCAACAAACATCGCTGCTTTTTCTTGTGTGATCAGGGCTGCGCCAGCAGAGCCGGTGAACCCGGTCAACCAGTGTAAGCGTTCGTTGTGCGCAGGGACGTATTCGCCCAGATATTCATCTTCGTGTGGAACGAGTAGGGCGTCGATGTGGTGTTGCACTAACCATTGACGAATGGCGGCAACACGCTCGTGAGTAGCATTATGCATCTGTTGTCTTTCCTTTTATTGTGGCTCCGTTTGCTCAGGTTGGGAGCAGCGCCTTACCTTCCGTGTAAGGACCACAGACCATCGATGAGCCCGGAGGACTATCGGCTGTTAAGCTACTCATTTTATCCCAAGCACGCAAATAAATGGCGAAATTTTTACCTAAGGTGCAGCGTCTTCTGCGTGATCATATTGCGCAGCCAGCTCAGTGCAGGGTCGTTTTCTCTATCACGATGCCAGAATAAGGTATACGCCATTGGGGGGAATTCGATGGGTAGCGGCAGCACTTGCAGATCAAGTTGCTTGGCCGCGAGATGGACGAAGTGGCTCGGCGCGGTGAAGACGAAATCGGTGTAAGAGCAGAGATTGGCTGCGCTATTAAAGTCTGGGACGGTGATAGCAATGTCACGTTCTCGGCCAATATCCGCCAAGCGGTAGTCGAGCAACCAACGCTCGTTGCCGTCACAGCGTACCTGCACGTGACGCAGTGAAAGGTAGCTTTCAAGGCTCCAGCCTTGCTTTAGGGCGGGGTGGTTTTTACGCACCACACACATCTGATTGTCGCGGTAAATCTCTTGTTCGCGAATATCCGCTGGTGGCAGCATGGTCAGTTTGGCGTCGTTGATGTCGATATCTTTGCCTGTGATACCGAGATCGAGTTCGCCGCGCTGCAACATTTTAAAGGTCTGATCTGACCAAGAGTGGGTACTGATGGTGACATTCGGTGCTTGGTGGAAAATCGACGGCAGAAAATGGGGCAAGATCAGCGGGTAAACACTTTCCACTGCGGCGATGCGAAAACGGTATTCGCTGCTGTCAGGATGAAACTGCTCTGGCAAGGTGAGCATCTCTAACTGGTTGATCAGCAGTTCGAGCTTTGGACGCAGGAACAGCGCACGTGCAGTCGGTGTTAAACCGTGCGAGTGGCGGACAAACAGCGGATCGTCAAACTGCTCGCGCAGTTTGGCCAAGGATTTACTCACCGCCGATTGGCTTAAGCAGAGCCGATGCGCGGCTCTAGTCACATTTAGCTCGTCAAACAGCACTTTAAGGCACACCAGCAGATTGAGATCCAAACGCGACAGTTTCTCAATATTCATTCTAGAGTTTCCTTATGAGAATATCAGCGATGATTATATATCATTTCTATTCATATCACGATGTGGATAAACTTCAGCAAAAGTTCTTGTTCAATTTGGAGTGTTTTGTGTCTGTGCAGAGTCAAACTACGAAGATGCAGATGGCATTGTTGACCTTGTTGGTGCTGTTTAGCCCCTTGGCCATTGATATCTATCTGCCCGCTTTACCGCTTATTTCCAATGCCTTTTCCGTAGAGCATGCACTGGCGCAAGACACCATTACCTGGTTTTTGTTTGCTATGGGGGTCGGACAGTTATTCGCTGGCCCGCTGGCAGATAAACTCGGACGGCGAACTGTTGCATTGGGAGGTATCACCATCTACGCGTTGAGCGCTTTATTGGCGTGGAGCGCGCAAAATATCGAGTGGATGTTGGTATCTCGTTTGCTACAAGGCTTAGGTGCGTGTGCAACATCGGTAGCAGCCTTTGCGACAGTTCGCGATATCTTTGGTCCGCAAAAAAGCGGCAAAATGATCAGCTACCTCAATGGCGCGATCTGTTTTATTCCGGCGCTTGCGCCCATTCTCGGCAGTTGGCTCACTCAGCAATTTGGCTGGCGTGCTAACTTCAGTTTTATGGCTGGTTTCGCGCTGGTGGTGGGCACCATGATGTTTTTCAACATGCGTGAAACCAACCCTGCTACGGAAAAACAAGCGGTGTTTAAATTGAGCCGTTACTGGGCGGTGCTGCGTACACCGTCGTTTGTTTTCCATGCCACCTTGTGTTTGTTGGCGATGGCGGTGATTTTGGCTTATGTGACGTCAGCGCCAGTGGTGTTGATGGAAGGCATGGGCCTGAGCATGAACCAGTTTACTTTCTGGTTTGGTGTGAATGCCGTGATTAACATTGCCGCGTGTTTGCTGGCACCGAAATTTATGGATAAATGGGGCACGCACAACACCCTAGTGGTCGGTGTAATGACACTCGGTCTGGCTGGCTTTGTCATGGTGCTGATGGCGAGTAGTGGCACACCCTTCGCCTTCATGCTACCAATCTTCCTCTCTTCGGTCGGGTTCGCTTGGATCTTAGGCGCTGCGGCTGGTAAAGCGCTGGAGCCGTTTGGTGACAAGGCGGGAACCGCGGCCGCGCTATTGGGTCTGTTCCAGATGAGTGGCTCAGGATTTTTAGTAGGTACCATGCAGCGTTTTGAGTTAGAGGCGTCTAATATGATTGCGCTGCAAATGTGGTTGTTATTGCCTGCACTGTTTATTCTCTTTTCAAAAGTAGGTAAAAGTTGGCATACACAAGCAGCAGCTGCTTGAGCTGACGGGCAAAAATAGAGTTTTACTGCTATTCGAACCCGTGTATATTTGTCGTTCACATTTTCCCCGACACTTAACGGAATTTACAGGTAATGTCGTTAACCACTTATGAAATGGCTCGTATTCTTGAACAGATGGAAGAGTCTCCAGAGAAAATCATGTTTGGCAAATTACTCAATGAGCTAGGCAATCAAAGCGAAGAGCGAATTCGCAGTGCGGCGAAACAAGTTCCTCTGCCTGTTCTCAGAGACATCGTCTATCAGTTTCAAAAGGTTATCGAATCTCGTAAAGGAGAGCAGGTAGAAACGATGGCGAAAGAGCTAGCCAAACAAGGCATCTCCGCCGATGAGCTGCTTTCCTACCTGAACAACAAGTCGTTTTGATAAAAAAATCCCCGCCAGTTTGTAGCGGGGATTTTTTTATTCACTGGTTATGTTAATGAGTCAGCGTGCGCCGCACCAGTTGATCGGCGGAGAAGGGGCCAGCGCCCCAAATCATCAACACTAAAATCATCAACCCCCATAGCTGGTGGTCATAAAACCCTTGTTCCCACAGCAGTGGATAAGAGAGCACCGCCACTGCGTTGATGACAAACAGCGCACTCGCTACGACTCGCGTCAACAAGCCAACGGCAAGTAAGACAGGCAGCAACAGTTCTCCTGCTGTGGCGAGATAAGCGGCCAATTGCCAGTGAATCAGCGGCACCTGATATTCCAATTCAAAGAGGTAAAGTGTGCTGTCCCAGTTGGCGATTTTGCTTAGACCGGAGCGGAAAAATACCCAAGCAACGCTAAGGCGTAGCCCCAGCAACAAAAACGGCAGCAAAGCGGTTTGCATCGCAGCTGTGGCGCTATCGTAGCGGGCAAGCAGGCCAGCTAACTTCGAACTCATAACTTTTCCTTTTTCTTTATGGCAGTGAAAAATGGCTGATGACGCCAAGTTCAACCAAGGCGTTTAACTCGGCCAGTAACTCGGCATCTATCGCTGCTAACGCTTTTTGCTGTAATTGCGTGAGCAGCGCAAACGCGGCGGGTGTTAACGGCATGCACTGATAGGAGCGATCTGCAAATACCTGAATGACGCCAGCTTGCGCTTGCTCGATGTGCAAATCGTCAAAGCACTGCTCGTGAATCGCTTGGTGCAGCGAGAACAGCGCGTAATCGGCGGCAAAACAAGCGGCACCAACGGCCAGATGAAAACGCACCTCGCCATGGCGCGCAGGATCAATCTGCGCGAGCGCGTCTAAAGGTTGTGCCTGCGAAGGTTTTCGCGCCTCTTGCCATTGCAACTGGCAAAGTTCGATGGTCCATTCAAAACGGGCAAACTCACGGCAGTAAGGGACCTGTTCAATCACCTGTGGAAATTGCGCTAAGGTTGACTCGAACCCTTCGCCATAGTTCGACACATCGGCTTGGGTTAAGGGCACGCGCAGTACATGTTGCCGCGCAATTTGGGCAAAGCAGGCTTCGCCGAGCAACAAGCGGGTTTTCGGGTAGCTCAGTTCCAGCAACTCGCTTAAACCGATGACGAAGTTGTTGCGATAGATCTGCATCCGCTCATCGGCAGTGAACTGATCGCTGACGATGTCACACGTCTCCCCTGATGCTTGATAGTGTAGAGCGCGGGCGAAACGTTGCTGTAAGTCGGCCAGTCTCATGATGCCTCCTTTGCAAGGCATGACTGAAAGAGCAGGTCGCTTGCTTTGCGCGCTTCGCCTAGCAGCACGTCGGGCGCGGGCAAATCGAGATCCCACTCAATTAAGGTGTGGCGTCGACCATGCTTGGCAATCCACGCTTGATAAAGTTGCCAGACAGCCGGTGAAACGGGTTGGCTGTGGGTATCTATCCATATTTCGCCTTGTGGTAGCGACTTGATGGTAAAGCCAGCCAAATGAATTTCGTCGACACAATCGGCCGGAAGCGCGGCGAGATATTCTTGGCAGTCGAACCCGTGGTTGTACGCCGAAACATACACGTTATTGAGATCGAGCAGTAAACGACAGTCGGTACGGCGCTGCACTTCGGCGAGAAATTGCCACTCGCTGATGGTCGAGTGCTGATAGCGAACGTAACTGGACGGATTCTCCACCAAGATGGCGCGCCCAAGATACTCCTGAACCCTTAGCACATTGCGGCAAAACACCTCGAGAGCTTCTTCAGTGTAAGGCAGTGGCAGCAGATCATTAAAATAGTGCCCGCCGTGTTCGCTCCAACTGAGATGGTCAGAAACAAAGCGCGGTTGTAAATCATCCACCAAGGCTTTCAAACGTTGTAGATGCGAGGAGTCGATGCCATCCACCGAGCCGAGAGATAAACCGATTCCATGACAGCCCAGTTGATAATCGTTGGCCAGTTGGTTGAGTTTTTTCCGCTCTAGCGTGTGTGGGTGAAAGTAATTCTCGCTGTGTATCTCCAGCCAAGAAAGCGGCGGTCGTTGCTGGTAAAAATAGTCAAGATGCGCAAGCCGCAAACCCACCCCAACATCGTCATGGTAAGTATTTGCCATTGTCTGCTCCATTTGCTTGCTAGGGGAAAGAGGAGCTGGGGTTGAGTGCCGAGCTCCTTTCTAATGAGGTGCGTTTGGATTAAGAGGCTTTAGTGCTGCCGCCAGCAAGTTTGTCACACAGGCCTTTTGGCAATACGACAAACGCATCTTTCTGGTTATCTTGTTTTGCGGTGCCAGCACACGAGCTGGATTTAGTCGCGCAGTCATTTTTGCCTGCTTTGGCCACGCCGTAGCATTTCTCTTTTTCCGCTGCCATTGCTGGCGCGGCGGTCAGAAGCGATCCTCCCATTGCGAGCAAACCAGTGACAACGGCAGTAACGGCGAGATTTGAATTTTTCATGATGTGTTCCTTAGACTGATTATTGTACTTAGTGACACAAGCCTGACGCTTGCCATGACTTGCATGGTTAAAAGGACAGCGACGTGGTGAAAAAACTTTCAGGAAAAAATACTATTTTTTAAAAGATCCAGAAAAAACATACTAACTATCTGAAAAAATAGACATAAGCTTTGGCTTGCTCAAAAGTGAATTTTGTCTGAAATGGCAAACTGGTTAGGTTATAATCGGCGTTTCTGTATAAATAACCAGTAGCTCTTATCATGATGGATCCTTCACTTTTACTCGATGGCCTGAACGACAAACAGCGTGAAGCCGTTGCCGCGCCACTTGAAAATCTACTTGTCCTCGCAGGTGCCGGCAGTGGCAAAACCCGCGTTCTGGTGCACCGCATCGCTTGGTTGATGTCGGTGGAGCAAGCGTCGCCGTTTTCGATCATGTCAGTCACCTTCACCAACAAAGCGGCGGCGGAAATGCGCGGCCGTATTGAAGAGTTGATGATGGGCAGTGCCTCGGGTATGTGGAACGGCACCTTTCACGGTATCTGTCATCGCATCTTGCGTGCCCACTATCTCGATGCCAAGTTGCCGGAAGATTTCCAGATCATCGATAGTGACGACCAGCAGCGTTTGCTAAAGCGACTGATCAAAGCGCAAAACTTAGATGAGAAGCAGTGGCCAGCGCGTCAGGTGGCTTGGTGGATCAACGGCAAGAAAGATGAAGGGCTACGTGCAGCGCACATCGATGCTTACCATGATCCGGTGACCAAAACCTATTTGCAGCTTTATGCCACTTATCAAGAAGCGTGCGACCGTGCGGGTTTGGTCGACTTTGCGGAAATTTTGCTGCGCGCCCACGAGCTACTGCGTGAGAAAAAACACATTCGTGAACATTACCAAGCGCGCTTTAAGCACATTTTGGTCGACGAGTTTCAAGATACCAACAACATTCAATACGCTTGGCTGCGCATGATGGCCGGGCCTGAGTGCCATGTGATGATCGTGGGTGACGACGATCAATCTATCTACGGTTGGCGCGGGGCAAAAGTGGAGAATATTGAGAAGTTCACGCTCGAATTTCCAAGTGTTAACACCATCCGCCTTGAGCAAAACTACCGTTCGACTAAAACCATTCTCGACGCGTCGAACGCACTGATTGCCAATAACACCGAGCGATTGGGCAAAAAGCTGTGGACCGATGGCGTGCAAGGCGAACCCATCTCGATCTATTCTGCATACAACGAGCTGGACGAAGCGCGTTTTGCGGTGAGCAAAATCAAAGAGTGGCAAGACAAAGGCGGTGCGCTCAACGATGCGGCGATGCTGTATCGCAATAACGCCCAGTCGCGGGTGCTGGAAGAGGCGTTGATTCAAGCGGGTCTGCCATATCGCATTTACGGCGGCATGCGCTTCTTCGAACGCCAAGAGATCAAAGATGCCCTGAGCTACTTGCGTTTAATTGCCAATCGTAATGACGACGCAGCGTTTGAGCGGGTGGTCAACACCCCGACCCGCGGCTTGGGGGATAAAACGCTGGAAACGGTGCGCTTCGCGGCGCGTGATCGCGGTTGTACCCTGTGGGAAGCGAGTATCGGCCTGATTGAAGAGCGAGTGCTCACTGGTCGCGCCGCAACCGCTTTGGGGCGTTTCATCGAGCTGATTAATGCCTTGGAAGATGACAGCTTTGAGATGCCGCTGCACGTGCAAACTGACCATGTAATCAAATCGTCGGGTCTGTACAGCATGTATGAGCAGGAAAAAGGCGAAAAATCCAAAGCGCGTATTGAGAACTTGGAAGAGCTGGTGACAGCGACGCGTCAGTTTGAAAAGCCGGAAGAAGCACAAGAGATGAGTCTGCTGACCGCCTTTCTTACCCACGCAGCGTTAGAAGCGGGGGAAGGCCAAGCGGACGATTTTGAAGACGCGGTACAACTGATGACCCTGCACAGCGCCAAAGGATTGGAGTTCCCGCTGGTGTTTATGGTCGGGGTGGAAGAGGGCATGTTCCCCAGTCAAATGTCTGCCGAAGAAGCCGGGCGTTTGGAAGAGGAGCGGCGTTTGTGCTACGTCGGTATGACGCGTGCGATGCAAAAACTCTACATCACCTACGCCGAAATGCGCCGCTTATACGGCCAAGATAAGTATCACAAACCGTCACGCTTTATTCGTGAGCTCCCGGAAACTTGCTTAGATGAAGTGCGCATGAAAGCGCAAGTGAGCCGTCCGGCCAGCAGTGGCCGTTTTAGCCAAGCGGCGGTGAAGGACAACTTCAACGAAACCGGATTCTCACTCGGCTCGCGCGTGCGTCATCCTAAGTTTGGCGAAGGCACTATCATCAACTTCGAAGGCAGTGGCGCGCAAGGCCGAGTACAAGTCGCTTTTAATGGTGAAGGGATCAAGTGGTTAGTGACCGCTTACGCGAAACTGGAAAAAATGTGATTGCCCATCAATTGGCTTCAATGACAAACGGCGCAAAACGCGCCGTTTTTTTATGAATGAATTGGATTAACATGGCAAGCAAAGAAAAACCCCGGGAGCGTATGCCCACCGGGGTTATAGTCTTACTTGCAGCAATCCAGCTACGAAAGTGCTCCCTGCATCAAATCCTTGATAGTATGCCGAATCCGTCAGCTTAGTCCTTACGTCGCCATCCTAGCGGTGTCCTTGACCCTATCCTGGTCGACCAACAATCCTCGTTGGTATCCATCACTTGTTCCCTGAGCGGTGTCCCTGACATCATCCTGATGTAAAGTCCTTCCTCTTCCAGAGGTGTCCATTGCCATCCTTAGTCGTAACCATCCTAGTTACGCTTGCGTCCGTTCAATGTCCAGTTTGCTGTCCGTGCCGATTGCTCATCCTGAGTAACCGTGTCTCCTTCCTGAAGACCACCGAATCCTTGGTGATTTCCTGTTCCGTGTCAGCATCCTTCCGACAGGGTCCATATTAGCGTGATTCACTCTGGCAACAAGGCGTGTTTTGGCGTTTTTATGGTTTTATTGATTGAATAATAATTGCGCAAATAATTAATTATCAATGAGTTATCTTGACTTTTATTACCTTGTCGCACGCAGCTTTCGACGTTGGCTTACTCACTTGTGAGAGATCTCTTACAAGTGAGCGAGCAAAACGCTATGCCAAACTGTGCGTTAACCAACTTGAGACGCTGCGGTACAAGATTCCGCTGCCGATTAAGCAGAACAGCACGCCACAAATTCCATCGATATAGACGCTTGCTTGCTGCAAATGTTTTTGTACCCGCGAACCCGAAAGTGCCCAAGCGAGACTGGTAAACCAAGCCAAAGACAGGCTGAACAAGATACCGATCGCCATCGCTTTGCCGCTGAGCGACATGCTGCTGGGGATCAAGCTGGAGAGTAAGCTGACAAAAAACACCAGCGCTTTAGGATTGAGGATATTGGTGGCAAAGCCTTTGAGAAAAGCTTGGCGTTGGTTATTGAGCTGCAATGTTGCTGCGGCGCGTGTGGGTTCGCCGTTGCAAGCCGCTTTGTGGCTTAGCACTGCGCGCAGTGCGCCGATACCGAGATAGAGCAGATAGCTGCCGCCCAAGAGCTGCAACAGGGTATAAAGCAAAGGCTGCTGGTGGACCAGATAGCTGACCCCGGTCAGGCTCAGCAGCGAATGCAGCAAGATGCCAACCGACAGACCCAAAGCAATAAACAGCCCGGTTTGACGGCCGTAACGGGAAGCGTTTTGTACCACCAAGGCGACATCCGGCCCTGGGCTCATTAAAGCGACAAAGTGCACACTGGCTAAGGTGAGTAATACGGTTAGTTCATTCATAAAAGATCTCAATCAATACATCGTGAGACGGATTGTCTCTGACGCAGCAGCCGCGCGCTTGTAAATTATCGACAGCTTAGCGAGAAATTTGCGCTGGAGTTACGCCATAGGTGTGTTTGAAAGCTTTAGTGAAATGCGCTTGATCGTAATAGCCAATTTGATGAGCAACATCGGTGGCCGAGTACCCGGCGTGCAGCAGTTTCATCGCCTGCTCCAAACGCAGGCGGCTAAACCACGCATAGGGAGTAATGCCCATTTGCGCCTTAAATTGGCGCTGGAATTGCGTCGGAGAGAGCTGACAAAGCGCGGCGAGTGTGTCTAAACGCACCGCTTGGTCAAGATGCGTCATCAAATACTCTTTTAAACTGCTCATCGATTTCTGGCCAAGCGGTACCACTTTTTGCCTGCTCAACGATCCATAACGATCAAAAAGCGAGTTAAACCCTTCAAAAGGAAGGCAATCTTTGGTTAGCACACTGAGCTTTTCTTCACGCAGCAAGCTATGTAGGTTGCGTAATTGTAAGAAAATCGCAGGATCGGAGATGATCAACTGATTAAAGCCGATAATTTGACCGTTTTGCTTAAGATCGGCGAGATCACTTAACAGGTGTGGCTCGATCGCAAACACATTGACTTGATAGCCGCTCTCTAGTTTGGCTTCCCCATCGTGCAGCTCATCCGGTGGCATGATCACGATTTGACCGTGGCCGACGTGATGGTGAGAACCTTGATGCTGGAATTTCTGCTCGCCATGGGTAATCAGCCCGATATGGAAATCCAGATGGTAATGCCGCGAGAAGGCAAACTTCTGATATTTCGCATCGATCAGGCTGAGTTGCTCATGATGAGTCGGAATGTAGTGGATCTGTTCCATCAATTGAAAAAAAAGCTTGGTCAGTTTGCGACCAAGCTTATCGACGAATTAGGGGCTTGTCTTGTAAAAAACGATCACTGCGCGGTGGCAGCACGCCTAACGTTACGGTTGTTGCGCAGCCCATCAAAGCTAAAGAGCAGCAACGCTCCCCAGATAAAGGCGAAGGTGATGGCTTTGTCGGAGGTAAATGCTTCGCCATAAATCAGTACGGCGAGCAAAAACATCAAGCTTGGGCCAATGTATTGGAAAAACCCCAAAGTAGAGAGCTTGAGTCGCGTTGCCGCACCGGTAAAGCAGAGTAGGGGTAAGGTGGTGACTACGCCTGCCGCGACCAAGAGGATGTTCAGACTGGCTGGGTTGTCCAGTAGGTTTGACGTCGAGGTAGAGGCAATAAACAGCAAATAGATGGCCGCTGCTGGCAGCATGACCAAGGTTTCGATAAACAAGCCCGTTTGCGCGTCAACGCTGACTTTTTTACGCAGTAGGCCATACACGCCGAAACTCATGGCGAGCGCTATGGCGACGATAGGCACAGAGCCAAACATCACCAACTGCACCAGTACCCCGCAGGCAGCAAGCGCGACAGCGAACCACTGCAATTTGCGCAGCCGCTCACCGAGAAAAATCATCCCGAGCAAGACGTTGAAAAGCGGGTTGATGTAATAGCCCAAGCTTGCGTCAAGCATGTGGTTGGCATTGACCGCCCAGATGAAAATCAGCCAGTTGACCCCGACCAAAATAGCGGTTGAAACCAGATAAAGCATTTTGCTTTTATTGGTGATCACGGCGCTGACGGCACGCCAGTTGCGCCCAAAATGCAGTAAGGCAGCCAATAAGAAGAAAGACCAAACCACGCGGTGACTGAGGATCTCCAGCGCCGAAACGGACGAGATCGATTTGAAATAGATGGGTGCAATGCCCCACATGGTATAAGCGCCGATGGCCAGAAGCACACCTTGGCGTACGCGTTGTTGTTCTTCTATTGTCATTTCGCCTTCACTGTCGTTGTTTCAAAGGATGGGCCAGTATACGAGCGGGCTAAGCAATCACCTAGTATTTTGCGGTTTTATTCACCATCAAACCCCTTTACAATATGCCCTCATTAACGCTCCCAGCCTTGTGCTGGACGTGCACCTCTTTGCAAAACTAACTGAGTATATCCATGACTTCCACGCTGCTTGCTGACCCTGCCGAATTGCCAACGACGCCGCAAAGTGTCTTGCAAGCGGTGTTTGGCTATCAGACCTTCCGTGTCGGCCAGCAGCAGGTGATTGACGCCGCGCTCAACGGGCAAGATAGCCTCGTGATCATGCCGACCGGTGGCGGTAAATCGCTCTGTTACCAGATCCCAGCGTTGGTGCTGCCGGGCATCACTTTAGTGATTTCCCCGCTGATCTCACTGATGAAAGACCAAGTGGATCAACTCAAAGCCAACGGCGTGGCGGCAGAGTGCGTTAACTCAACCATGACACGCGAGGATTTGCTCAGCGTGTATAACCGCATGCACGCTGGCGAGTTGAAGCTGGTGTATACCTCACCGGAACGGGTGCTGATGCGCGATTTTATGGAACGGCTGGAAAATTTGCCGTTGGCGATGATTGCGGTGGATGAGGCGCACTGTATTTCCCAGTGGGGGCATGACTTTCGTCCGGAATACGCGGCGCTTGGCCAGTTAAAGCAACGCTTTGCCCAAGTGCCGTTTATGGCGCTCACTGCCACCGCCGATGACGCTACGCGCAGTGATATTCTTAGCCGTTTGCACCTTAAGCAACCGCACGTTTATCTGGGTAGCTTTGACCGCCCCAACATTCGCTACGATTTGGTCGAAAAACACAAACCCGTTTCGCAAGTGATCCGCTATTTGGAAACGCAAAAAGGCAACTGCGGCATTATCTACTGTGGCAGCCGTAAAAAAGTGGAGATGCTGACCGAGAAGCTGTGCAACAACCATATCCGTGCGGCGGGTTATCACGCCGGTATGGACGCCGATGAGCGTGCCTATGTCCAAGAAGCGTTTCAGCGTGATGATATTCAGATCGTCGTAGCCACGGTCGCGTTTGGTATGGGGATCAACAAGCCCAACGTGCGGTTTGTGGTCCATTTTGACATCCCGCGCAACATTGAATCCTACTATCAGGAAACTGGGCGAGCAGGACGTGATGGCCTGCCAGCCGAAGCGATGATGCTCTACGATCCGGCCGACATTACTTGGCTGCGGCGCATGTTGGATGAGAAAGATGACGGGCCACAAAAGCAGGTGGAGAGCCACAAGCTGAATGCCATGAGTGCGTTTGCCGAAGCGCAGACGTGCCGTCGTCAGGTACTGCTTAACTACTTTGGTGAGTATCGCGACAAGCCGTGCGGCAACTGCGACATTTGCCTTGATCCACCGAAACATTTTGATGCCACCGAAGAGGCGCGCAAAGCACTTTCCTGTGTGTACCGCGTTAACCAAAGCTTCGGTATGGGTTATGTGGTGGAAGTGCTGCGCGGGATGCAAAACATCCGCATTCGAGAAAATGGCCACGACAAAATCACCACCTATGGCCTTGGGCGCGATCACAGTCATGATTATTGGGTCAGTATTTTTCGTCAGTTGATCCACAAAGGGCTGCTGCTGCAAAACATCACTCGCAACTCGACGCTACAACTGACGGAAGAGGCGCGTCCGTTGCTACGCGGGGATGTTGCGCTTGAGTTGGCGGTGCCGCGTTTGGATACCACCGTGCGCAGCGCCAAAGCCGATAAGCTCTCCAACAAACATTACGATAAGAAACTGTTCGCCAAACTGCGCAAACTGCGTAAATCGATCGCCGATGAAGAAGGCCTGCCTCCTTACGTGGTGTTCAGTGATGCGACCTTGATCGATATGGCCGAAATATTGCCGACCTCGTATGGCGAAATGTTGGCGGTGAGTGGGGTGGGGCAGCGCAAGTTGGAAAAATACGCCGATCCGTTTTTAGATTTAATTCAGGAGCACATCACGAATTATGGTTGAGACGCACAAGGAATTTGGATTAGCCGATTATCTGGCCGAAGAGGGGCGTTTGCTGATCACCACGCCGAGCTTTAATCTTGATACGTTTCCTCAACTGGGCGAACGTTTAGTCAAATTACTTTCGGCTCAAGTATTGGAGACGCAGTGGGACGGTGACATCCATAGCTGGCTGATTGACTTTGAAGGGCGGCACTTGTTTCTGAAAGCTGAGCATTACAGTGAAGCGGTGTGGTTTGAATCCTTAAGCGTTGCAGAGAGCCGTGAGGAGATGGATTTTCTGGCGCAACTGTTTCGCCAACAATTTTAGTTGCATCTCCTTCATGCGCAGATAAAAGCGCAGATAAAAGAAAAGGCTTATTTTTGAATAGGATGTTTCACATGAAACCCCCTTTTTTATGGATGCCGGAAAATTTATCGCGCTTAAACGATTGCCTGTTTTTCGTGGCTTGTGTGAAAAACTGATTAAGGTATAATCGCCCGCCGCTGCATTAGCGGCCAGTTTCCTATTTTCTATAACATTGTTGGTAAGAATCGTGTCAGTTTTCTGATGCATTCGATTTGGGTTCCCTCGCCCCCAAACCAAACTAAAAAGGTATCGCATGAGTCACTTTACCCCTGCGCAGCAGCGCAACGCCCTTATCTATCTGGTTTTATTCCATTTAATCATCATTGCTTCCAGTAACTATTTGGTGCAATTGCCCTTTACCGTCTTTGGTTTACACACCACTTGGGGCGCTTTTACGTTCCCATTTATCTTCCTTGCAACCGATCTTACGGTACGTGTGTTTGGCGCAGCTTTGGCAAGAAGAATCATTTTCTTAGTGATGTTGCCTGCACTGGCGGTCTCTTACGTGCTTTCGGTGCTGTTTTTTGAGGGGCAGTTTCAAGGCTTTTCCCATCTGAGTGAGTTTAATCTGTTTGTGGCGCGTATCGCTATCGCCAGCTTTATGGCTTACCTGCTTGGACAGATCATGGATGTGCATGTGTTTAACCGTCTGCGTCAAATGAAGCAGTGGTGGGTTGCGCCAACTTGTTCCACTTTGTTTGGTAACGCGCTCGATACCATCGCCTTTTTTGCCATTGCTTTTTACCAAAGCCCCGATCCGTTTATGGCGGAGCACTGGACGGAAATCGCGCTGGTGGATTACGGTTTTAAATTGGTGATCAGTTTGGGACTCTTTGTGCCCATGTATGGCGTGCTACTCAACTATTTGACCAAGAAACTCACGGCGGTGAATCCGCAATTTACTTTGGCGCAAAGCTCGCGCTAAGAGAAAGAGTCAAGTGCAAAGAAAAAGCCCAAGTGATAACAACTTGGGCTTTTTGCTGTTCAATGTCGATTCAAAGCATTAGTTCGCTTCAATCACCATTGGCCAACCGATGTCAGTCTGGCGATTGGCTTCGGTTTCCAGTTCTGCTGCCGTCAGCGGGTTTTGCGCTAACCAGCCAGCGCTGATTTGCAGCGTGAGTTTGTCGTTTTCGGCGATGAGTGTGATTTGAGGTTCCAGCTCAGGACGGCGACGATGCGACAGCAACACCGCGAGGCGCAGCAAGCGCAGCACGCGTTTGGCGCTGTTGCCGGATAGGGCATGCTGTTCAGGGAGTGACGTAAGCTGATCTCGATAGCGTCTTGCTAGTTCACCGATAAAGAATTTCTGTGCGCGAGTAAAACCCGGCAAATCAAGGTGCTGCAGCAAGTAAGCGCTGTGCTCACCGCCTTTCTTGTAATCGATGGTCAAACCGATTTCGTGCAACTTCGCGGTGGTTTCTAGCAACACTTTGCCTTGAGGCTCGGCTATCCACTCCTCGCCGCCAGCTTGTTCTAGCAAGCGCAGAGCGAGAGACGCTACTTGTTGACCATATTGACTGTCGAGTTGATAGCGAGTTTGTATGCTGGCAATGGTGCGAGAGCGGATGTCGTCTTGACGGAGCTCTTCCATCATTTCGTAGGCGAGCCCTTCACGCAGCGCGCCGCCAGCCAGTGTCATGGCATCGATCTCTAGCAGTTCAAAAACCGCAATTAGAATCGATAAACCGCTAGGAAAGACTAAAGCACGTTCTAAAGTGAGCCCTTCAATTTCCAGCTCTTCGAGATGGTCGGCGAGCATGGCTTGCTTTTGTAGACGCTTGAGCTTGGCGTGAGTAATCACTTCGTCCATGCCCTGCGCCAACATGATCTCTTGTAGCGCTTGGACAGTGCCGGACGCGCCGACACACACATCCCAGCCCAGCTCTTTGTACTGCGCAAGCACCGGTTTGAGGATTTGTTTTGCACCTTCAATGGCGTTGTCAAAGTTGCGCGCATTGAGCTGGCGGTCTTTAAAGAAGTTTTCCAACCACGTCACGCAACCCATGCGCAGACTAGTTAGCGCTTTGGCTTCAAAGCCTTCGCCAATAATCAGCTCGGTACTTGCGCCACCGATGTCCACCACTAGGCGGCGACCACTGCCGCCAGAGGTGTGCGCGACGCCTTTGTAGATCGTCGCTGCTTCTTCTTCGCCGCTGATCACTTCAATCGGATGGCCGAGGATCTGGTTAGCCTTTTGTAAGAAGAGATCCACATTGGTTGCCGTTCGCAGGGTCGCTGTGCCGACAATGCGAATGTTCTCTGCCGGAATATCTTGCAGCCTTTCTGCAAACAGGCTCAGGCAGTCCCATCCACGCTGCATCGCTTCCATGCTGAGCGCATGGTGTTCATCTAGGCCCGCAGCAAGGCGAACTTTGCGCTTGATTTTGGCCATAGTCTGAACGCTGCCATCGATATGACGCACAACGAGCATATGAAAACTGTTCGACCCGAGGTCGATGGCGGCATAGAGCGGTGATGTTCCTGTCTGGCTCATAAACGGTTTAGGCTTCCCTTGGTTGGCGAGGTCCGCGCGGACGGCGGTTGTTTGACTTTCTGTCTCCAGAACGTGCGCCGCTGGTGTTGGTTCGGCGCTGTTGCGAACGCGCTGATGGGGTGCGAACGGGCGCTGGGAGATCTTTGATCAGCGCGTCGTGGTCATATTCAGAAACCGGTATCGCGTGTTCAATGTACTCTTCAATCGCTGGCAGGTTAATCGCGTACTCTTCACAAGCAAAGCTAATCGAATGACCACTCTCGCCAGCACGGCCTGTACGGCCAATACGGTGAACGTAGTCTTCGCAATCGTCAGGCAGATCGTAGTTAAACACGTGCGTGACTTGTGGGATGTGTAAGCCACGTGCCGCGACATCGGTGGCGACCAGAATGTCTACCGCGCCTTGGGTAAATTGCTCAAGAATTTTTTCGCGTTTCTTCTGTGGTACATCACCAGTCAGTAGGCCAACACGGTGGTTGTCGCCCGCCAGATGAGCCCAAATCGATTCACAGCGATGCTTGGTGTTGGCAAAGACGATCGCACGATCTGGCCATTCTTCTTCAATCAGCGTTTGTAGCAGGGCCATTTTGTCTTCATTAGAAGGATAGAACAGCTCTTCTTGAATGCGATGACCTGTTTTTTGTGCCGGTTCCACCACCACATGCGCAGGATTGTGCATGTGCTCAAATGCCAGCTCTTGCACGCGGTAAGAGAGTGTCGCAGAGAACAACATGTTCAAACGTTCTTGTGGTGCTGGCATACGGCGGAACAAGAAACGGATGTCTTTAATAAAGCCAAGATCGAACATGCGATCTGCTTCATCCAACACCACGGCTTGAATGTTGTTTAAGCCGAATACGCGCTGTTTGTAGAAGTCAATAATACGGCCTGTCGTGCCGATCAACACATCCACGCCGTCTTGCAGTTTTGCGAGTTGCTTATCGTAGCTTTCGCCGCCGTAAGCTAGTGCCGCTTTGATCCCTGTGCTGGCGATCAAAGGTTCGGCATCGTTGTAAATCTGGATAGCCAGTTCACGCGTTGGCGCCATGATAATCGCACGCGGCTGGGTTGGCTGACGGCCTTCATGTGCTGGCGTAGTCAGGAGATGGTTAAAGGTAGCAGTAAGAAACGCGAGCGTTTTACCAGTCCCAGTTTGGGCCTGGCCTGCGATGTCTTGGCCGGAGAGCAGTACCGGCAGCGCCAAGGCTTGGATCGGGGTACAAAACTCAAACCCTTTTTTGTCCAATCCTTCAATAACTTGCGGATGCAACCCGAAGTCGGCGAACTTTTGCTCTGTGATATGCGTCTTTTTCATCGCTATAGAATATCAGCTAAAGCTTGCATTAAGAAAGCAAATACATTCCAATAGACCATCAAATTACTGGTTATCACCCAACCAGTTTCAAAAAAACACATTGGAGTGGAAGATGAGTGATAAGATTTTGCAGCTGACTGACGAAGGTTTTGAAAATGACGTTCTTAAGGCTGCAGGCCCGGTACTGGTAGACTTTTGGGCAGAATGGTGTGGTCCTTGTAAGATGATTGCGCCGATTCTGGACGAAGTTGCTGAAGAGTACGAAGGCAAACTCACTATCGGTAAACTAAATATCGACCATAATGCAGGCACACCACCTAAATTCGGCATTCGCGGTATTCCAACCCTGCTGTTGTTCAAAGACGGCAGCGTGGCAGCGACAAAAGTGGGTGCGCTATCGAAAACTCAATTGAAAGAGTTCTTGGATGCAAACCTATAATCCATAAGTGGTTAGAAACGAAACCGTGCAGAATCTCAAATGCACGGTTTTGTTTTTTTCAAACTCTGGACTAGGATTATTTTTAGTGCTAATTTATCGCACGTTAATTAAACAACTTTCTCTTCTTGGTCGATCCTGAGACCAAATCCATCTTAACTAGAAAATAGATCTTATTTTGACTAAACAAGAATCCACCACCATGAATCTTACCGAATTGAAAAACATCCCGGTATCCGACCTGGTTAAGCTTGGCGAAAGCTTAGGTCTGGAAAACCTGGCACGTTTACGTAAACAAGACATCATCTTCGCAATCCTAAAAGCACACGCAAAAAGTGGCGAAGATATTTTTGGCGATGGGGTTCTGGAAATTCTGCAAGACGGATTTGGTTTCCTACGTAGTGCAGACAGTTCGTACTTGGCGGGTCCGGATGATATTTATGTATCACCAAGCCAGATTCGTCGTTTTAACTTGCGCACGGGCGATTCGATCGCAGGCAAAATTCGTCCACCAAAAGATGGCGAACGTTATTTTGCCTTGCTGAAAGTCAACACGGTTAACGATGATCGACCAGACAACGCACGTAATAAAATCCTGTTTGAAAACTTAACTCCTCTGCACGCCAATGAGCGTATGGTGATGGAGCGCGGTAATGGCTCGACAGAAGATATCACCGCTCGTGTTCTCGATTTGGCATCGCCGATTGGTAAAGGTCAGCGTGGTTTGATTGTGGCACCGCCAAAAGCGGGCAAAACCATGCTGCTACAAAACATCGCACAGAGCATTACTTACAACCACCCTGAATGTGTGTTGATGGTGCTGCTGATTGATGAGCGTCCAGAAGAAGTAACCGAAATGCAGCGCCTAGTAAAAGGCGAGGTGGTGGCTTCGACGTTTGATGAGCCAGCTTCTCGTCACGTGCAAGTGGCTGAGATGGTCATCGAAAAAGCGAAACGCTTGGTGGAACACAAGAAAGATGTAGTGATTCTGCTGGATTCGATTACTCGTCTTGCGCGTGCATACAACACCGTTGTGCCTTCTTCGGGTAAAGTACTCACTGGTGGTGTGGATGCGAACGCGCTGCATCGTCCTAAGCGTTTCTTCGGTGCGGCACGTAATGTGGAAGAAGGCGGTAGCCTGACCATTATCGCAACGGCGCTAGTGGATACGGGTTCTAAGATGGACGAAGTGATCTACGAAGAGTTTAAAGGTACAGGTAACATGGAACTGCACCTTAACCGTAAGATTGCTGAGAAGCGAGTCTTCCCTGCGATTGATTTCAACCGCTCAGGTACTCGTCGTGAAGAACTCCTGACCAAGAGCGATGAACTGCAGAAAATGTGGATTCTGCGCAAGATTGTTCATCCGATGGGCGAGTCTGACGCGATGGAATTCTTGATCGACAAGTTGGCGATGACCAAAACTAACGACGAGTTCTTTGACGCCATGCGTCGCCAGTAATTGGTTGACAATAAAAACGCCACTGTCCGCAGTGGCGTTTTTGTTTGCAATTCCACCGAGAACTCTTCAGAATGGATGAAAATGTTATCGGGAGGTTAACATGCAACAAGGAATGTTGTCTTCGCTACTCCTGAGTACGTCACTTCTTTTCGGTCCTGTACATGTGTCTGCTCAGGAAATGCAGACAGAGACCGCACAGCAGTGGCTTCAGGACGAACAAGTTCACAGTAAAGTCGCTGAACTGCTAGAGTATGTCGCTCGAGATCAAACCCACGAACTGAAGTTCGCATTGGAGCGTTTAGCTCTGCCCCAACAAGAAGCCGCCCGTTTTCTTTTGCTCGATAAACTGGAGAAGCAAGACGTTATTTTAACGCCCAGAATGGCGATTTTTGTTGAATCTCAAATCAAAATGATCCCGAGCTACCAAGTGGTTGAAAAAGGTGATGGCTATGAGTTTACCGTTCCTGCTTTCAATTATCCCGCTGTTGCTAATCGCTTGTTGAAACGTTGGAAACAGGATCAAACCACATTGGATTTCATTCTCGCCGCCGAGCGCGGTGAATTGCAGTTGCAAACTTGGTTGACGGGGTCGCAACCCGTAGTGCAAATGCGAGAAGCGCTGTTGATCCGAGAGTTGGATAGCTTATCACCGGAGGCGTTAGACGGTTTGGTAAAGCAATTGACCGCCACGCCGTTGACCACTTGGCTGCCCCCTTCTCCCGTGGTGGTTCGTCTTGCTCAAGTCAGTGAAGAAGCCGAAGTGTACAATCTTTTATGGCGTATGAAGGCGGATCACGTCAGTCAGAATGAATTAGAGCGCCTCGCCTCGGTGGGCGATGACTTTTCTTGGCGGCAAATCATGTCTTCAACGCAAAATCCCAGCTTGAAAGCGCAGGCGATCACCTTACTCACCAAAGCCAACCCTTTAACTGCTGAAGTGAAACAGTTTTTGATTACCAGAATGGCTCTGCCAGACGACGCGCCTTTAGTGGCGAGAGAGCTAGCGAAACAAGGACACTCAAGTTGGCTGGAAGAGGTGATAGCAGGCAACAACCGCATAAAGCGTGGGTTGATTTTACAGGCGTTGCAGTAGCCAAGGCGAAAAGAGTAATAAAATCACCTCGCAGCGGAATACGATTTGTTATACTGCGGCAAGTTTAATCACTTTACGCAAAAGACCTATGAGTTTTAAGGATTTACGTGAATTTCTTGACCATCTTGAACGACATGGTCAACTGAAGCGCATTACCCACCCTGTCGACCCCGCCTATGAAATGACAGAAATCAGCGATCGCACGCTGCGTGCGGCGGGGCCTGCACTGCTGTTTGAAAACCCGATTGGCTATCGTGTTCCTGTGCTCACCAATCTGTTTGGTACGCCAGAGCGTGTCGCCATGGGCATGGGGCGAAGCGAGGTAAAAGAGCTACGTGAAGTTGGGAAATTGCTGGCTTACCTCAAAGAGCCTGAACCGCCGCGCGGCTTTAAAGATGCACTTGGTAAGATCCCACTGTTCAAGCAAGTGCTCAATATGCCAGCCAAAAAGCTGCGTAAAGCGCCGTGCCAAGAGATAGTTTGGCAGGGAGATGAGGTTGACCTAGACAAGATCCCAGTCATGAGTTGCTGGGCTGAAGATGTCGCGCCCTTACTCACTTGGGGGCTCACTGTCACTCGAGGTCCATACAAAAAGCGGCAAAATCTGGGCATTTATCGGCAGCAGAAAATCGCTAAGAACAAAATCATCATGCGCTGGCTTGCTCATCGTGGTGGTGCCTTGGATCTGCGTGATTGGATGGAGGCAAACCCAGGCCAACCTTTTCCTGTGTCGGTGGCGTTTGGTGCTGATCCAGCGACGATTCTTGGCGCGGTGACGCCAGTACCAGACACTCTATCAGAGTACGCTTTCGCGGGCCTGTTGCGTGGCAGTAAAACCGAAGTGGTCCAATCGATCAGTAATGACTTGGAAGTGCCTGCCAGTGCGGAAATTGTTCTGGAAGGCTACATTGACCCGAATGAATTTGCCGATGAAGGTCCATACGGCGATCATACGGGCTACTACAACGAAAAAGAGCAGCATCACGTCTTTACCATTACGCACATCACCATGCGTCGCGATCCTATCTATCACAGCACTTACACTGGGCGTCCACCCGATGAGCCTGCTGTGCTCGGTGTGGCACTCAATGAAGTGTTTGTGCCGATCTTACAAAAGCAGTTTCCAGAGATTGAAGATTTCTATCTACCGCCCGAAGGCTGCTCGTATCGCATGGCCGTGGTGACGATGAAAAAGCAGTATCCGGGGCATGCTAAGCGGGTGATGATGGGAGTGTGGTCTTTCCTGCGTCAGTTTATGTATACCAAGTTCGTGATAGTGTGCGACGAATCGGTTAACGCACGCGATTGGAATGAGGTCGTCAAAGCGATGACTGAACATATGGACCCTGTGCGAGATACCTTGATGATCGATAACACACCGATTGATTCACTCGACTTTGCTTCGCCAGTGGTCGGTCTGGGGTCAAAAATGGGGCTGGATGCAACGATAAAGTGGCCGGCTGAACTGGCCACGCGAACGCCAGTACTGGAGCGAGAAAGCCACGCGATGGCTGAATGCGACTTATTGGCGCTGAAACAACAGCACCCAGAAATCGTTGACCTTTATCTTCCTCCTAGTGCTAACCATCAATTTGTTATTGCGTCGATGAAAAAAGAGCGAGCTGGTCAGTCTCAAACGTTGCTGAAACATCTGTGGGATTTCTTTGTTCCCTATGCAGATATCAAGTTTATTATCTTGTGTGATGATGACGTTAATGTTCAAGATTGGCGCGACATCATTTGGGCGGTAACCACACGTATGGATCCACTCAGAGACACGGCGCAAATTAAGTGCTCTGGCTCCTCGAAATTGGGGCTGGATGCGACCAACAAATTTGCCCCAGAGGTTGTACGAGAGTGGGGCAGCCCGATTAAAAAAGATCCGCAACTTGTGGCTAAAATCGATGCGATTTGGCACGAGTTAGGTATTCTATGAGCCATCAAGTCCACCTTCTGCCAATGAACGTCACATTCATCGTGTTGGAAGGTGAAACGGTGTTGGAAGCGGCGCTCAACAATAATATTCGCTTCCCGCATCGTTGCCAAATCGGCGCTTGCGCAATGTGCATGTGCCGAAAACTCTCGGGTGAGGTGAGTTATCACCTCGAACCCATGCTAACCAATAAAGAGCAGCAGCAAGGCTGGATTTTTCCTTGCCAAGCCTACGCAGAAAGTAATTTAGTGCTTACTTTTGAAGAGTAAGCAAGAGGAACATCATGACCATTCAATGCAAAGTTAAGTCAATTAAGCCGTTGGCGAGTAATACCTATCAAATCCTGCTTCATCCTGAAACACCAGTGGCATTTAAGGCGGGTCAATATTTAATGGTGGTCATGGGCGAGAAAGATAAGCGTCCGTTTTCGATCGCAAGTAGTCCATGCCGTCATGAAGGTGAACTTGAACTTCATATTGGTGCAGCGGAACATAATGCTTATGCACTTGAAGTGGTCGAAGCGATGAAAAACGCGTTGGTAACAGGATCATCAATTGATATTGACGCGCCGCACGGAGACGCTTGGTTAAAAGAAGAGAGCGAGCGTCCGCTTCTTCTGATTGCGGGTGGGACTGGTTTTAGTTACGTGCGTTCGATATTAGACCATTGTATTGCACAAAACCGTCAAAGCACTATCTACCTTTATTGGGGCGCGCGCGATGAGTCGCAATTGTACGCAAAAAGTGAGCTAAACGACATTGCCGCAAAACACCGGCACGTCCATTTTGTCCCTGTTATAGAAGATGTTGATGCTTACTGGCAAGGGAAAGTGGGTAATGTCCTTCAAGCGGTAACTAGCGATTTTGAATCCTTACAGGAATTTGATATCTACATTGCGGGTCGATTTGAAATGGCTGGAGCAGCAAGAGAGCAGTTTACTCAGCAGAAAAAAGCGATCAGAGAGCGCATGTTTGCTGATGCTTACGCATTTATCTGATCGAGTATCGCCACAATTACAGAGTTAATAGAGGGTTTTTTAGCCCTCTTTAGTGAGGTTTGCTCAATAAAGCAGCGAGCAGGCTTGTTTTGGAATTTATTTGCAAAAAAAGAGTTGCACGTAGAAACGTTCTGCCTATAATGCGCATCCACTGACACGGCAGACGCCACAAGGCTTCAGCAGTGCAGTAAGAGGGTAAAGCTTCTAAAAAAAGAAATTTGAAAAAGTGTTTGACTCTTCAAATTAACTCGCTAGAATGCACCTCCGCTTCGAGAGAAAAGCTTCTCAAAAAGCAAGCTCTTTAACAATATAAACCTATCAATCTGTGTGGGCACTCGTTGATGATAATCCAAAAGATTTATCAATGAACTGAGTGACCAATTTGATACTTCGGTATCGAGCACAGTCAATTCAAGTTTTCTAGGAACTAGCTTCTAGGGACTAGAAACTTATCAGTATTCATTGAGCCGAAGCGCAAGCTTCAAAAAACTTTTAATTGAAGAGTTTGATCATGGCTCAGATTGAACGCTGGCGGCAGGCCTAACACATGCAAGTCGAGCGGCAGCACAGAGAAACTTGTTTCTCGGGTGGCGAGCGGCGGACGGGTGAGTAATGCCTGGGAAATTGCCCTGATGTGGGGGATAACCATTGGAAACGATGGCTAATACCGCATGATGCCCTTGTTTATAATGAACAGGGGCCAAAGAGGGGGACCTTCGGGCCTCTCGCGTCAGGATATGCCCAGGTGGGATTAGCTAGTTGGTGAGGTAAGGGCTCACCAAGGCGACGATCCCTAGCTGGTCTGAGAGGATGATCAGCCACACTGGAACTGAGACACGGTCCAGACTCCTACGGGAGGCAGCAGTGGGGAATATTGCACAATGGGCGCAAGCCTGATGCAGCCATGCCGCGTGTGTGAAGAAGGCCTTCGGGTTGTAAAGCACTTTCAGTAGGGAGGAAGGTGGTAGTGTTAATAGCACTGTCATTTGACGTTACCTACAGAAGAAGCACCGGCTAACTCCGTGCCAGCAGCCGCGGTAATACGGAGGGTGCGAGCGTTAATCGGAATTACTGGGCGTAAAGCGCATGCAGGTGGTTTGTTAAGTCAGATGTGAAAGCCCCGGGCTCAACCTGGGAATTGCATTTGAAACTGGCAAACTAGAGTACTGTAGAGGGGGGTAGAATTTCAGGTGTAGCGGTGAAATGCGTAGAGATCTGAAGGAATACCGGTGGCGAAGGCGGCCCCCTGGACAGATACTGACACTCAGATGCGAAAGCGTGGGGAGCAAACAGGATTAGATACCCTGGTAGTCCACGCCGTAAACGATGTCTACTTGGAGGTTGTGGCCTTGAGCCGTGGCTTTCGGAGCTAACGCGTTAAGTAGACCGCCTGGGGAGTACGGTCGCAAGATTAAAACTCAAATGAATTGACGGGGGCCCGCACAAGCGGTGGAGCATGTGGTTTAATTCGATGCAACGCGAAGAACCTTACCTACTCTTGACATCTACAGAATCCTGCGGAGACGCGGGAGTGCCTTCGGGAACTGTAAGACAGGTGCTGCATGGCTGTCGTCAGCTCGTGTTGTGAAATGTTGGGTTAAGTCCCGCAACGAGCGCAACCCTTATCCTTGTTTGCCAGCACGTAATGGTGGGAACTCCAGGGAGACTGCCGGTGATAAACCGGAGGAAGGTGGGGACGACGTCAAGTCATCATGGCCCTTACGAGTAGGGCTACACACGTGCTACAATGGCGCATACAGAGGGCGGCCAACTTGCGAAAGTGAGCGAATCCCAAAAAGTGCGTCGTAGTCCGGATTGGAGTCTGCAACTCGACTCCATGAAGTCGGAATCGCTAGTAATCGTGGATCAGAATGCCACGGTGAATACGTTCCCGGGCCTTGTACACACCGCCCGTCACACCATGGGAGTGGGCTGCAAAAGAAGTGGGTAGTTTAACCTTCGGGAGGACGCTCACCACTTTGTGGTTCATGACTGGGGTGAAGTCGTAACAAGGTAGCGCTAGGGGAACCTGGCGCTGGATCACCTCCTTATACGATACGGATAGTTTGCTTCTGCTTTTTTTAAAGCGGAAACAAATAAGTCGCGATGAGTGTTCACACAGATTGATGGTTTTGAAGCGAAAGCTTCGAGCTATTATTGCTCTTTAACAATTTGGAAAGCTGACAAAACAACAATTTATTGTTGTTTGTAAAGTTCTCAATGTTTGTCTTTAAGACAAACACCAACAAACACATTCAAGTGTTCTTGGGAATGTCACGTTTAGTGACGATTCAAAATTGAGTCCGGCAAATCAATGCTATCTCGCTCATTCAAATAATGAGATAGCGAACCTTGGTTGTTTAACGCAAAGACCCTTTCGGGTTGTATGGTTAAGTGACTAAGCGTACACGGTGGATGCCTTGGCAGTCAGAGGCGATGAAGGACGTAGTAACTTGCGATAAGCGGTGATGAGGCAGTAACAGCCACTTGAGTCACCGATTTCCGAATGGGGAAACCCACTGGCATAAGCCAGTATCGCTGCATGAATACATAGTGCAGCGAAGCGAACCGGGAGAACTGAAACATCTAAGTACCCCGAGGAAAAGAAATCAACCGAGATTCCGAAAGTAGCGGCGAGCGAAATTGGATTAGCCCTTAAGCTTTACATGCGTTAGACGAATGGTCTGGAAAGGCCAACGATACCGGGTGATAGTCCCGTAGTCATAGGCGCATGTTCAGTGAAATCGAGTAGGGCGGGACACGTGTTATCCTGTCTGAATATGGGGGGACCATCCTCCAAGGCTAAATACTCCTGACTGACCGATAGTGAACCAGTACCGTGAGGGAAAGGCGAAAAGAACCCCTGTGAGGGGAGTGAAATAGAACCTGAAACCGTGTACGTACAAGCAGTAGGAGCACCTTCGTGGTGTGACTGCGTACCTTTTGTATAATGGGTCAGCGACTTAATGTTAGTAGCAAGGTTAACCGCATAGGGGAGCCGTAGGGAAACCGAGTCTTAACTGGGCGTATAGTTGCTAGCATTAGACCCGAAACCGAGTGATCTAGCCATGGGCAGGTTGAAGGTTGAGTAACATCAACTGGAGGACCGAACCGACTAATGTTGAAAAATTAGCGGATGACTTGTGGCTAGGGGTGAAAGGCCAATCAAACTCGGAGATAGCTGGTTCTCCCCGAAAGCTATTTAGGTAGCGCCTCGGACGAATACTACTGGGGGTAGAGCACTGTTAAGGCTAGGGGGTCATCCCGACTTACCAACCCTTTGCAAACTCCGAATACCAGTAAGTACTATCCGGGAGACACACGGCGGGTGCTAACGTCCGTCGTGGAGAGGGAAACAACCCAGACCGCCAGCTAAGGTCCCAAATTACAGCTAAGTGGGAAACGATGTGGGAAGGCTTAGACAGCTAGGATGTTGGCTTAGAAGCAGCCATCATTTAAAGAAAGCGTAATAGCTCACTAGTCGAGTCGGCCTGCGCGGAAGATGTAACGGGGCTAAGCTGTAAACCGAAGCTGCGGCAATGTGCTTTAGCACATTGGGTAGGGGAGCGTTCTGTAAGCCGTTGAAGGTGTGTTGTAAAGCATGCTGGAGGTATCAGAAGTGCGAATGCTGACATGAGTAACGACAAGGGGGGTGAAAAACCTCCCCGCCGGAAGACCAAGGGTTCCTGTCCAACGTTAATCGGGGCAGGGTAAGTCGACCCCTAAGGCGAGGCCGAAAGGCGTAGTCGATGGGAAACGGGTTAATATTCCCGTACTGCTTATAATTGCGATGGGGGGACGGAGAAGGCTAGGTGGGCCAGGCGACGGTTGTCCTGGTTCAAGTGCGTAGGCTGAGTGTTTAGGTAAATCCGGATACTCTTAAGGCTGAGACACGACGTCGAGCTGCTACGGCAGTGAAGTCATTGATGCCCTGCTTCCAGGAAAAGCCTCTAAGCTTCAGATTATAAGCAATCGTACCCCAAACCGACACAGGTGGTCGGGTAGAGAATACCAAGGCGCTTGAGAGAACTCGGGTGAAGGAACTAGGCAAAATGGTACCGTAACTTCGGGAGAAGGTACGCTCTTGATGGTGAAGTCCCTCGCGGATGGAGCTGACGAGAGTCGCAGATACCAGGTGGCTGCAACTGTTTATTAAAAACACAGCACTGTGCAAAATCGCAAGATGACGTATACGGTGTGACGCCTGCCCGGTGCCGGAAGGTTAATTGATGGGGTTAGACTTCGGTCGAAGCTCTTGATCGAAGCCCCGGTAAACGGCGGCCGTAACTATAACGGTCCTAAGGTAGCGAAATTCCTTGTCGGGTAAGTTCCGACCTGCACGAATGGCGTAATGATGGCCACGCTGTCTCCACCCGAGACTCAGTGAAATTGAAATCGCTGTGAAGATGCAGTGTACCCGCGGCTAGACGGAAAGACCCCGTGAACCTTTACTACAGCTTGGCACTGAACATTGACCCTACATGTGTAGGATAGGTGGGAGGCTTTGAAAACGTGACGCCAGTTGCGTTGGAGCCGTCCTTGAAATACCACCCTTGTATGTTTGATGTTCTAACGTTGGCCCCTCATCGGGGTCGCGGACAGTGCCTGGTGGGTAGTTTGACTGGGGCGGTCTCCTCCCAAAGAGTAACGGAGGAGCACGAAGGTGGGCTAATCACGGTTGGACATCGTGAGGTTAGTGCAATGGCATAAGCCCGCTTAACTGCGAGAATGACGGTTCGAGCAGGTGCGAAAGCAGGTCATAGTGATCCGGTGGTTCTGAATGGAAGGGCCATCGCTCAACGGATAAAAGGTACTCCGGGGATAACAGGCTGATACCGCCCAAGAGTTCATATCGACGGCGGTGTTTGGCACCTCGATGTCGGCTCATCACATCCTGGGGCTGAAGTCGGTCCCAAGGGTATGGCTGTTCGCCATTTAAAGTGGTACGCGAGCTGGGTTTAGAACGTCGTGAGACAGTTCGGTCCCTATCTGCCGTGGGCGTTGGAAGATTGAAGGGGGCTGCTCCTAGTACGAGAGGACCGGAGTGGACGAACCTCTGGTGTTCGGGTTGTGTCGCCAGACGCATTGCCCGGTAGCTAAGTTCGGAATCGATAACCGCTGAAAGCATCTAAGCGGGAAGCGAGCCCTGAGATGAGTCTTCCCTGATACTTTAAGTATCCTAAAGGGTTGTTCGAGACTAGAACGTTGATAGGCAGGGTGTGTAAGCGCTGTGAGGCGTTGAGCTAACCTGTACTAATTGCCCGTGAGGCTTAACCATACAACACCCAAAGGGTTTTGGTGGACTCAAAGCAAGAACGAAACTTGAGTGTGTTAAGAACTGAAAACAGCTTTCCGAATTATTCTCTAGAAATAGAGAGAAAGAATTTGCTTGGCGACCATAGCGTTTTGGACCCACCTGACTCCATCCCGAACTCAGAAGTGAAACGAAACAGCGTCGATGGTAGTGTGGGGTCTCCCCATGTGAGAGTAGAACATCGCCAGGCTTTAACTTGTTGTCTTTAGATTTTTAAGAAAAATCTGAAGACAAAAAAAGTAGACGAAACGTCTAACCAGACAGCGGAGCGGTAGTTCAGTCGGTTAGAATACCGGCCTGTCACGCCGGGGGTCGCGGGTTCGAGTCCCGTCCGCTCCGCCACTTTTCAGACAAAGCCCTAGCAGAAGTGCTAGGGCTTTGTCGTATCTAATACCAATCTGGAAAATTATACCAATCTGGAAAATTAACTGGTCAGATTAATCCACTCTCTTGTACACATCTTGCTAACTCTATCTGTACTGTCCAAGAATCGATTCCAAGCCTTGCACACTTTCTCCACGATATCCTCATAATCGGTAAAACTCTGATTGGCAAGATGGTGTTGTCTGAGCCAGCTCCACACTTGTTCTATCGGGTTTAGCTCTGGTGAATAGGGCGGGAGCTTGATGATACTGACATTGCTAAACGGTTCTGCAATGTCATTGGTATGCCAACTCGCCCCATCCATAATGATGAAGGCATGACGCCCTTTCTCTGTGACAGCCGATATTTGCTTTAAATGCTCGATCATGATCTCTTTATTAACCCAAGGAACGACCATCGCTTCGCCAATTCCTCTCGCGGGACAGACAGAACCAAACAGATACGCATATTCAAATTGTTGTTGCTTCACGGCTCGGGGGCGTGTTCCTTTCTCTGCCCATAACCGTGTTGTCGTGTTTTGTTGCCCAAATCTGGCTTCATCTTGAAACCAGACATCAACATGCTCTAGAGCGATATGTCCTGGGATCTTCAGGATCGTTTCAATTTTGAATTTTTTTTAAAATCGTCTTGGACTTCTTGAGATTGCTTGGGGTGTTTTGAGCGGGAAGTTATCCATGACAAGCCCATGTGGTCGAGCAGGTAATAGATAGAGTCAGGGTGGTAGTGCTGGCCAAATTCTTTCGCGATATAAGCGTGGATGTCGGCCCCAGTCAGTCGTCCGCCCTGTATATTATCAGCCTTGTCTTTTATGTATTGGCTTAGTCGCTCTTTTTGCTCAGGGGTTAAGAAGGGAGGTCTTCCTGTTCTTGGCTTTTCCTTAAGTCCCTCTAGCCCTTCTTGAAGGAAGGTTTGAACCCACTTGTTGACACTGGTACGGCTTACCATAAGAAACTTGGCGATTTGGGTGCGAGAATGCCCATCTTTGAAATGAGCAAGAGCCAGTAATCTCATTTTCATTTGAATGGATTGGTATAAGAGTTGTGGTTGCAAATGACATAAAAAAACCGGCGATAAAGCCGGTTTCGTCTTTGTCTCTGCAGTTCAACCATTCTGCACAAGGGTGAGTGCTTTGCGTGAAACCTCATGAGCTGCTTTATTGAGGTCTTGCTTTTCTAGGGCTTCTGCTAAGTAAGCGTAGTCAGAGACACTGGAACGAACGTTAAGCGCTTGTTCAAAGTGTGTCTGTGCCAATGCCCATTTCTTTTCACGTAAGTAGAGTTGGGCCAAAGCGCTGTGTGCTTCTGCGTTGCTATTGTCGCGTTTTGTCGCTTCCTCAAGCAGTACAATCACTGGGTGGCTATCGGAGAGATTAAGTTCAGGCAATAGCGCATACAGCTTGCTAGAGGCTGCTTTCTTCAGTGCTTCTTTAAGCACGGTCAACGCTTCGTGATCGGCTTTACGAGCGATCAGCTGTTGTACAAAACAGGCGATGAGCGTCTCCTCCTGCTTAAGTTTCTTGCTCAGCCCATTCCAATGCGCGATGAGCCCTTCACTGCCTTCCTGTGTTGCAATATCAATAAGCTGGCCGCAATGAGCTTGTAAACTGACCCGTTCCATCTCTTCTTGGCTGATATGACCGGACTTATGCAAGCTTGGCAGCAAATCGAGTAGGGGTTGCCACCGTTTCAGTTCTAGATAAGTGGTTTTCAGCAAATCCATGACAATCGGATTGTTAGGGTGGCTGCTTTTGAGCGATTGCAGTGTGTCAAACGCCTGGGTAAACTCGCCCTCACGAACCCATTGTTTTGCTCTGGTCAGTTCCACCGCCAAATGGGCGTTTTCTTGTTGGGCGGCAAGAGCAAGGTATTGATCACGTTTGACTTTGTCTCCTTGGCCGTCAGCCGCTTCGGATGCAACCAAGTAGCACAACAGCGGCATATCGTGATGATTAGCCCAGCGTGTCACTTTTTTCTCAGCCCCTTTCCAATCCCCTTCCAGCAGCTTAATGATGCCTTCATTGGTGTAACGACGTGAGCGGCGCATTTTGCGTACACTAAACCAGTTCCAAGTGGTGAAGCTGGTATAAATCACTTTTTTGGCGAGGTACTCCAAAGCGAACAATCCTGCCAGAGTCGCGACGATAAAGATAACCAACGTCGTTACACTCATCTCTATGGTGCTGTTGGCTACCGAGATCAACACATAACCTTGTTGGCCGGAAAATTGTGTACCAGCAAACAATCCTGCGCCGAGCACGACGAAAAGAAAAATCATACGAATCATTGTTTTTCCTCCGTGCTGGTTAGTGTAGTGACATCTCGGCGAAGGCGTTCACGAATCACATCCGCGAGTTGAGTTTGTGTCTCCAGTTTCACGGGATACGTCACCTGAACATTCTGCTGGCTGAGTTGTTTTAGACTGCGGTTAAACTCTTTTACGGCATTGTCGTCAGGGTTAAAGAAAGATTCAGACCAGCTTTCTGCGGTCGTCAATGCGATGGTGTAAAGCTCACCTTGCTCGAGATAGACGGCTTTGATCGCCGTTTCCAGCTTGGCTTTTATGTTCTCTTTGAGATAAAAATGCTGCTCAGGTGAGAGCAGAGGAATCACATTGCCGTCGCGGGTACGAAAGGTAATGAAGTTTTCTGAGAAGTCTTTCAACGAGGTGAGCAAGTTGTCTTGCCAGTTACTGATGTCCTCGGAGACCTCGGTTTTTTCTACCGCTTTGGCTTCTGGGAGAATGGCATTGGCCAGTGGCAGCTGATCGACTTGTTGCTGCAAAGCGGTTAGACGCAGTACTAAGCCATCACGATCAATGATTGGGATGGTTTTTAGTTTGGTAATGTCGCTTGCCATTGCTTTACGCAGTGGGACCAAGCTCGGGTCGTTTAGCGTGGCGATACGTTGATCAGCGCTTTCCATCAGATGAGTGGCGCTCGTTGCGTCACGCTCAAGAAACAGCTTGCGTCCGGCCAGTTTGACCAAGTAATCCGCTTCCGCCAGCAGCCAGTCGTTTGGACGGCGCCCTTTCACATCCGCCATGGCCAGCTGAAGGCTCTCAATGCTTTTTTGCTGTTGCGCAAGCTCCACTTCTGCTTTGTGGAGTGTGCTGCTGGCCTGCTGCGCGGTGTCCGTTTTGACTTGACTCATCTGCTGAGTCAAGGATGACTGAGTTTGTTGCAGCTGATTTTGCAGTGCGGCGATCTGCGCTTGGTAGTGGCTACTCTGCTGCTGCATTTGATAAGCGAGCCCGCCAGTACCAAGCAGGGCAATCACAATCGCGATGATGCTCAGTTTGCTGCCGCGCTTTTGCTCTGGCTGAGTGTTACTGTGTGGTGTTTTCTCTGTGTCAGAGGATACTGGGCTGACGTCGTTGACGATCTCGGCCGAAGCAGACGTATCGTTATTGGGCGAAATGTCGTTGGTGGTTGGGGTAGACGTCATTTCTTCAGGCGTGGTTTGCTCGTTATTTTTTTTACTTGTCATGAGGTTATCCTGTGTTACTTAGGCTGGAGAGCAGCCAGTAATTCCATGTTTGCAGCACTTCCAACGTTGGTCACTCTGGCGAAGCCTAAAGAGTGTGCAATGGTAGCAATGCGTTCGCTGGGTACCAACAGGTGTTGTTGATGCAGCCAGTGCTGTGCTTGGCTGTTCATCATGCGGTTGAGGTATTCCAACTGTTCAGAACTGGTGACGATGAGAGTATCGACTTTTTGCGTTTGCCAAGATGCCACACAGCTTAGCGGATCAAAGGGGATAAATTCTCTCTGGTACGTCTCACAATAATCAACATCGGCGCCAAGCGAGGCAAGAGACTCTCGGATGAGCTCTCTGCCCCCGTTGCCGCGCAAAATCAACACACGCTTCCCTGCGATCCGGTTGAGCTCCGGAAGTTGGATTAAGTGCTCACTATCACTGACCGTCGGGTAGTTTACGTCTTGCCCCGTGACTTTGCTTAAATAGTGTGCGGTTTTTTGACCAACGGCAAGATATCGCGTGTTCTGCGGCCAGTTTGCTTGATGTTCGGCAAGCCATTGCTGGGCGAACTGCACCGCGTGTTGGCTGACGGCGATAACAATGTCGCTGTCGCGCAGTTGAGAAAGGAGTGTGTCGACGCTGGGGTTGGCGACGATACGAATGAGAGGATGATGGAGTGTGGAGACTCCACCATCATTGAGCAAGGAGCAGAGAGCCAGCCCTTGTTCGGCTGGCCGCGTGACCAGAACCGTCATGTTATTCGTGATCTTGATAAAGGCGAGCAAGAATGTCGTCGGCGCCTTGGCTGAGAAGTTGCTGCGCAAGTTGCACGCCTAGTGCTTCTGCGTCGGTGCGTGGGCCGCGAATTTCGCCGCGTACAATGTGGGAGCCATCGGGTTCACCGACAAGAGCACGCAGCCAAATCTGATCGCCCTCAAGCAGCGCGTAGCTGCCAATCGGCACTTGGCAGCCGCCTTGTAGGGTCAGATTCATTGCTCGCTCGCACTTGACGCGATCCGCCGTTTCGACGTGATTCAGCGGCGCTAGCAGTTCGAGCATTCTCTCGTCATCGGTGCGGCACTCAATGCCAACGGCGCCTTGGCCAACCGCAGGGAGAGATTGTTCTGGCTCGATAAAGCTACGAATGCGCTCTTGCAGTTCGAGGCGTTTAAGACCTGCCGCGGCGAGGATAATTGCGTCATACTCGCCCGCGTCAAGTTTACTTAAGCGTGTGCCGACGTTGCCGCGTAGCTCTTTGATGACTAAATCTGGACGATACGCTTTGAGTTGGCACTGACGGCGTAGGCTGCAGGTACCGACAACCGCGCCTTGTGGCAGTTGTTCAATGTTTTCATAATGGTTAGAGACAAACGCATCGCGTGGATCTTCGCGCTCACAAATGGTGACCAGTCCGAGCCCTGGTGGAAAATCGACGGGCACGTCCTTCATCGAATGTACCGCCAGATCCGCGCGCCCTTCCAGCATCGCCACTTCCAATTCTTTGACGAACAACCCCTTACCACCGACTTTTGCCAAAGGCGTATCGAGAATCACATCACCTTTGGTGACCATGGTCACCAGTTCCACTTCAAGGCCGGGATGAGCCTGTTGCAGCGCTTCTTTGACATAGTGAGCCTGCCAAAGCGCAAGAGGACTTTTTCGGGTTGCGATGCGAATCGGAGTTGAGTGTGTCATGATCTTCCCAGTTTCATTGTCAATTTTGCCCCAATCCTATCATCCTCACTGCTAAAGTATTACTGTTAGTTAGTGTAACTGTTGGTATGGTTAACTAATTGCACAAGCGTACTGAAATAGTGTGACTCAATTCTCATTTGACTGCGCCGCCAGTATTCGTAGTCAGCGTTACAAGCGACACTTAGGCGCCTTGAAAAGGGCGTGCGACAAAGGTTCGTATTGGTTTGGGATTGACGGGTTACATCTTTACCAATACGCTTAGAAGTGTTAAATTGATCACGTTTTTCTGCCAGGATGGCATAAAAGTTATACAGACGTGTCTTGATACTGAAACCAAGGAACTCCCTTGCAGGCTTATACCGAAAAATTAATCCAGCGATTAGATACACTTAACCAGCAACGTGTTGAGCGTGCGCTGGCGCTTATGGATTTGCAAAGCCAGCGAGTCTTTCATCTCATTCCCGCTTTACTTCATTTCAATCATCCAGCGATTCCGGGCTATTTTGACGCCGATGTGCCTTATGGCATCGACGGTCAGGAGTTCAACGATGTACAACAGCAGTTTATTGACGATACCGAACTCACCTTAGGTTGCCCTTTGCCAGTGGCGAAAAAAGCCAAAATTCTCGGCTTGTATACCATGGGAAGCACCTCGTCGATTGGGCAAAGCACCTCCAGCGATCTCGACATCTGGGTGTGTGTCTCAAGCCTCATGAGCCATGAAGAAAGGGAAAGTCTCACCAACAAGTGCCTACTCATCACCGATTGGGCGCAGATGCACGGGGTTGAGGCGAACTTTTTCTTGATGGATGAGCAGCGTTTTCGCTCCAACCGCTCGGAGCAGATGACAGGCGACAACTGCGGCTCGTCTCAGCACATGTTATTGCTCGACGAATTTTATCGCTCTGCAGTGCGTATCGCCGGACGACGCTTGTTGTGGCAAATAGTGCCGCCGGAAATGGAAGAGTGTTATGACGAGTACGTCGATCAGCTTTGCCGTGGTGGCTACATCAACTGCAACCAGTGGATCGATTTTGGTCAGTTGAGCTGTATTCCGGCAGAGGAGTATTTCGGCTCCAATTTGTGGCAGTTGTACAAGAGTATCGACTCGCCATACAAATCGGTGTTGAAAGCGATCTTGCTGGAAGCTTACTCGTGGGAATACCCACACACCCAGCTACTCAGCATTGATACCAAACGACGCTTTTTTGCCCATGAGCCGGATCTCTACGGTATGGATGCGTATTACTTGATGCTGGAGAAGGTGACGCGTTATTTGGAGCGCATCAAAGATGCCACCCGTTTGGATCTGGTTCGGCGCTGTTTCTATCTGAAAACTCATGAAAAGCTTTCTCGTGATCCCGGCGTTGGTTCGGTCGCTTGGCGACGCGAAGCGCTGCGTCAACTGACGACCCAGTGGCAGTGGTCACCTGAGGTGATCGCCGAGCTCGATAATCGCCGAAACTGGAAAGTGGAACAGGTGAAAGTGGTGCACCACGCGCTGCTGGATGCCTTGATGCAAAGTTACCGTAATTTGATCCAGTTCGCGCGGCGTAACGACATTACCTCGGCCATCAGCCCACAAGATATCAGCATTTTAGCGCGTAAGCTGTACGCCGCCTTTGAAGTGTTGCCGGGCAAAGTGACCCTGCTCAATCCGCAGATTTCGCCGGACTTACATGAAGCGGACCTCAGTTTTATTGAAGTGCGCGAAGGGCGGACCAATAAAGCCGGCTGGTATTTGTACAAGCAGCCGCTGGTGGCGCACCGCATTCTCGGTCAGCCGTATTTGGAGCACCACGAGTACTTGAGTAAATTGGTTGCGTGGGCGTTTTTTAATGGCCTGATCACCGAATCGACTCGTTTACATGCGGTGGTGCGAGATGCGCAGATCGACATCGACAAGTTCTATCAAATGGTCAGCGACTTGCGCAACACCTTCTCGCTGCGCAAACGTCGCCCGACCATGCAAGCGTTGGCCAGCCCATGCGAGATCAGCCAACTGGCGATGTTCATCAACTTTGAAAGTGACCCCACTGCCGAGCTGTCGGGGCGCTCCCTAAAAGTGGATCTGAAAAACGCCGATATTTTCAGTTTCGGTACGCAGCAGCGCAGTTTGGTTGGCAGTGTCGATCTGGTTTACCGCAACTCTTGGCACGAAGTGCGTACTTTGCACTTCAAAGGCGAAACCGCAATGTTGGATGCGCTGAAAACCGTGCTGGGGAAAATGCACCAAGACGCGATTCCGCCCGAGTCGGTGGATGTTTTCTGCTACAGCAAAAACATGCGTGGCGTGATGCGCAACATGGTGTACCAGCTTCTGGCTGAGTGTATTGATTTACGCTTAAAACCGGTTGAGCAGGAAAAACGCCGCCGCTTCAAAGCGATTCGTTTAGGCGCGCAAACCTACGGGTTGTTCTTTGAGCGTCGTGGTGTGTCGGTACAAAAATTGGAAAACTCGGTTGATTTTTACCGCAGCATCTCGACCAACAAGCTGAAAGGCTCACCTCTGCTGATGCTGGATCGCGAAGCGGACTACCAGTTGCCAGAAATCGTCGATGGATTTGCCAGCGAAGGCTTGATCCAGTTCTTCTTTGAAGATACCGACAAAGGCTTCAATATTTATGTGTTGGATGAGTCGAATCAGGTGGAAGTGTATCACCAGTTTAGCGGCTCAAAAGATGAGATGATCGCCAGCGTCAACAGCTTCTACACCTCGGTCAAAGACGACCAACAGGTCGCGTCCAAGTTCATCAACTTTAACTTGCCCCAGTACTATCAGATTGTGCACCCACAAGAAGAGGGGGCACAATCTTACATCGTGCCTTATCGCAACGACGCCTGTACTCCATCCAAGATGTCGAAAGTCGTCAATATTTAAGCCGAGGCGATTCAGCGGCTAATAGAGTTAGCGGCCAATATAGAAAGAGCACCCACGTGGTGCTCTTTGACTTTTTATTGTACCCAGTCGATCGTTTCGCCTGCGTGCTTCTCGCATTCTTGTTTGACCATCTGCGAGAACTCCATGCCAGTTTTAGAGCAAATCCACTTATCTTGCTGATATTTAAAGTGGAAGCCGCCAGATTTTGACGCCAGCCAAATTTCCTGCATCGGCTCTTGGCGGTTAATGATGATCTGGCTGCGGTCATCAAACTCCAACGTCATCACATTGCCGGTGGTTTCGAAATCGATGTCCGCGCCTGAATCATCAATCGCTTCTTCAATAAGTTGCAACTCGGCATCCACCAGTTGATGAAATTCAGTATTGTTCATCTTATCTATCCTATTGCTTTTCCTGAGTGTGGTGCGATTATAGGGGGCATTGAATCAATAATCACGATATGCAAAATGAAAAAATTACTTACTGTGTTGCTTACCCTCAGTGTGGCCTTGCTGGCTGGGTGTGGGCAGTCGGGCTCCCTCTATATCCCTGACGACACTCCGCCGAGTGAACAGTCGCAGTAGGCATGAAAGCAGATAAAGCAGTCGACCATTAAAAAGGGAAGCGAATTTTGGACTATTTCAATTATCAGGATGATGGCCAACTGTGGGCCGAAGGCGTTCCGCTGTCTCAACTGGCGCAGCAATATGGTACGCCACTGTACGTCTATTCACGTGCCACATTAGAGCGCCACTGGAAAGCCTTTGATCAGTCTGTTGAAAACCATCCTCATCTGGTTTGCTACGCGGTAAAAGCCAACTCCAATCTTGGTGTACTCAATGTATTGGCGCGTCTTGGTTCCGGCTTTGATATTGTCTCTGGCGGTGAGCTGGAGCGTGTGATTGCCGCTGGCGGCGATCCGCGTAAAGTGGTGTTTTCTGGCGTGGGTAAAACCGAAGCTGAGATGCGTCGCGCGCTGGAACTGAACATCAAATGTTTCAATGTGGAGTCCGAGCCTGAGCTGGAGCGCTTGAACAAGGTAGCCGGTGAGCTGGGCGTGAAAGCACCGATTTCACTGCGCATTAACCCCGATGTTGATGCTCAAACCCATCCTTATATTTCGACTGGCCTACGCGACAACAAATTTGGTATCGCGTTTGACCGCGCACCGGCGGTTTATCAGTTTGCGCAAAGCCTGGAGAACCTCAATGTGCAGGGGATTGATTGCCACATTGGCTCTCAGTTGACGGCACTCGCGCCGTTCATCGATGCCACGGACCGTCTGTTGGCGCTGATCGACTCCCTTAAAGAGCAAGGCATCACCATCCGCCATCTGGATGTCGGTGGCGGTCTGGGTGTGGTTTATCGTAATGAGCTACCGCCGCAGCCGTCAGAGTATGCGAAAGCGCTGCTGGGCCGTCTGGAAAACCATCAAGATCTGGAGCTGATTTTCGAGCCCGGCCGAGCCATTGCGGCGAATGCGGGTGTACTGCTGACCAAAGTGGAATTTCTCAAACATACCGAGCACAAAAACTTCGCCATCATTGATGCTGCGATGAACGATTTGATGCGCCCGGCGCTTTACCAAGCGTGGCAGGATATCGTGCCGGTGAAGCCACGCAGCGGCGAAGCGGTGACGTATGATCTGGTGGGGCCGATTTGTGAAACCGGTGATTTCCTCGGTAAAGACCGCTCACTAGTGCTGGCCGAAAATGACCTGCTGGCGGTGCGCAGCGCCGGTGCTTACGGCTTTGTGATGTCCTCGAACTACAATACTCGTGCTCGCGCCGCAGAAATCATGGTTGATGGCACGCAAAGTTTCCTTGTGCGTCAGCGTGAAGAGCTGCGCAGCTTGTGGGAACTTGAACACATTCTTCCGGAGTAACCAGCTTTTATGCATTTCCACTTTTCCAAAATGCACGGTTTGGGTAACGACTTTATGGTGGTCGATTGCATTACCCAAAACGTTTACTTCTCGCAAGAACTAATCCGCCGCTTGGCGGATCGTCACACGGGCGTTGGTTTCGATCAACTGCTGGTGGTCGAGGCGCCCTATGATCCCGAAACGGATTTCCACTATCGTATTTTTAATGCCGATGGCAGTGAGGTCGAGCAGTGTGGCAATGGCGCGCGCTGTTTCGCCCGTTTTGTGCGCATGAAAGGGCTGACCAACAAATACAGCATCAGCGTCAGCACCAAGAAAGGCAAAATGATTCTCGACGTGGAAGACGATGACCAGATCACCGTCAATATGGGCGTGCCGGAATTTGAACCGAGCAAAATTCCATTTCGCGCCCAGCAGAAAGAGAAAACCTACATCATGCGTGTTGGCGAGAAAACGCTGTTTTGCGGTGCCGTGAGCATGGGCAATCCGCACGTCGTGACCGTGGTGGATGATGTCGATACCGCTGAAGTGGAAACCTTAGGTCCGCTTTTGGAATCGCATGAACGTTTTCCAGAGCGCGTTAACGCTGGCTTTATGCAGGTGGTCAATCGCAACCAGATCCGCCTACGTGTGTATGAACGCGGCGCAGGGGAAACCCAAGCCTGCGGCAGCGGCGCGTGCGGTGCGGTCGCAGTGGGCATTGTGCAGGGCTTACTCGATGAAAGTGTGACGGTCAAGTTGCCCGGCGGCGAGCTGCACATTCAATGGCAAGGCCCTGGCAAGCCGTTGTACATGACCGGGCCTGCAACGCACGTCTTTGACGGACAGCTCTCTTGCTGATGGAACGAGGGGAAATTTTTTGTCGTATATAGAAGCAGATACACTGAGCGCAGAAGTGGTGGCCGAGTATCTGAAAGATCACCCAGATTTTTTTATGCAACGTCCTGAGCTGGTGGATCGCTTGTCGCTGCCGCATCCGGATTTGGGCGCCGTGCCGTTAGTGCATCTGCAACTGAATCGTCAACGTCAGCGCATTGAAGAGCTGGAAGAAGAGATCACTGGCCTGATGTCATTGGCGGCCAGCAACGATCGGACTTTTTATCAGTTTATGGATCTGCAAGGCACAATCCTAAAGTGCACCGATTTCAAGCAAGTGATCAGTGCCATTGAGCAGAAAGCGCAACAACTTGGCTTGTGCGCTTATGTGCGCCTGTTTAGCCAATGTGATGCCAGCGCGCAACTGAGCAAAGAGCACTATCAGCGCTTTGCCACCACACATCTCAATGGCAAAGAGGCCTACTTGGGTCGTTTGCGTAAAGTGGATCGCGAGGCGCTGTTTGGTGATATGCACGTGCCAGAAATGGGTTCCTACGTGATTTTGCCTTTGGTGAAAAAGCAGACACTCGGCGTGCTGGCTTTCTCTAGTGAAGATGGCGGCCATTTCCAACCCGATATGGATACCTTGTTCTTGCGCCATCTCTCTTTGGTGGTTGCCCACCTTGCACAAACCCTGCTATGGCAAAGCTACGATGACGACAACGCCCAGCACTCCTCTGCCAAGTAGCCTGCAAAAGCCACTGGATCGCTTCTACGAATTTCTGCGCAGCGAGAAAGGGCTGAGTTTGCACACGCAGCGCAACTACAAACAGCAGTTGCAAACCATGGCGCAGCATCTGGCGGAGATGAACGTCAAGGCGTGGCATGACGTCGATGCCAGTTGGGTTCGCCAGTTAGCGGGCAAAGGGATGCGTGAAGGCATGAAAGCCAGCAGCTTGGCCACGCGTCTCTCTTCGTTACGCAGTTTTTTTGATTTTCTCATTTTGCGCGGGGAAATCGTCGCCAACCCCGCCAAAGGGGTCTCTGCACCGAGGAAAAAACGCCCGCTACCGAAAAATCTCGATGTCGATGAAGTCAATCAACTGCTCGAAGTGAATGAAGATGATCCGCTGTCGATTCGCGATCGCGCCATGATGGAGCTCATGTATGGCGCGGGATTGCGTTTGGCGGAACTGGTGAGTATCAATGTGCGAGATGTGCATTTGCGCAGCGGCGAAATTCGCGTGATCGGTAAAGGTGACAAAGAGCGTAAAGTGCCGTTTGCGGGCATGGCGGTGCAATGGGTCGGCAAGTGGCTAAGAATTCGCAGTGGCTTAGCCGCGCCGGGTGAAAATGCGCTGTTTGTCTCTAAGTTGGGCGCGCGCATTTCCCATCGCAGTGTGCAAAAGCGCATGGCACAATGGGGACAAAAGCAGGCGGTGGCAAGCCACATTACTCCGCATAAACTGCGCCACTCTTTTGCCACGCACATGTTGGAATCGAGCAATAACTTGCGCGCGGTGCAAGAGCTGCTGGGGCACGAAAACATCTCCACCACGCAGATCTATACCCACTTGGACTTTCAGCATTTAGCGGATGTGTATGACCAAGCTCACCCCAGAGCGCGGAAAAAATCAGCGCAACGCAAAGAGGAAGAACAATGAAATTCTATCGCTCACTGGCACCGATAAAAGCACTGACGTTCGATTTGGACGACACCTTGTACGACAACCGTCCAGTGGTGGCGCGCATGGAAGCGGAAGTGTTGAGCTGGTTGCACCGTGAACACCCGCAAACACAGCGTTTTCGTGCGGAGCAATGGCAAGAGATCAAAGCCGCGGTCAGCCGCAAGCACCCAGCGGTATGCCACGATGTGACATTATGGCGAGAAAAACAGTTGCAAACGGCGTTCTTGCAATTGGGTTACGCGCCCGCAGAAGCGCGACAGGCGGCCAAAGAAGGGGTGGCAGTGGCGCTCAGTTGGCGCAGCCGTTTAACCGTGCCGCCACAAACGCATCAGGTACTGAGTGCCTTGGCTGGTGAGTTTCCGCTGGTGGCTATCACCAATGGCAACGTCGATACCAAAGTGCTTGGCCTTGATGTTTACTTTAAGGCGGTATTGCAAGCGGGGCCAGATGGCGCAGCGAAACCCGCAGCGGATCTGTTTCTGCTCGCGCAGTCGATGTTGCCATGTTCCCCAGCGCACATTCTGCATGTGGGCGATCATCTGATCAAAGACGTCGCTGCCGCCAATCAGCACGGATTTATGTCGTGTTGGATCAACACCACCCATAGAAGCTTGTACCGCAATGCGAAAGCGCGAAGCCTGCCCCATCTTGAGATCCGAGAATTGCGTCAATTGCTGCCGCTTTTGCAAGCACACTCTCAATCTTAACAAGCTGATAACGAGCAAAGCTGGCAAAGCCCAATAAAGATACGTAGATTAGATTTCTCATAAATAGAACATAATCTTAGTTTCTTTACTAAGCCACAACGTCAGGACTCACTCGCGTATGCAGACTTTCTCTCTCTGGGCGGATGATCTCGAGCAGTTACAAGAACAGATACAAGGCTATGATTGGCAAGTCGATAGCCCCTATTTGATTCAGCTTTTTTCTGCTCAGTCAGCGTCGGTGACCGAAGCTTATGCCCGCTCTCTTCGCATGAAGTTGCCGCGTGCTGAAATCATCGGACACAGCACTCGCCACATGATCAATGCTGGTGAAATTCTTCATCACGGCTGTTTGATCGTCATTAGTCAGTTTACGCATACGCAACTTACCTCCGCCGTGCAACCCTATAGCGGTGCGCCCGATCTCGACAGTTACGATTTCCGTCATGCGCTCAATCTCACTCCTGCCAGTTGCGCAGTGGTCAGTTTTGCCGTGCAAGTGCAGCGGGTCGACTATCCGATCTATAGCGCATTTCGCTGTGAAGAAGCTTGCCCTCCGGTGGCTGGTGGTTTGGCTCAAGCAACCGAAGATGGCTGCTGGGTGCTGCATCAAGAGAAGGTGTATCACAACGCGGCGGTGGCGGTCGCGCTGCACGGTGACGCGCTGAAAGTATGGACGCGCGCCTATTCGGAGTGGAACCCGGTCGGGATGTATCACAAGGTGACAGCGGCGCAAGGGCGACGATTAATCGCGCTGGGTAACCAGTCGGCCTATGATGTGTACAAGCACTATCTGGCAGACAATCGTGACATCTCTTTGAATCAGCTCATCAATTTCCCGCTTTATCGCGAAGTGAACAACAAGAAAGAAGTGTGTTCGGTGTGCGATATCCATGCCGATGGCAGCATGACGTTTGACCGTGACTGGCAAGTAGGCGATGAGGTTCGCTTTTGTTACAACCACCCCTCTTTGACGCTGGAACAGTTAAAGCATGGCGTTATGGAGTTGGCGATGCATCAGCCAGAATCGGTGTTTATCTACAACTGCGCTTCGCGGCTCGATTTTATTGATGGTGCCGAGGAGGTGAGTGCCTTCAATGAACTGGCCACCACCAATGGCAGTTATTGCATGGGAGAGGTGTACAGTGAAGGCGCCTCGCTGGAGATTTTGCATCATAGCCTGACCTATTTGGCGCTGCGTGAAAGCGACGAAGTGACGCGTTTTCACTTGCCCTCCAATGAGATCAGCAGCAGCATTTCACCGCTGTTCTGTTTGATCCGCAGTGCCATCGCTGATCTGGATAACATGAATGCGCATATGGAGTACCAGCTTGAGCGTCAGGCGATGCGTTTGCAAGAGAGCTATCGCCGCGACAGCCGCACGGGTCTACCCAATCGTATTGCACTTAAAGAGTATCTCAATGATATTCAAGCGGACGAGCATCTCCTGACCCTCAAGTTGCTCAATTTTAACCACATCAATGAGAAATACGGTTATCAAGTCGGTGATGAGTTGTTGCAGATGTTGTCGGCTCACTTTACCACGCGGCTGCGCAAGCGCCTTGGCAAAGGGGCGAATCTGCATATCTACAGCATAGGGGTGGGCGAGTGGGCGTTTGTCTTTCGCGCCGGGCTGTGCGGTGAAACCATCAAACAGCTCTTCACCCGATTCGCTGATCTGATTGAACAAACCAATTTTGAACCCTCCGGGCTTGAACACGTCGACTATCTCTCCATTTCACTCTGTGGCGGTTTGGCGAGCCGGCGTGATTTCCCCAATGCCAGCGGTGATGAACTCTTGCTCAAAGCAATTGAAGCACGTCGGGTTGGGGTGCGTAACAACACCCACATTTGTGACGCTAAAGAAGTGCAAGTCAGTGAAGAGGCGCGCCGCGAACAGTTGGGCTGGCTGGGTTGTGTCAGCCGTGCCATCTTGCAGCAAAACATCGTGACCTATGCGCAGCCGATTTTTCACGCCGATGGCAAAACGCCTTCAGCCAAAGAGTGTTTGGTGCGCATTGTGGAAAACGACGGGCGTATTGTGTTGCCGGGGCAGTTTCTCCCCATTATCACGGGCACCCATCTCTACACTCGTTTAAGCCGACATATGATCCAAAGCACTCTCGACTACATGCAAGATAAGCAGGAGGCGTTTTCGATCAACTTGTCGCCACAAGATTTGCTCAGCGACAAAACCCTCTTGCTGCTTGAAGCTTCGATTAGCCAGCTCAACGATCCCAGCCGCATTGGTCTGGAAGTGTTGGAGTCGGAGCAAATTAAAGATTACGGGCGGATGATCGAAGTGTGTAGTCACTTTCGTCGCTTGGGGGCGCGCATCATCGTCGATGATTTTGGCTCTGGTTACTCTAATATTGACGAAATCATCAAGTTGGAACCGGAAATCATTAAGCTCGATGGCAGCTTGATCCGCAATATTGATCAAGATGAGAAGCAGCGCAAAATTGCCAACCAACTGGTGCGATTGTGCCAAGTGTTGAATGCAAAAACCGTGGCGGAATTTGTTCACAACCAGCAGGTTTGCCAGATAGTGCAGGACATGGGGGTGGATTACTTGCAGGGCTATTTCTTAGGTGAGCCGCAACGGCTGTTTTAAGTACTTGACGGCGACAGCAAGGCTGGCTGGCCTGGCTGTTGTGCTTTCCTCACTTGAATGAGTGGCCACTTCGGTCCGCGTGGAAAACCTGCAAATAGTGCTGCAAAAACTGCTGCATCTGCTGCGCCTGTGTTACCTCGCCACTTTGCGCTAAAAGCTCGGCGGCGATCTCCATGGTGCACAAATTGCCCGGTTGCTGGTTGCGGCGCAATTGGTAAGCCGATTCCGCCCGGCTGCTGATGCTCAAACAGAGCAGTTGCGCCAGCCATTCGCTCTTATTGAGCATTTTCCTCGCCTCCTGCCAAGTGCCATCCAAAATCACAAACACGCTTTGACGCTGCTGATCCGCGCTGCTTTGTTGTACCTGAGGCAAGGTTTGCGCTTGTGGATGCGGGTAGAGCAACACGGGGTAGAGGTCCGGGTCTTCCATCAGCGCCTGCCACTGTGGTGGTGGCGTTTGGCGTTGCCAAATCATGCGTTCGACCTTAAGTCCAAACCAGTGCAACAGTTTGCCGCTGTTGCTCAAACGCGCTGGCTCATTTGGGTGCTGGAGCAAAACGAAACGCAGCGAGCTCTCTATCTGTGGAATATCTCCGCACACGCACTGGTGGAGAAAGCCGCAATGCGGGCAAGGTTGCGCCATCACAAGCGCACCCCATCTCGCACCGGGCTGATGCCATCGGCAAACAGTTTGACGCCGCTTATCTGCGCCGCACTCGCCTCTGGTGCCAAACTTGGGTTGAGTGGGTAACTAAGGCCGTTGTATTGCATCCGGTGTTTGCCTGATGCTGCGCCGCCGCCGTTTATCTCAAAAATAAGATCTTGCCAGCCTGCGGTGCGCTGCGTGCCAAGATAGATAGGGCTGCGCACTAACGTGATACGGCTGTTAAAGCGCCACTGGTTGGCGTGATTTTCAAAAATCAGTAAGGTACAACCGCCAGAGCCGCACCAGTCGAGCTGAGTAAGCAGCTCAGGCTGACCATCGCCGTTCAGATCGTAGGTGAGCCAGCGATATTGGTTATTTTTCGGGTCGGTTTTGTGCAAGCGAAAGTACTCGCGCACGGCACTGTCCACTTTAGCGTTGTAGTCGGCGCTGGCGTTGATGTCGCCACTGCTTGGTAACGCCACTTGTTGCTCAGTGTCAGGTTCGACAGAGGCGTTTGAGGACGCTTTCGCGGGGTAAAGTACCAGCCCACCTTGAGCAATAGGGTAAACCACGCTGCCGACCTTTTCTTGTTCCGCTTTGAGCTGTGATCCTGTGCGAGTAAAAATGCGTTCGGTGATCAGTTTTTGCCCTTGGTGACGGGTCATCACCACTTGAATTTGATTGGGATTCAACTGCTGCCAGTAGCCATGTTCTAGGAGCGGGCGCTCTTGGTCGGCGTAGAGATAGCGGGTTTGCGCGCTATGGTCGGCCTTTAATTCCAGATGGACAGAAAACCCGGCCGATTGGGTTGAGGTCGCCGTGTATAGGCCGCTCCAACTGGCCGTAGCATCGACATTGGAAGTGGTCGCGCAGCCATTGAAGGTGGTTTTGTCTTGTGTGAGGGTGGCTTTCCAGCCATACAAGGCGTTGTTTTTTGCATCGCGGCACAGGTTTTCGGTCAGTAATAGGCGGCCTGAACTCAGTTGATAGTCGCGTTTACGTGGGCTCAACTGGCTGCGTTCAATGTCGAGCACCCGAGTCGGCGTGCCCGCTTGCGTGAACGTCAGGTTGTCGCGGTTAAAACTCAGCGACCAATCGGGCTGGTTGCCAAACGCTCGGGTAGGACGCTTGGCGTGGTCGCATTGCTGCTGGCGAGTGGCATCGACGTAGTTGATTTGTTCCACCACAAAACGAGCATCGTATTCGGCGGCAAAGCCTTCAGCGGTAGTGCTTTCCAAATGGCCGATGAACTCACCGTAAAGGGTTTGATAAGGCGTCTGATTGAGAGACATCACTTGCTGGCGCTGCTGCGCCGAGAGCTGTAGCCAATATTGCTGGTTGCCGCCACAGGGCGTGAGGTATTGCGTCTCGTGGCCCACCACCGCAGTGCCAGATAAGAGAAAAGGCTGCGCCACCACGCTGTCGGGCTGGTTTAAACTGGCCTCAGGGGGCGGGGCAGATTCTATAGCGACGTTATCAGAGCTGGAACAAGCTTGCAGTAGCATCAGCAGCGAGAGTGTGGCTGGGTTTTTCAGCGCCTTCATGGTATACCTTTTTGCGTATCGAAATCTGCTTGGACCCCATTATGGCATATTGGTTGTGTAAAACTGAACCGGACACCTTTTCCATCGACACCTTGCGCGTACAAAACATCTCATGTTGGGAAGGAGTACGCAATTATCAAGCAAGAAACCCGGCCATCGCGGCGCTGAAAGAAACGGGCAGGATAGACCTGCCCCAATGTGCGATTTAGAGCAAGTGTTGCTGTAAGTAGTGGGCGACGGCATCGTCTGCATTGCTGCCGATCACTTCATTGTCTGGCAGTGCCCGTTTTACTTTCTCGTGTGAGGTTGCCATCACCAAGCCTTTGCCCGCCATCGACAGCATTTCAACATCATTCATCCCGTCGCCAAACGCAATGCAGTTTTGCAAACCAAGACCCAGCGACTGTGCCACCACTTGTAATGCATCCCCTTTCGAGACCTCTTTCGCCATCACTTCCAAACACCAAGGGGTGGAAAAGGCGATGTTGAGCTTCTCACCAAAGGCGGCGCGCAGTTCGTTTTCAAACATCACCAAATGCTCGTGGTCTTGCGCTGGGTGAGTGAAAAAAATCTTGGCAATGCCATCGGTGGGCGCTTGGTCGATGTCGAACAACTGATAGGTAAAGCCCGAATCTTCGTGGAAGTGACGCAGCGTTTCATCGTCTCGGTCCATCAACCAGTGGTCATCTTGATAGATGTGCACAAACAGCGTCGGATCGTTTTTGACGATATCGATGATCGGTTGCACCAGTTCGGCTGGCACGTTGTTGCTGTACATCAATTGGTCTTGTTGATCGTGCACGCGCGCGCCGTTTGAGGTGATCATGTACGCAGGAATGCCCGTCTGGGCGCGGATGCCCGCCACATCCACGTGGTGGCGACCGGTGGCAAAAACGAACGTGTAGCCTTGGTCATGCAGGGCTTTCAGCGTCTGTTTGGCAAACTCGCTCAACTGGTGGTTGGGTGCCAGTAAGGTGCCGTCTAAATCAGAAGCGACAATTTGGGTGATCTCTCTACAAGGTAAGCGCGTAGTCATGAAACTCTCTTATATCAGCAAAGGCGAAGGAAACTGGGCCAATCCACCAGCGCAGAGCGTGCGATACAGGATTGGGTGTTGCACTGGGCGTGGTCAACCAAACGGTCAACTGGCCCGTGCAACAAGGGGGAATGGCCACAGTGTAGGGGAAAATGTGGAAGAAAAAGAGGGTAAATCCTGTTTTGTTCCTTTCCTCTTTATGTCTTGCGCCGCATACATCCGCTTGCTCTATTGCAGAAAGCGAAACAGCGCATCTAACGCCTGATTACGATACAGATCTTGTTCAAACAGCAGTTCATGTTGCGCGCCGTCAATGGTGATCATTTGGCTGTTCTTATTGGTTTTGCACAGCTTTTTATAGAACTGATTTTGCGCCTGATTACTGACAATACGGTCGTTACCCGCTTGCAGCAGTAACACCGGGATCTTGAGCTGGCGAGTCATTTGTAGACACTGTTTGGTTGCCATTAATCCCTGCCAAACCCAGCGCGTGCTCGGTCCGCCCACTTGCAGCTCAGGTTTGTCAGTATAGAGTTGGCGAAACCAGTGGTAACGCGCTTTACTTTGGCTGAGCGGGTTGTCTTCAAATGGTTTGGCGTAATAAGGCTGGTGGCCAGGCGCGTAAGTGGGCGTGGGATACACCGCGGTAAGGATCTGGCTGACGGCGATGGCAATAGGGCTGAGATACCACGGCAGGTTGATGCCAAACATCGGCGCGCTGAGCACCAATTTATCAAACGGATGGTGTGGGTAGGTTTGTAGGTAGCGAGTGGCGATAGCGCCGCCCATCGAGTGCGAGATCATATGGCGTTGCCGATAGCCTTCTAGCGCAAAATGTTGCACAACGCTGGCGAGATCGCGCACATAATCATCGAACTCATACACGTGGCCGATATCCGAATCTTGCACTAGGCGATCCGACAGCCCTTGGCCGCGATGATCGTAACTGTAGACGTCATAGCCTTGGCGATAGAAATCGAACAGCAACTCCTGATATTTCCACGATGACTCAATTCGACCATTCACCAGCAGCACCGCTTTGCTGTGCTTTGGGTCGGTCAGTTTGCACCAGTACAATTTGGTTTTGTCGCTGCTCTTGAAATACCCCTCTTGGCGCTGCTGCCACAGGGCAGCAATCGGACCAGCTATTGCTTGCTCAAACAAGTTCTCTTGAGTATAAGAGGGAAGAGAAGGGTTATTAGCCATTAACAAACTACCTGAATGCTACGTTTCTAGCCGAGTATGATCAGAGAATTAACGGAGAATTGCAATGGATACACATGTCTGGCTCGCCTATGTGCTTACGGCTATCGTGTTCAGCCTCGCCCCAGGTTCCGGTACGGTGAACTCGATCAGCAACGGGCTTAGCTACGGCACGCGCAAATCTCTCGCTTCCATTGCGGGTCTGCAAATTGGCTTGTCGATCCATATTGTTCTCGTTGGAGCGGGGATTGGTGCGCTGGTTGCGCAGTCGGCCACCGCGTTTACCGTGATTAAATGGGTAGGCGCCGTTTATCTGGTCTGGCTTGGCATTCAAAAATGGCGCGATACCTCTGGGCTCGCAACCGTGCAGCAGCAAGGGGCGATCTCGGCTTGGTCATTGCTGCATAAAGCGGTGTTGGTTAATTTGACCAATCCGAAATCGATCGTCTTTTTGGTCGCACTGTTTCCCCAGTTTATCGATCCGAGTCGCGATCAAGTGACGCAGCTCGCCGTACTAGGTCTGACAACGGTGCTGATCGACTCACTGGTGATGCTCGGTTATACCTCGCTAGCGGCGCAAATGGGGCGTTTTATTCGCTCTGAGCGGGTGATGGGCAAAATAAACAAACTATTTGGTTCAATGTTTATGGGTTGTGGTGCATTATTAGCGGCAGCAAAAACATAACTAAAATCAATCAGTGCTAGCATAAGAATTTATAAGCAGATGAAATCCACTTACGTCGCGCGGCAACCTATTTTTAATCGCAAAAAGCATACTTTGGGGTATGAACTGCTGTTTCGTGATGGCGAAAACAACGCCTATCCCACCCATATTGCTTCGAACCGCGCGACCTATCGTCTGATTGTGGAGAACTTTCTCTCCATCGGTATCAATCCGGTGATCCAATCCTCACGCTGTTTTATCAATTTCCCTTACCAAAGCTTGATCCGTCGTTTGCCACTGAGTTTGCCCAAAAACAAAGTGGTGGTGGAAGTGTTGGAAACCTGCCAGCCGACCGACGAACTGCTTGACGCGATTCGTGAATTGCACCGTGAAGGTTACGTGATCGCGCTTGATGATTTCACTTTGATGCCGGAATGGCGCCGTTTTCTGCCTTTTGTACACATTGTTAAACTGGATGTGATTGCGCTGGGGCTCGATAATGCCTGCGAGTTGGTGCGTGAGCATCAAGCGCGTCGGGTGAAGTACCATTTCTTAGCGGAAAAAGTCGAAAGCGCGCAGGAGTTTGAGCAAGCCAAAGAGGCGGGTTTTAAGTTCTTTCAGGGTTATTTTTTCAGTAAACCTGAGATGATCGAAACCAAGTACGTCAGCCCAGAGCATGCGGTGGCGTTGGATCTGTTTCGCGAGGTGTGTCAGTCGGAGCCAGATTTCGATCGGATCGAGAAAATCATCAGCCAAGATGTCACGCTCTCCTACAAGCTGTTGAAATTCGTCAATACCCAATCGACCCGCTTGGAAGTGAAGATTGCCTCATTTCGCCAGGCATTGATTTATCTTGGTCAGGATAAGCTGAAAATATTTGTCTCTTTAGTGGTCGCTTCGTACATTTCGGCCCGCAAGCCGCGTGAACTGTTTAATCTTTCGCTGCAGCGTGCCCAGTTTTGTGAGTTGATGTCGCGTCGTCACCCGTTCAGTCGTCATCACGAACAAGGATTCATGATCGGTTTGCTGTCGATTTTGGATGCGATGATGGATCTCTCGGTCGACACGCTGGTGGGGAGCCTGCCGCTCAGTGATGTGGTGAAACAAGCGCTACTGCACCGCGAAGGCGCTTATGGAGACCTCATCGCATTGGAAGAGTGTTTCGAGCAAGCCGACTGGAGTGGCATTGAACAGATCTCCGATAAGTTGGGGTTGTCGATGGACGAGGTTAAATACGAATTGATTGAAGCGCAGCGCTGGTCGCAGGAACTATCACAGATATAGCCGCCAACCTTAGCGGAGTTCTGACCAAAAGCTGACTCGTTCGCTGAACTTGTCAGCTTTTTTGTTGCTATATTTTCGCTGTGAAAACAATCAAGGAAAAAGTGATGCGCGAAAGAGTGCTATTTTTTGATCTACTCCGCTGTGTTGCGGCCGTGGCGGTGATTGCCATCCATGTACTGGCACCTTACCGCGAGCTGTTGGGGGCCATTCCATTTTCACACTGGGCGACGGCGGTCAGCATCAACAGTGTTACCCGCTGGGCGGTGCCGGTGTTTATTTTGATTACCGGTGCCTTGATGCTCAGTGATACTCGCCCTTTTGATGCGTCTTACTACATCAAACGTCGTTTGGGAAAAGTGCTGTTGCCCTTCGTGGTTTGGTCACTGTTTTATGCCTATCTCAGCGGTTGGAGTGCCAGCGGTTTTGACGCGCAGCAGGTTCAGGACGTATTGGCGCACAGTCCCCAGCATGCGACCTACTACCACCTTGGCTTTTTCTACTACTTTATTCCCCTCTATTTTCTCATCCCTATTTTCCAGTGGTTGGTCATGCAGGGACAAGAGCGCGTATTGTATGCTTATACCAGTGTGTGGCTGCTCACGACCGCACTCTATTTGCTTGGCATCGATGGAATTTGGAGCCATGAACTTTGGCTCTATTCCGGCTATTTGCCTCTGGGTTATCTGCTGTTTCATCGTTTGCCGAACTCGGGAAACACGGTGCTGTGGCTCAGCTTACTTGGCTTGACCGCCCTCGTGCTGACTGCGACGATGTTGATTTCCAATAGCCTTGAAGCGGGTCAGTACAGCGTCGGGCGTTGGCTGTCGTATAAGACGCTCAATGTGGTGTTGGCGGCAGCGATGGTTTTCGCTTTGTGTCGCTATGTTGCGGCCAAGTTACCCAGCGGCTGGTGGCGCGCGATTGGTTTGGTTAGCCGTCACAGTTTGGGGATCTACCTGCTACATCCGATTTTCCTCTGGCCGATGAAAGCATTCGGTTGGCATCAAGGAAATCCTGCGTGGGTGATCCCGTTGTGGATCGTATTGAGCGGGGCGGGCGCGTTGACGCTCAGTTATCTCTTTTCTCTTTCCGCGAAAACGCGCTGGCTGTTGCCTTAGTCTTTTTTGCGTTGCAGGGCAAAGTGAAGAAATTTGTCGCCTTGATAGGTCAGCGTCCCTTTGTCTCCGGGATTGAGGGCGTGGTAGTAGTGAATACCCACTTGAAATTCCCGTTTTGGCCCGAAAGCGCCCCGTTGCACGTAGATCCAATACTCTTGGTCCTCTTCTCCGGGCTCGGCGTCAGTGATGGGAATCACCTGTTTATCCAGCACGGTGACTTGCACACTCTGTTCGGGCGCATCTCTGCCTTGAATGTGTTTATGGAAAAAATGGATAAACAGCCAAGCGCCAAGAGCAATAAGCGCGATGAGCGCCAGAAACAGAGAAACAGGCATGGTAACCTCCAGAATAATGGGAGCCTTATTCTACCGAACTCCCTGAATTATCAGCGTTTGAGTGTGGCCGATTCGTGATCTGATGAAAAAGGCATAACAAAAACTCGGCGGACTTCACGTTTTGTGCTCGATGGAGTCGACCAACCGAGGAAAAATGGTCAAAGCTGGCTCGAAAAGTGGATGGTTTTCTAGCAGAATCTTTTTAAAGCAAACACCTCGATAAGGAGGGCACGATGTCAGACATTGAAAACGTAGTTACTCGTACCCGAAGATTGGAAACATTGCTGCGTAACCAATACCATGCGCAAGGGAAGGGGTTGCATCAGTTGATCACCAGCTGTGAAGAGCGATTGCCGCATGATGTGATCGCCAAACTGCGCTTTATTGCCACAATCAGGAATAAAGTGGTGCATGAGGATCAGTACCAATTGGATGATAAACAAGGCTTTTTCACCGCCTGTGATGAGTGTGAGCGTGAACTGACACCGCGTAGTGGTCGGTTTATTTGGCGCGTTGCTATCCTATTAATGTTGCTGATAACGGCTGGTGCGATGGCTTTTTACTACGCCAATTGGGATGTGCTCAGTCAGCACCTGAAATAAGAAGTAAATAGAATAAAAAAACGGGATGCTGAGGCATCCCGTTTTTTTGGAAATCAATCTTAGTACATCATTGGTAGCGTCATTAGCCCAACGATAACTGCGATCATTACCAGTCCTTGTTTTTGAGAAGAAGACATCACAACACTACCTCCAGACATTTGTTGATGAACTTTATGTAATCAATATAGCATCCTTTTCTTTCGTTGATCAAGTATCTGACGTTACTCTTGCAAAAAAATAACTTTAGTTGCGTTTATTTGGTGATTTTCCTTAATAAAACATTGTTTTTTGATTGATTCATTGTTGTTCTTGTTCGCCATTGACATGCTTTTTGTTTATTAAGTCATTGTAATTTAATAGGTAATAATTTTGCTGATGTTGGTCAATTTTCATTTTTCCGTATTTATTGGCTTTGGCTTGGTATCTGGGTTTTTGTGGGGTTGTTGCTATGTTTTTTTCTTTCGATTTCGAGGTTCTTAAAAGTCAACCACTTTTGCTGGTGGGTTTTACCACCATTTGAGAATTTTGTTGTTAATAATGGACTCTAAGATATTTTATGATGGGTTTGATTTATATTTGATGGGGTTTGTATTGATAACTTAATGAAATTATTGATTATATTTTTATTAGATTACTATTTTATTAAGTGAAAAATGTGATTTTTATTCCTTTTTTCGTTCTCTATTAGAGTTGATGGCCTGTCTAAGGGTAAGTAACGTTTGCTTTTCTAGTTTTTCCTACGGATGTTTTGGCGTTCTCGTTGGGGATGGCAAAACAAAACGCTTTTCTCTGTCAGGCGGAATAAACGGATTCACTTGCTCTTCTGTTTTGCCAGTAGGTCGTTATTCGCTATCAAGATCCAACTTTCGTGGTTTACTGCTTTACATACAGTTTCTGCTACCTAGACTAGCCGCGTTGAAAATGAAAGGGTAATGCAGATGTGGAGTTGGCTGGCAATAGGCTTATCGGGAGTGACATCCGTATTGGGTGCGCGTCAATCGAGCCAGACTCAGACCTTGGTGTTTAAAGTGCTAACGTTGGCACTGCTCTGCGTTTTAGTTGTCACCCAAGGGCCGAAGCAGGGATACTCCTACTGGGTTGCTGCTGGTCTTATGATCTCTATTGTTGCCGATGTGTTACATACCCTACGTGCAAGGAAAACCTTTTACTTTACTGGTTTTCTACTGGCGCAACTTTGCTACAGCAAATCGTTTTGGGTGCAACTCAATGGCGATATTGTTTGGTGGTTGCTTGCCCTGTTGCTCGCGGCCAGTATCGTCGCCTTCTTTCTGCTGCTACCTCAACTCGATTCACTGGTCTTTCCCGTGGTCATCATGGGGATTATGTTGGTGCAAATGGCTTGGGCGGCTGGGGAAGTATGGCTGCAAAGTGCTTCGCTGGCCAATGCGGTGGGTTTTGGTGGCGCGTTGGTGATGATCTACTCGGCGCTGGCTTATGCCATTCACGGCTATCGCAAGCCGATGAAACGCGCCTATGTTTGGGTGTCGGGCAGCTACTTTCTTGCCCACGCACTGATCGTCGCTTCTATCATCTACTAGCGCTTCTCTGCTCGTTGAGTGCATCGTCAAGCCAGTATTGTACTGCTATACTGACGCCATTGTTGTACTTAGAGATCTCTGATGGACATTCTTGCCGCAGCCACCATGCTGTTTCTGATCATGGACCCTTTGGGCAATTTGCCGATTGTCTTGTCCATTTTAAAACATATCGATCCTAAAAGACGCCGTAAGGTACTGATTCGAGAGTTACTCTTCGCTCTGATGATCCTGATGCTGTTCCTTTTTGCCGGGCAGAGTATTCTCAATTTTCTCCATGTCGAACCGGAAACGCTGAGCATTTCAGGAGGAATCATCTTATTCATCATCGCGATTAAAATGATTTTCCCCAGCGCAGGCAGTATCACCGGACTTGCGGCAGGTGAAGAGCCCTTCATTGTGCCGATGGCCATCCCGATGATCGCTGGGCCGTCGGTGATTGCTGCGCTCTTGCTGTTGTCTACTCAGCATCCGAACAATTTGGCGGAGCTGTCGGCGGCGGTCGCCTTGGCGTGGTTTGCCACCTTTATCATTTTGATGTTCTACGGCTTCTTCCACCGCATTCTCGGTGAACGCGGCCTCAAAGCGGTGGAGCGTTTGATGGGGCTGCTGCTGGTGATGATTTCCACCCAGATGTTTCTCAACGGGGTCAAAAGTTACATGGGAATGTAAATGGAATAAAAAATGCCGCTGACATTCAGCGGCATTTTTTTACATCATGTATTTACGGCGAATATCGAGCAGGGCGAAGATGCCAAACAGCAAAATTGAATATTTGTCCCAACGAGTCATGGCGATTTTATCGCCGAATGCGCCGATGAAAATCGCCATTTGTAAGCCGTGCATAATGAACAGAAAGGCGGCCATGATGTACAGAACAATCGCCGCATTGCCCGGAAAGGGCGCGAAGATGTTGAAAATCAAAATAAACCAGACAAAGGCAATCGCGGCTTTGGCCAGCAGGAGCAACGCTTTCATGACAGAATCCTTTTACGATGGTTGTCGTTGGTAGAGACGGTAACTGACCTGACCAGCGGTCTTTTCACGATGCAAGTGCCAGGTCGCGGGCAAGTTTTCTACCTGCCACTCTTTTTCCGCCTCAATATAGATCATCGCGTCCTCGGCCAGCCAGCCATTTTGCTCCAAAAGTGTCACTGTCTCTTGCAGTAATCCTTGGCGAAACGGTGGGTCAATAAACACCACGTGCTGCGGTGTGCCTTGCTGCTTAAGGAATTGCAACGCATCACCACTGACCAACTGGATATTATTGGCTTTGACCGCCGTGACATTTTGTTGCAATTGGGCAAACGCTTTGGGGTTGAGTTCCACCATGGTCACAAGCTTTGCTTGGCGTGAGGCTGCTTCAAACCCGAGCCCACCGGAGCCAGCAAACAGATCTAAACAATGCGCGTGTGGGATCTCTTGCGCTAGCCAGTTGAACAGCGTCTCTTTGACCCGATCGGTGGTTGGCCGCAGGCCCTCTGCGTCGTGTACCGGCAGTTTCCGGCCTCGCCATAAGCCACTGATGATGCGCACACAGCCAACGGATGGCTTATTTTGTGATGTGTTTTGCTGGTGACGTCTTACCATAGATTTTTTGACCGCTAATTAAGTGTTACTATAGCCAATCCTCCAGGCGCAGCGCCTGGATAGAGCCCAGAGTTTCATTGTGACAGAGTGTACCACTATTCCGCTGAGAAAAACGGAATAGCCCAGAGTGCACTGGTTGAAGAGTTCACTTTTCTTTGTGCCTTGTGCTGGAGAAAAGCAGAGATTCAGTAAAAATCAGGATATCTCCCGATGACGGAAAAGAAAAAGCGCGGATTATTATCATGGCTTGGTTTTGGTGAAGAAGAGCAAACCAAAGCAACGCAACACCAAGCCACTCCATCTCAATCCGGTGAAGAACAAGAACCGCAGTTAGTTGAAGAAAGTTTAAGCGATTCGCAGCCAGCCGAGCGTGTCGCGGAGAGCGCAGAAAGAGCAGAAAGTACACTTGAGATGCCGCAAGAAGAGAGCGAAGCGCTTTCTAGCGCTGACCCTGAACCCGTTGTGGAGCGCGTGCAAGAGCAGGAAAAACCCAGTGAGAGCTTTTTTGCCCGTTTAAAGCGCAGCCTGAGCCGCACCAAAGCCAATATCGGCGCGGGTTTCTTTGGCCTGTTCAAAGGCAAAAAAATCGATGATGAGCTGTTTGAAGAGCTCGAAGAACAACTCTTGATTGCTGATGTGGGTATGGATACCACGCTCAAAATCATTGAAAACCTGACAGAGAAAGCATCGCGCAGTGACTTGCGTGACGGTGAAGCGCTGTACGGTTTACTCAAAGAAGAGATGGCCGAGATCCTTGCCAAGGTGGAACAGCCATTGCACATCGACAGCAGCAAAACCCCTTACGTGATCCTGATGGTCGGCGTCAACGGCGTAGGTAAAACCACCACGATTGGTAAGCTCGCGAAACAGTTCCAAAGCCAAGGTAAAAAGGTGATGTTGGCCGCTGGCGACACTTTCCGCGCCGCGGCGGTAGAGCAGTTGCAAGTGTGGGGCGAGCGAAACAATGTGCCCGTGATTGCCCAGCACACCGGAGCCGACAGCGCTTCGGTGATCTACGATGCGATCGAAGCGGCGAAAGCGCGTGGGGTCGATGTGGTGATCGCCGATACCGCAGGCCGTTTACAGAACAAGAGCAATTTGATGGAAGAGCTACGTAAAATTGTTCGTGTGATGAAGAAAATCGATGAGTCCGCGCCGCATGAGATCATGCTGACACTAGACGCAGGCACTGGTCAAAATGCGATCAGTCAGGCCAAGCTGTTCAGCGATGTGGCGCCCATTACTGGCATTACATTAACCAAACTCGACGGCACAGCCAAAGGTGGGGTAATTTTTGCCATTGCCGACCAGTTTAGCATCCCTATTCGTTATATCGGGGTAGGTGAAGGCATTGAAGACTTGCGACCATTCCAGACGCAAGAATTCATCGACGCCCTGTTTAGCCGCGAAGAGTAAAACTAACAGAGGGATAAGTGGTGATCCGATTTCAGCAGGTGAGCAAAGCGTACCGTGGTGGCCGCCAGGCACTGCAAAAGGTCGATTTTCATTTACGTCGTGGAGAAATGGCTTTTCTGGGCGGGCATTCCGGCGCGGGTAAAAGTACCTTGCTTAAGCTGATTTGTGCCATTGAAAGGCCAACCGATGGGCGTATCAGTTTCAATGGCCACGACATCACACGCATCCCGAATCGCGATATTCCGTTTTTGCGCCGTAACATCGGCATTGTCTTTCAAGATCACCGTTTATTGATGGACCGCAGCGTCTATGACAACGTGGCATTGCCGATGCGCATTGAATCCATTTCTGAGCTAGAGATCAAACGGCGTGTCTCGGCGGCGTTAGACAAAACCGATTTATTGGACAAAGCGCGTTGTTTGCCGAGCCAGCTTTCCGGTGGTGAGCAGCAGCGTGTCGGTATCGCCCGCGCGGTGGTGAATCGGCCAACCTTGCTGCTGGCCGACGAACCGACGGGTAACTTAGATCCGGAGTTGTCCAACCGCGTCGTGCGTCTGTTTGAAGAGTTTAATCGCGCTGGCGTCACCATTTTGCTCGCCACTCACGACATCAGCTTGGTTAACTCGCGTCCTCAATATCGTCACTTTGAGCTCAATCAAGGCTTTCTTAGCGAGGTAGACGATTATGGCCGCGAATAAACGCATACAAAAGTCTTCCCCCAAAGCTAAAAGTCATCGGCCGAAAACCGACAGCTTCTTCGCCATCCATCTGAAACAGGCGAAAGTGTCGCTGAGCGCAATTTGGCAGCGCCCTTTGGGCAATCTGCTGACGTTAGCGGTGATCTCCGTAGCGCTTTCCATGCCCGCGTGTCTTTATCTGCTCGGTAAAAACATCGCAGGGGCGACATCGCATGTGACATCTCCTGCTCAAGTTAGTGCTTACTTGCGTCAAGGTGTACCAGAAGCGAGAGTGATGATCCTCAAAGATGAGTTGGAAGCGCAAGAGGATGTCGGCAAAGTGGAATACATTTCGCCGCAGCAAGGATTGGCCGATTTAAGCCAGTACTCCGGTTTTGAGCAGGCACTCAGCTTGCTCGATAACTATGCTTTGCCTGGGGTATTAGTGATCACGCCCAGTAGCGAAGAGCAGGTGGCGGTCAAACGCTTAGCGCAAATTGTCGCTGCCAGCGACGATGTGACCGATGTGCGTTTAGATGAAGATTGGCTCACCCGTCTCGATGCGATCAAAACACTGGCGAGCATCATTGTCATTACCCTGACACTTCTGATGCTCGGTGCGGTATTTTTGATTGTCGGCAACACGCTGCGTTTTAATGTGCTTGCCAACAAAGAAGAGATCCAAACCATGAAACTGATTGGTGCGACCGATGGATTTATCCTCCGTCCGTATCTGTATTCCGGTATGTGGTTTGGTTTATTAGGCAGTGTGATTGCCTGGATTTTAACCGCGTTGATTACTATTCTGCTTAACGGCGCGGTGGAAGATTTGGCCGCCTTGTACGACAGCCAGTTTCGTTTGATCGGTCTCAGTTGGGATGAATCCTTGCTGCTGCTGATGACCGGAACCTTTCTTGGCTGTGTCGCGGCGAGATTTTCCGCACAGCGACATTTAAAAGAAATTGAACCAGTTTAAGTGATGCTGGTCTTATATTCGGCGCTCATCCTGACAAGAAAAAATTGATTGACTTGTATCGATGGATTGTTTATGGATAATGGTCAACCCAGCTTGAAACTGAGGCACGATCAGTTCAAGATAGCAGCGCCGACTGGCAATGTTTTACTCCAGATCAGAGATTGATGAGGAATCGAATGACAAATCAAGCGTATCCGATGGCTCTAGTAACGCAAGATAGCCTTGATGGCTATATTCGTTCGGTAAACAGCTATCCCATGCTGAGTGCGGACGAAGAGCGTGAACTCGCAGAGCGTTTGCATTACAAAGGCGAGATTGAAGCAGCAAAAGGGCTGATTCTGTCTCATCTGAGATTCGTTGTTCACGTGGCGCGTGGGTATTCCGGTTACGGTTTGCCGATGGCCGACTTAGTACAAGAGGGCAACATCGGCTTGATGAAAGCGGTTAAACGCTTCAACCCAGAAGTCGGTGTGAGACTGGTGTCGTTTGCGGTGCACTGGATCAAAGCGGAGATCCACGAGTACGTACTGCGTAACTGGCGGATCGTCAAGATTGCCACCACCAAAGCACAACGTAAGCTGTTTTTTAATCTGCGCAAATCCAAAAAACGCTTAGGCTGGTTCAACAACGGTGAAGTGGAAACCGTTGCCCGCGAATTGGGTGTGGAGCCCTCTGAAGTGCGTGAAATGGAATCTCGTCTTGCTGCGGTCGATTCGACATTCGATCTCACGGTTGATGATGAAGATTCCGGCAGTGTATCGACAGCGCCAGTGCTTTATTTAGAAGATAAATCCTCTGATATTGCGGATAACCTTGAAGCGCAAAACTGGGAAGAGCACACCAACAATCGCCTCTCTTTGGCGCTAGCGAGTTTGGATGAACGCAGTCAGCATATTGTGCGTTCTCGTTGGTTGGACGACGACAAAGCTACGTTACAAGATCTGGCTGAACGTTATGGTGTTTCTGCCGAGCGTATTCGTCAGCTAGAGAAAAATGCCATGAAGAAACTGAAAATGGCGGTTGGTGAAATCTAAAACCAACGGAAAATTTATTCTGAGAAAGCCGGGATCGTGAGATCTCGGCTTTTTTATTTTGATCAAAAAAAGCACAAAAAGTAGCGCACGAAGGTCACGAGGCCTGTGAATAACTCTGTGAGGTAATTATTCATCTTCTGTTCGCAAGCCGGACAAAATAAGGGTTTAGACGGGCTTAGAGCTTGGGGATAGTTATAATCCTACGCACAAGAAGATCAGGATCATTACTATATCTTGTGGATCTTCGGATCAAAAAATACCTTATCAACGCAATCCACAGCTTTATCCACAGTTGAGTGATTTTTGCACTCCAACAAAAGCCCTGATGAACTATGTGTCTAAGTTTGCCTCTGGATAGGTTACAATCCCGTCAGCGAACAACAAGAACAGAGAGAAATTAAATGGAGCAGTTCAAACACATTGATGTACAAAGTGCGCAAGCTCTGCTGGAGAGCGGAGAAGCCCGTTTGGTGGATATTCGCGATCCGCAATCTTTTGCCGTTGCGCATGCCAATTCCGCTTTCCATCTCACCAATGACAGCATGGTTTCCTTTATGAATGAGGTCGAGCTGGATCAACCTATTTTGGTGATGTGTTATCACGGTATCAGCAGCCAAGGGGCCGCTCAGTATCTCGTGAATCAGGGTTTTGAAGAGGTTTACAGCGTTGATGGTGGTTTTGAAGCCTGGCACCGCGCGAACTTACCAGTAGAGCGCAGCTAGTGGCGTAAAAGTAAAAGCAGAGAGGTTTGGCAATGAGGCGATTAGTTGCGCTAAACAACCCAAGGATGATTCAAGCGTTTATCGATTACATGGCATCGCAGCAAATTGAATTGCAGATGATGCCGGAAGGAGAGGGAATGTTTGCCCTCTGGTTGATGGATGAGCAGTATCTGCTTGAGGTTGAAGCGGAGCTCGATCGCTTCTTAGCCAACCCATTGGACAGTAAATACAGTGCTGCGTCGTGGCAGGTAGCGGAAACGCGCAAAGCACGTTTTCGCTACCGTTCGCCCAGTCTCGGTGCGATGGTCAAAGCCAAAGCGGGGCCGCTTACGCTGGCCATTATGCTGCTGTGCAGTGTGATTTATCTTTTGCAAACCTTCGGCTTAGCGGATGCGGTGTTTGCTCTGCTGCATTTTCCAGCGGTGGCCGAACAGCAATGGCAGCTATGGCGCTGGGTCAGCCACGCTGTGCTGCATTTTTCTGTACTGCATATTGCCTTTAACCTTTTGTGGTGGTGGCAGTTGGGCGGCGATCTTGAGCAGCGACTTGGCACGCGCAAGCTATTGCAACTGTTTGTTATCTCTGCTGCGCTGTCTGGTGTTGGTCAGTTTATGGTCCATGGTGCCAATTTTGGCGGCTTGTCTGGCGTGGTATATGCGCTTGTCGGCTATGTGTGGATTTTCGGCTATCGCTGCCCCCATAAGGGCCTTTCCTTACCTAAACCGATCGTGGCATTTATGTTGGTGTGGTTGGTGCTTGGTTACGTGCAGCCTTTTATGGCGATTGGCAATACCGCGCATTTGGTTGGTTTACTCGCGGGGATGGCGCTGGCGTATCTCGATTCCATTAAAGCAAAAAATCAAAAAGCGGCCTGAGCCGCTTTTTTACGTGGTGATCCGTTTTGCTGATTACTGATAGAGATACTTGGTAAACAGCAGGTCGGCAATCACGGTTTTGCCGGTTTCTGGCAGCAAAATCTCATTTAAGTATGCGACTAAGTTTTTGCGCAGATCTTCTCGTCCAGCCAGTGATTTGACCGTCTCTTCGGTTTGCTGGCCGAGCATTTCCACCACAGCATCGCGGATCAGAGGCTGATGACGCTCGACCAAAGCGAGGTCTTCACTGCTCATCACCATGACATCAATGCGCACTTGCACGTAACCGAGCTTTTTCCCTTTGGTATAAAAGTTGGTGGTGAGATCCGGTTCCAAGGTGAAATAAGCCAGTTTCGGCCCTGCTTTTTCTTCCTCGGCGAATACTGGAAGCGAAACCAGCACACTGAGGGCGAGAATTATTTGGACTATATAACGTTTGTACATATTTCTATCTTTTCTTTCTTCTGATCACGATACTCGAAACGCTTTTGTCTTGTTACAATAGGCGGTCCAAATGTCACATAAGTTATAACAATCGTTACGGTGAGTTGTTGCCGTAATGTGTTGCTTTATTGTACGCATAAAGCGATCAATTGAATACTAGTATGAATCAGCCGATATCGCCCTATCTTGCTTTATTATCACAAGCGAGATGGCAAACTACCGAACATTTTGCCTACCCAAATGAGCAAGCCAAACATTGGCTGCATGAGCAGGGCTCGTTATCGCGTCGCTTGAACCAGCATTGCCAGAGCTTGACGGTTGAACTGCTGCGCAATCAGGCGATGGATGAGCTGCTCTTGCTGGGAGAAGAAAAAACGTTGCTTAGTCAGGAGCCTTGTTTACTGAGAGAAGTGATCCTCTCCGGTGACGGTGCTCGCTGGGTGCTCGGGCGTACTTTGATCCCGCAATCGACGCTTTGCGACCAGCCATATGATTTGGCGACACTGGGCGAGCTGCCACTTGGGCTGACCGTCTTCAGCGCGGATAATGTTGAGCGCGATGCGCTACAAGTGGCTTGGGTTGAAACCCCATCTGGGCGCTTACTCGCGCGCCGTTCACGGTTATGGATGAACCACAAACCGATGCTGGTGGCAGAATTGTTTTTACCCCATGCACCAATTTACTCCAAGGAGAGCGTGTAAATGTCGGCAGAAAAAGCCAAAGCGTATTGGCAACTGATGAGAATGGATCGGCCGATTGGCTCTTTTTTACTGTTCTGGCCGATGTTGTGGTCTTTGCTCCTCGCCGCAAAAGGGATACCAGATTGGGATGTTTTACTGGTATTTACTGCGGGCGTTTTCTTGATGCGCAGCGCCGGGTGTGTCATCAACGATTTTGCTGACCGCCATGTCGATGGTCATGTCAAGCGCACCCAACAGCGCCCATTACCCGCAGGTAAGGTGACCTCAAAAGAGGCGGTATTGCTGTTTCTGGCCTTGGGGATAACGTCGTTTCTGTTGGTCCTTACCATGAACTCGCTGACCATTCAGCTCTCCTTTGTTGGCATTGCTTTGGCGTTTGTTTATCCCTTTATGAAGCGCTACACCCATCTCCCGCAATTGGTGCTGGGGTTGGCGTTTAGCTGGGCGATTCCAATGGCGTGGGCGGCGCAAACCAACGAATTGCCTTGGATGGTGTGGTTCCTCTTTACCATTAATGCGCTGTGGACCATCGCTTACGATACCCAATATGCGATGGTGGATCGCGATGATGACCTGCTGATTGGGGTGAAATCGACCGCGATTTTATTTGGTCGTTTTGACAAACTGATCATCGGATTGTTGCAACTGGCGACCTTAGCGATGTTGCTGTGGCTGGGTCAATATTACCAGTTAGGGCAAAGTTTCTATTGGAGCATACTGGCCGCGGGAGCCTTGTTTGTTTATCAGCAACATTTGATTCGCCACCGTCAACGAGATCTGTGCTTTAAAGCGTTCCTGAATAACAACTACGTCGGCATGGTATTGGCGTTTGGGCTGCTTGTCGCCTTCTGGTAAATGAACAATGAGAGAAAAAGAAAGGCATCCGAGTGGGATGCCTTTTTTATTACGCGATTATTGATTGGTGAGCTGGAAGATACTCTCTTCAATGGTCAGCTTCACTTCTGGGTAGAGCAGGGCATAGAGTAGTGAGGCGAACTGCTCTGTCTGGGTTTGCTCACAGTTGCCGTCGGCGTCAAGATAGTTCTGTTGTTTTAAGGTGCAAAACAGAGAAGCAAACACCCCTTTGTCGAAAAACTCGGGCGCGTTGATGCCATGAAGGCGACCTAAGCGCTGCGCGATGTCTTGGCTCTTCTGCTCCAAGTCGGCTTTGCCCAGTTCCGGATAAGCAACCAGCAAATTGAGGGCGATCGAGTAGCGTTGCAGCGTTTCCGTGATGGTTCGGCCAAGGAGCACCAAGGTTTGAGTATTGGCTTGGTTTTTCGTAACTCGATCGCCAGTCAGCGATATCATCTGCTGATTCATCAGCTCATCGAGTATTTTGAGCACCAACTCATCGAGCTGCTGTTCGTCGTGACTTAAGAACAGCTCCGCTTTTAAGAATGGATAGATCTGCGCGACTTGATGCTGGATCTGCGCCACGCTGAGCTTCTCTTGACGGATGATCATTTGCGCAATCAGCGAAGGCAAAGCCAGCAAGTGAATGATGTTGTTGCGATAGTAGGTCATCAAAATCGACTGATTGCGATCCAGTGAAATGATGTCGCCCATACTGTCCGTTTCAATCACAAACTTATCCAAGGTGAGTGCGTGTTCAACCAGCGCTTCCGCGCTATCACTTGGAATGGTGCAGTTGCTGGAATACGGCACGTTTTTCAGCAGTTGCTGGTAGCTTTCAATTTGGTTGATAAGCGAATCTTTCGATAAAGCGCGCTGGCGAGACGCCAGCAGTGCGGTCGCGCACAAGGTCAATGCGTTCGCGGCGGCGGCATCGTTGATATGCGTCATCATCTTATTGGCCAACTTGTTCACCACCGGATTGATCCATTGCGGTTTGCTGCCACCCATCGGGTCAATATCTTTGGTCCACTCAGGCGCGTGTTCGTTGAGATACTGGTTCAGTGGGATCGGCTCGCCGAAGTTGACATAACCTTGGCCAAAATTACGCAGCTTTCTGAGCGTGCGCAGCACCAAGCTGGCGTTTTCTTTCTCTTTCTGTTTACCGCGCAACTCCTTGGCGTACGTCGCCACTTCCATCACATGCTCATAGCCAATGTAAACGGGCACCAGAGTCACCGGACGGTTCAGGCCACGCAGCATGGCTTGAATGGTCATCGCCAGCATGCCAGTTTTGGCTGGTAGCAGACGACCAGTGCGCGAACGGCCTCCCTCAGAGAAGTACTCGACTGAGTACCCCTTGGCAAACAGCTCGGCCAAATATTCGCGGAAAATCGTCGAGTAGAGCCTGTTGCCTTTAAAGCTGCGGCGAATAAAGAAAGCGCCACCACGGCGAAACAGTGGGCCTGCCGGGAAAAAGTTGAGATTGATGCCCGCGGCAATATGAGGCGGCACCATGCCTTCGTGGTACAGCACGTAAGAGAGCAGCAGGTAATCCATGTGGCTGCGGTGACACGGTACGTAGACGATTTCGTGCCCGTCTTGCGCTAGGCGGCGCACCGTAGCAGCGTTATTGATGTTCAACCCTTGGTAGAGTTTATTCCACAGCCAGCCGAGTAAGCGGTCGCCCTTTTTCACCAGCGAGTAGGAGAAATCGGCGGCGATCTCATCCATGATCTCTTGCGCTTCTTTACGTGCTTTTTCAATCGAGATGTTTTTGCTCTTCGCTTCATCTTCGATCACTCGCTTGATGGCAGGCGATTTCATCAAACGGGCAAACAACACCTGACGTTGTGGAAGATCTGGGCCAGAAGCGGCGAGTTTTTGGCGAGAGAAGTGGATGCGTGCCACGCGCGCCAGCTTGTGAGCGATCGCGTTATCGGTGCCGTGCGATTGCGCCATATAACGCAAAGAAACCACGGGGCTAAAACGCACCAAGCAATCCCGCCCTGCGGTTGCAACGGCGATGGCTTTTTGCGGTCCGTTCATCGCTTGTAAGTAGGGTTTGCTCGTGCCTTCTTTACCCGGCTTTCGCCCCCACAACACTGTGGTTGGGATCACTTGCACGTCCAGTTCGTCGTCGTCACTGTGCAGCGACAGCAAATCGGAAAAGAGCTGGATAGAATCGCTCGGCACTTGGTTATCATCGCCCATCAGCGTAGGGCGAGAAGAGATAAACACATAGCGCTGAAATGACTTGCCGTGAATCTCCAACGGCGTGAGCGGATCGGGCAAACCGAGTTCCATAGCGTGTTTTTGTAACGTGAGCAGATCAACGCTGGAGCGAAAAGGCAGGGCGTAAACAATCGGCTTGTTGATATCAATCTGATGATCTTCGATTGGGTTGGACGGAATGGCCGTCCCTTTAACCAGTACCGATAACGGCAACTTTAATAACGAATGTGAAAATGATTGCCCAGAAGACATATAGGTTCACAGCCTCAATAGAATTCAAACGTACCCAAACGTATTTCTATTACCTAATGGGTCTGGTAGGAGAAATAAGCCTGAGCGATAATTTTAAGCGCAGCAAGAATACCAGAAACTGGTCAAACCTTTTAACTTAATTGACCAGCCTAACTGCGAAAGCGCAATGAATAATATCGCTGAATTATTCACCAGTCATTTCGTTGATGTCAGCAATGACCTAACGCCTTTGTACATGAACTCAGCTTGCCATTAAATTAAAAAACAACCAATTGGGTTTTACTTTGCCGCGTTACTGGATATACTCACAGTGAACTGTATAAAAAGACAGGTGACCTATGAAGCCGTTGACGCCACGCCAACAACAAGTGTTCGACTTGATTAAGAGTAAAATTGATGACACCGGAATGCCCCCCACTCGTGCTGAAATTGCCCGAGAGCTGGGCTTTCGCTCTGCCAATGCGGCAGAGGAGCATCTCAAAGCGCTTGCGCGTAAGCAAGTGATAGAAATTGTCCCGGGCGCCTCCCGAGGCATTCGTATTTTGCTCGCAGAGCAGGCGGCGAATGAAGATCAAGGCTTGCCATTGATTGGCCGAGTGGCGGCGGGTGAGCCGATTTTAGCGCAAGAACACGTTGAAGCGCACTATCAGGTCGATCCGGCGATGTTTAAACCTCAGGCCGATTTTCTGCTGCGGGTGCATGGCGAAAGTATGAAAGACATCGGCATTATGGATGGCGATCTACTGGCGGTGCATAAAACCCAAGACGTGCGTAACGGCCAAGTGGTGGTGGCGCGAGTCGACGATGACGTGACGGTGAAACGCTTGGAGCGCAAAGGCACGACAGTCTTGCTGCATGCGGAAAATGAGTCGTTTTCCCCCATCGAAGTCGATTTAAGTTGTCAGCAATTAACCATCGAAGGGATCGCCGTCGGCATTATTCGTAACACCGATTGGATGTAATTCCAGACTGCATTGACTGAGGAGCCCGGCACACGCCGGGCTCTTGCGTTTGTATGATTCGCGGCAGCGGAAACGCATAGCGTTAAATTAGATGACATGAGATTAGATGAGATTTATTCTCATTACTTGAAAGGGTTATTGAGATTGATTATCATCAACGCGAATGTGCATCGAATAGAAGGTTTCTGGCATGTCTTCCCCTCAAGTGCCCGTAGAAAAAGGATATCAGGTACCAGCAAGATTGTTGCAACCCCTGTGGTTGCGTAGCCGGGAAAGCCTGATTGACAATGGCCTCGTTTACGACCCGATTGCGGCCAAAGCTTGCTTAAGCTGTAAGTTGGCTCCGGAATGCCTTTCAGGTGATGTGGCACAAAAGCAATTGCTACACGTTACCTTAGCGCAGTTGTGTGATCAACAAGTCGCCCAGTTTCTTCAACAGCACCCCGATGGTTGGGTGATTAATGTTGGGGCGGGGCTTGATACCCGCTTCTACCGATTGGATAACGGTCGCTGTCATTGGGTTGAACTCGATATCACCGAGCATTTACTTTGGCGCCAGAGGCTGTTCCATAAGAATGAACGCTATCAGCAGCAGTGCGGCAGCGTTGACGATCTCTCCTGTCTGGATGGCTTGCCTCTCTCGGATAAAACCCCGGTGCTGGTAGTGTGTGAAATGGCGCTGTTGGAAGCGTCATTGACGCAAGTGGCGACCTTTATTCAAGCGCTTGGGCGCTACTTTGTCTCGGCGCAGGCGTGTGTCGTGTTGGCTGGAGATTTGAGCGAGAGTCGTCTAGGACAAACGTTGGGCGCCGAGCCTTATGCGCATGGCTTGGCGGCTCCAGCAGAGCAAGTTTTACAGTGGCTCCCTTGGGCGCAATGGGTCCGCGTCTTTTCTCCATTTGACCGTTTTTGCTCGCGCTGGAAAATGTGGCAGCGTTGGTTGAGTAAGATTCCGCAACTCAAACATCGTTTGACGCCCGTGTTGGTGCACTTGCAGTGGTAGTGATCGCAACATGCGCCGCCAATATAAAAACAGCAGGGTGTTCCTGCTGTTTTTTATAAAAATATAATTTAAAACAATCGGTTGAGACCGTTCAATGCCGCCACCCGGTAGGCTTCGGCCATGGTGGGGTAGTTAAAGGTGGTGTTGACGAAATATTCGATCGTGTTCGCGGCACCTTTCTGTTCCATGATCGCTTGGCCGATGTGGATAATTTCCGCCGCTCGCTCGCCAAAACAGTGAATGCCGAGAATTTCTTTGGTCTCGCGGTGGAAAAGAATCTTCAAACTGCCGATATCTTTGCCCGCAATTTGCGCGCGCGCCAGATGTTTAAACGAAGATCGCCCGACTTCATAGGGCACTTTCGCTGCCGTCAGCTCTTGCTCGGTGCGGCCGACGGAGCTGATTTCCGGAATGGTGTAAATGCCGGTCGGAATATCTTCAATCAAAATACTGTCGGCTTTGCCTTTGGTAATCGCTTGAGCCACAAAGCGGCCTTGATCGTAAGCGGCACTGGCCAGGCTCGGGTAACCGATCACATCGCCGACGGCATAAACATGCGGCACTTCCGTTTGATAGTTACTGTCCACTTTGAGCTGGCCGCGTGAGTCACCTTGCAACCCAACCGCCGCAAGGTTGAGTTTGTCGGTGTTGCCTGTACGTCCATTGGCGTACAGCAGGCAATCGGCTTTCATCTTCTTGCCCGATTGCAGATGCACGATCACGCCATCTTCCGTGCCTTCAATGCGCTCGTAGGTTTCGTCATTGCGAATCACTACGCCACTGTTCCAAAAATGGTAAGAGAGCGCGTCAGACACTTCATTGTCCAAGAAAGCCAGTAAGCGATCGCGTGTATTGATGAGGTCGGTTTTCACCCCAAGCCCACGAAAGATAGATGCGTATTCGCAGCCAATCACTCCTGCTCCATAAATGATGATGTGGCGCGGGTCATGCTTTAAGCTCAGGATCGAGTCGCTGTCATAAATACGTTCGTGATTGAAATCGACATCCACTGGTTGATAAGGGCGTGAACCGGTGGCGATGACAAATTTGTCGGCAGTATAAATCTCTTGGGTGCCATCGGCTTGGGTCACCGTCATCGAGTGGCTGTCGCTAAACGCTGCGCTGCCGAAGATCAATTGGCACTGGTTGCGGTCGTAAAAGCCTTGGCGCAGGCGTGTTTGCTTATCAATCACCGATTTGGCATGACCAAGAATGGTCGAGAAAGTCGCGTGTAAGCTGGTGTTGTTGTCACAAAACAGCGGGTTGCTGTTGAACTCAATAATTCGGCTTACCGCATGGCGCAGCGCTTTCGAAGGAATGGTGCCCCAGTGAGTGCAGCCGCCACCGACGCTGCTCTCTTTTTCTACCACCGCGACATTCAGCCCTGCTTTGGTGAGCCCCATAGCCGCCCCTTCGCCTCCCGGGCCGCTGCCGATAACTATCACATCAAAGTGATTCGCGTGCGCCATGATCTGTTCCTTGTTATATTTACGTAACATTGCTTTAGCGAGATTTTAACTGATTATACCAGCAGGTAAACAGCGCGCTCGGTAGAGAGTGGATGTGATCACGCACATTACCGCAAAAGGGGCGAATGCCATGTTGCAGGTCTCCAAAATGAAGACAAGGGATTGCATAACCGGCTCTGCCGGTAGTAACGTGCATGCCGTGCAGAGTCTATGACTTATCGGCACGCGCGATTCGCGTTATATTAGCGGCCAGAGACTAAAACAGAACAAGAGCAAACGTCATCATGAAGTCAATGGGTATCCGCGCGCAGCAAAAAGAGAAAACTCGTCGCTCCCTTATCGACGCGGCCTTCAGCCAACTGAGCGCTGATCGCAGTTTCTCCAACCTCAGCTTGCGTGAAGTGGCCAGAGAGGCGGGCATCGCACCCACTTCGTTTTACCGCCACTTTAAAGACATGGACGAGCTTGGCCTGACCATGGTGGATGAAGGCGGATTGCTGCTGCGCCAGCTGATGCGCCAAGCGCGCCAACGGATCGCGAAAGAGGGCAGTGTGATCAGAACGTCGGTCGAGACGTTTATGGAATTTATTGAGAGCAGCCCGAACGTGTTTCGCTTGTTACTGCGAGAGCGCTCAGGCACTTCCGCGGAGTTTCGCGCCGCGGTTGCCCGCGAAATACAACATTTTGCCGCTGAGTTGACCGAATACCTCACCAGCACCGGGATGAGACGTGATGAAGCGCTTGCTCAGGCAGAAGCGTCAGTCATCTTAGTGTTTAGCTCAGGGGCTGAAGCTTTGGATTTAGATCGACGTGAACGCGACGAACTCGCCGAGCGTCTGATCATGCAACTGCGAATGGTCGCCAAAGGGGCGTACTGGTATCGCAAAGAACGTGAACGTAACCGATTAAAAGGTGAAATAGAATAATGTCGAATGAAAACAAAGCGCTTTCGCGCAGATCTGAAAAGAAAACCCTCGTATTGGCACTGATAACGGGAGTGTGTGGCAACGCCATTCTTTCTTGGTTGACCATGAGTGAAGTCACTTTCTCGATTTTTCCGCTGATCGCCTTGGTGCTGGCCGTTCAAGCGCTTTACCAAGAGTATCTCAACCATCCAGTGTCGGAAGACATTCCGCTAGTGGGCCTAGCGTGCTTCTTTGTTGGCGCCTTTGGTCACTCGGCGTTTGTTAAAGCGCAATATCCAGAGGCGGGCTCAAACTTCTTTGCCATCATGGTAGCGCTAGTGCTACTGGCTTGGATTGGCAAAAAGCTCGGCTACCTGCGCCGCGCCGCATAAGATTCGGTGAAATCAGTGAATAAAAAACGAGCCAAGCGGCTCGTTTTTTATTGTAGGTAGAAGTTGGACGCTTACGCTCACCACCCCGTTTAAAACGCGGGCTCGATGGTGCCATTAAAGGTTGTGGCTAAGTAATCTCGAATCGTTTGTGACTGGTAGATTTCGACAAACTTTTTATAGTCAGGGTTATCTTTGTTTTCCGCTTTGGTTGCGATAACCATGACTGCCAATGCTGCATCTTTAGGTTCTAGATAAATGGCCTTCTCTTTGGGATTTAGCCCTGAAGACATCACGTAGTTCATGGTAATCGCAGCGGCATCCACATCGCTCAACGTTCTGGGCAATTGTGCCGCATCCACTTCGATAATTTTGAAATTTTTGGGGTTGTCCACAATGTCATTGATACTGGCTTTATGCCCCACATTCTCCTTTAGAGTAATCAGCTTAGCTTCTTGAAGCAGCAATAAACCACGTCCTCCGTTGGTTGGGTCGTTAGGAATCGCAATGCGTGCATTTTGAGGCAAATCGGACAAGGATTTTACACTGTCCGAGTAAATCCCCATACGCATCAAAATCGATTGCCCGATGGACACTAAGTCTGCGTTGCGGCTTTGATTGAAGTTAGTGAGAAAAGGCAAATGTTGATAGCTGTTTATATCAATACTTCCGTCAGCGAGTGCCGCGTTGGGTGTAATAAAATCGGAAAACTCGACAACTTGAACATTCAAGCCATGCGCTTTTGCTTCTTTGGCAACGGCTTCAACGACTTGTGCGTGCGGGCCGACCGTTGCCCCCACTTTGATGACTCTCGCTTCCTCTTGGCCGCACGCGGTTAAGCCTAGCATCGTCGCTGCGATGACCAATGTTTGTAATGCTCTCTTTTTCACCTTCATCTCCATTTATTGCTGGGCATCTGGCCGTCTGGAGCTCTATTTTTGCTGTGAGCGTTACATTTATCAAGCGCTTTATTTAGTTGTTTTTGTTCTAATTAATGCATCTCTGTTGCGCTGCTTTGATTTGACAGCGATAGCGCTTTAGCGGCCTGTGACCAATGTTCCTCGTGTAATGTCGAAATTATCACGAACACATCTGATTGATTATGCTACCTTATGCGCATTGTTAGACGATAGGCATATTCAGCGTGACCATACACACTCTTCAAGAACGGCATCGGTTTTTAGAAATGCTTGCCTTGTGGCAAGGCTATGTTCGCAACAAAGATTTGGTCGATCAGTTTTCGATTACCCGCCAACAAGCCTATCAGGATATCCGAGCCTACCAAGAGCAACATCCTGAACGGTTAAAGAAAATGGTGTCTGGCCCTTATCAATTTAGCGCGCAATATCTCTTTGAAGCCCCCAAACACTCGCTTGAGCATTATTTGCAGTGGTTCAGTACGGGTCAGTTTTATGCGCCTCAGTCATCATTCAATGCCGCGCTGGGTGAGCACTGCTCCGTTCCACAGCGTTATGTCGCGCCGCAGGTGATTGCCGCGCTAACGGCAGCGATTCGTCAGCAAAAACGCCTTGAGCTTGGCTATGTGTCACTGTCCAATCCCGAATGGGAAGGGCGAATTTTCCACCCCCATACCTTGGTTAAAACGGGTTTGCGTTGGCATGTCCGAGGTTACTGTGAAAAATCGCAGGGCTATCGCGATTTGGTCTTAAGCCGCTGCCGCGGTGATGCTGAGTTACTCGATGCTTCACAGCGCACCAAAGAGGACGATCGGGTTTGGAATACGCAGGTGGATTTAATTTTCGCCCCTGATCCACGCTTAAATGACGAGCAAAAAGAAGTCATCGCCCACGATTACCAAATGGAAAACGGACAACTGCGCATAACCACGCGCGCAGCATTGGTCGATTACCTACTCAAAGAGATGCAAGTCAAAACCCACTATCTCGAAGGCACGCCAGAAGCCCAACAACTGATTTTGCTTAACCCACGCGACGTCAAACCTTGGTTATTTGAACGTTAAAACTCAGCCAAGCCACGCTTAGGTAAAGTTACTTTACCTGAATAAATGCGCAGGATTGAGCTTAGGAAACAGATGCATAAAGTAGATGCATAACCGACAAGCATGGAGCAAGTTATGGACGATCTCTCACCCTCCGATCTTAAAGTCATCCTGCACTCAAAGCGCGCCAATATGTATTACTTGGAATATTGCCGTGTGATGCAAAAAGATGGCCGCGTGCTCTACTTGACCGAAGCCGACAAAGAAAACCTTTACTTCAACATTCCGATTGCCAACACCACCGTACTCATGCTCGGCAACGGTACTTCAATTACTCAAGCCGCCATGCGCATGCTCTCACAGGCTGGCGTATTGGTCGGATTTTGTGGCGGCGGCGGTACGCCACTGCACATGGCTTGCGAGGTGGAATGGTTCACGCCGCAGAGCGAATATCGCCCAACAGAATACTTACAAGGCTGGCTCTCATTCTGGTTTGATGATGAAAAGCGCTTGGCCGCCGCCAAACAATTTCAAAACGCACGGATTGATTACTTGCAGCGCGTTTGGCGATCAGACCGAGAATTAACGCTTGAGAAATTTAATCTACAAGATGAAGTAATAAAGCAATCCCTTGATACCTTTCACCAACGTACTGAAGCCGCGAGTAAACCAGCCGATCTGCTCCTCACTGAAGCGCAGCTCACCAAAGCACTGTACAAGTATGCCGCCAATAACACAGGCAAAGAAGGCTTTACGCGCCAACATCAGCCAGACAAAAAATGCACCGACAAAGCCAACGATTTTCTCAATCACGGCAACTACTTAGCCTATGGGCTTGCGGCAAGCTGCTTGTGGGTGCTGGGCATTCCGCACGGCTTTGCCGTCATGCATGGCAAAACCCGCCGTGGTGCCTTGGTATTTGATGTCGCGGACTTAATCAAAGATGCCATTGTGCTGCCGTGGGCGTTTGTTTGCGCCAAAGAGAACGCCAGCGAACAAGAGTTTCGCCAACAAATTCTGCAAGCCTTCATCGAACACAAAGCGCTCGATTATATGTTCGACACAGTGAAACAGGTCGCACTGCAAGGCAAAGAGGAAGAAGAGCGGGAGGCACACCAATTATGATGGTCACCTTTGTTAGCCAATGCGAGAAAAACGCCCTCAAGAAAACCCGTCGTGTACTGGATGCTTTCGCCAACCGCATTGGCGATAACACCTGGCAAACCCTCATCACGGAAGAAGGGTTACTTACGGTGAAAAAAATGCTGCGCCAAACCGCCAGCCGCAGCACCGCTGTTAGTTGCCACTGGATCCGCTCCCGTTCGCGCAGCCAGTTTTTGTGGGTGGTGGGTAACAAAAAGAAATTTAATGCAGAGGGATACGTGCCAGTAAACAGTACAGAGAAAGACCTGTTGAACAGTGAATTTGAAAACGATTGGAAATATTTACCTCTGATTAAGGCGATCACTGGCATGGCCGCTTTGCTGCACGATTGGGGTAAAGCCTCTTTACTTTTTCAGGAAAAGTTAAACCCAGAAATTAAAACCAAGCATAAAGGTGACCCGCTACGCCATGAGTGGATATCTTGTTTGCTGTTTCAACAATGGATCTCTAATCAAAATCATGAACGTCTTGATGAGGTTTGGTTAAACGCACTCATTAATCAAGGCATTGATGAAACTTGCTTTAATACCAAAGTGTTACAAAAAGAGAGAGCCCTTGCCGAATTACCGACAGCGGCGGCTTTGATCGCTTGGCTGATCGTTTCTCATCACCGCCTGCCTCTACCCAAAGAGAAAGACTTGTGTGATAGACAACGAGAAGTTGATAACTCGTCTTTAGCGGATTTACTTGCCAGAATTACCCCAGCATGGGGTTATGAAAACCGCTTTGATGAGTACAACGCACTGCTGCCGAAATGTTTTGAATTTCCGTTAGGTCTGCTCTCTAATTCCTCGATTTGGCTTGCCGAACTTAAACGTCGTGCCAAGGATCTATTGCATCATCTGCCTTTACTCGATCAGGCAATCAATGATGGTAGTTGGCGAGGGATTCTACACCATGCTCGGTTGTGCCTGATGCTAGGTGACCACTATTACTCTTCACAGCCTAATGATCATCAATGGAAAACCTCGATAGAGCTGTACGCTAACACCGATCCCAGCACCAAAGCACGTAAACAAAAGCTGGATGAGCACTTAGTGAATGTTGCTAAAGTCGCGGTGAACACAGTGAAGTTACTGCCGTTTTTTGAAACCGAACCGCTCAAAGCTACCGAGCTTGGCGAGCTTGCACCTAAGGCCAACACGCCTAAAGCATTCCGTTGGCAAGACAAAGCGGTACGCAAAATCAATCAGTGGCGTGAACACACGGAAGATAAAAGCCAAGGCTATTTTGTGGTGAACATGGCCAGTACCGGCTGTGGCAAAACTATCGCTAACGCCAAAATTATGCAGGCGTTATCTGAAGAGGGTGAAAGCCTACGATTTATCTTGGCACTTGGTTTGCGCACACTCACTTTGCAAACTGGAGACGAATATAAAGAGCGACTCAAACTGCAGGATAGCGACTTGGCGGTGTTGATTGGTTCTAAAGCGATTGCGGAGTTACACAAATCGGGCAAGCAAGTTGAAAAAGACGATATTGAGTCTGAGCAAGCTGCGGATGGTTCTGAATCTTTGGAAAGTTTGCAAGATGAATTGGATGAAGTTCGCTGGCAGGGTGTTTTACCCGAAGAAGAACTGACCACCATTCTTTCAACTGATAAAGGAAAATGTCAGAAATACAGGGCTTTACTTTACGCTCCAGTGCTGGTGTGCACCATCGATCACATTATGGCCGCGACCGAAACCAAGCGTGGTGGGCGCTATATTCTGCCTTGTTTGCGTTTAATGTCTTCGGACTTAGTTATTGATGAAATTGACGACTTTACCGGTGATGATCTGATTGCGATTGGCCGATTAGTGCATCTGGCGGGCATGCTGGGGCGCAAAGTGATGATTTCCTCTGCCACCATACCGCCGGATTTAGCATTGGGTTTATACAATGCCTATCGTCAAGGATGGAAAGTCTTTGCTGCCAGCCGTGATCGAGTCAGCACTGTTAATTGTGTTTATGTCGATGAATTTAGCGCTGATGTTCAGATGGTGGGCAGCGATGATGCTGATTTAGCTACCTATGAGGCTTTCCAGCAACGCTTTGTGTCTAAACGCGTTGATAAACTAAAACAACAAATCTCAAGGCGAAAAGCAAATATCATTCCATGTATTAAACAGGGTGAGCAACCTCTTGAGAAACAGTACTTCGAGACAGTTAAGCAGGCTATTTTGGCTAAACACCAGCACCACAACACGTTAGAACCAGAAAGCCAAACCAGGGTGTCGTTTGGCGTGGTTCGGGTGGCCAATATTCAACCTTGCGTCGAGTTAACCCAATATTTACTCAGCTGTGATTGGCCTGCCGATACCGAAGTGCGTTGCATGGCTTATCACAGCCAGCAAGTGATGTTGCTGCGTCATGCGCAAGAAAAGCATTTGGATGAAGTTCTGAAACGCAAAGAGAAAGCGGGTGAACTGCCGAGTGCTTTTGCTCATCCAGTGATCCGCGAACACCTAGCGGCTTGCCAAGCAAAAAACCTGATTTTTATTCTGGTTGCAACCCCAGTTGAAGAAGTGGGACGCGATCATGACTTTGACTGGGCGGTGATTGAACCCTCATCTTTTCGTTCGATTATTCAAATGGCAGGTCGGGTACGCAGGCATCGCGATGGCGAGATTAAAGAGCCCAATATTGGCTTGTTGCAATACAACGTTAAAGGCTTTAAAGGGAAAGATGAACGAGTATTTAATCATCCCGGTTATGAAACAGACAGCGCCACCCAGCTCGCCACTCATGATTTATCTGAGCTGGTGGATGAAAAGTCGCTGCTGCAAGCGGTTAATGCCATTGTCCGTATTCAAAAGCGAGCAGTGCTAGAACCGCGCAACAACTTAGCGGATTTAGAGCACTTTGCCACCGCGAAAACCCTTGGCACTGAGCAAATTGGCAAACAACAGCAAGCCAATATCAGCCGTCAGGATAGATACAACCGTAACCGACGCACCAGTTCACCGCAGTCATGTTGGCATGAGCATCTGCATGGTCATATTCACGGCTATTGGTGGCTGACCGCACTGCCGCAATACTTCAAACGCTTTCGTAAAAGTGAACCCACAGTGCAAATCTACTTAGTCAAAAAAGCGCGCAGCATCGAGTTTTCTTTGCCTGACGAGGGGATGCCTTCAATCGATGAAGTGTTAAATATTAAACACCTGCCGCTTCCACCAACGCAGCAACAGAAGCTCTGGCTACAGCGTGATTACAGTGAGTTAGTCAGTTTATACAGCCCTAGCCCTGAGCAGGAGTTCGCCACTTCAGTGCGCTATGGCGAAATCAGTTTTATCTACCGTGAAGGTAATCAGCAATATAGCTACAACGACCAACTAGGGTTGGTTAAGGTTAAATAATGGAGGGAGTCGCGTGTTAGATCCAGCAATAGCCGCCTTTTTTGCTGAGCGTAAAGAAGCATGGCTAAAGAAAAACATCAGTGCAGCAATGTCTGATACAGAAGTATTGGAAAAACAACAGGAGTGTGAGCAAAACTTTCTATTAGACAATTGGTTGCCCGATGCAGCCAAAAGGGCGGGGCAAATTTCAGTAGCTTCACATCCTTGTACCTTTAGTCATCCGAGTGCGCGGAAAAACAAAAATGGCTACGTATCGTCCATTATTGCCAAGAACAAACCAAGAATAGATGGTTTTCTTCGCTCTGGTAATGTGAGCGTTGAGCCAGATGCACTCGGTAACGCAGCGGCATTAGATGTATACAAGTTTCTCAGCTTAGAGATGAGCGACCAACGTTCTTTGTTAGTGCATATTGAGCAAGAAAGTGAGTTAGCTCGTCAGTTGCTTGATATACCAAGCTGTGAATTTCAGACGCTACGTGATGGCTTTTTAAAAATGGTCGATAGCGATCAGGCGTCTGTTTCCAGCTCGAAGATTAAGCAAGTTTATTTCCCGATAGCCGATGGGGACTATCATTTATTGTCGTTATTAACCCATTCCGGCCATCTTTTTGAATTACGTAAACGTCTAGATGCACTTCGATTTGGTGATGCGGTAAAAGAGGCAAGAGAGTGCAAAAAAACGAATCACTTTCACCCTGCGGGTTACCAAGAGATCTTTGGTCTCACCACGATTGGGTTTGGCGGCACAAAACCGCAAAATATCAGCGTGCTCAATAACCAAAACGCAGGTAAAGCACATTTACTAGCCTCTATTCCACCGGAGTTAACACCTCGCGATATTCGTCTGCCGAGAACGGATTTTTTCAAAGAGAGTTTTACCGCTTGGCAAGCCAAAGAAGTGCTTGAAGCGCTGCATCGACTCTTTCTCACCGACTACAACAACATCAATCTCCGTGATGGGCGCGACTACCACATTCAGCAATACGTTGATTTGGTGATTGAAAAAATGTGGCAAGTGCGCCTGTTTCTTGAAGACTATTCCGGTGAATTATCAAGTGCGTTGCCTTTGGAGCAACAAATCTGGCTCTATCCAGAGTTTACTGAGCAGCGTCAGCACGAGGATGAGTGGCTCAATAAAATTACTCGCCACATTGCGCGAGGCTTAATCAACCATTACAGCCGCAGCAAAGTCATCGCCAGTCCCGTCACATTGGCAGACCAAGAGCTGCTGGCGATTGAAAAGGTGGTTGCCAGCAATAAGGAGAACTTGCGATGAATGTATTGATTCTTCCGCATCTAAAAATTCACAACGCCAATGCACTTTCAAGCCCGTTTACCATTGGCTTTCCTGCCATGACGTCATGGCTAGGCTTTGTGCATGCCTTAGAGCGCAAGCTCAGCCAAGCAGGGATATCCGATCTCATACTGCATAGTGCTGCTGTAGTGAGCCACCGTTGTAATGTACAGACTCATAAAGGCGAAGGTGACTTTGTTCATTCAATTATCGGCACTGGTAATCCACTTGATAAGGATGGTTCACGCTCGGCATTTATCGAGGAAGCACGCTGTCATTTAGATGTGTCCCTTGTCATTGAGTGGAGTGGCAATGAAGATCAAGTTCAGCAGCCAGACTTTACCGAGCAGTTGCAAGCAGTGATCGCGACGATGAAAGTCGCAGGAGGCGACGTTCTTGCCGTTGGGAAGCCCTCAGTTAAATCTGTGATCACTGAGGATGATACTGGCAGAGTTCTGCGCCAGTTAATGCCTGGTTATGTGCTGATCGAACGCCGCGATTTAATGATTGACGCCATGCAGCAAGGTGATGACGCAATAGATGCGCTGCTGGGTTACCTCACCGTACACCACCATTGTGAGCAGCTTGAAGACCAAAGTGTTATTTGGCATAGCCAGCGCAAGACGAGTGGCTGGATTGTGCCAATTGCCACTGGTTTCCAGGGCATTTCACCATTAGGTGAGGCAAAAAATCAGCGAGATCCATCAGTGCCGCATCGCTTTGCCGAAAGTGTGGTCACACTGGGTGAATTTGTCATGGCGCACAAAATTAAAAACTTCGATGACGCCCTTTGGCAATACCGCCCCGATTTAGAAAACGATCTTTACCTTTGTCAGCAAGTTAACGCTATCAACGAACATCAATAAGGAACAACCTCATGGCTAAAAATAACGACACCGCTTCAGTACTCGCATTTGAAAAAAAATTGGTGCCATCGGATGGCTACCTTTTGGGCTGTCAGTGGGAAACCAAAGAGCAAGCAACCCCATTAGCCCTACAAGAAAAATCGGTACGCGGCACGATTTCTAATCGCTTCAATAAGAAAAACGTAAGTGATTTCACAAAAGATCCGGCTAAACTGGATGCAAAAGTTGAAAGTCCAAATTTACAGCGAGTGGATGCCTGTGCGTTGGGGCAGGATCACGATACTTTGAAGCTACATTTCACACTCAAAGTATTAGGGGGGCTTGCCCAACCTTCGGCGTGTAACAATGCGCTGTTCAAACAAAGTTACAGTGCTGCGGTCGCGCAGTACATTGCCAAACATGGTTGTGTTGAATTGGCAAAACGCTATGCCACCAACCTTGCCAATGCCCGTTTTCTATGGCGTAACCGCGTTGGCGCAGAAGAGATTGAAGTGCAAGTCAGGGCATTAAACAAAGGGGCTGAGCAGGCGTGGACTTTTAATGCCAAACAATTCAGTACTCGACACTTTGATCATAACGATTCACAGATCAATAGTTTGGCCGACAGAATTGCTCAGGCACTGGCCAGCGAAACGGATCATTTGATGCTGCAAATTGACTGCTACGCGAAGGTGGGTAAAGCCCAAGAAGTTTACCCAAGTGAAGAGTTAGTGCTCGATAAGGGCAACAGCAAAACCAAGAAAAGTAAAATCCTGTATGCGGTTAATGAGCATGCTGCGATGCACTCACAAAAAATTGGTAACGCACTGCGTTCCATTGATACTTGGTACCCAGATTACGCATCTGAGGAGAAAAGTGCAGGAGCCATTGCGATTGAACCCTATGGCGCTGTCACCAATTTAGGAAAGGCGTTCCGCACCCCGAAAGATAAGCAAGATTTTTACACTTTCTTTGATAAATGGGCGCGTGGTGAAAGTTTGCCCCGTGAAGAAGATGAGCATTACGTCATGGCAGTATTGGTGCGTGGTGGTGTATTTGGCGAAAGTGACAAATAGGTGGCAGTGATGAACTACTACCAAGAGATCACTTTATTGCCAGATGCCGACATCGCCTTGGGCTTTCTTTGGCAAAACGTCTTTCAACAAGTGCACATTGCTTTGGTGGAGCACAAAGTGGGTAGCAATCAATCTCTGGTTGCGGTCGGTTTTCCTGATTATCGTCAAGCAAAGTTTCCGCTTGGCAGTAAGTTGCGTCTCTTTGCAAAAGAGCCAGCGACATTGGAAAAGTTGGATATCCCCCGCTGGCTAACTCGGTTAGAAGACTATGTGCACATCAAAGGGGTCAAACCCGTACCAAACGATGTGACTTACGTAAGCTTTGTACGCAAGCAGGTGAAATCGCCCGAACGAATAGAGCGGGATATGCAGCAAAAAGCCGCACTATGGGCAGCAAAATCTGGCAAACCGCTGGTGGAATGTCTAGCGGATTTGCAACAAAGCAAGCCGACAGCATTGTGCTCTTTGCCGTTTATTTACTTGCATAGCCAGCAAACCAAGCAGCGCTCACCAGAGAAAAACAGCAAGTTCCCGCTGTTTATTGAGATGCAGCCGCAAAGCACATCACAAGATGGGAGCTTCGATTGCTATGGTTTGAGCAGCAAAGTGCATGGGCAGTCAATATTGGCGACCGTACCGCACTTTTAAATTGAACGAAAAAGGGTAGTTTTTACCCTTTATTTTTGCTCTTTAAAAATGTGCTTTAAATACAAATAGTTGCAATAGGTGGGTTTTAACAAGGTAAAAAGATGATTTTTATCCTAACATTCTGTTGCAGCTTATTTTTATCGGTTTATTCTATTGTTCACTGCCGCACAGGCAGCTTAGAAATTCAGGAACAGATTCGACTGGTCTTGCCCGAGGTTCACTGCCGCACAGGCAGCTTAGAAATTGTTCTCCTAGCTTTCTCGAAATTCACCTCGGTTCACTGCCGCACAGGCAGCTTAGAAAAAATCACCGACTTTGGCAAAAAGAAAGCGCATGTTCACTGCCGCACAGGCAGCTTAGAAAAACAACAGAAACAGCCGTACCAACAATAGTTGGTTCACTGCCGCACAGGCAGCTTAGAAAAATCAATGACGGCGGTTCGGCCTTTGTCGTTCGTTCACTGCCGCACAGGCAGCTTAGAAAATCACCCAAACCATTCTCGGCACCGATGTGTATGTTCACTGCCGCACAGGCAGCTTAGAAATTGGCCAGCATCCGGCCCAAGCAATGACTCTTGTTCACTGCCGCACAGGCAGCTTAGAAATCGATGCTACTTACTCGATTCAGTTTCCTGACGTTCACTGCCGCACAGGCAGCTTAGAAAGAATGCGTAGTGCTGCGATTATCGCGTGTTGTGTTCACTGCCGCACAGGCAGCTTAGAAAGCAATCCATATGTATTGGAAAGACGTGTTAGTGTTCACTGCCGCACAGGCAGCTTAGAAAGTTTCCCTGTCGAATTCACTCTTTCACTTGAAGTTCACTGCCGCACAGGCAGCTTAGAAAAAGTACGCAGAAATGCAAGGTCTGTTGAAAATGTTCACTGCCGCACAGGCAGCTTAGAAAGATTGGCAGCTTTAGAATAACGTTTAACACTAGTTCACTGCCGCACAGGCAGCTTAGAAAAAATGAATCAAACTCCTGAGTTGATAGGTCGAGTTCACTGCCGCACAGGCAGCTTAGAAAAAGATTTTGCAAGGCCTCCAGCATGTCCGTGTGTTCACTGCCGCACAGGCAGCTTAGAAATCCATCATCTCCGCCACCTCCTCAAAGTGGCAGTTTACTGCCGCACAGGCAGCTTAGAAATGACAGCCCTGCTATTGACATAGAAAGTCCAGGTTCACTGCCGCACAGGCAGCTTAGAAAGATTTCAACGGCAAGATACATATAGCCCAGACGTTCACTGCCGCACAGGCAGCTTAGAAAACTTATCGGAAGTGATAAGGTCGGAACGATCAGTTCACTGCCGCACAGGCAGCTTAGAAAGAACAATCAAGAAATGCGCTGAGTGGGGAAACGTTCACTGCCGCACAGGCAGCTTAGAAAACCTGCGTCACTTGCTAAGGCGTTGAATAGTTGTTCACTGCCGCACAGGCAGCTTAGAAAGTAGAAATCGCCACGGTATGCCGTCGGCAGCTGTTCACTGCCGCACAGGCAGCTTAGAAAGTGGGCACTACATACTTTCAAGTCCCAGGCTAGTTCACTGCCGCACAGGCAGCTTAGAAAACTTATCGGAAGTGATAGGGTCGGAACGATCAGTTCACTGCCGCACAGGCAGCTTAGAAATTGTAACAGACCTTGGCCGTGTTGAGCTTTCAGTTCACTGCCGCACAGGCAGCTTAGAAATCCTTGCACCGGAAACGGCGTCACGTTCTCTGGTTCACTGCCGCACAGGCAGCTTAGAAATTTACGTGGGTTCTGTGTACGTGAGTGCTGGAGTTCACTGCCGCACAGGCAGCTTAGAAAAGTTATGGAGCGGCTGCGCATATACGAATTGATGTTCACTGCCGCACAGGCAGCTTAGAAATATGTGCCCGACGAAGCCGACCCGACCCGACGGTTCACTGCCGCACAGGCAGCTTAGAAATTCATCAGCATGGTTTTCTGTTGAGGGGGTTAGTTCACTGCCGCACAGGCAGCTTAGAAAGTTGAGACCAACCAGATCACGATTTGCTCGTTTGTTCACTGCCGCACAGGCAGCTTAGAAAAACTGCTTAACGACTTATTTCGTGTTCTTACCGTTCACTGCCGCACAGGCAGCTTAGAAATTTGCGCACGTCAGGCCAAGGCTAAACACTAAGTTCACTGCCGCACAGGCAGCTTAGAAATCGCGTTCCTTGTTCTCCTAGCTCTCTCAAAAGTTCACTGCCGCACAGGCAGCTTAGAAAATCTCTTCAACGCGCCAGCCCACAATCGATTTGTTCACTGCCGCACAGGCAGCTTAGAAATAATTGGAGCAGTGCGTCGTAAACAGAGATTTGTTCACTGCCGCACAGGCAGCTTAGAAACGATCCGCGGTGGCAACTGGAACAACGCGTCCGTTCACTGCCGCACAGGCAGCTTAGAAATGACAAAGATGTACTTGCCCAAGTCATCCAAGGTTCACTGCCGCACAGGCAGCTTAGAAATTCGGCAATATCGACGCCAATTGCATACTCTTGTTCACTGCCGCACAGGCAGCTTAGAAATTCCGCATTCTTCTGCGTTAATTTTAACGCTTGTTCACTGCCGCACAGGCAGCTTAGAAAATTGAAGCGATTAACGCCCCCGAAGAATTCGAGTTCACTGCCGCACAGGCAGCTTAGAAATTCACGAAATTTCTTTCGCGCAATCGCTGAGTGTTCACTGCCGCACAGGCAGCTTAGAAACAACGTCTCCGGCGATACGCGACTCACGACGTGTTCACTGCCGCACAGGCAGCTTAGAAATAATCAATGGTGTTGTGATGTATACGGCCTCTGTTCACTGCCGCACAGGCAGCTTAGAAAATCTTTGAGCGCAGACAAGGTGATGCCCATCTGTTCACTGCCGCACAGGCAGCTTAGAAATTGTGTTGCTTGGCTTACTACGCATGACGGAAGTTCACTGCCGCACAGGCAGCTTAGAAATTGGATACCAAGCAAAGACAAGAACGCGCGCTGTTCACTGCCGCACAGGCAGCTTAGAAATTATAGCCCCATTTCACTTCAAACCAAGTAACGTTCACTGCCGCACAGGCAGCTTAGAAAAGTTGTTGAATCTAATCTCTCTTTGCCTTGATGTTCACTGCCGCACAGGCAGCTTAGAAAAGCATGGGACAACTGAAATACTTTCACAGCCAGTTCACTGCCGCACAGGCAGCTTAGAAAAATCTAATGATTTCTGTACAGGTTTCATCACTGTTCACTGCCGCACAGGCAGCTTAGAAAGTACACAGCAGCACCAAGGATGGCAGCAATGGGTTCACTGCCGCACAGGCAGCTTGAAAAACAAAAACGCCACGAGCAAAGCTGGTGGCGTTGACATCAATTCTAATCTAATCATAGCAATCGAGCATTTTAGATGCCCCCGTACCCCAAGCCGTACCTAGAGCAATTTTTGCTACAATCAAAACCCCTTAAAGCCCTTATTTAATGCGCTCTAGCATCACGCCCGCTTCCATATGGTGGGTGTAAGGGAACTGGTCAAACAGGGCGAAACGAGTAATGGTGTGGGTTTCGCTCAGGATTTCGAGGTTCTCGAGCAGGGTCTCTGGGTTGCACGAAATGTACAAAATGCGCTCATAGCCTTGCACCATTTTACAGGTGTCGATGTCCATACCTGCGCGCGGTGGATCGACAAAAATGGTGTCGCAGTTATAGCTATTAAGATCGATGCCATGGTCTTTCAGGCGGCGAAACTCGCGTTTGCCTTCCATCGCTTCGGTAAACTCTTCCGCTGACATACGGATGATCTGCACGTTCTCAATTTTGTTGGCGGCAATGTTGTATTGCGCCGATTCGACCGACGGTTTTGCCAGCTCTGTGGCCAGTACGCGTTCAAAGTTTTGCGCCAGCGCAAGCGAGAAGTTACCGTTGCCGCAGTAAAGCTCCAGCAAATCGCCTTGGCTCTCTTGGGTACAGTCGACCGCCCATGCCAGCATTTTTTCCGCGACTTTGCCGTTTGGCTGCGTGAAACTGTTTTCCACTTGTTGGTAGAGGTAAGGCTTGCCGTTCACATCCAGCTTTTCCACTACGTAATCGCGGTCCAGCACAATCTTCATTTTACGCGCACGGCCAATCAGATTGAGGTTAAACCCTTCGTCGTTTAGGCGTTGTTTCAGCGTTTTGGCGTTTTCGATCCAAGCTTCATCCAATTGACGATGGTAAAGCAGAGAAACCAGAATCTCGCCGCTCAATGTGGAAAGAAAATCGACTTGGAACAGTTTACGGCGCAGCGATTCATTGCCTTGCATGGCTTCGATAAGCAGGGGCATCAAGTCGTTGATCAGGCGACTGGCGGCAGGGAACTGGTCCACACGGTATTTTTCGCGTGTCTCTTGATTGAACATGATGTAATACATCTCGTCCCCTTCGTGCCACACACGAAACTCTGCGCGCATGCGGTAATGCTGCTCAGGGGACTCAAACACTTCCAGCTCTGGAGCTTGGTAAGGTGCGAACATGTCGGTTAAACGTTGCACTTTTTCTGCCAACTGAGCTTGGTAGCGCTGTGGGTTTACATCAAGAGTCGCCATGAATAGTTACCTTTTGGGTGCGTAAAAATAAAGAGCGCAGATTTTATTCAATCCCCGAGCATTGTCCAGTGCCAAGGGGAAATTGATAACTACGGCTGTGTAAAAATAGAGCTTAGACGATTTCTAACTGGACAAATAATCAATCACTTAATAGTATGCGCTTCAAGCTGGTGCTGTCTGGAAGTATAGATGGCTGAAAAGGGAATCCGGTGTGAATCCGGAACTGACGCGCAGCGGTAATAGAGAACGAAAGCTTAATAAGACACTGCACTAGGAATCGTGTGGGAAGTCGAGTGAGTAGGTTAACAGCTCTTGAGTCCGAATACCTGCCAGCAGCTAGGCCTTGTATGTAGAGGCTTGGTGGGATTTACGCGATTTAGGATTACAACATGAAAAAGTCTCTTCTGGCGATCTCAGTAGCATCGCTGCTTACCCCTATCTCTTATTCATATGCTCAAGAAGTGCAAACTAATGACACTATTGTGGTGACGGCGAGCCGTTTTGCCCAGCCAGAATCGTCAGTGTTAGCCTCGATGAGTGTGATCACTAAGGCGGAGATTGAAAAACTGAACGTTACGTCCGCTTTGGATGTGTTGAAAACACTCCCTGGGGTAGAGGTCAATAGCCAAGGTGGTAAAGGGCAAATCAGCAGCCTTTTTTTACGCGGTACCTCATCAAAACACACCTTGGTACTCGTGGATGGTGTCAAAATTAACTCAGCAACAGCGGGTGGTGCATCATTAGGATTAATTCCTGCCTTTGCTATTGAGCAAATTGAAGTGGTGCGTGGCCCTCGAGCCGCCATTTATGGGTCAGATGCCATTGGCGGGGTGATCCACATCCGAACTATCCCATCGGAGCGTGACACCAAGCACGATGCCAATCTGGGTTACGGAAACGATGACCATACGTCATTGGCATGGCGTTCAGCGGGGCAGCTCAATGATTCAACTCAGGCGTCTTTTGTCTTTTCAGATGAAAAAAGCGATGGCTATCGAGTGAATGAGGTTGCTCCAAACAGCGACAGCCATGGCTTTGAGTCGCAAACGTTGTTTGGTTCGCTTCGTCATGAATTCAATGAGGTTTGGTTTGCCCAGTTTAATGGCTATCAACAGAACTCAGACGTTGAATACGCCAACCAGTTTTCAGGTGCAAAGAGTGAGAGCAACACCGATTTTTATAGTGTTGCCGGTTCACTGAACTTCCAGAAACAGCACTTCGCATCTCAGTTGATGGTCTCGCGCAGCGATAACGAAGCATGGGATGGCTCTGCGAGCGGTGCGGTTGCCAAGACGGCATTGTTCTCAAGCCGAAATTCCGCTTCTTGGCTGAACCAATGGGCCGTGAGACCGGCGCTTAATCTAGCGGCAGGTATCGATTATGACCAAGAGCACGCTCGACAAGGCGGTGCCAATAGCAGCAATTACAGTAAGACTGAAAAAGACAACAAAGCCGCGTTCGTTACGGCTCAGTTTGCCAACAGCCTCGTCACGGCAGAAGCGAGTGTTCGCCATGATGACGACAGTGCTTTTGGCCACCATACCACATGGAATATAGGCCTGGGGGTTGCGCCCACTGACAACCTTGAATTTGTGGCTTCGACAGGAACAGGTTTTAAAGCGCCAACGTTTAACGATCTTTACTGGCCTGGTAGCGGCAATCCAAACTTAAAGCCAGAAACGTCTAAGTCATCCGAGGTTGGCGTTCGCGGCACGTTCTCTTTCGTTCAGATTGATGTCTCTGCGTACCGTAACGAGATAGAAGACATGATCGACTGGGCACCGACAGGCCCAGGTGGCGCTTGGACCCCTTCCAATATTGATAATGCGAAAATTGAAGGCATTGAAATTGAAGCCTTGTTCGAGACGGGTGTGATTGAGCATCGTGTTTCTGCAGAATGGAAAGATCCGCGTGACAAATCAGACGATAGTCTTTTGATCCGCAGAGCGCGTGAAAACTTCAGTTGGGTATCGACCTATTCTGCGGATCGCTTCGACCTTTCTGCCGTTGCGAACTATGTGGGCGAGCGCAAAGACAGCACGGGTAAAACCATGGAGGCCTATACGCTGCTCGACATTAGCGCCAACTACAAGGTAACAGATGCACTCAGCTTGGGAGCGAGAGTGGCGAACCTGTTTGATAAAGAGTACCAAACCGCACACAGCTCAAGTGGTAAATACTACTTAGGTGAAGGCCGAAACTGGTTTGCCACGGTCAATTACCGTTTCTAATATTCAAGCCGCCTTCGGGCGGTTTTATTTTTTTGAGAATCAAGCATGAAGAAAAAACGCGTTGTGGTTAGCTGGTCTTCCGGTAAGGATTCGACCTTAACCTTATTAAGGCTGCTTGAGGATCCCGATTATAAAGTGGTCGCACTTTATACGACGTACGTTGGCAGCGAAGTCCCTTTTCAGGCAACGCCGCTAGAGGTTGTCGAAAAGCAAGCGGAGCTGATGGGGCTTCCTTTGATCAAAATCGCCCTGCCCGACGTGTTTCCTCCCAATCCAATCTATCAAAGCGCTATCGTCTCTGGGCTTAAAGCCTCAGGGATAGCAATCGATGCAGTGGCGTTTGGTGATATGTTCTGCAACGGTATTGCTGAATATCGACGCAGCTACATTGAGCCTGCTGGCTGGCAATGTCTCTTTCCTTTGATGGGAGAATCGAGCCGAATGCTGGCTAACGAAATTCTCAGCCGAGGGATTAAAACTATCCTTGTCACGACGGATGGAGAATCCCTTTCATCACAGTGGTGTGGGCGCTTGTATAGCCAGTCACTACTGACTGAGCTTCCTGCACACATCGATCCGTGCGGCGAGAATGGTGAGTTTCATACCTTAGTGGTCAACGCGCCTTGTTTTCGAGAAGAAATCTTAGTCACTCTGCTCGATAAAGAGAGCGATGGCCGCTTCACCTATCAAAGATATCGGATGCGCTAATTGCCAAATCATGGCGAGAGAGTATGATCTGAGCGTTTTTAATCAGCGGAATGGTCGAGTGAAGCGTTTTAGTCAGCCCAATGTACTCATCTTTGACTCGGGAGTCGGAGGTCTATCGGTCTTTCAGGAAATAAAAAACCTACTACCGACGCTGAACTACTACTACGTTTTTGACAACGAAGCTTATCCCTATGGTGAGCTGTCGCAAGAGACGCTGATTGCTAGGGTCAATGCGCTCGTGGTCAAAATGACGCAGCAGTTTGCGATTGATCTCGTGGTCATTGCTTGTAATACCGCGAGTACCATCGTTCTGCCCAGTCTAAGATCTGCGCTAGCCGTACCTGTGGTTGGCGTTGTGCCTGCCATTAAGCCTGCGTCGTTGCTCGCAAGCCGTGCGGTCGGACTTATCGCAACGCCCGCGACAGTGACTCGGCAATATACTCATGATTTGATCCGTGATTTTGTCAAAGAAAAAGAGGTGGAACTGCTTGGGTCGACGCGGTTGGTTGATATCGCCGAAGAGAAACTGCGAGGTCGAGCGATCGATTTGCAAGAACTGTCCGACATCTTGCAACCGATGCGCAATAAAGTCGACGTCGCCGTCTTAGGCTGTACACATTTCCCACTGATAAAAGAAGAGATCCAGCAGGTGCTCGGAGAAGAAATCGCGCTGGTGGATTCAGGTCAGGCGATTGCAAGAAGAGTACAAGCTCTGCTACCCGCTCTGGAAGCATGGCAAAACAACCAAACGTGGCGCATTTTCAGTACAGCGCAGCCCTGGGAAGAGCAAGCGCTGAACCGTTCGGTAATGGATATGGGATTTAATCCGATAGAGATGTATCCGCTTCCTGAGATTTCGGATCGTTAGCGATACGCACTTTCAGAGTTCTTTGGATGTATTCCTTCTCATTTAAAGCATCTACAGCGTGTTGCGCGTCGGTGCTCGCCATAACAACAAAACCAAACCCTCGTCGTTTACCCGTCCGTTTATCTTTCATCAGACGCACAGCATACACTTCACCGTGCTGAGCGAAGAGTTGACGAATATCGGTTTCGTTCGACTTATAAGGTAGATTTCCTACATAAAGGGTTTTGGTCGCAATTGCGGGATCATCATTACTTGGTGTTGGTGTGTCGTTAAGAAAAGTGAAAATAAAAAACGTGCAGACGACACCAAGAACAAAACTAATCGCAGGAGAAACTTCGACCTGCGTAAGAATGAGCCCACCCACTATGGCTAAAACTGCGCTCAGAATGGCTTTTTTATACGTCATATCTATTTACTACATAATGGAGAGAGAAAAGAGTTGTGCCTATTAACAAAATAGACGCAGAGATCTTACGTTTATGCTTGGTGTTTTTCCAACCAATTGCTGTGATGGGTTTCAAATGTGCTGAAAAAACCGACAAAAAACACCATTTTGCTGAATGTTTGAGCGTTTAAATCGAAAAATAGAAAAAAGTATTGCGCCCGAGAAACTTCTCCCTATAATGCCGCTTCATCGACACGGAGTGCGACGCAAGTCACAGCCGAGTTAGTGAAGAGAGAAAAAAGAAAAACTTCTTGACTCTCAAGTGTTACGGTGTAAGATATGCACCCCTGACGATGAGACGGATTGTTCCAAAAATCGTTAGAAAAGCTCTTTAACAATATAAACCTATCAATCTGTGTGGGCACTCGTTGATGATAATCCAAAAGATTTATCAATGAACTGAGTGACCAATTTGATACTTCGGTATCGAGCACAGTCAATTCAAGTTTTCTAGGAACTAGCTTCTAGGGACTAGAAACTTATCAGTATTCATTGAGCCGAAGCGCAAGCTTCAAAAAACTTTTAATTGAAGAGTTTGATCATGGCTCAGATTGAACGCTGGCGGCAGGCCTAACACATGCAAGTCGAGCGGCAGCACAGAGGAACTTGTTCCTTGGGTGGCGAGCGGCGGACGGGTGAGTAATGCCTGGGAAATTGCCCTGATGTGGGGGATAACCATTGGAAACGATGGCTAATACCGCATGATGCCCTTGTTTATAATGAATAGGGGCCAAAGAGGGGGACCTTCGGGCCTCTCGCGTCAGGATATGCCCAGGTGGGGATTAGCTAGTTGGTGAGGTAAGGGCTCACCAAGGCGACGATCCCTAGCTGGTCTGAGAGGATGATCAGCCACACTGGAACTGAGACACGGTCCAGACTCCTACGGGAGGCAGCAGTGGGGAATATTGCACAATGGGCGCAAGCCTGATGCAGCCATGCCGCGTGTGTGAAGAAGGCCTTCGGGTTGTAAAGCACTTTCAGTAGGGAGGAAGGTGGTAGTGTTAATAGCACTGTCATTTGACGTTACCTACAGAAGAAGCACCGGCTAACTCCGTGCCAGCAGCCGCGGTAATACGGAGGGTGCGAGCGTTAATCGGAATTACTGGGCGTAAAGCGCATGCAGGTGGTTTGTTAAGTCAGATGTGAAAGCCCCGGCTCAACCTGGGAATTGCATTTGAAACTGGCAAACTAGAGTACTGTAGAGGGGGTAGAATTTCAGGTGTAGCGGTGAAATGCGTAGAGATCTGAAGGAATACCGGTGGCGAAGGCGGCCCCTGGACAGATACTGACACTCAGATGCGAAAGCGTGGGGAGCAAACAGGATTAGATACCCTGGTAGTCCACGCCGTAAACGATGTCTACTTGGAGGTTGTGGCCTTGAGCCGTGGCTTTCGGAGCTAACGCGTTAAGTAGACCGCCTGGGGAGTACGGTCGCAAGATTAAAACTCAAATGAATTGACGGGGCCCGCACAAGCGGTGGAGCATGTGGTTTAATTCGATGCAACGCGAAGAACCTTACCTACTCTTGACATCTACAGAATCCTGCGGAGACGCGGGAGTGCCTTCGGGAACTGTAAGACAGGTGCTGCATGGCTGTCGTCAGCTCGTGTTGTGAAATGTTGGGTTAAGTCCCGCAACGAGCGCAACCCTTATCCTTGTTTGCCAGCACGTAATGGTGGGAACTCCAGGGAGACTGCCGGTGATAAACCGGAGGAAGGTGGGGACGACGTCAAGTCATCATGGCCCTTACGAGTAGGGCTACACACGTGCTACAATGGCGCATACAGAGGGCGGCCAACTTGCGAAAGTGAGCGAATCCCAAAAAGTGCGTCGTAGTCCGGATTGAGTCTGCAACTCGACTCCATGAAGTCGGAATCGCTAGTAATCGTGGATCAGAATGCCACGGTGAATACGTTCCTGGCCTTGTACACACCGCCCGTCACACCATGGGAGTGGGCTGCACCAGAAGTAGATAGCTTAACCTTTCGGGAGGGCGTTTACCACGGTGTGGTTCATGACTGGGGTGAAGTCGTAACAAGGTAGCGCTAGGGGAACCTGGCGCTGGATCACCTCCTTATACGATACGGATAGTTTGCTTCTGCTTTTTAAAGCGGAAACAAATAAGTCGCGATGAGTGTCCACACAGATTGATATGGTTTAGACAGTTTAGAGTATCTTAGTGTCCCGTTCGTCTAGAGGCCTAGGACACCGCCCTTTCACGGCGGTAACAGGGGTTCGACTCCCCTACGGGATACCACGGGTCGTTAGCTCAGTCGGTAGAGCAGTTGACTTTTAATCAATTGGTCGCAGGTTCGAATCCTGCACGACCCACCATTTCCTTCCACAGGGAATTCTGTTTTGATTCTGCTTTTTCAAAAGCGGAGACAAACAAACTGTGGGCGATTAGCTCAGTTGGGAGAGCACCTGCCTTACAAGCAGGGGGTCACTGGTTCGAACCCGGTATCGCCCACCACTCTTTAAATGTTTTTGTGTCACCAAATGAAGCCTCCTCTTAATGTGGATGGTGGTTTTTTCGACGATGAAAGTCTTTAAAAAGTGGATTCCTCATCGGGAAATAACACTGCTCTTTAACAATTTGGAAAGCTGACAAAGTAATTTATCTTTATTGATAGATTGCTTGTAAAGTTCTCAATGTTTGTCTTTATGACAAACACCAACAAACACATTCAAGTGTTCTTGGGAACGTCACTTTGAGTGACGATTCAAAATTGAGTCCGGCAAATCAATGCTATCTCGCTCATTCAAATAATGAGATAGCGAACCTTGGTTGTTTAACGCAAAGACCCTTTCGGGTTGTATGGTTAAGTGACTAAGCGTACACGGTGGATGCCTTGGCAGTCAGAGGCGATGAAGGACGTAGTAACTTGCGATAAGCGGTGATGAGGCAGTAACAGCCACTTGAGTCACCGATTTCCGAATGGGGGAAACCCACTGGCATAAGCCAGTATCGCTGCATGAATACATAGTGCAGCGAAGCGAACCGGAGAACTGAAACATCTAAGTACCCCGAGGAAAAGAAATCAACCGAGATTCCGAAAGTAGCGGCGAGCGAAATTGATTAGCCCTTAAGCTTTACATGCGTTAGACGAATGGTCTGGAAAGGCCAACGATACCGGGTGATAGTCCCGTAGTCATAGGCGCATGTTCAGTGAAATCGAGTAGGGCGGGACACGTGTTATCCTGTCTGAATATGGGGGACCATCCTCCAAGGCTAAATACTCCTGACTGACCGATAGTGAACCAGTACCGTGAGGGAAAGGCGAAAAGAACCCCTGTGAGGGGAGTGAAATAGAACCTGAAACCGTGTACGTACAAGCAGTAGGAGCACCTTCGTGGTGTGACTGCGTACCTTTGTATAATGGGTCAGCGACTTAATGTTAGTAGCAAGGTTAACCGCATAGGGGAGCCGTAGGGAAACCGAGTCTTAACTGGGCGTATAGTTGCTAGCATTAGACCCGAAACCGAGTGATCTAGCCATGGGCAGGTTGAAGGTTGAGTAACATCAACTGGAGGACCGAACCGACTAATGTTGAAAAATTAGCGGATGACTTGTGGCTAGGGGTGAAAGGCCAATCAAACTCGGAGATAGCTGGTTCTCCCCGAAAGCTATTTAGGTAGCGCCTCGGACGAATACTACTGGGGTAGAGCACTGTTAAGGCTAGGGGGTCATCCCGACTTACCAACCCTTTGCAAACTCCGAATACCAGTAAGTACTATCCGGGAGACACACGGCGGGTGCTAACGTCCGTCGTGGAGAGGGAAACAACCCAGACCGCCAGCTAAGGTCCCAAATTACAGCTAAGTGGGAAACGATGTGGGAAGGCTTAGACAGCTAGGATGTTGGCTTAGAAGCAGCCATCATTTAAAGAAAGCGTAATAGCTCACTAGTCGAGTCGGCCTGCGCGGAAGATGTAACGGGGCTAAGCTGTAAACCGAAGCTGCGGCAATGTGCTTTAGCACATTGGGTAGGGGAGCGTTCTGTAAGCCGTTGAAGGTGTGTTGTAAAGCATGCTGGAGGTATCAGAAGTGCGAATGCTGACATGAGTAACGACAAGGGGGTGAAAAACCTCCCGCCGGAAAGACCAAGGGTTCCTGTCCAACGTTAATCGGGGCAGGGTAAGTCGACCCCTAAGGCGAGGCCGAAAGGCGTAGTCGATGGGAAACGGGTTAATATTCCCGTACTGCTTATAATTGCGATGGGGGACGGAGAAGGCTAGGTGGGCCAGGCGACGGTTGTCCTGGTTCAAGTGCGTAGGCTGAGTGTTTAGGTAAATCCGGATACTCTTAAGGCTGAGACACGACGTCGAGCTGCTACGGCAGTGAAGTCATTGATGCCCTGCTTCCAGGAAAAGCCTCTAAGCTTCAGATTATAAGCAATCGTACCCCAAACCGACACAGGTGGTCGGGTAGAGAATACCAAGGCGCTTGAGAGAACTCGGGTGAAGGAACTAGGCAAAATGGTACCGTAACTTCGGGAGAAGGTACGCTCTTGATGGTGAAGTCCCTCGCGGATGGAGCTGACGAGAGTCGCAGATACCAGGTGGCTGCAACTGTTTATTAAAAACACAGCACTGTGCAAAATCGCAAGATGACGTATACGGTGTGACGCCTGCCCGGTGCCGAAGGTTAATTGATGGGGTTAGACTTCGGTCGAAGCTCTTGATCGAAGCCCTGGTAAACGGCGGCCGTAACTATAACGGTCCTAAGGTAGCGAAATTCCTTGTCGGGTAAGTTCCGACCTGCACGAATGGCGTAATGATGGCCACGCTGTCTCCACCCGAGACTCAGTGAAATTGAAATCGCTGTGAAGATGCAGTGTACCCGCGGCTAGACGGAAAGACCCCGTGAACCTTTACTACAGCTTGGCACTGAACATTGACCCTACATGTGTAGGATAGGTGGGAGGCTTTGAAAACGTGACGCCAGTTGCGTTGGAGCCGTCCTTGAAATACCACCCTTGTATGTTTGATGTTCTAACGTTGGCCCCTTATCGGGGTCGCGGACAGTGCCTGGTGGGTAGTTTGACTGGGGCGGTCTCCTCCCAAAGAGTAACGGAGGAGCACGAAGGTGGGCTAATCACGGTTGGACATCGTGAGGTTAGTGCAATGGCATAAGCCCGCTTAACTGCGAGAATGACGGTTCGAGCAGGTGCGAAAGCAGGTCATAGTGATCCGTGGTTCTGAATGGAAGGGCCATCGCTCAACGGATAAAAGGTACTCCGGGGATAACAGGCTGATACCGCCCAAGAGTTCATATCGACGGCGGTGTTTGGCACCTCGATGTCGGCTCATCACATCCTGGGGCTGAAGTCGGTCCCAAGGGTATGGCTGTTCGCCATTTAAAGTGGTACGCGAGCTGGGTTTAGAACGTCGTGAGACAGTTCGGTCCCTATCTGCCGTGGGCGTTGGAAGATTGAAGGGGGCTGCTCCTAGTACGAGAGGACCGGAGTGGACGAACCTCTGGTGTTCGGGTTGTGTCGCCAGACGCATTGCCCGGTAGCTAAGTTCGGAATCGATAACCGCTGAAAGCATCTAAGCGGGAAGCGAGCCCTGAGATGAGTCTTCCCTGATACTTTAAGTATCCTAAAGGGTTGTTCGAGACTAGAACGTTGATAGGCAGGGTGTGTAAGCGCTGTGAGGCGTTGAGCTAACCTGTACTAATTGCCCGTGAGGCTTAACCATACAACACCCAAAGGGTTTTGGTGGACTCGATACAAGAACGAATTGAATGTGTTGAAAAAAACTTAAACAGCTTTCCGAATTATTCTCTAGAAATAGAGAGAAAGAATTTGCTTGGCGACCATAGCGTTTTGGACCCACCTGACTCCATCCCGAACTCAGAAGTGAAACGAAACAGCGTCGATGGTAGTGTGGGGTCTCCCCATGTGAGAGTAGAACATCGCCAGGCTTTGAATTCGACTTGTCTTTAATTAGACGAGTCACCATAAAGTTTTAAGCAAAAAGCTTAGAGTTTTATGTTGACTTACAGAGTCAATAGCGTATCATACGCGTCCTGCCTAAGTGCTAAGGTGCTGAAAGCAAAGCTCTTTAACAATATAAACCTATCAATCTGTGTGGGCACTCGTTGATGATAATCCAAAAGATTTATCAATGAACTGAGTGACCAATTTGATACTTCGGTATCGAGCACAGTCAATTCAAGTTTTCTAGGAACTAGCTTCTAGGGACTAGAAACTTATCAGTATTCATTGAGCCGAAGCGCAAGCTTCAAAAAACTTTTAATTGAAGAGTTTGATCATGGCTCAGATTGAACGCTGGCGGCAGGCCTAACACATGCAAGTCGAGCGGCAGCACAGAGAAACTTGTTTCTCGGGTGGCGAGCGGCGGACGGGTGAGTAATGCCTGGGAAATTGCCCTGATGTGGGGGATAACCATTGGAAACGATGGCTAATACCGCATGATGCCCTTGTTTATAATGAACAGGGGCCAAAGAGGGGGACCTTCGGGCCTCTCGCGTCAGGATATGCCCAGGTGGGATTAGCTAGTTGGTGAGGTAAGGGCTCACCAAGGCGACGATCCCTAGCTGGTCTGAGAGGATGATCAGCCACACTGGAACTGAGACACGGTCCAGACTCCTACGGGAGGCAGCAGTGGGGAATATTGCACAATGGGCGCAAGCCTGATGCAGCCATGCCGCGTGTGAAGAAGGCCTTCGGGTTGTAAAGCACTTTCAGTAGGGAGGAAGGTGGTAGTGTTAATAGCACTGTCATTTGACGTTACCTACAGAAGAAGCACCGGCTAACTCCGTGCCAGCAGCCGCGGTAATACGGAGGGTGCGAGCGTTAATCGGAATTACTGGGCGTAAAGCGCATGCAGGTGGTTTGTTAAGTCAGATGTGAAAGCCCGGGCTCAACCTGGGAATTGCATTTGAAACTGGCAAACTAGAGTACTGTAGAGGGGGTAGAATTTCAGGTGTAGCGGTGAAATGCGTAGAGATCTGAAGGAATACCGGTGGCGAAGGCGGCCCCTGGACAGATACTGACACTCAGATGCGAAAGCGTGGGGAGCAAACAGGATTAGATACCCTGGTAGTCCACGCCGTAAACGATGTCTACTTGGAGGTTGTGGCCTTGAGCCGTGGCTTTCGGAGCTAACGCGTTAAGTAGACCGCCTGGGGAGTACGGTCGCAAGATTAAAACTCAAATGAATTGACGGGGGCCCGCACAAGCGGTGGAGCATGTGGTTTAATTCGATGCAACGCGAAGAACCTTACCTACTCTTGACATCTACAGAATCCTGCGGAGACGCGGGAGTGCCTTCGGGAACTGTAAGACAGGTGCTGCATGGCTGTCGTCAGCTCGTGTTGTGAAATGTTGGGTTAAGTCCCGCAACGAGCGCAACCCTTATCCTTGTTTGCCAGCACGTAATGGTGGGAACTCCAGGGAGACTGCCGGTGATAAACCGGAGGAAAGGTGGGGACGACGTCAAGTCATCATGGCCCTTACGAGTAGGGCTACACACGTGCTACAATGGCGCATACAGAGGGCGGCCAACTTGCGAAAGTGAGCGAATCCCAAAAAGTGCGTCGTAGTCCGGATTGGAGTCTGCAACTCGACTCCATGAAGTCGGAATCGCTAGTAATCGTGGATCAGAATGCCACGGTGAATACGTTCCCGGCCTTGTACACACCGCCCGTCACACCATGGGAGTGGGCTGCACCAGAAGTAGATAGCTTAACCTTTCGGGGAGGGCGTTTACCACGGTGTGGTTCATGACTGGGGTGAAGTCGTAACAAGGTAGCGCTAGGGGAACCTGGCGCTGGATCACCTCCTTATACGATACGGATAGTTTGCTTCTGCTTTTAAAGCGGAAACAAATAAGTCGCGATGAGTGTCCACACAGATTGATATGGTTTAGACAGTTTAGAGTATCTTAGTGTCCCGTTCGTCTAGAGGCCTAGGACACCGCCCTTTCACGGCGGTAACAGGGGTTCGACTCCCCTACGGGATACCACGGGTCGTTAGCTCAGTCGGTAGAGCAGTTGACTTTTAATCAATTGGTCGCAGGTTCGAATCCTGCACGACCCACCATTTCCTTCCACAGGGAATTCTGTTTTGATTCTGCTTTTTCAAAAGCGGAGACAAACAAACTGTGGGCGATTAGCTCAGTTGGGAGAGCACCTGCCTTACAAGCAGGGGGTCACTGGTTCGAACCCGGTATCGCCCACCACTCTTTAAATGTTTTTGTGTCACCAAATGAAGCCTCCTCTTAATGTGGATGGTGGTTTTTCGACGCTGAAAGTCTTTAAAAAGTGGATTTCTCATCGGGAAATAACACTGCTCTTTAACAATTTGGAAAGCTGACAAAACAACAATTTATTGTTGTTTGTAAAGTTCTCAATGTTTGTCTTTAAGACAAACACCAACAAACACATTCAAGTGTTCTTGGGAATGTCACGTTTAGTGACGATTCAAAATTGAGTCCGGCAAATCAATGCTATCTCGCTCATTCAAATAATGAGATAGCGAACCTTGGTTGTTTAACGCAAAGACCCTTTCGGGTTGTATGGTTAAGTGACTAAGCGTACACGGTGGATGCCTTGGCAGTCAGAGGCGATGAAGGACGTAGTAACTTGCGATAAGCGGTGATGAGGCAGTAACAGCCACTTGAGTCACCGATTTCCGAATGGGGAAACCCACTGGCATAAGCCAGTATCGCTGCATGAATACATAGTGCAGCGAAGCGAACCGAGAACTGAAACATCTAAGTACCCCGAGGAAAAGAAATCAACCGAGATTCCGAAAGTAGCGGCGAGCGAAATTGGATTAGCCCTTAAGCTTTACATGCGTTAGACGAATGGTCTGGAAAGGCCAACGATACCGGGTGATAGTCCCGTAGTCATAGGCGCATGTTCAGTGAAATCGAGTAGGGCGGGACACGTGTTATCCTGTCTGAATATGGGGGACCATCCTCCAAGGCTAAATACTCCTGACTGACCGATAGTGAACCAGTACCGTGAGGGAAAGGCGAAAAGAACCCCTGTGAGGGGAGTGAAATAGAACCTGAAACCGTGTACGTACAAGCAGTAGGAGCACCTTCGTGGTGTGACTGCGTACCTTTGTATAATGGGTCAGCGACTTAATGTTAGTAGCAAGGTTAACCGCATAGGGGAGCCGTAGGGAAACCGAGTCTTAACTGGGCGTATAGTTGCTAGCATTAGACCCGAAACCGAGTGATCTAGCCATGGGCAGGTTGAAGGTTGAGTAACATCAACTGGAGGACCGAACCGACTAATGTTGAAAAATTAGCGGATGACTTGTGGCTAGGGGTGAAAGGCCAATCAAACTCGGAGATAGCTGGTTCTCCCCGAAAGCTATTTAGGTAGCGCCTCGGACGAATACTACTGGGGTAGAGCACTGTTAAGGCTAGGGGTCATCCCGACTTACCAACCCTTTGCAAACTCCGAATACCAGTAAGTACTATCCGGAGACACACGGCGGGTGCTAACGTCCGTCGTGGAGAGGGAAACAACCCAGACCGCCAGCTAAGGTCCCAAATTACAGCTAAGTGGGAAACGATGTGGGAAGGCTTAGACAGCTAGGATGTTGGCTTAGAAGCAGCCATCATTTAAAGAAAGCGTAATAGCTCACTAGTCGAGTCGGCCTGCGCGGAAGATGTAACGGGGCTAAGCTGTAAACCGAAGCTGGCAATGTGCTTTAGCACATTGGGTAGGGGAGCGTTCTGTAAGCCGTTGAAGGTGTGTTGTAAAGCATGCTGGAGGTATCAGAAGTGCGAATGCTGACATGAGTAACGACAAGGGGGTGAAAAACCTCCCCGCCGGAAGACCAAGGGTTCCTGTCCAACGTTAATCGGGGCAGGGTAAGTCGACCCCTAAGGCGAGGCCGAAAGGCGTAGTCGATGGGAAACGGGTTAATATTCCCGTACTGCTTATAATTGCGATGGGGGACGGAGAAGGCTAGGTGGGCCAGGCGACGGTTGTCCTGGTTCAAGTGCGTAGGCTGAGTGTTTAGGTAAATCCGATACTCTTAAGGCTGAGACACGACGTCGAGCTGCTACGGCAGTGAAGTCATTGATGCCCTGCTTCCAGGAAAAGCCTCTAAGCTTCAGATTATAAGCAATCGTACCCCAAACCGACACAGGTGGTCGGGTAGAGAATACCAAGGCGCTTGAGAGAACTCGGGTGAAGGAACTAGGCAAAATGGTACCGTAACTTCGGGAGAAGGTACGCTCTTGATGGTGAAGTCCCTCGCGGATGGAGCTGACGAGAGTCGCAGATACCAGGTGGCTGCAACTGTTTATTAAAAACACAGCACTGTGCAAAATCGCAAGATGACGTATACGGTGTGACGCCTGCCCGGTGCCGAAGGTTAATTGATGGGGTTAGACTTCGGTCGAAGCTCTTGATCGAAGCCCTGGTAAACGGCGGCCGTAACTATAACGGTCCTAAGGTAGCGAAATTCCTTGTCGGGTAAGTTCCGACCTGCACGAATGGCGTAATGATGGCCACGCTGTCTCCACCCGAGACTCAGTGAAATTGAAATCGCTGTGAAGATGCAGTGTACCCGCGGCTAGACGGAAAGACCCCGTGAACCTTTACTACAGCTTGGCACTGAACATTGACCCTACATGTGTAGGATAGGTGGGAGGCTTTGAAAACGTGACGCCAGTTGCGTTGGAGCCGTCCTTGAAATACCACCCTTGTATGTTTGATGTTCTAACGTTGGCCCCTTATCGGGGTCGCGGACAGTGCCTGGTGGGTAGTTTGACTGGGGCGGTCTCCTCCCAAAGAGTAACGGAGGAGCACGAAGGTGGGCTAATCACGGTTGGACATCGTGAGGTTAGTGCAATGGCATAAGCCCGCTTAACTGCGAGAATGACGGTTCGAGCAGGTGCGAAAGCAGGTCATAGTGATCCGGTGGTTCTGAATGGAAGGGCCATCGCTCAACGGATAAAAGGTACTCCGGGGATAACAGGCTGATACCGCCCAAGAGTTCATATCGACGGCGGTGTTTGGCACCTCGATGTCGGCTCATCACATCCTGGGGCTGAAGTCGGTCCCAAGGGTATGGCTGTTCGCCATTTAAAGTGGTACGCGAGCTGGGTTTAGAACGTCGTGAGACAGTTCGGTCCCTATCTGCCGTGGGCGTTGGAAGATTGAAGGGGCTGCTCCTAGTACGAGAGGACCGGAGTGGACGAACCTCTGGTGTTCGGGTTGTGTCGCCAGACGCATTGCCCGGTAGCTAAGTTCGGAATCGATAACCGCTGAAAGCATCTAAGCGGGAAGCGAGCCCTGAGATGAGTCTTCCCTGATACTTTAAGTATCCTAAAGGGTTGTTCGAGACTAGAACGTTGATAGGCAGGGTGTGTAAGCGCTGTGAGGCGTTGAGCTAACCTGTACTAATTGCCCGTGAGGCTTAACCATACAACACCCAAAGGGTTTTGGTGGACTCGATACAAGAACGAATTGAATGTGTTGAAAAGAACTTAAACAGCTTTCCAGATTATTCTCTAGAAATAGAGAGAAAGAATTTGCTTGGCGACCATAGCGTTTTGGACCCACCTGATTCCATCCCGAACTCAGAAGTGAAACGAAACAGCGTCGATGGTAGTGTGGGGTCTCCCCATGTGAGAGTAGAACATCGCCAGGCTTTAACTTGTTGTCTTTAGATTTTTAAGAAAAATCTGAAGACAAAAAAAGTAGACGAAACGTCTAACCAGACAGCGGAGCGGTAGTTCAGTCGGTTAGAATACCGGCCTGTCACGCCGGGGGTCGCGGGTTCGAGTCCCGTCCGCTCCGCCATTTATAAAGAGACCTTGCAAGATTGCAAGGCTTTGTCAAATCTGCAGGGGTGTAGCTCCAATTGGCAGAGCAGCGGATTCCAAATCCGCGTGTTGGGAGTTCGAATCTCTCCACCCCTGCCATATTTCCTTTCGGGGTATAGAAAGTCTCAACTTAGGTTGGGACTTTTTGCTATCTAGCGTTATGAAAAATAGATACTACCCGATCTCCTACCTATCAACCCCATCAGAAATACATCAGAAACGCTCATAATACCAATCTGGAAAATTAACTGGTCAGATTAATCCACTCTCTTGTACACATCTTGCTAACTCTATCTGTACTGTCCAAGAATCTATTCCAAGCCTTGCACACTTTCTCCACGATATCCTCATAATCGGTAAAACTCTGATTGGCAAGAGAGTGTTGTCTGAGCCAGCTCCACACTTGTTCTATCGGGTTTAGCTCTGGTGAATAGGGCGGGATCTTGATGATACTGACATTGCTAAACGGTTCTGCAATGTCATTGGTATGCCAACTCGCCCCATCCATAATGATGACGGCATGACGCCCTTTTTCAGTGATTGCCGATATTTGCTTTAAATGCTCGATCATGATCTCTTTATTAACCCAAGGAACGACCATCGCTTCGCCAATTCCTCTCGCGGGACAGACAGAACCAAACAGATACGCATATTCAAATTGTTGTTGCTTCACGGCTCGGGGGCGTGTTCCTTTCTCTGCCCATAACCGTGTTGTCGTGTTTTGTTGCCCAAATCTGGCTTCATCTTGAAACCAGACATCAACATGCTCTAGAGCGATATGTCCTGGGATCTTCAGGATCGTTTCAATTTTGAATTTTTTTAAAATCGTCTTGGACTTCTTGAGATTGCTTGGGGTGTTTTGAGCGGGAAGTTATCCATGAAAAGCCCATGTGGTCGAGCAGGTAATAGATAGAATCAGGGTGGTAGTGCTGGCCAAATTCTTTCACGATATAAGCGTGGATGTCGGCCCCAGTCAGTCGTCCGCCTTGTGTATCATTGGCTTTATCTTTTATGTATTGGCTCAATTGCTCTCTTTGCTCAAAAGTTAAGAAGGGGGGGGGCGTCCCGTTCTTGGCTTTTCCTTCAGCCCTTCTAATCCTTCTTCAAGAAAAGTGTGAACCCACTTATTAACACTGGTTCGGCTCACCATAAGAAACTTGGCGATTTGGGTGCGAGAGTGTCCCTCTTTGAAATGAGCGAGGGCCAGCAATCTCATTTTCATCTGAATAGATTTCTGCTGGCTTGCGAGCTTTTTAAAGTCGATATTATTGAGACTGTCCATAGCGAATAAGTTTTATCGTTGAATGGCCTCAATTAGATCACATTTTTACTTATATTGGTATGACATTGCTAAACGGTTCTGCAATGTCATTGGTATGCCAAATCGCCCCATCCATAATGATGACGGCATGACGCCCTTTTTCAGTGATTGCCGATATTTGCTTTAAATGCTCGATCATGATCTCTTTATTAACCCAAGGAACAACCATCGCTTCGCCAATTCCTCTCGCGGGACAGACAGAACCAAACAGATACGCATATTCAAATTGTTGTTGCTTCACGGCTCTGGGACGGGTTCCTTTCTCTGCCCAGAACCGTGTTGTGGTGTTTTGCTGGCCAAATCTGGCTTCATCCTGAAGCCAGATATCAACACGCTCTAAAGCGATGTGTCCTGGGATCTTCAGGATCGTTTCAATTTTGAATTTTTTTAAAATCGTCTTGGACTTCTTGAGATTGCTTGGGGTGTTTTGAGCGGGAAGTTATCCATGAAAAGCCCATGTGGTCGAGCAGGTAATAGATAGAATCAGGGTGGTAGTGCTGGCCAAATTCTTTCACGATATAAGCGTGGATGTCGGCCCCAGTCAGTCGTCCGCCTTGTGTATCATTGGCTTTATCTTTTATGTATTGGCTCAATTGCTCTCTTTGCTCAAAAGTTAAGAAGGGGGGGGGGCGTCCCGTTCTTGGCTTTTCCTTCAGCCCTTCTAATCCTTCTTCAAGAAAAGTGTGAACCCACTTATTAACACTGGTTCGGCTCACCATAAGAAACTTGGCGATTTGGGTGCGAGAGTGTCCATCTTTGAAATGAGCGAGGACCAGCAATCTCATTTTCATCCGAATAGATTTCTGCTGGCTTGCGAGCTTTTTAAAGTCGATATTATTGAGACTGTCCATAGCGAATAAGTTTTATCGTTGAATGGCCTCAATTAGATCACATTTTTACTTAGATTGGTATAAGCGTGGATGTCGGCCCCGGTAAGTCGTCCGCCCTGTGTATTATCAGCCTTGTCTTTTATGTATTGGCTTTCTAAGAGACAGGGTTGTTGTCTAAAAGATGAAAAATGGCCTTAACAAGATTAAGGCCAGAAGGGAAGTAGGAAAATTATGATTAAAGAATTCTCTTTAATACACCATCGGCTTTGATACGAGTGATCTTACGTACGAGCTTCTGAACCACCAGTGGATAGTCTTCGACTTTCTCTAACTGCTTGTATGTGCAGACGAGTTGGGTGTGCTGCAAAATATTTTCTATTTCAGCTTCAAATTTATCGGTTAACTGTGCGTAATCATCACGAATCAAGAGGCCGTTTTCTAGGTCTAGAGCCCAAGCGCGTGGATTCAAGTTATTACCAGTTAGTAGCATGTAGCGTTTATCCACCCAAATGCCTTTGAGATGGAAGCTGTTGTCGTCATGTTTCCAAAGGCGAATCGAGAGATTTCTTGCAGCAATCTGTGCTTCAAATGCCTTGGCAAATTTGCGTAGGTTAACTTCGTATAAATAGGGCAGACCGCCGATGGTCTTAAACTCTTTGTCTGGCGCGATGTAAAAATCGTTTGCCGTTTTATCACCTACCACAATGGTGACTTTAACACCGCGCTTGAGTGCTCGTTTGATCCCTCGCGCAATTTCTTTAGGGAAATTGAAGTAAGGGGTGCAAATGAAAATTTCGTTTTGCGCCGCTTCAATGAGTTTGGCGACATTTTGGTTGAGCAAGTTGCGGCGTTTGCCTAAGCCCACCAGTGGTGTGATGTAAAATTGGTCTTTTTCGGCCACTTGCCTGTCAAAATGGTATCGGGCTTGAGCCAGTGAAGAGCGCAGTTGACGTATCGCCGCTTTGATCTCTTTGGTTTCGGGTTTATTGCTACAACAAAGGTCGTTGACTGCGGGGTGTGCGATAATTTGCTGCTGTACAAAATTAACCATGCTGTCAGCTAATATCTCATTTTGAATCAAATGATAACGATCAAAACGATAGCGTTCGCTATATTGCAAATAGACATTATTGAGGCTGGCACCGCTGTAGATTACGGTGTCATCAATTACGAATCCTTTTAGGTGAAGCACGCCGAAGACTTCTCGTCCTCGCACCGGGATGCCATACACAGGAATCTTATGTTGATATTTTTGCGCATAAGCTTTGTAGAGTGCCGCATTACCTTCGGACTTCTCTGCGCCGATCAATCCACGTTGGGCTCTGTGCCAGTCAACACAAACATTGATATCAAGGCCGGGGTTACGTTGCTTGGCTTCATAAAGCGCGGTGAGAATTTCTCTTCCTGCTTCATCGTCTTCTAAGTAGAGCGCAACCAGATAAATACGAGACGTCGCTTTTGCGATTTCCTCCAATAAACGGATTCTGAAGTCTTTTGCCGAGTGAAGAACTTCCAGAGCGTCTGCATTTACAGCGACTGCCGGAAGCTGGGCAAACGGATTCCTGCTAGTCATCATATGGGGTGTATTACCTTAGTTATGTGCAGTATTGCGAGTTGGCCATTCTAGCAAACATCTTAAATTCATTGCCAGAAATGCTAGGGCTGTTTGCATTTAATCATCGATGAATTGCATTGGAATGAGATCTTTACCACTTTCACAGTAGCGCAGGTACCTGTGTTTCAGAGAGTTAGGGATAGCATCAACGTCAATGGTCTTAAAGCCATGCTGCGCATAAAAGGGCGGTAAATGCCGGTAAGCAAAGCAATAACAGTGATTTTTGAGAATACTTTCCTGGCAATAAGACAAAAGCGTGTGACCAACGCCCTGCTCTCTGTGCGCAGGGACGACTAACATACCAGTCAGTAATAAATATTCTTCTATCGGTTTAAAACGAACCAATCCAACTATTTGATTCTCTTTATAAGCGACAACAATGTGTTCTTCTTTTTTGGCTTTTGCACCGGGATAGTATGCCTTGTACAGTTTTTTCACCAAAGGGAGCTTAATGGGGTCTAGTCGTTCAATGCGGATTGTGTGTGCCATGGCGACTGCGTCTTGGGTTGAAGTCATGTAGAATGGCCTCAGTTTAAGTTACGACGAAGACCTCATGCAAATTCAACATCATGCTTCTTTAAAGCCTTACCACACCTTCGCCATCGAGCAGTACTGCGATCATTTGGTTGAAGTGAGATCTCTTGATGAGTTAATTGACATTTACTCGAATACCGCTTTGGCTGGATTGCCCAAGCTGGTGTTAGGAAAGGGCAGTAATATGCTGTTTACGCAGCCCTTTGCTGGCGTAGTCATTATTAATCGCCTGATGGGAAAGACGCTAACGCAAGATGACGAACACTACTATTTGTACGTCGCTGGCGGCGAAGATTGGCCGCAGTTGGTTAAATGGTGCGTGGAGCAAGGTATCGGCGGATTAGAAAATTTAGCCTTGATCCCCGGCTGTGCTGGTTCGGCGCCGATCCAGAATATTGGTGCTTATGGCGTCGAGCTAAAAGATGTCTGTGATTATGTCGATATCATTTCGCTTGAGGATTATTCGCCACGCCGATTGACTGCGGATGAATGTCACTTCGGCTACCGAGATTCCACATTTAAACATCAGTGGTATGGACGCTGTGTGATTGTCGGCTTGGGACTTAAGTTGAAAAAAAACTGGATGGCCGTGAACAGTTATGGTCCGCTTCAGAACATTCCCGCACATGAGCTGACGCCTAAGCGTATTTATGACACTGTCTGTCAAGTGCGTATGCAAAAGCTGCCAGATCCAGCACAGTTTGGCAATGCAGGCAGCTTTTTTAAAAACCCGGTCATTGATGCGCAGCACTTTGCTCATTTACAGAAACAGTTTCCGAACATCGTCGCCTATCCTGCGGGCGATAAAGTGAAAGTGGCGGCGGGCTGGCTGATTGAGCATTGTCAGCTCAAAGGCGTGATGATTGGCGGCGCGCAGGTGCATCCCGATCAGGCGCTGGTTTTGATTAATGCTGCTGAGTGCAGCGCACAAGATGTGATTGCACTGGCTGGGCTGGTGTGTGATCGGGTCTGGGAGACGTATCAAATCGCACTGGAACACGAAGTCCGTTTTATGGGGCGTCATGCAGAAACCACACTAGAACAGGTAAGACGATGAGAAAAGAACACACCGTTAAACTGCATTTACTCAGTAAGCTGGCGGATGGAGACTTCCATTCTGGTGAAGCGCTCGGGCAAGAATTGGGCATGTCGCGAGCGGCCATCGCCAAGCACATCAACGGTATGCAGGAATGGGGGCTGGACATTTATCGCATTCAAGGGCGGGGCTATCAGCTTGCACAGCCGTTATATTTGCTTGATGAAGCGCGATTACAAGCTGACAGCATGGCTTCCGTTGAACTGATTCCGGTGATCGATTCCACCAATCAGTACCTACTTAATCGTATCGGAGAGCTTGAGTCGGGCCATGTCTGCCTCGCAGAGTATCAGTCAAAAGGGCGTGGGCGCAGAGGTCGACAGTGGTTTTCCCCTTTTGGTGCCAATCTCTACATGTCTATGTATTGGAAACTGGATGCGGGGATGGCGGCCGCCATGGGGCTGAGCTTAGTTGTCGGCATTGCTGCGGTAGAAGCATTGGAATCGTTGGGCATACAAGGTGTCAAACTCAAGTGGCCAAACGATGTCTATTATCAGGATAAGAAACTGGCGGGCATTTTAGTTGAAATGTCTGGTCAAGCGGGTGGGGCGGCACATCTGGTGATCGGTATGGGGCTGAACATTCAGATGCAAGAGAGTAAAGACAGCATCGATCAACCATGGACAGCACTAAACCAGATTGATAGCGCGACGCCGATAGATCGCAACCAATTGGCTCTAGCACTGATGTGCAGCTGGCAGCGAGCGTTAAAAGAGTACGAATTGTGTGGTATGACTGGGTTTGTTGAGCGTTGGAACCGCTTAGATAACTTTCGCGGTCGTCAGGTCAAGTTGCTGATGGGCGCTCGAGAAGTGTATGGCGAGGTGGTTGGTATCGACAATCAGGGCGGGGTACTGCTTAGCTCGGCCAATGGGGTTCAGAGTTACCTCGGCGGCGAGATATCGCTACGCCCAGTGAACAAGTAAGCAGAAGGTTATTATTTCCTCACCAACACTTCTTCGACTGAGTGATTTGGCCCTTTTCGTAAGATCAACTGCGCCCTTTCTTTGGTCGGTAGAATGTTTTCTTGAAGATTCAACCCATTAATATCACGCCAAATTTGCTGAGCTTTGGCGATCGCTTGCTGTTCAGAGAGTTGAGTGTAGTGACTAAAGTAGGAACCGGGCTCAGTGAACGCACCTTTACGGAACTTAAGAAAGCGTTCGATGTACCACTGCTCAATGATCTCGCAAGGCGCATCGACGTAAATCGAAAAATCGAGAAAGTCAGAGACAAACACACGATGCGGATCATGGGGATAGTCCATGCCACTTTGTAAAACATTGAGCCCTTCAATAATCAACACGTCTGGACAATCAATACTTTTCAACTCATCAGTGATGTCATAAGTGATATGCGAATAAACCGGAACTGTTAGGTCTGGTTTGCCAGCCTTCACATCCGAGACGAACTGGACAAGGCGTTTCATATCATACGACTCAGGAAAGCCTTTACGGTGCATAATACCGCGCTCATCCAGTACCTTTTTCGGGTAGAGAAAACCATCGGTGGTGACTAACTCCACTTTCGGATGATTTTCCCAACGTGCAAGCAGTGCACGTAGCACACGGGCGGTGGTGCTCTTTCCCACAGCCACACTGCCTGCAATGCCGATCACAAATGGTGGGGCATGCTCTTCATTATTGAGGAAATTGTGCAGCACAGAGTTACGACTCTGCCTTGCTTGGACATAGAGGTTAAGTAGACGAGCCAGCGGTAGGTAAACCTCAACGGCTTCCTGCATTGTCAGGTTCTCATTGATCCCCTGCAACGCTTTTAAGTCAACTTCAGACAGTGTCATTGGCACTGAGTTGCGTAAATCAGACCAATTCGCGCGACTGAATGACATAAATGGGCTCATACTCTTCTCGCCATGTCCATTTGAATCCTAAAAGATGATGCAAAATACATCATGAACTCGAGAATGCAAATCACAATAGTAAAACTGCTGTTTAAAAAGCGAGACCTGTATGATTTTGCAGCAAATGATTGCCTTTAAACAAATTTTGGCGCTTTTTTGCAAGAAAGCTATTGCAAGCGAAGAGAACATTCACTAGAATGCGCTCCACTTATGCCGACTTAGCTCAGTAGGTAGAGCAACTGACTTGTAATCAGTAGGTCACCAGTTCGATTCCGGTAGTCGGCACCATTTTCTCTCGGAGTATGCTCCAAGCAAAGAAAATGGATAAAAATTTGGAGGGGTTCCCGAGTGGCCAAAGGGAGCAGACTGTAAATCTGCCGGCTCCGCCTTCGATGGTTCGAATCCGTCCCCCTCCACCATATTCTTAAGGAAATAGCTCTCAGAGTTACGTGTTGCGGGCATCGTATAATGGCTATTACCTCAGCCTTCCAAGCTGATGATGCGGGTTCGATTCCCGCTGCCCGCTCCACTCTAATTTGAGTGCTGATATAGCTCAGTCGGTAGAGCGCATCCTTGGTAAGGATGAGGTCGGCAGTTCGATTCTGCCTATCAGCACCAGCACTCTTGCGTTTCCTTTTGAGTACTAAATTCGCCATTATTGGTTGCGTGGTCATTCAAGCCACCTAAATCCGTACCTAGAGGGACAACTCATGTCTAAAGAAAAATTTGAACGTACGAAACCGCACGTAAACGTTGGTACTATCGGCCACGTTGACCACGGTAAAACAACTCTAACTGCAGCTATCTGTACAACTCTTGCTAAAGTTTACGGCGGTAAAGCACGTGACTTCGCATCTATCGATAACGCACCAGAAGAGCGTGAGCGTGGTATCACAATCTCTACTTCACACGTAGAGTACGACACACCAAACCGTCACTACGCACACGTAGACTGTCCTGGACACGCTGACTATGTTAAAAACATGATCACTGGTGCAGCACAGATGGACGGCGGTATCCTAGTTGTTGCAGCAACAGATGGCCCAATGCCACAAACTCGTGAGCACATCCTACTAGGCCGTCAGGTTGGTATCCCATACATCATCGTATTCATGAACAAATGTGACATGGTTGACGATGAAGAGCTTCTAGAGCTAGTCGAAATGGAAGTTCGTGAACTTCTGTCTGAGTACGACTTCCCAGGTGATGACCTACCAGTTATCCAAGGTTCTGCACTAGGCGCACTAAACGGCGAAGAGCAGTGGGAAGCGAAAATCGTAGAACTAGCAGAAGCGCTAGACAACTACATCCCAGAGCCAGAGCGTGCAGTAGACATGCCGTTCCTGATGCCAATCGAAGACGTATTCTCAATCCAAGGTCGTGGTACAGTAGTAACTGGCCGTATCGAGCGCGGTATCCTGAAAGTGGGTGACGAAGTTGCTATCGTAGGTATCAAAGACACTACGACAACTACCTGTACTGGTGTTGAGATGTTCCGTAAACTGCTAGACGAAGGTCGTGCGGGTGAGAACGTTGGTGCGCTACTACGTGGTACTAAGCGTGATGAAGTAGAACGTGGCCAAGTACTTGCTAAGCCAGGTTCAATCACTCCACACACTAAGTTCGAGTCAGAAGTATACGTACTGTCTAAAGATGAAGGTGGCCGTCATACTCCATTCTTCAAAGGCTACCGTCCACAGTTCTACTTCCGTACAACTGACGTAACTGGTAACATCGAACTACCAGAAGGCGTAGAAATGGTAATGCCAGGCGACAACATCAAGATGATTGTTGAGTTGATCGCACCAATCGCGATGGACGAAGGTCTACGTTTCGCGATCCGTGAAGGCGGCCGTACAGTAGGTGCTGGTGTTGTTGCGAAAATCTTTGAATAAGATTTGACGAACCAGTAGTAAAAAGGGCATCATTTGATGCCCTTTTTCTACGCTCAATATAATCTTTGCTGCTTTCTTAGGCAGGGTTATCTTGAGTGAAGAATTGTGATTGAGCAATGTTGCTTGGTCGTAAGAGTGCGCTGAGCTTGAATTCAGCGATATGGTGTTCGCCCTGCAACAGCGGGGCCGTTGTCGTCTATAGTAAGACTTGTGACAGGTTGGTTTTATGAAAGCAAATAATGCTGAAACTCCTGATAGCTCAAGTGCAGCGGATACATTTAAGTGGGTAATCACTTTCGTACTGCTTGCTGCCGCTGTTGTGGGTAATTACCTGTATGGTGAAATGTCTGTAGTGGTCCGTGCTGCAGGTGTAATTGTGTTGATTGCTGCCGCGCTTGGTGTTGCTGCAACAACGTCAAAAGGCAAAGAAGCGATCGCTTTTGCACGCGAATCCCGTATGGAAGTTCGCAAGGTGGTTTGGCCGACTCGTCAGGAAACCATGCAAACTACTTTGATCGTTTTAGCCGTAAGTATTGTAATGGCTCTGGTACTGTGGGGCATTGACGGAATTATGGTTCGTCTAATTGCTTTCGCAACCGGAGTATAGAGGGTTTAAATTCATGAGTGAAGCTCCTAAAAAACGCTGGTATGTGGTTCAAGCCTTCTCTGGATTTGAAGGCCGTGTCGCCCAGTCTCTTCGTGAGTACATTAAAATGCATGGCATGGAAGAGCACTTTGGTGAAGTTCTTGTGCCGACTGAAGAAGTCGTTGAAATGCGCGCTGGTCAGCGTCGCAAATCTGAGCGCAAGTTCTTCCCGGGCTACGTCCTCGTTCAGATGATTATGAATGATGAATCATGGCACCTGGTTCGCAGTGTGCCGCGTGTCATGGGCTTCATTGGTGGCACTTCCGATCGTCCTGCTCCTATCACTGATAAAGAGGCAGACGCCATTCTTAACCGTCTCGAGAAAGCCAGCGAAGCACCTCGCCCACGAACTATGTACGAAGTGGGAGAAGTGGTTCGCGTCAACGAAGGTCCGTTTGCGGACTTCAACGGCACGGTTGAAGAAGTGGATTACGATAAGAGCCGCGTAAAAGTCTCTGTGTCGATTTTTGGTCGTGCGACACCGGTTGAGCTTGAATTTGGTCAAGTGGAAAAGCTTGATTAAAAAAACACCTTTTTAAGGGTTGTCTGAGGCGCGAATTATGACTATAATTTCGCGCCTTTTTACTTCAAAGTGAAGTAGAGAGAATTGTTAATCACGGGGAGCTGATCGGCGATCAGCGTCTGAACCCAAATATTTAGGTATTATCATGGCTAAGAAAGTTGAAGCTTATATCAAGCTGCAAGTTGCTGCTGGTATGGCAAACCCAAGTCCACCAGTTGGTCCTGCACTAGGTCAACGTGGTGTTAACATCATGGAATTCTGTAAAGCGTTTAACGCGAAAACAGAATCAATGGAAAAAGGTCTTCCTGTTCCTGTTGTTATCACTGTATACAGCGATCGTTCTTTCACGTTCGTAACTAAGACTTCTCCAGCAGCAGTTCTTCTGAAGAAAGCAGCAGGTATCAAGTCTGGTTCAGGTCGTCCAAACACTGAAAAAGTGGGCACTGTAACTGACGCTCAAATCCAAGAAATTGCAGAAGCGAAAGCGGCTGACATGACTGGTGCTGACATCGAAGCGATGAAGCGTTCTATCGCAGGTACTGCTCGTTCAATGGGCCTAGTGGTAGAGGGTTAATATCATGGCAAAACTAACTAAGCGCATGCGCGTAATCCGCGAAAAAGTTGATGCAACTCGTGAATACGACATCAACGAAGCTGTTGCTCTACTGAAAGAACTGGCTACTGCTAAGTTTGTTGAGTCTGTAGACGTTGCTGTTAACCTAGGCATCGACGCTCGTAAATCTGACCAAAACGTACGTGGTGCAACTGTACTTCCACACGGTACTGGCCGTGACATCCGCGTTGCAGTATTTGCACAAGGTGCAAACGCTGAAGCCGCTAAAGCAGCTGGCGCAGATCTGGTTGGTATGGAAGATCTTGCTGAGCAAGTGAAAAAAGGCGTAATGGACTTTGACGTAGTGGTTGCTTCTCCAGATGCAATGCGCGTTGTAGGTCAACTAGGTACTATCCTAGGTCCTCGCGGTCTAATGCCAAACCCTAAAGTGGGTACTGTAACGCCTAACGTTGCTGAAGCGGTTAAGAACGCGAAAGCAGGTCAGGTTCGTTACCGTAACGACAAAAACGGCATCATCCACTCTACTATCGGTAAAGCTGACTTCTCTGCAGAGCAGATCAAAGAGAACCTAGAAGCACTTCTAGTGGCTCTGAAGAAAGCGAAGCCATCTTCAGCGAAAGGTACTTTCCTGAAGAAAGTAAGCATCTCTACCACTATGGGTGCTGGTGTTGCTGTTGATCAGGCTAGCCTGAGCACTCAAGCATAATCTATTTGCTTAGGCGCAAAAATTATGTATAATTTTGCGCCTAATATTTGTGGTTGGGGCTGAAGCTTGGTTCTTTAAGTAATTTTTTACTTGGTTGAATTAAGACCCAGTCTCCGTCCAAGACCGTAGGTGTTTATCTTAAGATAAACTTAATTGTCCTACGTAGATGGTGCCCGAACTGACAGAAAGCTCTATGTAAATAGTTACCTTTCTTCTGGGAAAAGCACCTCAATAGCTCTCACTGTTGTGATAATAGTGAGTGGTGTAACAACAACCAGGAGTTAATCCAAGATGGCTTTAAATCTTCAAGACAAAAAAGCAATTGTTGCTGAAGTCAACGAAGCAGCCGCTGGTGCACTTTCTGCAGTTGTAGCTGATTCTCGTGGCGTTGAAGTTGGCGCAATGACTTCTCTACGTAAACAAGCTCGTGAAGCGGGCGTTTACATGAAAGTCGTGCGTAACACACTAGCACGTCGTGCGGTTGAAGGTACTCAGTACGAGTGTCTAACAGAGACTTTTACTGGTCCTTCTCTAATCGCGTTCTCTAACGAGCACCCAGGTGCTGCAGCGCGTCTTTTCAAAGACTTCGCTAAAGAGAACAAAAACTTCGAGATCAAAGCTGCTGCATTTGAAGGCGCGCTAACTGACGCTGAAGTACTAGCAACACTACCAACTTACGACGAAGCAATCGCACGTCTGATGATGTGTCTGAAAGAAGCTTCTGCTGGCAAGCTGGTACGTACTATCGCTGCTGTCCGCGATCAAAAAGAAGCTGCGTAATTCGCATTGCTTTTTACTGGTTGCTTAATAAACTTATTGTTGACTTAAAAGAGAATTGTTATGTCTATTACTAACGAGCAAATCCTAGACGCTATCGCAGAAATGTCTGTAACACAAGTTGTTGAACTGATCTCTGCAATGGAAGAAAAATTCGGTGTTACTGCTGCAGCTGCAGTTGTAGCAGGTGGCCCAGCAGCAGCAGCTGTTGAAGAGCAAACTGAATTCAACGTAATCCTAACTTCTGCTGGCGCAAACAAAGTATCTGTGATCAAAGCAGTACGTGGCGCAACTGGTCTAGGCCTGAAAGAAGCGAAAGCTCTAGTTGACGGCGCTCCAGCATCTGTTAAAGAAGCTGTATCTAAAGAAGAAGCAGAAGCACTGAAGAAAGAGCTTGAAGAAGCTGGTGCAGCTGTTGAAGTTAAGTAATTCCTACTTAATTTCTTAGCCTAACGGCTATTGGCTGGTGGTTTAATAACCACCGGCCTTTTTGCGCTGTAGGGTATAGGCGAATTTTCCCGCTGTTTAAGCGCCTGATATCCATGCAAAAAACATTTCATTCAATCGCAATGAAGTGTCACTACAGTAAACAGCCATTTAGTCACTGTCCCTTACCCCCCTTAAGTAACTAGGTGTGGGCGGACAGTTTGGGTCACTTATCAGCGAGCTGAGGAACCCCATGGTTTACTCTTATACCGAGAAAAAGCGCATCCGTAAGGACTTTGGTACTCGTCCACAAGTTTTGGACATTCCATACCTGCTATCGATCCAGCTCGATTCGTTCGACAAATTTATCGAACAGGATCCTGAGGGGCAATACGGTCTTGAGGCTGCTTTCCGTTCTGTATTCCCTATTCAGAGTTACAACGGTAATTCAGAGCTGCAATACGTTAGCTACCGTCTTGGTGAGCCAGTTTTTGATGTTAAAGAATGTCAAATTCGTGGCGTAACTTATTCAAAACCACTGCGCGTTAAATTGCGCCTGGTGATCTTCGATAAAGACGCACCAGCAGGTACTGTCAAAGACATTAAAGAACAAGAAGTCTACATGGGTGAAATCCCACTCATGACGGACAATGGTACCTTCGTAATCAACGGTACCGAGCGAGTTATCGTATCCCAGCTGCACCGAAGCCCAGGTGTGTTCTTCGACAGCGATAAGGGTAAGACTCACTCTTCAGGTAAAGTTCTCTACAACGCGCGCATCATTCCTTACCGTGGTTCATGGCTTGACTTTGAGTTCGATCCTAAGGACAACCTGTACGTACGTATCGACCGCCGTCGTAAGTTGCCGTCAACGATCATTCTTCGTGCACTGGGCAAGACCACCGCAGAGATCTTGGACATGTTCTTCGAAAAAGTGAATTTCGAAGTGAAAGATCAGACGCTGATGATGGAACTGGTTCCAGAACGTCTACGTGGTGAAACGGCTTCTTTTGATATTGAAGCAAACGGCAACGTTTACATCGAAAAAGGTCGTCGTGTAACGGCTCGTCATATCCGCCAGCTAGAGAAAGATGGCGTTGATCACATCGAAGTACCTGTTGAGTACATCGTTGGCAAAGTTTCTTCAAAAGATTACATCAATGAAGCGACTGGCGAGATCATTGTTGCGGCGAACCAAGAAATCAGCCTAGAAGCGTTGGCTAACCTGTCGCAAGCAGGTCACAAGTCGTTGCAAGTTCTGTTTACCAACGATCTTGACCACGGTCCATTCATGTCAGAAACCCTACGTATTGACAGCACGGTTGATCGTATTTCTGCACTGGTAGAAATCTACCGCATGATGCGCCCTGGTGAGCCACCAACGAAAGAAGCGGCAGAAGCCCTATTTGAAAGCCTGTTCTTCTCTGAAGAGCGTTACGACCTGTCGACTGTTGGCCGCATGAAGTTCAACAGCTCTATTGGTCGTGAAGACGCGCAAGAGCAAGGCACTCTTGACGAAACTGATATCGTCGAGGTGATGAAAAAGCTTATCGCTATCCGCAACGGCATCGGTGAAGTGGACGATATCGACCACCTAGGTAACCGTCGTATCCGTAGCGTTGGCGAAATGGCCGAAAACCAATTCCGTGTTGGCCTTGTTCGTGTTGAGCGTGCAGTGAAAGAGCGTCTAAGCCTAGGCGACCTTGATGCGGTAATGCCACAAGACTTGATCAATGCCAAGCCAATCTCTGCGGCAGTGAAAGAGTTCTTCGGCTCTTCTCAGCTGTCTCAGTTTATGGACCAGAACAACCCACTATCAGAAGTCACGCACAAGCGTCGTATTTCTGCCTTGGGTCCTGGCGGTCTGACTCGTGAGCGTGCTGGCTTTGAAGTTCGAGACGTACACGTAACGCACTACGGCCGTCTATGTCCTATCGAAACGCCTGAAGGTCCGAACATCGGTCTTATCAACTCGCTGTCTGCGTTTGCTCGTTGTAACGAGTACGGTTTCCTTGAAACCCCATACCGCCGTGTTATCGATGGGATCGTGACAGACGAAGTGGATTACCTATCGGCTATCGAAGAAGGCCAATTCGTTATCGCTCAGGCGAACGCCGCGCTAACGGAAGAAGGTACTTTCGCCGATGAACTGATCACCGCTCGTCAGAAAGGTGAATCGGGTCTACACCCACGCGAACATGTTGACTACATGGACGTTGCGACTAACCAGGTGGTATCGATCGCGGCATCGCTGATCCCATTCCTGGAACACGACGATGCGAACCGTGCCTTGATGGGTGCGAACATGCAACGTCAGGCCGTACCAACACTGAAAGCAGACAAGCCTTTGGTTGGTACAGGTATTGAGCGTAACGTAGCAGTGGACTCTGGTGTAACCGCGGTGGCGAAACGCGGCGGTATTATCCAGTCTGTTGATGCTTCTCGTATCGTGGTTAAGGTTAACGAAGAAGAATTGATCCCTGGTGAAGCGGGTATCGATATCTACAACCTAACCAAATATACCCGTTCTAACCAAAACACCTGTATCAACCAGCGTCCATGTGTGATGCCGGGTGAGCCAGTACTGCGTGGTGATGTGCTTGCTGACGGTCCTTCGACCGATCTTGGTGAGCTTGCACTTGGTCAGAACATGCGTATCGCGTTCATGCCTTGGAACGGTTACAACTTCGAAGACTCGATCTTAGTCTCCGAGCGCGTTGTTCAAGAAGACCGTTTCACGACTATCCACATTCAAGAACTGACTTGTGTGGCGCGTGATACTAAGCTGGGTTCTGAAGAGATCACAGCGGATATTCCAAACGTCGGTGAATCGGCTCTGTCTAAACTGGACGAGTCAGGTATCGTTTATATCGGTGCAGAAGTGAAGGGTGGTGACATCCTTGTGGGTAAAGTGACGCCGAAAGGTGAAACTCAGCTCACTCCTGAAGAGAAGCTGCTACGCGCTATCTTCGGTGAAAAAGCGTCTGACGTTAAAGATACTTCACTGCGTGTACCAAACTCAGTTTCAGGTACCATCATTGATGTTCAAGTCTTCACTCGCGATGGCGTAGAGAAAGATAAGCGTGCGCTTGAAATTGAACACATGCAGTTGAAAGAAGCGAAGAAAGACCTAACAGAAGAGTTCCAAATTCTGGAAGGCGGTCTTCTAAACCGTGTGAAAGCCGTGCTTCTTTCTGGCGGTTACTCTGAAGCGAAACTTGACGGTACTGAACGTAAGAAATGGCTAGAGCTGACTCTGGAAGATGACGCACTGCAAACTCAGCTTGAGCAACTTGCAGAGCAGTACGATGAGCTGAAAGCAGACTTCGATAAGAAGTTTGAAACCAAGCGTCGTAAGATCACTCAAGGTGATGACCTAGCGCCTGGCGTACTGAAGATCGTGAAAGTTTACCTCGCGGTGAAACGTCGTATCCAGCCTGGTGATAAGATGGCGGGTCGTCACGGTAACAAGGGTGTAATCTCGAAGATCAACCCTGTTGAAGACATGCCATACGATGAAAACGGTCAGCCAGTTGATATCGTACTGAACCCACTGGGTGTACCTTCGCGTATGAACATCGGTCAGATCCTAGAAGTTCACTTAGGTCTGGCTGCGAAAGGTATCGGCGACAAGATCAACCAGATGGTTAAAGAGCAGCAAGAACTGGCGAAATTCCGCGAATTCCTGCAAAAAGTTTACGACCTAGGCGAAACTCGCCAGAAAGTAGACATTGCTTCTCTGTCTGATGATGAAGTTCGTACTCTGGTTCACAACCTACGTGGCGGTCTACCGATCGCGACTCCGGTCTTTGATGGTGCGTCTGAGAAGTCAATTAAAGAGCTTCTAAAACTGGCGGATCTACCTGAGTCTGGTCAGCTTACACTGTTTGATGGCCGTACCGGTGATGCATTTGAGCGTCCGGTTACTGTCGGCTACATGTACATGCTGAAACTTAACCACTTGGTTGATGACAAGATGCACGCTCGTTCAACGGGTTCGTACAGCCTAGTCACTCAGCAGCCACTGGGTGGTAAAGCTCAGTTCGGTGGTCAGCGTTTCGGTGAGATGGAAGTATGGGCACTGGAAGCATACGGTGCGGCTTACACGCTACAAGAAATGCTAACCGTTAAGTCGGACGACGTGAACGGCCGTACTAAGATGTATAAGAACATCGTAGATGGTAACCACGCGATGGAACCTGGCATGCCAGAATCGTTCAACGTACTGTTGAAAGAGATCCGCTCGCTGGGTATCAACATCGAGCTAGAAGACGAAGAGTAATCCTTCCGGGTTATTTGGTAGAAAGTAGTCTGTCGAGAGGCAGGCTACTTTTAACTCCTTACAGGAGCTGATTGTGAAAGACTTATTAAACTTTCTGAAAGCACAGCATAAGACCGAAGAATTTGATGCAATCAAAATCGGTCTGTCTTCACCAGACATGATTCGTTCATGGTCTTTTGGTGAAGTGAAAAAACCTGAAACGATCAACTATCGTACGTTCAAACCTGAGCGCGATGGTCTGTTCTGTGCGCGTATCTTTGGCCCGGTAAAAGACTACGAGTGTCTTTGTGGCAAATATAAGCGTCTCAAGCACCGTGGCGTGATCTGTGAGAAGTGTGGCGTTGAAGTTACGCAAACTAAAGTTCGTCGTGACCGTATGGGCCACATCGAGCTAGCTTCTCCAGTGGCTCACATCTGGTTCCTGAAATCACTACCGTCTCGTATCGGTCTGCTGATGGATATCCCACTACGTGATATCGAACGCGTTCTGTACTTCGAAATGTACGTAGTGACTGAACCGGGCATGACGGATCTTGAAAAAGGTCAAATGCTGACGGAAGAAGAGTATCTGGATCGCCTAGAAGAGTGGGGCGACGAGTTCACGGCTAAGATGGGTGCGGAAGCGATCAAGGACCTACTAGGTTCGATGGATCTGCACGCCGAAGCTGAGCAGATGCGCGAAGAGCTCGATACCACTAACTCTGAAACTAAGCGTAAGAAGCTAACTAAGCGCCTGAAGCTAGTAGAAGCGTTCGTGCAATCTGGCAACAACCCAGAGTGGATGATCCTCACCGTTCTTCCAGTTCTGCCGCCGGATCTTCGTCCTCTAGTACCGCTAGATGGCGGCCGTTTTGCCACGTCTGATCTGAACGATCTATACCGTCGTGTGATCAACCGTAACAACCGTTTGAAGCGTCTTCTAGAGCTCGCTGCTCCGGACATCATCGTACGTAACGAAAAACGTATGCTGCAAGAGTCTGTTGATGCGCTACTAGACAACGGTCGTCGCGGTCGCGCGATCACAGGTTCGAACAAGCGTCCTCTGAAATCTCTTGCTGATATGATCAAGGGTAAACAGGGTCGTTTCCGTCAGAACCTACTAGGTAAACGTGTAGACTACTCTGGCCGTTCTGTAATCACAGTAGGTCCATACCTGCGTCTGCATCAGTGTGGTCTTCCTAAGAAGATGGCACTTGAGCTATTCAAACCATTCATCTACAGCAAGCTTGAGACTCGTGGCCTAGCGACGACAATCAAAGCAGCGAAGAAGATGGTTGAGCGTGAAGAAGCGGTGGTTTGGGATATCCTAGACGAAGTGATCCGTGAACACCCAGTGCTACTTAACCGTGCACCAACACTTCACCGTCTTGGTATCCAAGCGTTCGAACCAGTGCTGATCGAAGGTAAAGCGATTCAGCTACACCCACTTGTGTGTGCGGCGTACAACGCGGACTTCGACGGTGACCAAATGGCGGTTCACGTACCTCTAACGCTAGAGGCACAGCTTGAAGCTCGTACTCTGATGATGTCGACAAACAACATTCTGTCGCCAGCGTCAGGCGACCCTATCATCGTACCTTCTCAGGACGTGGTATTGGGTCTGTACTACATGACTCGTGAAATGATCAACGCGAAAGGCGAAGGCATGTACCTAGCCGGTCCTGCTGAAGCGGAAAAAGCATACCGCACTAAGACAGCGGCACTGCATGCGCGCGTTAAAGTTCGTATCACAGAGACTGTGGTAGACGAAGATGGTCACAGCACAACAGAAACCAAGATGGTGGATACCACTATCGGCCGTGCCATGTTGTGGCAAATCGTACCGAAAGGCCTACCGTTCAGCATCGTTAACCAAAAGCTAGGTAAGAAGCAGATTTCTAACCTACTTAACGAGGCATACCGTAAGCTCGGTCTGAAAGACACAGTAATCTTCGCTGACCAAATCATGTACACCGGTTTTGCTTACGCAGCACTGTCTGGCGTATCAGTTGGTATCGACGATATGGTTGTGCCACCTGCTAAGTACACTGAAATCGCAGAAGCGGAAGAAGAAGTACGCGAAATCCAAGAACAGTACCAATCTGGTCTGGTAACGGCAGGCGAACGCTACAACAAAGTGATCGATATTTGGGCATCGACCAACGATCGCGTTGCGAAAGCGATGATGGAGAACCTTTCTTCTGAAACGGTCATCAACCGTGATGGTGAAGAAGAGCAACAAGAGTCATTCAACAGCATCTACATGATGGCGGACTCGGGCGCTCGTGGTTCTGCAGCTCAGATTCGTCAGCTAGCGGGTATGCGTGGTCTGATGGCGCGTCCAGATGGTTCAATCATCGAAACGCCAATCACGGCAAACTTTAAAGAAGGTCTGAACGTACTTCAGTACTTTATCTCAACGCACGGTGCTCGTAAGGGTCTGGCGGATACGGCACTGAAAACAGCGAACTCGGGTTACCTAACTCGTCGTCTCGTTGACGTTGCACAAGACGTGGTGGTTTACGAACACGACTGTGGCACCCCAGAAGGCATTGAAATGATGCCGCACATCGAGGGTGGTGACGTTAAAGTTGCGCTAACTGAACTTGCTCTTGGCCGTGTGGTGGCAGAAGACATCGTTAAGCCAGGCACAGAAGAAGTTCTGATCCCACGCAATACGCTGTTGGATGAGAAATGGTGCCAGATCATCAACGAAAACTCAGTTGATAAGATCAAAGTACGTTCAGTGGTAACCTGTGATTCAGACTACGGTTGTTGTGCACTGTGTTACGGCCGTGACCTAGCGCGTGGTCACCTAGTGAACCAAGGCGAAGCCGTCGGCGTTATCGCCGCTCAGTCTATCGGTGAACCGGGTACACAGCTAACGATGCGTACGTTCCACATCGGTGGTGCGGCATCGACAGCGGCAGCGGAAAACAGCATCCAAGTGAAGAACAACGGCTCTGTGAAGCTGAACAATGCGAAGTTCGTTGTGAACAAAGCGGGCAAACTGGTTATCACTTCGCGTGCATCTGAACTGACCATTATGGATGAGTTCGGCCGTACCAAAGAGAAACACAAACTGCCTTACGGTTCGACACTGAACAAAGCGGATGGCGATGCAGTAACGGCTGGTGAAACGGTCGCGAACTGGGAAGCGCACACCATGCCAATCATCACTGAAGTGGCAGGTCGTGTTCAATTCGTTGACATGATTGATGGTGTGACTGTTTCACGTCAAACCGATGATCTGACTGGTCTATCTTCAAGCGAAGTGACCGATGCGGCGGCTCGTCCAGCGGCAGGTAAAGATATGCGTCCAGCGATCAAACTTGTCGACGAGAAAGGCAAAGATGTGGTGATCCCGGGTACCGATATGCCGGCGCAGTACTTCCTGCCTGGTAAAGCGATCGTCAACATTGAAGATGGCACCGAAGTGGGTATCGGTGACACGCTCGCTCGTATTCCTCAGAAATCGGGCGGTAACAAGGACATCACCGGTGGTCTACCGCGCGTTGCTGACTTGTTCGAAGCGCGTCGACCAAAAGAGCCAGCAATTCTTGCTGAACACACAGGTACAGTAAGCTACGGTAAAGAAACCAAAGGTAAGCGTCGCTTGATCATTACTCGTGAGGGTGGTGATACGTATGAAGAGATGATTCCTAAGCACCGTCAGCTGAACGTATTTGAAGGTGAGCGTGTGGAACGTGGCGATGTTATCGCTGATGGTCCAGAAGCGCCACACGATATCCTGCGTCTACGTGGCATCCACGCTGTGACGCAGTACATCGCCAATGAAGTTCAGGAAGTTTACCGTTTGCAAGGCGTTAAGATTAACGACAAGCACATCGAAACCATCGTTCGTCAGATGCTTCGTAAGTGTACTATTACTCATGCTGGTGACTCTGAGTTCCTACCAGGTGAGACAGTAGAATACGCGCAAGTGAAGATTGCTAACCGCAATCTAGAAGCGGAAGGCAAAGAGCAAGCGCGTTTCGAGCGTGAGCTGCTAGGTATTACCAAAGCATCTCTTGCTACTGAGTCGTTTATCTCAGCGGCATCGTTCCAAGAAACCACTCGCGTACTAACAGAAGCGGCAGTTTCTGGTAAGCGTGATGATCTGCGTGGTCTGAAAGAGAACGTAATCGTTGGCCGTCTGATCCCGGCTGGTACTGGTTTTGCGTACCACCAAGAGCGCCAAGCGAAACGTGCGCAAGCGCAGGAAGGTCCATCGGCTGCACAAGCAACTGATAACCTTGCAGCACTGCTAAACGCAGGCTTCTCTTCAGACGATTAATCGTTGAGAAATCAAAAAGGCACCTTCGGGTGCCTTTTTTGTTGCTGCTTTTACCGTTCAATCAATCGTTTTTTCGTTGGCTGTACTTCAAGCCCCAGGCGGGACTGAGAGGCTGTCAGCGATGAGCTGGATCAGTTGATCTTCAACTTCAAAACGCATTTCCAGTATTTCACCCAAGCGAGAGAGATCTTTGTCAAATCGGTCTAGCGTATCTTCTTCGTCGACACTGGCGTATTGATCAGTAAAGTTGAGCAGTGGATCGGTGGTCAGCACGATGCGAGCATAAGTGTCATGGATCTCTTCTGTAATTTCAAAGCCGGTGGCACGCCACTTGTTCATCACCATATCGTAGACTTTAAAATGACCTTCAGAGATGTAATCCACCAGTTCTTGGCAGAAATGCTGCAGTTCGTCGGGAGTTGGGAGTTCGAGTACATTCGTTTTGCTGGTACAAGGCTGCAAAGCCGCAAGCTTGCAATACTCCACAATCAGCGATTGTCTGGTCTCTAACCAGTGATCAATCACTTCACTGGAGCCGCCCCATTGTTCTTGCGTTTGTTTGAATTTTTTTAGCATGACCATGCCCTCATGATCTGATCACCGAACCTGTGATTTTTTCCTTTGCCTAGTAAAGCCACAGTCTTCATAGCAATCTCGAAGATGCAACTTATTGTCCTTACTAGAATTTATATCCAGATGTCAATGTGATAACAAACTCTGGTATGAATTTAGATTGCCAGTAAAATGAACGAACTGCAAGCAGTGAGGATCGAGAATGTTATCTGACATCGACAATAAACAGAACCGGGTATGCTACTGGTGTGTAGTATCGGGCAGCGAAGTTTGGCTAGTAGATGGGGCTCTACCTTTTGGCTTAGCCAGCCAGTTTGCGCTCGACAGTGATAAGGCAATAAAAGTAGGGACGTATCAAGGGCATGACGTCATGTGGCTCAATGAAGCAGAGCTCGAACTGAGTTTGCCGATGATCTCATTGCGTGAATGCCTTCACTTCGATGAAGCCTTGTTTCTGCTGATGAGTAAAGCCATGCAATACGGCCACATGACGCAAAGTCTCCGCTTTTGTCCGCAGTGTGGCGGGCGTACCCATCTCAATCACAATCAGTTAGCGATGCAATGTGCCGATTGTCGTACTTTGCACTATCCACGCATTTTTCCCTGCATTATTGTCGCGGTGCGCAAGCAACAGGAGATTCTGCTGGCACAACATCCAAGACATCGTAATGGTATGTACACTGTGATTGCTGGTTTCCTTGAAGTGGGTGAAACCTTAGAGCAGTGTGTGGCACGAGAAGTGAAAGAAGAGACCGGGATTGATGTGACTAATATCCGTTACTTTGGTAGCCAGCCCTGGGCATTTCCTTCAAGTATGATGATGGCTTTTCTCGCTGATTATGCTGGTGGTGAGATAAAGCCGGACTACTCCGAGCTCAGTGATGCCCAGTGGTTTGGACTAGACACTATGCCTGAAGTCGCGCCTGTTGGCACGATTGCCAGAGCCTTAATCGAACAAACACTGCTCGATATAGCCGCTGACATCTGATGGCCGAAAACTCCAATCGGTGTGAAGGGTATTACGCCAACGTTAGCTTGGTTTTTTTCTGCGAGTATGCCGATGCGGTGCAAAAATCGCCTAATCAAAGACGATCAAGTGGCGGCCTATTTGCCATTTCTGGCAAGGATGTAAGAATTTAATTTATTGAAATTAAATAAAAAAAACCCTCCGAGAGGGAGGGGGTAAGTAAGATGTCGTTATGAGATGCCAAGCACTGAGTGCTCGGTTTATAATTGTAGTTTTCGCTAGCGAACAAATTTTTAACACTGTTACTGGTTGGGTGCAAACTAAGCATTGATTTAAACGTTAATAACTTGATCTAGGACGCAAAGCATGCCGCTTTTTCTCTCAAATCAGTGATAGAATGTCGCCCTTATAAGAAAGCCTAACAACTGGAAAGACGGAATGACTGAATTAAAAAATGACCGCTATCTACGTGCTTTGCTCAAGCAGCCAGTGGATTGCACCCCAGTATGGATGATGCGTCAGGCTGGTCGCTATTTACCTGAGTATCGCGCGACTCGTGCTCAAGCTGGCGATTTTATGTCTTTATGCCGCAACGCTGAGTTGGCCTCAGAAGTGACACTCCAGCCGCTGCGCCGTTTTCCTCTTGATGCGGCCATTCTTTTCTCGGACATTTTGACCATTCCAGATGCCATGGGGCTGGGTTTACGTTTCTCGGCGGGCGAAGGCCCGGTATTCGATAAACCGATCACCTGCAAAGCGGACGTGGATAAGATAGGTCTGCCTGATCCAGAAGGTGAACTGCAATATGTCATGAACGCCGTGCGTCAAATCCGCAAAGATCTGCAAGGCGAAGTGCCGTTGATCGGTTTCTCAGGCAGCCCGTGGACACTGGCAACCTACATGGTTGAAGGGGGCAGCTCGAAAGCCTTCACTAAGATCAAAAAGATGATGTACGCCGAGCCGCAAACGCTGCACCTGCTGCTCGATAAACTCGCCGATAGCGTTATCGAATACCTCAATGCACAGATCAAAGCTGGCGCTCAATCGGTGATGGTGTTTGACACTTGGGGTGGTGTGTTGACTCCGCGTGACTACAACCTGTTCTCGCTGCAGTACATGCATAAAATCGTTGATGGGCTGATACGTGAAAATGACGGTCGCCGAGTGCCGGTCACCCTGTTTACTAAGAACGGCGGCATGTGGTTGGAGCAAATAGCCGCAACAGGTTGTGACGCTGTGGGTCTTGACTGGACCATCAACATTGCCGATGCCAAAGCGCGCGTGGGGGATAAAGTGGCCTTGCAAGGTAACATGGACCCATCCATGTTGTATGCGCCACATGATCGTATCCGTGAAGAAGTGGCGACCATTCTTGAAGGATTTGGCCAAGGTGGAACTGGGCATGTATTTAACTTAGGGCACGGCATTCATCTCGATGTGCCGCCAGAAAACGCAGGCGTGTTTGTTGACGCCGTGCATGAGCTCTCCAAGCCTTACCATCAATAACGTGATGATGTGAAAAAACCAGCCTCGGCTGGTTTTTTTATGCTCAGTGATTGGGCTTGCAAGGGTTTTGGGTTTGCCATGAGCCTAAAGCTCTTTAACCAGACGTTTGTATCACAGCAGCTGGTGTACGCGTTGGCGGATATAGGCCACGGTTTGCTCTTCAAACCAAGGGTTATTGCGCAGCCACAAGGTGTTTCTTGGTGACGGATGCGGTAGCGGCAGATAGGTGGGCAGCCAGTCTTGCCAGCGTTGAACCGTTTCTGTCAGCGTTTTGGGTTTGTCCGCTAAATAGTAGTTTTGCGCGTACTGGCCAATCAGTAGCGTCAGTTCAATATTGGGTAAGTGCTTGAGCAGCGCCTCATGCCATAGAGGCGCGCATTCTTTCCGTGGCGGAAGATCGCCCGATAGCCCGCGACCGGGATAGCAAAACCCCATTGGTATAATGGCCACCTGTTTGGGATCATAAAAAGTGGTTTTGTCGAGGTCGAGCCACTCTCTTAAACGATTGCCGCTGGCATCGTTCCAAGGTATGGAGGTTTGATGCACTTTGGTCCCGGGCGCCTGTCCGATGATCAAAATCTTCGCCTCTGAGTGAGCTTGTACGACCGGGTTCGCGCCCAAAGACAGCTCATTTGCACAAATCTGACAGGCTCGGATCTGCCTTAATAAAGTATCGAGAGCCAAAACTTAATAGCCCTTGGCGAAGCTGACTTGGTAGTTGAGTGGGTAGCCTTCAATCCAGCGTTGGTAATTCTCGGAAAAAATCTCTACCACTTGCTCTGCAAAACTCAAGGCTGCAATGTGTGGTGTGATGGTGATTTGTTTTAACCCCCAAAATGGATGATCGCTTGGCAGCGGTTCTTGCTCAAACACATCCAAAAAGGCGTGCTCAATCCAACGGTTCTTGAGTGCCAGCAGCAGTGCCGCATTATCCAATACATCACCACGGCCAACGTTAAACAGCAAGACTTGGCGGCAGTGGCTCAAACTGGCTTGGTTGAGTAACTGTTTTGTCTGCTCGGTGCTAGGCAGCGTGTTGACGACCATGTCTGCTTGCGTTAATGCTGCGGCCAATTCATTGATGTGATAGGTCTGATGAAAATGGCTGCCCGTCGGTGGAATGCCGGTGCGGTTTATGCCCATGGTGTGCAGCCTCATCGCAGAGCAGACGTGTGCAAGATGGTTACCAATGCTGCCTGTGCCCAAAATGACCACCCGTTTGCCTTGCAAAGAGGTGTAGAGGTGCGGTTGCCACTGGCGTTGCTGCTGCTGTTGCGCGTAGAGCGGCAAGTGGCGCCAGTGAGCAATGCTATAACCCAGCACATATTCCGCGATCAGCGGACCAAAAATGCCACGCACATTGGTAAGCGTGTAGTCACGACGCAGGCCGGATGGCATCAGTGCGTTGACCCCAGCATAGGTGGATTGCAGCCATTGTAATTTGGGGAACTGATCGAGCTTATCGGCGACTTTCGGCGGGGCGGCTAACACGATATCCGCCTCGGCAGGGTCTTGGGTGATCGTCAGTTCAGGGAGGGAGTGGCTCAAGAGCAGGTCGTGATAGCTCTGGTTCTCTTCAGTGAGGATGAAAATCTTGTGCTCTGAATGATGCATAACTTTTTTCCCGTTGGCGAATCAAGTACACTTCCGCTGTCTTTTTCCGCAATGATTGAGTGACTATGCTACAAAATCCACTTCAGGTTCGTTTAGAAAAACTGGAACCTTGGCAACAAATCACCTTTATGGTGTGTTTGTGTGAACGAATGTACCCCAACTACGCCATGTTTTGTGACAACACTGGTTTTGCTGAGCCCCGCAACTATCGCAACATTTTAGATAGTGTATGGGAAATTCTCACGGTGAAAAATGCCAAAGTGAATTTTGAGCGTCAACTTGAGAAGTTGGAAGAGTTGTTCCCTAGCGCTGAAGAGTTTGATCTTTATGTTGTTTATCCGGCGATGGATGCGTGTCAGGCATTATCCACTTTGTTGCATGGTTTGTTGGATCGCGACTATCTGTTCGATTCGATGATCAAAATTAGCCAGCAGTCGGTGCAAACCGTGGCGGATTTAGAGCAAGCGCAAGGCAGTGAGCCGATCACCAATGACAATCAGAAAGCCAATGAAGCAGTTTGTGCCGAGTGGGATGTGCAGTGGGCGATTTTCCGTCCGTTGCGTGAAGCACAAGAGCGCGATATCGATCTGATCAAAGATTTACGCCAAGAGCTCAGAGACGAGCCTGTGAGCAACATCGGCATCGAACTGTAAGCGGAAAAGTAAAAAAGGCTCCATCGGAGCCTTTTTGCTGTCTGCTTAACGCGATTTGATTTTTTCGAGGTTGATCTCTTCGTCTTCATCATCGCGGCTTTCAATCATGCCGTGTTTGGTTTTCCAGCGCTCCCAGCGCTGATACGCCAACTGCTGCATGTCGCTGCTTTTGTCCGCTTCGTCGATGATCTCCTCACCAAGTAAGTACTCGAAAATATCTTCCAGTGTCACTAGGCCTTGCACCGTACCGTATTCATCCACCACGATGGCCAGTTGCAGACGTTTTGCCATCATTTGGTCAAACACTTTCGGCAGTGGCATATTGTTGAGAATCACGTGAATGGGTCGCATCACCGCGCCCAACTGCTTCTCACCATGCCCTGCTTGTTGCAGTTTAAACAGCTCCAAACGGTGCACAAAACCGATGATGTTGTCTTTCTGCTCGCTGTATACCAGCGGGCGAGAGAAGGGGGTCTCTCTATGTTCGGCAAGAAACTCATTAATCGTGGTGGTCGCTTCGACACGAAATACCACCGGGCGAGGTGTCATCACCTGCGTCACGGCCACGTTCTGAATGCCTAGTAAGTTACTGAGGATCTTCGACTCACCTTCCGCAAACTCGCCACTTTCACGCGCGAGGATCGCCATAGCCGACAGCTCATCACGCATTTTTGGCATCTCGTGATTGCGCGCCAACCTTTTAGTGATCTGTTCAGAGAACCACACAAATGGCGTGAGTGCCCACACCATCCAGCGCAGTGTGGCCGCCGCGCTCGGGGCGAGCTGTCGCCAGTAAGTCGCACCGATAGTTTTGGGCACGATTTCCGACAGCACCAAAATACCCAACGTCAGCACGCCGGAAAACACGCCAAGCCACTCACTGCCAAACACCACGGCGGCCTGTGCGCCTGCGGTTGCCGCGCCGATGGTATGCGCGATGGTATTGAGGGTGAGGATCGAGGCCAGCGGACGGTCGATATCCGCTTTAAGCTTAGCCAATTGCTCTGCAGCAGGGTGCGCCTGCTGTTTCAACTGTGCGATATAGCTCGGGCTGATACTCAGTAACACCGCCTCCAATACCGAACAGATAAAGGAAATACCGATAGCGATAGAGATGTAGATAGTAAGCAGTAGCATGATTGCCCTTGATAGAAAAACAGAGTGTTGTGACACGAGGGAGAGTATACGTCAAGATCCCTATTCACCCCTTATAAATAGGTGCTTCCCAGAGGAAAACCAAGGGAATTCTGCTATCAATCCGTAACAATTTGTGAGTTATTACTCAGAATGTGGCTAAAAGTAATTCACTAGAGCGAAAGAAACGCGACAAACCTTTGCCAGATGGGGCCTTTATGCTTTAGAGTGAGACCAATTCGATAACCTATGAGAAGGGAAACCTAATGAACAAGACCCAATTAATCGACTTTATCGCAGAGAAAGCAGATCTATCTAAAGCACAAGCAAAAGCTGCTCTTGAAGCTACTCTGGAAGGCGTAGAAGGCGCTCTGAAAGAGGGTGACCAGGTTCAACTAATTGGTTTTGGTACATTCAAAGTGAACCACCGTGCTGCGCGCACTGGCCGTAACCCAAAAACGGGTGCTGAGATCCAAATCGCAGCAGCAAACGTGCCAGCGTTCGTTGCAGGCAAAGCACTGAAAGAATCAGTAAACTAATTCAGTGAGGCGCCGAGGAACCCTCTTCGGTGCCATTCTTTAACATAAGATGAAAAAATTACTCCTTACTTGTGCCGCTTGCGTTCTGCTGGCTGGCTGTTCTTCTTCCTCCCGAACTACCCTTGAGCAGTTTACCGAATTCACCGGTGGACAGATGATGGGCGACGCGACCAGTTTTTATTGGGTGACCGAAAAACTTTCCGGGCCACAAAAAGCGTCCGATTTTGTCTTAGTGGGTGAATATGGCTGGTATCAAAGTGAGTATCGCTGGGATGAAGGTATGCTCAGAGAGTTGATTCGACAAGGTGAACAGCGGGATAGCAAGCTGGGCTTGGTGCCTTATCGAATCCACGTTCGTTTCAACGTTGATGGCGAAGCGGTGTACCAACAATTTCGCCTCAACAGCAAGGTGCTGCCGATTCAAGCGGATCAACTGCAACGTTATCAGTCGGAAGCCGATGTGCTGGTGAAAAAAAGCAAGCAGCAGTCGCGTGATGGTTTGGAATTGATCCAAGGTTACTGGGATGGCGAAACCTTTGAAACCTGTACGGGTGAAGAGTTTTCTACGCTTGAGTTTAACCAAACGTTGCCTGGGTTTGTGATTAGCCGTTTGGCGAGCGTCGATAGCTATGTTGCCTTCCTCGGGAAAAAATCGTCCAAGCGTTTGGAAGTCGACACGTTACTGTTGTTAGATGAAGACGACCGAGATTGTGTCACCCGCCCCGTGCTGATTGAAGACGAACAAAAATAAAAAAAGGCGCTGATTCAGCGCCTTTTGTCTATTTGTCTAGCTCATCGGTTACTGCTGTTCGCGAGCAATCGCACGATAACCGATATCGTTGCGATGGAACATGCCATCCCAGCTGATCTGTTTGGCCAGTGCATAAGCGCGTTGCTGCGCTTCAAAGACACTGTGACCTAAGGCAGTGGCACACAATACGCGGCCACCATTGGTCACCACATGGCCCTCTTTGTCGGTGGTGCCGGCGTGGAACACTTTCTGCCCTTCGACTTCGTCTGTCGGTAGGCCTGAAATGACATCGCCTTTGGCATAATCGCCCGGGTAACCGCCCGCAGCGAGGACGATACCGATAGAAGCGCGCGGGTCCCATTTTGATTCAACTTGGTCGAGTTTCTGCTCGATCGCGGCCAGACAAAGTTCAACCAGATCCGATTGCATGCGCATCATGATTGGCTGCGTTTCTGGATCACCAAAACGGCAGTTGTACTCGATCACCTTGGGTGTGCCATCTTTGTCGATCATCAAACCCGCATAGAGGAAGCCGGTGTATGGGTTGCCTTCCGCGGCCATACCACGCACGGTTGGATAGATCACTTCCTGCATAACCCGGTCATGAATCTCTGGTGTGACCACTGGCGCTGGCGAGTACGCGCCCATACCGCCAGTGTTTGGACCTGTGTCTTGATCGCCGACGCGTTTGTGGTCTTGGCTGGTGGCCATTGGCAGGACGTTTTCGCCATCCACCATGACGATAAAGCTGGCTTCTTCGCCATCAAGGAACTCTTCGATCACCACGCGGCTGCCCGCTTCACCAAAAGCGTTGCCTGCCAGCATGTCTTGAATCGCGTCTTCGGCTTCTTGCAGGCTCATGGCGACAATCACCCCTTTGCCTGCGGCAAGGCCATCGGCTTTCACGACGATTGGTGCGCCTTGTTCACGGACGTAAGCCAGCGCGGGTTCGATTTCCGTAAAGTTGGCGTAGGCAGCGGTAGGGATTTGATGGCGTGCCAAGAAATCCTTGGTAAAGGCTTTTGAACCTTCAAGCTGCGCCGCGGCTTGCGTTGGGCCAAAAATAGGCAGACTTGCTTCACGAAACGCATCAACCACCCCCAGTACCAGTGGTACTTCAGGACCCACGATGGTGAGTTCAATCGCTTTCTCTTGAGCAAACGCGACTAAGCCTTCGATGTCTTCGACAGCGATATTGACGTTTTCTAACTTAGGCTCCAGTGCTGTTCCCGCATTTCCCGGTGCAACAAACACCGTGGTGACATTGGGATTTTGTGCCACTTTCCAGCCCAGCGCATGTTCACGACCACCTGAGCCAATAATCAATACATTCATCTCATCATCCTCAAATCTTGCGAAAAGAGGTGCCTTGGTGGGCACCTCTGATAGAAATTAGTGGCGGAAGTGGCGCATACCCGTGAAGATCATCGCCATGCCGTGTTCGTCAGCGGCAGCAATCACTTCCTCATCACGCATCGAACCACCAGGCTGAATCACACACTTGATGCCAGCTTCGGCCGCGGCATCAATGCCATCGCGGAAGGGGAAGAAAGCGTCTGATGCCATGACGCTGCCAGCCACTTCAAGGCCTTCGTCTGCCGCTTTGATACCGGCAATTTTCGCTGAATACACGCGGCTCATTTGGCCAGCGCCCACACCGATGGTCATGTCACCTTTGGCGTAGACAATCGCGTTTGATTTTACGTACTTGGCGACTTTCCAGCAGAACAGGGCATCTTTCAGCTCTTCTTCTGTGGGTTGGCGTTTTGACACCACTTTAACGTCATCTAGGCTGACCATGCCTTGGTCACGGTCTTGTACCAGCAGGCCGCCGTTAACGCGTTTCACATCAAAGCCCGTGGTCTTGCTTGACCATTCGCCGCACTCAAGCAGACGAACGTTTTTCTTCGCAGCCACCACTTCGATTGCTTGTGCAGAAACGGAAGGAGCAATGATCACTTCAACGAATTGGCGCTCAACGATAGCGCTCGCCGTTTCTGCATCGAGCTCTTGGTTGAAGGCGATGATGCCGCCGAATGCGGAGGTTGGGTCAGTTTGGTAAGCGCGGTTGTACGCTTCAAGGATGTCTTTACCGAGTGCGACGCCGCATGGGTTAGCGTGTTTGACGATCACACAAGCAGGCTCGCTAAACTCTTTCACACACTCAAGGGCCGCGTCGGTGTCGGCGATGTTGTTGTAAGACAGTGCTTTGCCCTGGATTTGGCGAGCCGTCGCCACAGACGCTTCTTCTGGGTTGGCTTCCACGTAAAACGCCGCTGCTTGGTGGCTGTTTTCGCCGTAGCGCATGTCTTGTTTCTTGATGAACTGTTGGTTGAAGGTGCGAGGGAATTTGCTCTCTTCATCGCCTTCCTTGTTCTCTCCGTAAGAAGCAACCATAGTGCCGAAGTAGTTGGCGATCATGCCATCGTAAGCGGCTGTGTGCTCAAAGGCTGCAATCGCGAGGTCGAAGCGGGTTTCGAGCGTCAGAGAGTTGTCGTTGGCGTCCATCTCGGCAATCACGCGATCGTAATCGTGCGCGTTGACCACGATGGTCACATCTTTGTGGTTTTTCGCCGCCGAACGAACCATGGTTGGTCCGCCAATGTCGATATTCTCTACTGCGTCAGCCAGTGTACAGCCTTCTTTCGCGACCGTTTGTGCAAAGGGGTAGAGGTTAACCACGACGATGTCGATTGGCTTGATGCCGTGTTTCGCCATGACGTCATCGTCTTGACCGCGGCGACCAAGGACACCACCGTGAACTTTTGGGTGAAGGGTTTTAACACGACCATCCATCATCTCTGGAAAACCGGTGTAGTCAGAGACTTCGGTGACAGCGATGCCTTTTTCTGCCAGTAAGCGAGCGGTGCCACCGGTCGACAGAATATCAACACCACGTTGTGCCAGTGCTTGTGCAAACTCAACAATACCGGTTTTGTCTGATACGCTAATCAGAGCGCGGCGAATAGGACGAGCGTTGTTCATGCTTCCATTTCCTCAAATTCACGGAGTTAAACTAAAGATATTTGCCAAAAATGAACTTGTTCTTATCGCCAGAGCGAAAAACTCTGCAGATAAAAGATTGGCCAGTTTTGGTAAAGACCTTTGCTGCTGTTTTCATCGAGAAAACAGTCTCCCTCATTTGGTGGCGCGTATTCTAACCAATTTATTACAAAAAAGCTCGCGCAATCGTTTGGCATCTCAAAAATAATTGCAAAAAGCGCCTGCTTAGACGACAAAAGTAACGAGTGAGTTAATAAGGAGAGTTATGTTTCAAATCGGTGAGTTGGCAAAACGGTGCGGCGTGAGTACGGATACGCTGCGTTTTTATGAAAAAAACCAACTGATTTTGCCTGCTGGACGCAGTGAGTCTGGCTATCGTCTCTACAGCGAAGAGAACCAAAAACAGGTCGGTTTTATTCTCAAAGCGAAAGCGCTGGGCTTGAGTTTGGAAGAGATCAAAGAGTTGTTGGAGATCAAGCTCGAAGCGACAGAACACAGCTGCGCTGAGGTGAAAGCGATCACTTCTGCCAAGTTGGCGCTGATCGATGAGAAAATCGCCCAGTTAAGCCAAATTCGTCAGGCGTTGAAGAAAATCAACGATGCCTGTTGTGGTCATACGGATGACGATGCCAGCCACTGCTCGATTTTGGCTGCGTTGGAGTAAGCCGCTCATCAAGGAGCGGCTTTATCTGCTTTTTAGGCACGAAAAGCAGCGACGCTTTGTTGTAGCCGATGGCCACTCGCCATTAACTGCTCGCTGGCCGCGGCAACTTGGTTGGCTTGTGCGGCCGCTTGGTCACTATGCTCGGCGATTTGGCTAAGACTGTCGCTGATTTGGTTGGTGGTGTGGGATTGTTCTACGCTCGATTGAGCGATGTGTCGATTAAGCTCTAGGATGGTGGCGATCTGCTGATCAATTTCATGCAGTGCGGTTTGCGCTTGGCTTGCTTGCAACTGCGTTTCTTGTGATTGGCGCTGCGTCTGTTCCATCGATTTACACACCTCACTGGCCCTTTGCTGCAAATTGGCGATGATCTGCTGGATTTCATCCGTGCTGTGGCTGGTGCGCGTAGCCAAGGTGCGCACTTCGTCGGCAACCACGGCGAAGCCGCGTCCCTGGTCGCCTGCTCGAGCCGCCTCAATGGCCGCGTTGAGCGCGAGCAGATTGGTTTGCTCTGCCACGCCGCGAATCACTTCCAGTACAGCGCCAACTTTTTGCGTTTCATTGGCTAAATCTTGCACGTTTTGCTCAGTTTGTGTCACCGTTGACGATAAGGCGTTCATATAGTCAGATGCTTTGCTAATCACATTACTGCCTTCTTTACCCTTTTGGCTGGCATTTTGCGCGGCCAGCGCCGCTTCTTGCGCCGACTCGGCAACGCCAGTGTTACTGGCCTGCAACTGCTTCATCGCATCAGCGACCGAATCCACAGAGCGCTGCTGCATGGTCGCTTTCTGCAGCGCGTGCTGAGCAACTTGAGTCAGTTCGCTGGCAGAACCCGTCACGTCTTGAGTCACCGGAGTAATGTTGTGTACGATTTGGCGGATCTTGCCAGTAAATTCATTAAACTCTTGGGCTATTTGCGTGAGTTCATCACGTCCTTCAACGGGTAACTGCTTGGTGAGGTCGCCGTCGCCTTTGGCTATCTCGGCCAGCGCCTCTTTGGTCGCGCGGCAAGGCGCGGTGATGCTATTGCCAATCAGCCCCGAGAGCAGCAGCATCAGGGCAAAAGCGATTGCCAGTTTAAACAGCGATGATTGCGCCCGCTGCCAGATGAGCGCCTGCACATCGTCAATGTATACCCCTGTGCCAATAATCCAGCCCCACGGTTTAAACTCACTGACATAAGAGAGCTTTTCCACATCCACCTCAGAGCCCGGCTTTGGCCACATGTAGTAGACAAAGCCTGCACCGGATTGTTTGACCACTGATACCATCTCAACAAATAGCGCCTTGCCCGTCGGGTCCTTGAAGGTGCTGAGATCTTGGCCATCTAATTGAGGCTTGATTGGATGCATCACCATGGCTGGTTTTTCGTTATTAATCCAAAAATAATCAGATTTCTCATAACGCAACGCACTGATGGCTTGTTTGGCTTGGGTCTGCGCTTCGCTGCGAGAAAGTACACCTGCGCTTTCCAACTGCTGAAAATGGGCCAGCACGCTGGTGGCAGATTCGACCAGATGACGGGTCTTGACCTGTTTAGCTTCGAGTAAATCGCCTTGATAGTCATAAAGCAACGCTCCAAAAGGGATTAAAAGTAGCGTTGAAATAACCAAAGTCAGCAAGTAAAGCCGCTGCTTGATGTTTAATATACGCAAGCCGAAACTGACCATAGCGATCACTCCTTGATGGTGGATATTTTTATAATTTGATTTTTATTCACTTTAGAATGTAACAAAGTGATAACGGCTTCGTATATGCGACTAAAGGAGAGATTTGACCCAAGTGAGAAATTACTGCGCAACGGTATGAGTTGTTGCAGATAAATGTGCTTTGACGCGAGGAAAAAAGACGAAGGCGAACGTTCACGGGGTTAATAGGAGAGCTGGCTGCGCAACCAGTGCTGATAATCCAACTCAAAGTTTGGCTCGGCATCAAGAAGAAATTGCAGCATCTCATTGCCTTCGAGAATATCGCAAGGGTCTTGCATTTCTTGCTGCATAATTTTTGAAAGTAATCGTTGCCCGTGCTCATCGGCGAAGAAAAAGTAAATCAGCAGCCAACTGCTACCATATAAGCGCGAATTTTCCCGCTGCGCGTCGCGATACCAGTAGGTCTCCTGATTGAATAGCTCAGGCAAGCCAAGCGGCGTGAAACGCAGTCTGTTTTTACCGTCAATCCACTTTTTTGACTCGGCGTTGATTTGACCGGATTCTGTTTGCCAAAAGCCGGCGAAGAATTCAGCTAAACCTTCATCCAGCCAACCGGGCAAATAGCCCAGCGTGCGGTGATTGACAGCATGGACGATTTCGTGGATTGAGGTATTGATGGCCTGTTGCGCATTGCGGTAATAGAACACTATCTTGCCATCGTACAAGCTATAACTGCCTAAGGCCTCATGGCTTCGATCTTGGCTTTGTGCAAACTGTTGATAAGATTGAAGGTCGCTAAATAAGTAGAGGTCGACTTCAACGGCCTTTAGAGACGCTTTACCTAAAAGTAATTGGTAGTAATGCTGAATTGATCTCAGGCGCGGTTTGAGCTGATGAACGAAATCCTCTGGCAATTCGTCGGCGTGAAGGTTGAGATAAAACATGCCGTAATGCAGCGTTTGCTCGCTCTTTTGGAAACTTGCCTGAGTCGGCTTAGTGCAATCTATCCTATTTTTACGACGTGGAGTGGCTTTTGTCTCTGTTTGAGATGCCAGCTCGGAAGATCGCCGGGAAGTGGAGACGGGATCGGAAGAGGTTGGGTCAGTCTCTTGAAAGTAAGAGTCGCCATGAGTTGGGGCAAAGAAAATGTACAGTAAAATCGCGAGCACAACCGATAACATTACATTTCTCACCCACATCTCTCGACTCCCTGCTTGATTCACTCCAGAACTTCGCTATCGAGTGATAAATTGGCTTGGGAATCAATGTACAAAGTGTTCAATCATTAAGCAATGGTTACTGTAAAGCGATTTCAAAATGGAAAGAGTGGGATTTTGAGACGTTGCTTTGGACAGTGCCAAAAGAGCACAGTAAAACAGATGAAAAAATTATCCGTCCCATTCCTGATGATCTGGTACCTTGGTTGCTTCAACTAAAAGCAGACAGTGACTAAAGAAGCGTGGACATTGCATGATATTCGTCGAACGCGCGCGACGCGCCTTAATGAGCTTGGCGTTGCGCCTTATGTTGTCGAGCAACTTTTAGGGCACAGCTTGGGGGGGGCGTAATGGCGATTTATAACCGTAGCCAGTACTTACCTGAAAAAAGGGAAGCGCTCACAATGTGGCTCGAACATTTAGACATTATGACGAACAAAACAAATAATGTGACGTTGATGATTTCCAGTAAAAGAACCGCGTGAGTTTGATGAGCGACCAACCACCTTACACCATTACCAATCAGATTCTTTCGCTGGTGGCGCAAATCAGCGAATGCTTGGGGCGTTTATCTGTTAATCCTTCTTTATCTATGAAAATCAGCAAGCCTATTATGATGCGATTAATCGCAGTACGCTGAAAGCCGATTCAGAGCCGTTCATTTCCTTTATGTTGCAGATGATCTTGAACGCTTTGCAAGAAACAGAAGCGACCACCCCTCAAGATGCCCCCCAAGTTACCCCTCAAGTTAAACAACTGCTAGAAGTGGAAATGCTCAGAGAAGAAATTCAAGCGATGTTGGGGCTGAAAGATAGAAAATCCTTTCGTGATCGCTACCTAAAGCCTGCACTTGAGGCTGGCTTAATCGAAATGACCCTCCCAGATAAACCCACCAGCAAGGTGCAGCGTTATAGGAAGAGGAGCGTTTGAGGTTAATGGCTACCAGTCATATTGGTAGCCATTTTCTTTGTCCGGCAAAAGAGCGTTGCTCTATTAGCTGAAAGGGTCTGTTAGTTCGGTGGAAAATTGTAGACCGGTTAAACCATTTACTTCACATAGAGACTTAAAGATGTCGTTGCAATAAAGGTTGCTCGCTCCTTCTAACTGAGACTTAAAAATCACTTTGTCTTTAATGTCGTCATCATCGAATACAAGCACTTCTAATCCATCGGGGCTACCATATGAGATTTTTTCTACGCATTTTTGGCGGTCTTCTTTCCCAAAAGTTAACGCTGTGAAGAGGTCCACTTCTACCATCTTCAGAAAGTAAATCGTCGGCATCCATGTTGCCGCGCAAAGTGTTAGCGATGTTCCAAAGCTGCTTTTTTAGCTCTTGTTGATGTAGTTCGACCATAGTACTTCATAACCTAATAAATATGCGCGCGATTGTAGCAAACAAGCGCAAACACACAGATCGAAATGTAAACTTAGTCGTAGCTTTGGTGACGAACTTCGATTTTTAGCGAGGAGCTAGGCATGATGTCAAACTGGGCTGCAAAAAGAGTGAGAGGGATGCAATGTTGATGCTACTACAGGGTTATTGGCTTGGGGCTGCGCTGGTGGCGTGCGGCTTGCTGTGGGTGATGGTCAGGCACTTGGATAAGCATGATTGGCAGTGGGACAAAGGCGACATCTGGTTTCATTTTGTGTTTATGGTTTTGATCTGGCCTTTAATGCTTTTGGGTTGGGTGAAACAGGGCAGGCCTCATTGGGCTGATTGGCTGAGGCCAAAGGCTAATCGTGCCGATTATTATCGAGAAATCGAACGTGCCTATCGGGAACTGAAAACTTGTGGCGCTTATGTTAGCTATAAGCCAGTACCTGAGGGGAGCGCGAATGAGAGCTATGGTGAGTTCATTTTTCCCAGCGCTTTGCTTGAGAAGCAGTTGATTGAGCGGCTGCGTCAATCGCCTCACCTACAAGGCAATGATGAGGGGAAAATATTGGCTTGGGTGCAAAGGCGTGATGAGTCGCTGCAAGAGCCTGTCGATGTGCCGCCAATGTGGTCGAGGTTTTCTTACTTGGCGGATGATTTAATTGCAAACAATATTGGCCTTGTATGCTGCTCTGTCTGTCATCAAGAAATGGAAACGGGTCAGCTACAAGAAAAATCGGTCAACCTTTGTGGGCATGTAGAGAGGCAGTATCTCTGCCCCAATGGTCATGTTCAGCTCGCGTTTGAATCGATGAGGCTGATTTACTAGAGTCGCTAATTTTGCGTTTTTCAGCATTTTTGCTTGAACAACATTGAGGTTTGTTAACACCGACTCCAAACGTTAGTTCTTTAAAATCCTGTCAGTGAGATTTGGGTGATGAAGGGGAAGCTAGGCAAATGCTCGGGGTACATGTGGGGGTACATATAACAAAAAAGTCGCTCTCTACAAAAGAAAAGCGACTTTAAATTCAAATGGTTAACTAATGGGTATTAGTTCATGCCGTATTTTTTCAATTTCTTGCGAAGAGTACCGCGGTTGATGCCCATCATGGTTGCTGCGCGCGTTTGGTTGCCGCGAGTGTACTGCATAATGGTATCTAGTAATGGCTGTTCAACTTCAGCGAGAACTAGTTCGTATAGTTCAGTCACTTCCTGACCGTTTAATTGAGCCAAGTAGTTTTTAAGAGACGCTTTAACAGAATCACGTAGTGGCTTTTGCGTGATTTGATCTTGTGATGTTACGGTAGTTACGGTTAAAGCTTCTGAAGTCAGATTTTGTTCGAACATATTCGGTCTAGCTCTTCTCTTAATTATGATGCAACGTCATAGCCTTCATATTTGTAGCTGCAGCGTCGTTGACGGCGCTAACTCACCCTAATCAAATAGCGGATCTATGTTCATAGGGCTGAGTTATCTTGTCGCCTAGCTGCCACTCCAACTATTTAGGCTAAATCAAAGTAACCTTCTAACGCCTCAAGCTGCAGATCGGTAGCGTCGATGGCGTTGAAGGTACGGCGAAACTCACTCGCTTGTTCATGCTCTTTTAGGTACCAACCTACGTGCTTACGCGCGATACGCGGACCTAAATACTCGCCATAAAAATCATGCAGAGCGTTCACATGACCAAGCAGGATGCTTTTTACTTCCGCAATAGGAAGCTCTGGCATCGTGGTGCCGTTTTCCAAATAGTGTTGGATTTCCTGGAAAATCCACGGTCGACCCTGGGCAGGGCGGCCGATCATGAGAGCGTCAGCGCCGGTGTACTCCAGCACATGCTTTGCCTTCTCCGGACTATCGATATCACCGTTAGCGATAACCGGAATTGAGATGGCTTGCTTGACGGCTCTAATGCTGTCGTATTCGGCCTCACCTTTGTACATACAGGCTTTGGTTCTGCCATGCAGAGCAAGCGCTTGTATGCCGCAGTCTTCGGCTAATTTAGCGATTTGAATACAGTTTTTATTTTCTGTATCCCAGCCAGTGCGGGTTTTTAAAGTGACTGGCACTTTTACTGCGTTCACTACCGTTTTCAATATCTGTTCGATAATGTCTGGGTAGTTTAGCAGGGCAGAACCCGCGAGCTTTTTATTCACTTTTTTTGCTGGGCATCCCATGTTGATGTCGATGATTTGAGCACCGTTTTCAACGCTGAATTGCGCAGCATCTGCCATGAGCTGTGGATCACTTCCAGCAATCTGTACTGAGCGAATGCCCGATTCGCCTTCATGCACCATGCGATTTTGTGATTTAGCGGTTTTCCACAAAGCGGGGTTGGAGGACATCATTTCACTGACGGCCATTCCCGCTCCGTATCGCAAACACAACTCGCGAAAGGGTCTGTCGGTGACACCCGCCATGGGGGCGACGATCAGATTGTTCTTAAGTTGGTGGTTTCCGATTTTCAAAACGTCTTCACAGCTTCATACCAGCAAGGGCGCGCATTTTACGCATTTTTTTTCTGCGTGAAAAGACTAATATTTGAGCATTGAGTAATTGTTTTTGTAATTTGTATAAAATTCAAACAATTATCCCTGAAAGTCTTATCTAGCCTAGCTTGCGACCCGAGATGCGACACCATTCGCTCTGCTCAACAATCGGATCAATGTGAAACGCGTCACGATAGTGATTCGCCACATCTTCTGCTTGTGTGTCCAAAACGCCGGACATCGCCAACAGTCCATTTGGCTTGACCAGCCCTGTGATGATCGACGAAAGTTCACGCAGCGGCGCGGCTAAAATGTTGGCCACCACCACATCGGCCAGCAGACCTTCTGGTTGATCTTGTGGCAGATAAACCTCAAGTTGTTCTGCCACGCCATTGCGCTGAGCGTTATCTTTTGAGGCGAGTAGTGCTTGAGGATCAATGTCGATGCCGATGACTTTTTCTGCGCCGAGTTTGATCGCGGCGATCGCGAGGATGCCTGAACCACAGCCAAAGTCGATTACTGTCTTGCCGCTTAGATCGAGGCTTTCTAGCCACTGCAGGCACAACGCGGTGGTTGGGTGAGTCCCCGTACCAAAGGCGAGGCCCGGATCGAGCATCACGTTGACTGCGCTTGGATCAGGAATGTCGCGCCAGCTTGGGCAGATCCACAGACGCTCACCAAACTTCATGGGGTGGAAGTTGTCCATCCACTCGCGTTCCCAATCTTTGTCTTCAAGCTGCTCCACTTTGTAGGCAAAGCCGTCGACCAGCATCTTGCTGGCTCTAATCTGCGACATGATGAGCTGAGTGTCCGCTTCGGCATCGTACAGCGCTAGGACGTCTGTATCACCCCATAGGCGAGTTTCACCGGGCAGAGGCTCGAATACCGGCGTATCGTGAGCATCCAAGAAGGTTACGGACAGCGCGCCAGTTTCTTCCATAAGCATGTCGCCGATTTGCTCAGCGTTTTCATTGGTCGCATTGAGTTTGATTTGAATCCAAGGCATGAGTGGGTACTCTCGATGTATAAATTTGGCGCAGAGTTTAGCAGACTTTGCGATGAAACGAAAAATGCCCACCGAGGTGGGCATCATCATTCGAGTGCTGACTTAGTGCTGAAGTCCGAGCTTCTTCTCAAGGTAGTGGATGTTTGCCCCACCATGTTGGAAGTTTTCGTCGTTCATGATGCTCACTTGCAGCGAAATATTGGTCTTGATGCCTTCAATGATCATTTCACCGAGAGCATTGCGCATGCGTGCAATCGCTACATCGCGGTTCTCACCGTAAGTGATGAGTTTGCCGATCATCGAGTCGTAGTGCGGTGGCACTGTGTAACCCGTGTAGATGTGCGATTCCCAACGAACGCCCATGCCGCCTGGCGAGTGGAAACGCTCGATCTTGCCTGGTGACGGCAGGAAGCGCTCAGGATCTTCGGCGTTGATACGACACTCAATCGCATGGCCACGGATCTTGATGTCGTTCTGTGTGAACGACAGCGGTTGGCCAGCGGCAACACGTAGCTGCTCTTTGATGAGATCAACACCGGTGACCATTTCTGTCACTGGGTGTTCTACCTGAATACGAGTGTTCATTTCGATGAAGTAGAACTCGCCGTTTTCGTACAGGAACTCGAAAGTACCTGCGCCACGATAGCCGATTTCGAGACACGCACGGGTACAACGTTCACCGATGTACTTACGCATTTCTTCTGTGATGCCCGGCGCTGGTGCTTCTTCCACCACTTTTTGGTGACGACGCTGCATAGAGCAATCACGTTCACCGAGGTGAATCGCGCCGCCTTGACCATCGGCAATCACTTGCACTTCAACGTGGCGTGGGTTTTCTAGGAATTTCTCCATGTAAACTATGTCGTTGTTGAAGGCGGCTTTGGCTTCAGCACGTGTCATTGCGATCGCTTGAACCAGATCTGCTTCTTTGCGAACTACACGCATACCACGACCGCCGCCACCACCAGAGGCTTTGATAATCACGGGATAACCGATGCGTTTGGCGTGTGCTTTGTTTTTCACTTCGTCGTTGTCGAGTGGGCCGTCAGAGCCGGGTACACAAGGAACGCCCGCTTTTTTCATCGCGGTGATCGCCGAGACTTTGTCACCCATGATGCGGATAGTCTCCGCTTTCGGACCAACAAAAATAAAGCCGCTGCGTTCTACTTGTTCAGCAAAATCGGCGTTTTCTGACAGGAAACCGTAACCCGGATGGATGGCAACCGCGCCAGTCACTTCCGCCGCGGAAATAATACGCGGAATGTTCAGGTAGCTGTCGATGCCTTTCGCAGGGCCGATACAGACGGTTTCGTCAGCCAGTAGCACGTGTTTGAGATCGCGATCGGCGGTGGAGTGCACGGCAACGGTTTTGATGCCGAGCTCTTTACATGCGCGAAGAATACGAAGGGCGATTTCACCTCGGTTCGCGATGACTACTTTATCTAACATAGCGAACTCCGCTTATTCGATAACAACGAGTGGCTGGTCGAATTCTACTGGCTGGCCATCTTCAACAAGGATAGCAGTAACGACACCAGATTTATCCGCTTCGATTTGGTTCATCATCTTCATCGCTTCAACGATGCATAGCGTGTCACCCGCTTTTACGCTTTGGCCCACTTCGATGAACGCTTTAGAATCTGGACTTGGTGAACGGTAGAAGGTGCCTACCATTGGAGAAAGCACTTTGTGGCCTGCGCTTACCGCGGGTGCTGCAGCTGGCGTCGCTTCAGCAACGGGTGCTGCGGCCACTGGCGCAGCTGCGTAGTGGATAGGTGCAGGCGCAGCCATCATTTGACCATGACGGCTGATGCGTACTGATTCTTCACCTTCAGAGATCTCTAGCTCAGAAATGCCAGATTCTTCAACCAGTTCGATCAGTTTTTTGATTTTACGAATATCCATCTTATCTTTCTCTTTTATCTTGTGAGTAAGACAGCCGCCAAGGGCTGCAGAGTGTTTGGGTTACTTTGCCCGCAGCTTAGCAATGGCTGCCGACAGAGCAAATTCATAACCTTGTGCGCCTAAACCGCAGATCACGCCAACCGCTTTGTCCGACAAATAGGAGTGATGACGGAAGGGCTCACGTGCATGCACGTTAGACAGGTGCACTTCAATATAAGGAATCGCGACGCCGAGTAGGGCGTCTCTTAGTGCGACACTGGTATGGGTCAATGCGGCCGGATTAATGATGATGAAGTCCACCTTGCCGTGTGCGGCGTGAATGGCTTCGATCAGTTCGTACTCACGATTCGATTGCAGATGTTCAAGCTCAATATCGGCTTGTTTTGCCAATGTCATCAAGTTTTCGACGATCTGCGATAGTGTCTGCGCACCGTAGTGGGCAGGCTCGCGTAAACCAAGTAGGTTAAGATTTGGGCCGTTTAAGACCAGAATTCGTAACTTTGCTGACATGTTGGCGCTATCTTTCTTTATCGTGAGTGAAACCCGCATATTCCCAAAAACAGGAGAAATCGGCACGGTTTTTCTGTCAAATCTGTGCCAATTTTTCAAGATTGCCCAAGATTATAGCTAATTCATAGCAATTAGCAGCAAATTACTGGTCTAATCTCCCGAGTTGAGCTTGGATTTCTGTAACCGGGTTAACAAAAAATCGCCGCTGAAACGCGGTATGTCGTGTGGTTCGGCGCGGTTCTGTGCTAATGCCGATGAAGTGGCGGAAAAATAATCAATTGGCCGCGGGAGGTAACCGCCTAGATGAGCGCCGAGGGAGAAGGGCGCTCATGGATTGGCAAAGCTTGGATTGACAGACTCTTGGATTGGGAGAATAGAGGCGTTAAACGTGTAGCGTGCAAAGCAGTTGCTGCGCCATTTTACTCAGCAGGGTTCTTTCTGGTTTGGTATGAGCAAAAGTGCGCAGGCCATAAATACCCATCACCAGATAGTCGGCGAGAAAATCGCAGTCGGCATCGGCGCTGATCTCCCCGTTTTGCTGCGCTTGACACAGTTGTGCGAGCAGGCCGAGTTTCCAAGCGTTGAGGGTATCGCGAATGATTTGCTCCACTTCATCGTCTTGTTTGGACAACTCACTCAGTGCTTTTTGCAGCAGGCAATCTTTGATCTCCTCACTGGCACACTCTTCAACCACCATGGCAAAGTAGCTTTGCAGTCCGTCCATGACGTTGGAGTGAGCGGCAAAAATCGCATGGAACTCTTGCGCTCGCTCCTCGGCATAATGCGCCAAGGCCGCCAGCAATAAACCGCGTTTATTTTCAAACGCACAATAGATGGACCCCGGATGCAGGCCAGTGGCTTTTTTCAAATCTTGCATACTGGTCTTATTGAATCCTTTCGACATAAATTCATACATCGCGGATCGCAACACCTGTTCTCGGTCAAATTCAGCTACGCGCACACACATTCTCTCACTCGGGGTTTAGCCGCATTCTACGCGCAAAATCGTAACCTGACAAAAATTCTTGAACGATCGTTCAAAATATATCTTGAATGATTGTTCAAAAATGATCTAGCATAGCGACATTCACTCGACAGCAGGATCGCCCGATGACGGATTTACTCTTCAAACCTTATGTTTTAAATGAACACCTTACCCTGAATAACCGCATTGTGATGGCGCCACTGACGCGCTGTATGGCGGGAGAGGGGCTTGTACCAACGGATGAAATGGCCGCTTACTATGCTCGCCGCGCCGAAGCTGGGTTGATCATTTCGGAAGCGACGATCATTCGCCCGGATGGTCAGGGTTACCCCAATACTCCGGGGCTGTTCAGCGATGCGCAAGTTGCTGGCTGGAAGAAAGTGACTGAGGCCGTGCATGCGCGTGGCGGTAAGATTTTTGCTCAGCTTTGGCATACCGGCCGTGTGGCGCACCCTGCCTTTTTTGCCGGTGAGTATGTGCTCGCACCATCGGCGGTGGCGTACGAAGGAACGGTGCCGCGTCGTCGCGATCTAACGTACACCCTGCCTAAAGCCGCGAGTAAAGAAGAGATTGAGCAGTTGGTTGAGGATTACGCCAGTGCCGCTGAAAACGCGATCGTGGCGGGTTTTGATGGGGTGGAAATCCACGGCGCGAATGGCTACCTGCTCGATCAGTTCCTGCACTATGACACCAACTTGCGTGATGATGAGTTTGGCCAGACGCCCGAAAATATGGCGCGTTTTCCTCTGGCGGTGATTGACGCCATTATTGAGCGCATTGGCGGGCATCGCACTGGTCTGCGTTTGTCACCGGGTGCCTACGCACACATCAAACCGGATGCGCGTGACCGAGCCGTGTTTGACTATTTGTTGGCCGAGCTGGAAACGCGTGAGTTGGCGTACCTGCATGAAGGGATGTTTGACGACAGCGTTGAGTTTGAACACCTAGGCGGCAAGGTATCGGAGTATATGCGTCAGCACTACTCAAAAACCTTGATGGCGGCGGGTGGTTTCAGCGCGCAGTCCGGTGCGTCAGCAATTGAGCAAGGGCTATTTGAACTGCTGGCGATTGGTCGCCCGTTCATTGCTAACCCAGATTACGTGGCACGAGTACGCAGCGGCGAGACGCTAAAAGCGTATGATGAAAGTATGCTGGCGGAGCTGGTCTAGCAATCCCGTGTAAAGTAATCCCGTGCTCCTAAAACAGCCAAAATGCAAAGGCGTGCTTCATTGAAGCACGCCTTTGTGGTTAGCGCAGGTCTCTTATTGTGGCAGCGTTATATTCGCTGCTCAGAATTAGGCCAGCTCGGCTTTCTCGGCGATCAGCTTGTCGATCACACTTGGATCGGCCAGTGTTGAGGTATCGCCCAAGTTACTGGTGTCACCGGTGGCGATCTTACGCAGAATGCGGCGCATGATTTTGCCTGAGCGCGTTTTCGGTAGCGCATCGGTCCAATGCAGCACATCTGGCGTGGCAATCGGGCCGATCTCTTTACGTACCCAATCTTTCACCTCTTTGTGTAGCTCAGCCGATGGGTATTCCCCAGCGTTGAGCGTCACGTAGGCGTAAATCGCCTGACCCTTGATGTCGTGCGGAATGCCGACGATCGCTGCTTCAGCAATCTTAGGATGCGCCACCAGTGCCGATTCAATTTCTGCTGTGCCCATACGGTGGCCAGAGACGTTCAATACGTCATCCACACGGCCTGTGATCCAGTAGTAGCCATCTTCGTCGCGACGCGCGCCGTCACCAGTGAAATACATGCCACGGAAGGTAGAGAAATAGGTCTGCTCAAAGCGTTCGTGGTCACCATACACAGTGCGCATCTGACCGGGCCAAGAGTCGAGGATAACGAGGTTACCTTCCGCCGCTTGCTCTTCAATCACGTTGCCGATGTTGTCGACCAGTGCAGGCTGTACGCCGAAGAATGGGCGCGTCGCTGAACCCGGTTTCAGGTCCGTTGCGCCAGGAAGTGGCGTGATCAAAATGCCGCCGGTTTCGGTTTGCCACCAAGTGTCGACAATCGGCGATTTTTCATTGCCGATGGTTTTGTAGTACCACTCCCACGCTTCTGGGTTAATCGGTTCGCCCACCGAACCCATAATGCGCAAGCTGCTACGCTCTGTTCCTTCAACCGCTTCATTGCCTTTGGCCATCAGCGCGCGAATTGCCGTTGGCGCAGTATAAAGAATGTTGACTTGGTGCTTGTCGACCACTTCGCTCATGCGGCTGGTTTTCGGGTAGTTTGGTACGCCTTCAAACAGAATAGTTTTCGCCCCGTTGGACAGTGGGCCGTAAACCAGATAGGTGTGTCCGGTGATCCAGCCCACGTCAGCGGTACACCAGAACACCTCGCCGGGCTGATAGTCAAAGACATATTTAAAGGTCATGGTCGCGTACACCAAGTAGCCACCCGTGGTGTGCAGTACGCCTTTTGGTTTGCCAGTTGAACCTGAAGTGTAAAGGATGAAGAGCGGATCTTCGGCTTTCATCTCTTCTGGTGGGCAAACATCAGAGACTTTTGCGGTGGCTTCGTGCCACCAAACATCGCGGTGCTCATGCCAATCAATGTTGCCACCAGTGCGTTTTAACACCATCACTTTGCTGATGGTGTTCACTTCAGGGTTGGTCAGCGCTTCATCAACGTTCTTTTTCAGGGGCACGGCGCGGCCGCCGCGTACGCCCTCATCAGCGGTAATCACCACCTTGGCATCGGAGTCGATAATACGGCCCGCCAGCGCTTCAGGTGAGAAGCCGCCAAAGACGATGGTATGCACGGCGCCGATACGGGTACACGCCAGCATCGCCACCGCCGCTTCCGGCACCATCGGCATGTAGAGACACACCACGTCACCTTTGCGCACGCCTTGCTCTTTCAGCGCGTTGGAAAAGCGACACACTTCTTGGTGCAGTTGCTTGTAAGTCAGTGTTTTGTCTTCGGCTGGGTTGTCACCTTCCCAGATAATCGCTACCTCATCACCGCGCTTGGCCAGATGGCGGTCAATACAGTTAGCGGAAACGTTCAGTGTGCCATCTTCAAACCAGCGAATATCAACGTGGCCCGTGTCAAAAGAGGTCTGTTTGACCTTGGTAAAAGGCTTGATCCAATCAACGATTTTGCCGTGTTCGCTCCAGAAGCCCTCTGGATCGATGACAGATTGTTGGTACATCGCAAGATAGGTCTCATTATCCGCGTGGGTGTGAGTTTTAATGTTCTCTTTAACCGGATAAATGTGGGCTTCACTCATTGTTTCTCTCCTTGTGCCTTCAACTTTCGTGAACAGGGCTACTTGTGATTGAGTGTGCAACTGAACGCGAACGGAAATCCGTGGTGTCTTTCGATTTGCCTATAACTGTTAATCACTGCGACGATTTCGACAATTAGACTTTAGGATAAAAGCGTATTTTGCTTATAAATGAGTAAATTAAGAATGTATGCGTTGCATCAAACTTACGGGGAGAGGTAAGAGGAAGAGAAGCTGGGCAGATCGCCATGGGTTAAACGCACAAAGATCAACGCCGCCGCAAAGGCATCTTGCAGCGCGTCATGCTTGTCTTGAAGCGGCAGATCCAGATGCTTGCAGATCGCATCCAAACTGAGGTCAAAGTAGCCATTGGGCAGGTGCTTTTCCAGTTTGTCATGGTAGATCTGGCTAACTTCAACCAACGGATTAGGCAGTGGGAAACCTAAGTGACGCTGACAGGCGAGGTCTAAGATCTTCTTATCATATCGGATGTGGTAACCGACTAAAGGGCGGTTGCCGATAAAGTCGAGTAGCCGCGTGATGGCTTCGCATTCGCTAATGCCATCGACCAGATCCTGATGGCGAATTTTGTGGATTTTCACTGAACCCGAGTCGAGCGATTGCGGCGCGCGCAGCCGTACTTCAAACGGCTGACTGGTGAGAATACGGTTGTCGATAATGCGCGTCGCGGCAATGGTGACCAGCTCAGCGCGCTTCGGGTCTAAGCTGGTGGTCTCGCAATCCAGAGAGACAAACTCACGGCTGTCGGGCGCGCAAAACAGCGACTGATAGGGCGAGCCTGTCAGTTTGTAGTGCCAGTATTTGCGTTGCAACCAGTTCATGCGCGCTTCCTAAGACGTTTGGCGTAGCGCCTCACGTGGTTAATCTTTGATTTGATAGTGATAACCCAGCCACTGCTTAAACTTTTTCACCACGTGCAAACTGTGGCGCAGCAAGTCACGCTCGGTGCGATCGAGCAGTTTCAAACTGATTTTGTTGTTGCTGTGTTGCTCGGACAACTGCTGAGCAAGACGCAATTTAAAAAACAGCTTCAATGCTTCGCTGAGGTTATCGGCGGTGGTTTGCTCAAGCACTTTGCGTTTGACCAAGGCGTCAATGCGGTCGAAGGTGTTGTTTTCGCTCAAGGCGTATTCCAGCGTTAGAGCGCGAATGCCGTGCACAATCGGGAAAATGCCGCCTTGCTTGATGTCGAGCCCTGATTTATCGGCTTTAACATTGCCAAATAGCGTCAGCGGCACGGAAAAGCTCAGAGCGGGGCGGGTGAATTCGGTGAGGATCAGCTCTTGATCTGCCATCAATTGACACAAGTGCGCTTTCACTGGCGCCAGTAGGCTCTTATTGCCGGCAACGGCGTGGGCATCGGCCATGATCGCGATGTCCATGACTTGCTCCGGTTTGGCGGCTTTTACCCAGTCCGCCAAGGTTTTTTTCCAGTGTGTTTGGCTGCGCACCCATTTCGGGTTATTGACCATGACATTGCCCGGGCAAAGTGGGTAGCCAAGCTGTTGCAAAGTATGAGTGAGCTGCTGCATCACTTCGCCGCACAACTGCCATTCCAGACCGTCTTTGATGATGAGCGCGTTATCTTGGTCGGTCTTGAGGATTTGCTCACCTCGACCTTCAGAGCCGAGCACGATCAGACAGCAGTGGTCGTGTAGCGCCGGAGGCACGACTAGCTCAAACGCTTTCTCAATAATTTGTTCGTTGACCGCCGATATCAGCTCCATGATAAAGCGCGTGCGAATGCCGTTTTTCAGCAAGCTTTCGACCAATTGGCGCTGTTTGTTCGACGCCAGCGCTAACTCTTCCACGCTGGACGCACGGGCGATGCTTAAGGTCAGCACGTGAGAATGAGTGGAGAAGGCGCTGAGGATCTGCGTCATGTCGAGCATACCAACCGCTTGGTGACCGTCGCACACCATCAGGCGTTTCATGCGGTTGCGCGTCATGGTGATCATGGCGTTAAACAGAAAATCGCCATTATCCACATGGCAAACCGGGAAGGTGGCAATCTCGCCTACCGGAGTATCGAGCGGTTTGTCTTCCAGCATCACCGAATGGAGCATGTTGGTGCGGGTGACGATGGCATACGGGTGGGCGGAAGGCTGTTGGCGACAGCGAGGGTCATCGTCATGCAGTTTGACCAGCGCGGCGTCGATGCCGTTTTCCTTCAAGGTTTTGGTGACCTGATTGATCGGCATCTCGGGCGGAAGAATCATCGCCGGGTGGTAAATCGCCTTGTCGACTTTGGTGAGAATAAACTCGGCCAAGTTTTGTTGCTGCTGCGCCGCTTCAATCAACTCTTGCCGTTTGGCGAGGTTGCTGTCGAAGTAGGCCGCGAACTGACCATTTTCATTATAAAGTTCCAGAAACAGCGCTTTGGGCAGCAGATAGGAGAGGGTATCTTCCAGCGCGACGTAGTGGTGGCGCACAGTCGCTTCAAACAGGGCGCGGACGTCAAACATATCGTCGTTGGCGTAGTGGGCGAACACTTCCTGATGATCAGCGGAGCGCTCTTCGACTGCACCTTTGATGAGAATGTGCAGAGAATCGCTCGGCTGCCCGGCAGGCAGAACAATGTCGCGGGTTCGATAGTAGGCGACGTCCAGTGACGAGCGCAGCAGGGCTTGCTGTCCTTCACTCAGGCGGTCAAACGGTGGAGATTGCATATTAAATTTATCAGGCATGGGGCACTCTATCGTCACGCGGCATAGAGTAAGTCTGACAAATTTACACTGACTCTCCAGACGACTTTGGTCTAATCCTTTGGTGCGATCGGGGAAACGGTGGGTTGCTGATAATTCCCTTTTTCTCTTGTGCATACCCAGTCATAATGCAGCGCACTCAGTTCTTTAACTGCTATTGTTCAGGATTATCACTATGTTTACCCCATCCCCTTATGGCTGGATTTCTCAATATTTCCTCGGCTTCTTTTTTGCTTACGGTGTTTATCTGCCATTTTGGTCGTTGTGGTTTAAGGAGCAGGGCGTCTCTTCCACCGATATCGGCTTGCTGGTGGGGATTGGTTTAGCAACGCGTTGTGTGGCGAATATGGTGATCACGCCGCGCGTGCATCGCGCCGAACACATCATGCCAGCGTTACGCTGGCTCAGTTTCGCCGCGCTAATTTTTGTCGCGTTTCACTTTTTTACTGGCGGTGATTTCTGGTTGATGGCGCTGGCGACCGTGTTATTCAACCTCTGTTGTGGCCCGGCGGTACCGCTCTCTGATGCGCTCGCCAACTACTACGCCCGCTTAAAAATGCTTGATTACGGCCGCACGCGCTTGTGGGGATCCATCGCGTTTATTGCGGGCTCGACCGTGGTGGGGTATTTGATTGCACTCTACGGCAGCGACATGATCCTTTACACCGCGTTGGCTGGGGTGTTTGTTTCGTTGCTATTTAGCTTGCGCAAACCGACGCTGATGCCAGTAACAAGCCAAGAGCATCACACCCAGCGGCCGAAGTTAACTGAGTTACTCACCGACAAACCCGTCGTGACCTTTTTGCTATTGGCGGCGCTCATCCAAGGGAGCCACGCGGCTTACTACAGCTTTAGTGCCATTTACTGGAAACAGGCTGGCCATTCCGAAGAGATCATCGGCTATCTGTGGAGCTTAGGGGTGGTGGCCGAAGTGGCGGTGTTTGCTTTGAGTAAGCGCCTGTTTGCGGGTTGGTCATTACGTGCGCTGTTTGTCACCGCATCGATTGGCGTCATGCTGCGCTGGGGGATCACTGCCTCCACCACCTTGCTGCTTGGTCTGGTTTTCGTTCAATTACTGCACGGCGTGACGTTTGCTATGACACACATTGCGGCCATTCAATACATTCAACACTCGCCAGAGCACAAAATGGTCGCGCTGCAAGCGCTCTACAATGCCCTGCCGTTAGGCGCTTTTATCGCGGCCATGACGGCGTTAAGTGGCTGGGGCTTTGAGCAGTGGGGCGCGAATGTGTTCTGGGTGATGGCGGCCATGGGCTTTATCGCGCTGTTTGTTAAAGTGACGCCTGTCAGCGAAGAGCCGCATGTGATTGATCTGGCGAAAGCCGAGCCGAAAGCACAGAATTAGTGCGAAGAGATTGAGTTGATCTCTCATCCTTAGTTAAATGAAACCTCTCCCATAGCGGAGAGGTTTTTTATCAGGAAGGATGACGCATGCAAGGATGGATTGTGATTCCCGTGTCGTTGGCATATCTGGGCATTTTATTTTTGATTGCTTGGTATGGTGATAGGCAGAAAAAATGGCTGGCGCGTTGGCGCCCGTGGGTCTACAGCTTGTCTATCGCGGTTTATTGTACTTCGTGGACGTTCTACGGCACGGTTGGCCAAGCCAGCAGCAACCCTTGGTCGTTTTTACCCATTTATATCGCGCCGATTCTGGTCTTCACCTTGGGATGGCGCATCCTTGCTCGGCTGATCCTGATCGCCAAACGAGAGCACATTACCTCCATCGCTGACTTTATCGCTGCCCGTTATGGCAAATCGCAGGGCATTGCGGTGGTGGTCACCTTGATCGCCGTGGTCGGTATTTTGCCTTATATCGCGCTGCAGTTGCGCGGCATCACTATGGGGCTGGAGATCATCGCCCCCGATCTCTTTAGCCAATTTGGCTACGAAGATTACAACGTCTCTTGGTTTGTGGTTGGTGCACTGGCGATTTTTACCATGCTGTTTGGCACTCGCCACATCGACAATACCGAGCACCATCGCGGCATGATGATGGCGATTGCGTTTGAATCCATGGTCAAGCTATTGGCTTTTTTAGTCGTCGGGGTGTTTATCGTCTGGCTGATGATGCGCCACGAAAGCTTCGATTTAACCAGTGCGATCACGAGCACCTATCAAGCGCCGAATATCGCGACGCTACTTATTCACACCGTACTGACGATGCTGGCGATCGTCTGTCTGCCGCGTCAGTTTCACACCATGGTGGTGGAAAACGAGCGCGCGCAAGATCTGCATACCGCTCGTTGGTTGTTTCCGCTCTACCTGGTTCTGATGGGGATATTTGTTTTGCCCATCGCTTGGGCTGGGCAAAGTTTGCTGCCGGCCAGTTCTGCCGATACCTATGTGATCAGTTTGCCGATGGCGTTTGGTGCCAGCGATATTGCGCTGCTGGCCTTTCTCGGCGGAACTTCGGCGGCCAGTGGCATGGTGATTGTGTCGACCATCGCGCTGGCGATCATGGTCTCCAATGATTTAGTCATGCCACTGCTGCTCAGACGCATGCGTTTGTCCAATCGCAATCACCACCACTTTTCCGGCCTGCTGCTGCGCATTCGTCGCGCGCTGATTTTTCTGCTGCTGATTGGCGCTTGGGGCTTTTATCAAGCGCTGGATGCGATTCATTCGCTGTCGGCTATCGGCTTTCTCTCGTTTGCCGCGATCACCCAGTTTGCCCCTGCGCTGCTTGGTGGCATGTACTGGCGGCAAGGCAACCGCAAAGGGGTGTATGTCGGGCTGGCGGTCGGCTTCACTTTGTGGCTGATCACCCTGATGACTCAGACCGATATGCTGGCTGGCGACGCACAAAGTAACTTGTTGATCTGGATAATTACGCCTCCTGAACTGCTGAGCGGGCTGGACGTTAAAGCATCGGATTGGGGGATGATCCTCAGCGTCAGCGCTAACGCCTTCTGTTATTTATTGGTTTCGATGCTCACGCGGCCAAGCCTAAGTGAGCGCTTACAATCGGCGTCATTTATCGGTATCCCACTGCCGGAAAATGAGAATATCAGCTTGTACCAAAGCCGAGTCACGGTCGCTGAACTGGAGATGCTGGCGTCGCGTTTTGTTGGTCGCACTCGAGTCAAAAATGCCTTTGCTTACTATTGGTCGCAGCAGCGAGAAGTGCTGCTGCCCAATCAGCAAGCGCCGTCGACCTTAATTCGCCACACCGAACGGGTTTTGGCTGGGGTTTTTGGTGCGTCATCGGCGAAGTTAGTCCTCACTTCGGCACTGCAAGGGAGAAACATGCAGTTGGAAGAGGTCGCCACCATCGTGGATGAGGCGTCAGAGCTCTACGACTTCAGCCGCGGGCTGCTGCAAGGGGCAATCGAGCACATTGGGCAAGGGATCGCGGTTGTGGATAAACAGTTGCGGCTGGTGGCGTGGAATCAACGCTATCTGGAACTGTTTGAGTTCCCGCCGGGGCTTATCCAAGTGGGCCGTCCCATTGCCGATGTGATTCGTCACAATGCGCAGCAAGGGCTGTGCGGTCCGGGCGACCCAGAAGAACACGTGCGCCGTCGGGTCTACCATCTTGAACAAGGCACTCGACATACCTCATCACGGATTCGCCCCGATGGACGGGTGATCGAAGTGCAGGGCAATCCGATGCCCGGTGGCGGGTTTGTGATGAGCTTTACCGATATCACGGTTTTTCGTCATGCCGAACAGGCACTCAAAGAGGCCAATGAAACGCTGGAAGAGCGCGTTCATCTGCGCACACGCGAGTTAGAGAGATTGAATCAGCAACTGGTGACCGCAACGCAACGTTCTGAGCGCGAGTCGCAATCTAAGTCGCGCTTTTTGGCTGCGGTGAGCCATGATTTAATGCAGCCACTCAACGCCGCGCGTTTGTTTGCCTCGTCGCTCTCTGAAGTGGCGAAAGAAGATGAAACGCGCAAACTTGCCTCGCACATCGAAAGTGCGCTGGAGGCGGCGGAAGATCTCATCGGTGATTTGCTCGATATCTCGCGGCTAGAGTCCGGCAAACTGGATATTCACATGCACGGCTTCGCCATCAACGATGTGCTGGCCAACCTCAATGCGGAATTCAGTGCCTTAGCCAAGCAGCAAGGCATTGAGTTTTGCATGGTTCCCTCTTCACTGACCGTCAACTCGGACCCCAAACTGCTGCGCCGTGTGGTGCAAAACTTTTTGACCAACGCCTTTCGCTACAGCCCCAACGGCAAAGTGCTGCTTGGTGTGCGCCGCGTCGCGGGGCGTGTGCGGATCGACGTTTGGGACAACGGCATGGGCATTGAAGAAGATAAACAGCAGGAGATCTTTGAAGAGTTCAATCGCGGTAGTCAGGTGCGCTCAGATCAAGGGCTCGGTTTAGGGTTGGCGATTTCCAAAGGGATTGCCCAAGTGCTTGGGCATGAAATCTCGATGCGTTCTTGGCATGGTAAAGGCAGCGTCTTTTCCATTACGCTCGATAAAGCCAGCGAGGTACAAAAGCCCGCGGTGAATGAGCCCAGCCCAGTGGTGGCGGATCTCAGCCATCTACGCATTCTGTGTGTCGACAATGAAGAAGAGATTTTGGTCGGCATGGAAAACTTGCTGGCACGTTGGGGCTGTGAGGTGAAAACCGCAACCGACCTGATTGGCAGCCTTAAAACATTGGAAAATGGCTGGATTCCGCAGGTGATCTTCTCCGATTATCGTTTAGACGATGGGCGAACCGGTCTTGAAGTGCTTCAGCAGTGCAAACTGCGTTTAGGCAACCGATTTGAAGGCGTCATTATCAGTGCTGATCGCACCGAAGAGATGATGCAAGCGATAAAAGCCAACGGGTTTGGCTTTATCGCCAAACCCGTTAAACCGCTGAAGTTAAGGGCGGTGTTGAATCGCGTTAGCTGATTGAACTGGTCAGCGGTTAGAACAATTTAAAACAAAAAGCCGATGCAGTTGCATCGGCTTTGCTTTTCCACGGAGCTCAATCCCTACAATAAAGCTCGTGAGTCTTATTAGTGGTCGTGCGCGGCACCAGACCCTTTTGGATAACGGATAGACTCGACCATATCTTGTACCTCTTTTGGTACTTCGGCGGTGAACTTGTTCACTACGATAGAAACCACAAAGTTCAAGCACATACCCAGCGTACCGATCCCTTCTGGGCTGATACCAAACCACCAGTTGTCTGGGGTGCTGGCTGCTGGATTGATGAACTTAAAGTAGATGATGTAAGCTGCGGTAAACGCAATACCTGACAACATACCGGCAATCGCGCCTTCTTTGTTCATCTTCTTATAGAAGATACCAAGAATGATGGCCGGGAAGAATGAGGAGGCTGCCAAACCGAAGGCGAATGCCACCACTTGCGCCACAAAGCCGGGAGGGTTGATACCCAGATAACCCGCGCCGATAATCGCCAGTGCTGCGCCTATCCGTGCGGCCCGCAGTTCCTGCTTGTCGGTCATATCCGGCTTAAAGCCTTTCTTCAGTAAGTCGTGTGAAATCGAGGTTGAGATAACCAGTAGTAGACCCGCTGCGGTAGAGAGTGCCGCCGCCAAGCCACCTGCGGCCAACAGAGCGACCACCCAGTTTGGCAGTTTCGCTAACTCAGGCGAAGCCAGTACGATGATGTCACGGTTGATGGTCATTTCGTTACGCGCATCGCCCGCATAGAACATCTTGCCGTCGCCGTTCTTATCTTCCCATTTGACTAGGCCAGTGTTTTCCCAGTTTTTAAACCAGCTTGGTGCATCGGCTGCCGCCACGCCTTGCATGTCTGGGCCGTTGATGGTGTCAATCATGTTGACGCGAGCAAACGCCGCTACCGCAGGTGCTGTGGTGTATAAGAACGCGATAAAGACCAGAGCCCAACCGGCAGAGATACGTGCATCAGATACTTTCGGAACCGTAAAGAAGCGAATAATAACGTGTGGAAGTCCCGCCGTACCGACCATGAGCGCCGCACAGATGAAGAAGACGTCAACCATACTCTTCGAGCCGTCGGTATAGGCGGTAAAGCCCAGTTCCTGAGTCAAGCCGTCCAGTTTGGTGAGTAGGTATTCATCGCTGCCCGCCATGGTGGAACCAAAGCCAAGCTGAGGGACAGGGTTACCTGTCATCATAAGTGAGGTGAAAATCGCAGGTACCATAAAGGCGAAGATCAATACGCAGTATTGGGCTACCTGAGTATAGGTAATGCCTTTCATCCCGCCCATTACCGCGTAGAAGAAGACGATGCCCATACCAATGATGATACCGACGTTGATGTCAACTTCGAGGAAGCGCGCAAATACCACGCCCACGCCACGCATCTGGCCTGCGACGTAAGTAAATGAGACGAAGATGGCGCAAAATACCGCGACCATACGCGCCGTTCTTGAGTAGTAACGGTCACCGATAAAATCTGGCACGGTAAATTTACCGAACTTGCGCAAGTAAGGAGCCAGACACAGCGCGAGTAGCACATAGCCACCCGTCCAACCCATCAGGTAAACGGTGCCATCGTAGCCGATGAAGGAGATGATCCCTGCCATTGAGATAAACGATGCGGCTGACATCCAGTCCGCGGCGGTTGCCATGCCGTTGGCAACAGGGTGTACACCCCCGCCAGCAACATAGAATTCACTGGTTGATCCCGCACGAGCCCAGATAGCGATACCGATATACAGGGCGAAGGTGAGACCAACCAGAATAAACGTCCAAGTTTGAATATCCATTTTCTAAACCTCTTAGTCTTCCTGTACGTTGTACTTTTTGTCTAGGGCGTTCATCCGTGCCACATAAACAAAAATCAGAGCCACAAAGGTGTAGATCGACCCTTGCTGCGCGAACCAAAATCCTAATTTGAAACCACCAAATTGAATCGCATTTAGCGGTTCGACAAATAAAATCCCAGCGCCATAAGACACCAAAAACCACACTGCTAGCAGTGATCCCATGATTCCCAAGTTTTCCTTCCAGTAGGCTTGAGCATGTTCTGTTGATTCGAACGCCATGGCCTTCTCCTTGTGTTTCTCGTCTGAATAGATGTGTTAACGTAATGTTACGTTTCCTAAGATAGCAGCGAAAAATCAACAGATCTGTGCAACTTTAGTCGGGTCAAATTTCACGATAAATCAGCTCAAAAGGTCGATTGGCGCAGGATGCGGCGGGAAAATGTGATGTTAACTTGATGTTAATTTAGCCAAAGGTCTAAGAAATCGACCTAGATTGGTTTTTGCCGTGCAAGTTTTGCTGGTGCATTTTCATGCCGTATACGCGCAACGGCAACATAGTGACGCTAAATTAGACAGAAGAAACTCAATTGTTTACATAAACTTTTCGATAAAGAGTCACGTTTTCGTGCAGAATAGCTGGGCAAAACACGGTAGCTTTTGCCGAAAATAACAACAATTTAACTAAAGGGAGGGAGAAGGTGGACGCAAACACAATCAATGGCTTTTTTCTGATTGGTGCACTGCTTATTGCGCTCAGTGTGCTCCTAAGCCCGGTTTCCTCAAAGTTGGGGATTCCAATTCTGCTCGTTTTTCTGGCGGTCGGTATGCTGGCGGGTGAAGACGGCGTTGGTGGCATTTTATTTGATAACTACCCGATCGCCTATCTGGTGAGTAACTTAGCGCTGGCCATCATCTTGCTCGACGGTGGTATGCGTACCCGTGTGGCCAGTTTTCGGGTCGCCTTTTGGCCTTCGGTCTCGCTCGCCACGGTTGGGGTTGCCATCACGACATTATTGACCGGATTGATGGCAACGTGGCTGTTTGACCTCTATTTACTGCAAGGCATTTTGGTTGGTGCGATCGTTGGTTCGACCGATGCCGCTGCGGTGTTTTCGCTATTGAAAGGGCGCAGCTTGAACGAGCGGGTCGGTTCAACCTTGGAGATTGAGTCCGGTACCAACGATCCAATGGCGGTGTTTCTCACCGTGACCATGATTGCGGTGCTCGGCAGTAACGAGAGCGGCCTCAGCGCTGGATTTTTAGCGCTCAGTTTTGTTAAGCAGTTTGGTATTGGTGCTCTGCTGGGGCTCTCTGGCGGCTGGCTGCTGTGGAAAGTGATTAATCGCAGTCAGCTACCGGAAGGGCTTTATTCGATTCTGACCGTCAGTGGTGGTTTGATTATTTTTGCCCTGTCGAATGCTCTCGGCGGCAGTGGTATTTTGTCGATTTATTTAGTGGGATTACTGATTGGTAACCGCCCAACGCGCAGCCGCCACTCGATTCTCAACGTGTTGGATGGCATGACTTGGTTGGCGCAAATCGGCATGTTCTTGGTGTTGGGGCTGTTGGTGACGCCGTCCAATCTGTTGGACATCGCCTTACCGGGCCTGGCACTGGCGTTTGGTATGATTCTCTTCGCGCGGCCAATCTCGGTGTGGATTGGGTTGTTGCCGTTTAAGAGTTTTACCGCGCGCGAGAAATGGTTCATCTCTTGGGTCGGGTTGCGAGGCGCGGTGCCGATCATCTTGGCGGTTTTCCCAATGATGGCGGGGCTGCCGGACGCGCAGCTTTATTTCAATCTGGCGTTTTTCGTCGTTATGGTGTCGCTGATTGTGCAGGGCGGTACGTTAACCAAAAGCATGGCGCTAGCCAAAGTGGAACTGCCTTCCAAGCCCGAGCCGATTTCGCGCACAGGCGTCGAAATTTTCCCTACCAGCGAGTGGGAGTTGTTTATCTACAAACTGAAACAAGACAAATGGTGCATTGGCGAGCCACTGCGTAATTTGTTTTTACCTGAAGGGACACGTATTGCGGCGGTATTTCGCCAGCAGCAGTTACTGCACCCATCGGGCAGCACCAAACTCGAAGAGGGCGATACCTTGTGTGTGCTTGGGCAAGAAAAAGATCTCGAAGCGCTCGGTCAACTGTTTAGTGAAGCGCCAGAAAGAGCCTCGTTTGCCCGCTTCTTCGGTGATTTTTTCTTGGATGTGGAAGCGAAACTGTCCGAGATGGCGATGGCCTATGGCTTGGATTTGGGCGACGTCAGTGGCGACACCACCCTTAAGGAGTTAGTGACGGAACACTTGGGTGCAACCCCGGTATTGGGTGACCATTTTGAGTGGCAAGGATTGCGCTGGGTGGTGGCGGATGTAGTGGATTGGCAGGTGACGAAAGTCGGTTTGTGTCTGCCTACCGACGATAGTCAAGCGCCAACGAGCGAGTAAATTACTCGCTCATCTCTTTAAGCAGAATGACCGCTTGAGTGCGGTTTTTCACGTCCAGTTTGCGGAAAATTGCCGTCATGTGCGCTTTGATGGTCGCTTCAGAAACGTTGAGCTCGTAAGCGATCTGTTTGTTGAGCAAGCCATCAGAGAGCATGCCCAGTACTTTATATTGCTGGGGTGTCAACGCGGCGATTTTCTCCGCCAAATCATTACACGCGGCGTTATTGATGATCAAACCTTCCGGGAAATAGGGGTCGCCATTGAGCACTTGGTTGAGCGCGGCGATCAGAGTTCGCATATCACTCGACTTGGGAATAAAACCGAAAGCGCCGTGGCTTTTCACTTGGGTTACCACGGACGGCTCCTCGCTAGCAGAGACCACCACAATCGGTAAATCCGGGTATTCCGCGCGCAGTTGGATCAACCCCGACATGCCATTGGCGCCCGGCATTTTGAGATCCAGTAGCAACAGATCCGGCTCCTCTTCACGTGCCAGTAGATTGAGCAGTGCTTCTAGAGAATCGGCTTCAAGTAAATTTGCGCCGCTGACCGCCATATGCACCGACTGAAACAGGGCGTTGCGAAACAGAGGGTGATCGTCGGCAATGATAATGGTGTAGGTCGAGTCCATGACGTTAAGCGCTTTTTACTAATTCGTTAATAGAATTATTGTCAGCTTTGCCTTGCTGGACAATATTTATCCGCTAAAAGTCTGATGTAAATCGACTTTTATTAGATTTCTTGCATATACGTGAGAAAAGAAATGAGAAATCGGCAAAGGAAAACGCCAGAGAGGCGACTCTCTGGCATTTAAAAGCGTTATGGGGTAAGCGCGTCCAGATGCGCTAAGAAGGGTTCGGCTGGCATAAAGCCAGTCAGCCGCGCGTTTGAAACAGGGGCTCCCTGTGCATCCCAAAACTCGATGGTCGGCAAACCGAGCACTTGCAGATGTTGCAGCAGCTCAATGTCTTGCGCTTGATTGCGCGTCACATCGGCTTGTAGCAAGACAAATTGCTGCAACTTCGCCGCGACCTGAACATCGTGAAAAGTGTATTTCTCAAACTCTTTACACGCCACACACCAGTCGGCATAAAAGTCGAGCATCACAGGTTTACCGGCTTGTTTGGCCAATTGCAGTTGCTGCTGCAAGTCGGCCACGGAGCTGATGCGCGTGAAGCGCACCTCGTTTACGGACGTCGATGCGCTTTGCGGCGCATACCAATAATGCAACGCAGGCTGCGCCGAGGCGAGTAGACCGAGTACGGCGATGATGCCCAGCGCACTTTGCTTCCAGCCACCAAACTCTAAGCTGTTTTTGACATGGTAAAGCCAGCCAAACGCGGCGATGCCTAATACTGACCACAAGGCGGTCGACCACAGTTCGGGCAGAATGCGTTCCAGAAGGAAAATAGGCGCGGCGAGCAGCACAAAGCCAAACAGGGTTTTGACGCGCTCCATCCAGCCGCCGGCTTTCGGCAAGAGTTTGTTGCCAAATACCGCGACCAGGATCAACGGAATGCCCATGCCCATGGCGAGCGCATACAATGCCACCCCACCCGTGAGCAAGTCGCCGCTTTGAGCCACGTACAGCAGCGCTCCGGAGAGCGGCGCAGTGGTGCAAGGAGAGCAAACCAAGCCAGAAATCGCCCCCATCGCAAACACGCCCAAGCTGCTACCACCTTGCTGCTGATTGCTAAGGTTATTCAGCCAAGTTTGCGCGCGACTTGGCAGTTGCAGGGTATAGAGGCCAAACATCGACAGAGCGAGGGCAACAAAGAGTACACTCAAGCCAATCAGCACATAGGGGTGTTGCATCGCCGCCTGAAATTGCAGGCCAGCGGAAGCGACCACTAAACCAAGCAGCGTGTATGTCAGCGCCATCCCTTGCACATAGTTCAGTGCCAAGCCGAATGCGCGGCGCTGGCTGAGCTGACCGCCGCCGAGCACGATACTGGTGAGGATCGGGTACATGGGCAGAACGCAAGGAGTAAAGGCCAAACCGACGCCCAGTGCCAAAAACAGCAGCGGTGTCCACCAGTTATCTGCTAAGCCAGAAGCCAATTTATCTTGTTGGGTTAAAGGCGCAGCGGGCGAAAGTGTGGATGCGTCTGTCTTGCTGCTGGCCGCAGGTTGGGCAGACGATTTCACGGCTGGCGCTTGGCCATTAGTAAACGACTCAAGCTCAACCACCCGCGTTTCGGGAGGGTAGCAAAAGCCAGCTTTGGCGCAGCCTTGATACTGCACAATCAGTTTTGCTCCGCTTTGCCAGTCTTGCAGGGGAATGTTGACAAACAGCGGCGTCGTGTAGATGTTGACGTCGCCAAAAAATTCATCGCGATATGGCTGGCCGTTTTCCATCTCAATCTCACCGAGGGAGACATTTTCGGCGCTAAAAGAGAGACGCTGCTGGTAGAGGTAATAGCCGTCTTTCACTTGCCAGTCTAGGGTGATGCGATTGTCTTGCTGGAACGAGTTAAATGGAAAAGCCTGGTCGACAGTGACAAATTCACTGCTTCCCGAGGAAAAGCCCGAATTCTGGCTATTGCCAAACAGAGCAAGCGAGGGTGCAGAAAACGTCATGGCACCCAGCAATAAAAGAGTAAACAATGCGCGCATAATATTGGGATCGAAACTTAAGTTGTGGCTAGTGTAACTCACTCAGACCCTGAAACCGCGCAGAAAGTTTCACGTGCATTGGCTTTGTGATGTCGGGCGAAGAAAAAGGGGAACCGAGGTTCCCCAAAATTCTATATCCAGCAAATTACATCAAGATGTTGGTCAGTAGCAGACCAAAGCCAATGCTGAATACCATGCTAAGTAAGCCAGGGATCATAAAGCTGTGGTTGAAGATGTACTTGCCGATGCGCGTTGTGCCTGTGCGGTCAAAGTCAATTGAGGCAATGATTGGGCCGTAGTTAGGAATAAAGAAGTAACCGTTGACCGCAACAAACACCGCAATGATCACCGCTGGCGGCAGCCCCAGCGTGATCGCCACGGGTACCAACACGGCGGTGGTAGCACCTTGGCTGTTCACCATCACCGACAGAGCAAACAGGGCGAAAGCAAATGTCCAAGGCGCGACTTCAACCAGCCCTGACACCGCCTCTTTAACCATAGCGCCGTGACCGCCAATGAAGGTGTCACCCAGCCAAGCGATACCAAAAATGGCGACGATGGCACGCATACCTGCATGGAATACGGAACCTTGGCTGATAGCATTACCATTGGGTTTACACAGCAAAATGATCAGAGCGGCAATAGAAAGCATGACGATTTCAATCGTATGCGCCATGCCCATTGGCGAGCCGTTAAATTGCGGACGCAAGCTTGGCAGGGCACCCATCACCACCACAATGATGGCGCCAAATAAGAATAGTGCGACCGACTTTTTCGCTTGCGGCGTGATTTCAATGTCCGCCACCGATACTTCTTGTTCCATTTCAGCGCGAAACTCTGGGTCTTGCAGACGGCGCTGATATTCAGGATCGTCTTTAAGCTCTACGCCCATCTTATTAACGAACAGACAAGCGCACGCCAAACCGAGAATGGTACTTGGAATGGTGATCATCAGCACGTCCGTGAGAGTGATCCCTTGCGGCTCTAAGAAGGCAACCAAGGCGACCACCGCTGCAGCAATCGGGCTGGCGACAATGGCAAACTGGGAGGCAATCACCGCCATGCTCAGTGGGCGCTCTGGACGGATGCCGCTACGACGGCTCACTTCGGCAATCACAGGCAGTACAGAATAGGCCACGTGACCAGTACCCGCCATCATAGTGAAAAAGTACGTCACCAAAGGTGCGATAAAGGTAATGTGACGAGGGTTGCGGTGTAAAATGTGGGTAGCGATTTTAATCAGGTAATCCAAACCACCTGCGGCTTGCATTGAAGCAGCTGCTGCCACAACCGCCATGATCATTAGCATGACATCGATGGGGGGGCTGGTTGGTTGCATGCCAAAACCAAAGCTGAGAATGGCAAGGCCAATACCGCCCATTACACCTAAGCCGATACCGCCAATCCTTGCACCAATTAGGATACATCCTAATACGATAAGGAACTCAATTAAGAACATCTTAGACTCCTAGAAATGAATAGAAAATAAACTGGCTCTATCCGGCGGTATGTTGGTTTTTTTCTTGCCATGACCCAGCGCAAGCTTTCTCTTTTTTACTGCCGGTAGAAAGTAAAAAGGCTCTGAATCAGAGCCTTTTTTTACTTATTCGTAGCGTTTCGCTTTATAGGTTGGGTGCATAAAGTTTTGCACCGACAAAATGTCATCCAACTCTTCTGAGGTGAGCAAACCGCGTTCAAGGACCACCTCACGCACGCTCTTACCCGTTTCCGCACAAATCTTACCCACGATGTCACCTTCATGGTGGCCGATGTATGGGTTGAGGTAAGTGACGATACCGATAGAGTTGTATACGTAGTTCTCACAGATCTCTTTGTTGACGGTAATGCCATCGATACACTTGTCACGTAGGTTGACACAGGCATTTTGCAGCAGTGAAATCGATTCGAACATCGCCTGACCAATTACAGGCTCCATGACGTTGAGCTGTAGCTGGCCGCCTTCGGCTGCGAAAGAGATCGTGTTGTCGTTGCCCAGCACTTTGAAGCAAACTTGGTTGACCACTTCAGGAATCACTGGGTTTACTTTGGCTGGCATGATGGAAGAGCCTGCTTGCATTTCTGGCAAGTTAAGCTCGTTCAAACCCGCGCGAGGGCCAGAAGAGAGCAGACGTAGGTCGTTACACACCTTAGACAGTTTGACCGCTAGGCGTTTTAGTGCGCCGTGCGCCATCACGTAAGCACCACAGTCTGAGGTTGCTTCAATCAAATCTTCGGCTGGTACCACGTCAAGGCCAGTTACCGCGGCAAGGTGTTTCACCGCAAGCGCTTGGTAGCCTGGAGGGGTATTTAGGCCAGTGCCGATGGCGGTTGCACCTAGGTTCACTTCCAGTAGCAGTTTGGAGGTGTAATCCAGCGCGCGGATCTCTTCGTTCAGCGTCACCGCCCAAGCGTGAAACTCTTGACCAACAGTCATCGGCACCGCGTCTTGCAACTGAGTGCGGCCCATTTTCAAAATGCCGCTGAACTCTTGTGATTTCAGTTCGAACGCGCCTTTGAGGTATTCAATCGCTTCCATCAATTTATGGATGCTGTTGTAAACGGCAATACGGAAACCAGTTGGGTAGGCACAGTTGGTGGATTGGCTCTTGTTGACGTGATCGTTAGGGTTCACCACGTCGTAGCTGCCCTTCTCTTTACCCATCAACTCAAGCGCAATGTTGGCGATCACTTCGTTGGTGTTCATGTTCACCGATGTGCCAGCGCCGCCTTGGAAGACGTCTGATGGGAATTGATCCATGCATTTGCCGGTTTCCAGCATCAGGTCACACGCTTGGATAATGTAATCCGCCACATTCTTTGGAATCGCACCTAACTCGCGGTTAGCCAGTGCGGCGGCTTTTTTGGTCATCACCATGCCACGTACAAACTCAGGTACGTCCGAAATAGTGACATTGGAGATGTTGAAGTTTTCGATAGCGCGCAAAGTATGGATGCCGTAGTACGCATCCGCAGGAACATGACGTTGACCTAATAGATCTTCTTCAATGCGAGTGGCTTGGGTAGGCGCTGGATGCGCTTCAGTTAGGGTAGCCATAACAGGATCCTTAGATGATAATTCTGATAATTTAAAATATTATTTAGCCATATCTGCAATCAGAATCCATTCATCAGAATTTTTGGCTGTAAAATCCGTCCTGACTTATGTAGCACATGATACTGTTCCCAGCGCATAAAAATAGTAAGTGGATCACTATTTTTGCTTTTATTTACTGAATATTTTGCAAAATATAAATGGGTTATGAACAGCGCGCGGGTTTGGCTAAACACGCTTTTTTACAGCTTCAATTTGAGTTGTCAGCGGATTTGCCATTACACTGGAGCAAACTGAGGAGGTCCTGTGTTTCCTGTACTTTTATTGCTTTTTATCTGTGTGCCGATCATCGAAATAGGCCTGTTTATTCAGGTCGGTGGCTTTTTAGGGCTCTGGCCGACGATTGGTTTGGTGTTATTGACCGCGTTTGTCGGCGCGTATCTGGTGCGCAGCCAAGGGTTACAAACATTACTTTCGGTGCAGCAGCGTTTGCAGCAAGGCGAGTTGCCCGCGCAGCAGATTGTTGAAGGGGTGATGTTAGCGGTGGCGGGTGTGCTGCTGCTGACCCCGGGGTTTATGACCGATGCGATGGGAATGGTGGTGTTATTGCCTGCGCCCCGAGCTGCGCTAGCACGCGTATTGATGAGTAAAGTGGTAGTCAAAAGCAGCTTTACGTCGCACTCTTTTGAGCAAGAGACGTTTTCTCACCGTCATCATGATGCTGAGCGAGGCGGACAAACGTTCGAAGGCGAGTTTGAGCGCAAAGACGATGACGAGCACAAACCGAAGCTGAAATAAATCGAGCGAGATAGAGAAAAAGCCGGGATTGCCCGGCTTTTTTATCGTATGTTGGCGGCGTGTTAAACCGCCCCTTCAAAGCCAAGTTGTCGCCACGCTTCGAAGGCAATAATCGCCACCGCGTTCGACAGATTCAAGCTCCGCGCCTCGGGCATCATCGGAATACGAATGCGCTGGCTGGTCGGCAAACTTTCTATCACTTCTTGTGGCAAACCGCGTGTTTCTGGGCCAAACAGCAGGACATCGCCGCGTTGATAGTGAGCGTTAATGTGATGGTCACTGCCTTTGGTGGTGCAGGCGAAGAGACGATATTCACCGCGTGCCTGAAGAAAATCGAGAAAGGCTTGGTAGTTTTTATGGCGTGTCACGCGGGCGAGATCGTGATAATCCAAGCCGGCGCGACGCACTTTCTTCTCTTCCAGATCAAAACCTAACGGTTCAATCAGATGCAAATGTGCGCCGCAGTTGGCGCACAGGCGAATAATGTTGCCAGTATTTGGGGCAATTTCCGGTTCGTAGAGCGCAATATCAAACATGCCATCAAGTTCGTTTAGTCAAGGTGGAGCCAAGTATAAGGCGCTCGCCAGAGCGAGTCCAACAGCGACTCAGCCGATTTTGTTTAAGGGCAAGGTGACGCTGACGCGTAACCCTCCGAGTGGGCTGCGGCTGGCTTTGATCGTGCCACTATGCTGGCGGATGGCGCTTTCGGTAATCGTCAGCCCGAGCCCTGTTCCACCGGAGTGGCGATCGCGAGCGGTGGAAACGCGATAAAAGGGGCGGAAAATCGCCTCGAGTTCGGTTTCGGGGACACCGTCGCCATTGTCATCCACCGTGATGTGCAGTTGCTCGCCGTGGTCGCGTATCTCAACTTGGACTAAGTCCTTTCCGTAGTAAATCGCATTGCGGATCAGATTTTCCACCGCGCTCATTAAGAGTTTGGGGTTGCCCGAAATGGTGCGTGATGGCAGTGGTGAGTAGTTGAGCGTTTTGCCCATTTGTTCTGCTTCAAATTGCGCATCTTGTATGATCTCTTCCCATAAGCTGCTGATGGGTTGATCTTCACGGTCGAGATGGCTGTTCATTTGCATGCGCGACAGTGCCAACAGTTCGGCAATCATCTGCTCTAATCGCTGCGCCTCGGTGTCAATGCGCTGCAACTCGGCACTTTCCCCCTGCTTGCGGGTCGCCAGCGCGTTGGCCATGCGCAGGCGAGTCAGTGGGGAGCGCAGCTCGTGAGAGATATCCGAAAGCAAACGCTGTTGCCCCGAAATCATCTGATTGACCGCTTCCACCATCTGGTTAAAACTCGCGCCCGCTTGGCGGAATTCGGAGGTGCCTTTCTCTAGCGTTGGATCGGTAACAAATTCCCCTTTTGCTACTCGCTGGGCGGCTTTTTCTAATCGCCGTGCAGGTTGGCTCAGCGCCCACGCCAGCCAAAGTAGCAGCGGTGTACTGACCAGCATGACCGCTAAGAGCAGTTGCAAAGGTTGGTCAAACATGCGCAGCAAAAATGGTGGTGGCTGGTTCCACTTGAGACCGACATATAAAAAGTACTCTTTGCCTGCCAAGGTAATCGGGAGCGGGCCTGAAAGCATAAAGCGGCCATAGAGTTTTTGTTGTGGTTTGTCGGGATGCTCCATGCTGGTGACAAAATTTTTCAACGCTTTGATCTGAAAGTCGCTGTGTTTGAGTGTGGTGAGAATGTTGGCGTCGGTGTCGCTGAGGAAAAAGCGTGGCCGGTTGTCGCGTCCGTGGCGCTCGCCCGGACGTTCGAGACGAAAGAGAATTTTGCCCAGATCGCGTTCATCGGCAAAGTCACGTTCGATCTCTTGCTTCGCTTCCAACAGGCGATCGTAATGATCGGGCGGGATCGCATGAGCTTTACGCGGATCAAGGTGTGGCAGCGCCAGCACCGCCATCAACACCAAAAACATGGTGAACCAGAAAATGGCAAAAATGCGCCCATACAGGCTGGTGATCTTGGGCAAACGCATGCTTATTCCTCAACCATCAAATAGCCACGGCCACGCAAGGTTTTGATGCGTGACTTGCCATCGGCTCGCTCGGGAAGCTTTTTGCGTAAATTGGACACGTGCATATCAATGGCGCGATCAAACGCGGCGAGGCGCTTGCCAAGCACATCCAAACTGAGCGTCTCTTTGGTCAGCGTTTCCCCCGGGTTCTGCACAAAATGGCTCAGGAGGGCAAATTCTGTTGAGGTGAGATCTAGTAGGCTCTCTTGGCAATAGGCTTCTTGTCTGCCCGGGTAGAGTTTGAGGTCTTGATACTCAATGCAGTCGCCACCGTTTTTCGCGCCTTTGGGGTTGCTGGTGCGGCGTAAAATCGCTTTGATGCGTGCCAGCAGCTCGCGGTCGCTGAACGGTTTGGGCAAATAGTCGTCGGCACCCAGCTCAAGGCCGAGCACTCGGTCAATCTCTTCCCCTTTGGCGGTCAGCATCAAGACCGGGGTTTCCCAGTGTGCACGCAGGCGTTTTAAGGTGTCGATGCCGTTGAGTTTGGGCATCATCACATCCAATAGAATCAGATCGATCTCTGCCGTCAGTGCCGCAAGGCCACTTTCGCCATCATTCGCTTCGGTGATATTAAATCCTTCGTATGAAAGAACTTCGGTCAGCAAACCGGTCAGCTCGGTGTCGTCGTCAATCAGCAGAATATTGGCCATAGGATTACCTTCACATATCGTCGTTCTGCCTTAATATTACTGTGAAATGGCCGTCAGGTATGAGGAGCAATGTCGCTCTTTACGATACTTTACGCTCTCTATACGCCGCTTTACTCAGGGTTTTGTATTCTAAACTCAAGCGCTGTGAAAGCAGCTCAGAAACAACTGAATGAGTAAGGAATAGATTATGAAAACGGTAAAAAAACTGGTACTGGCTGCGGCGATTCTTCCTTTAACTTTGGCAACCGCAAGTGCGTTTGCTTTCGGTGGTGGTAAAGGCCATCACAAAGGCGGACCTGACGACGAGTGTGGCATGGGAATGGATCGCGGTATCTTCCGTGAGTTGAACCTGACCGATGCACAAAAAGAGCAATTGGACTCGATGCGTCAAGCGGGCCGTAAAGAGATGAAAGCGCAGTCTAAAGGCAAGTTCGCTGACAATCAGGCGGAGCGTCAAGCGCACCATGCTAAAGCGCAAGCGTTAGTGTTAGCCGACACATTCGATGCCAATGCGGCCAATGAGCTGGCGAAAGAGATGGCGGCGAAACAGGCAGAGCGCCGTGTGCAAATGTTAGAGAAACAGCACAAGATGCTGAGCGTTCTGACTCCAGAGCAGAAAGCGAAATTTGTTGAGTTACAAAATGAGCGTATGCAGGAGTGCAGTGCGAAAATGCACAAACGCTTTGCAGACAAAGCGGATAATTAATCTCTTAGGGCGACAGCAATGTCGCCCTAATTGTTTCATATTCATTCAATAAAGCGCGAGTTATACTGGCCGTCTGTTGGTTGAGTTTGAAATGATTATGAAACAGCAATATGCACGATTAGTGACCATGGCCGCCTGGACGGCAACTACGGTCGCGACCCTTCTTCTTTTGGTGAAAATCGCCGCTTGGTGGGTGACGGGGTCGGTCAGTTTACTCGCCTCACTGATTGACTCGATGTTGGATATCGCCGCCTCCGTGGTCAATTTGCTGGTGGTGCGCTATGCGTTGCAACCCGCCGACGAAGAGCATACTTTTGGACACGGCAAAGCGGAATCCTTAGCCGCTTTGGCACAAGCGATGTTTATTTCCGGTTCGGCGGTTTTCCTCATCTTAAATGGCGTTGATCGCTTTTTCCGCCCTCACTTGTTGAACTCCCCTGAATACGGCGTTTATGTCAGCTTATTTGCCATGGTGGTGACACTTGGTTTGGTGACGTTTCAAAAACACGTGGTGAAGGCGACGGGAAGTCAGGCAATTGCCGCCGACTCGCTGCATTATCAAAGCGATCTGTTTATGAATGCTGCGATCATGTTGGCCCTTGGCCTGAGTTACTTTGGTGTCGGTCAAGCGGATGCGGTGTTTGCGGTCGGCATTGGTCTATTTATCCTCTACAGCGCGTTCAAAATGGTCAGTGAGGCGGTGCAAACACTGCTCGATCGTAAATTGCCCGACGAAGAACTGGAGCAGATCAACTGCGCGTGCCTAACGGTCGAGCATGTCCTTGGGGTGCATCAGTTGCGCACGCGCATGTCGGGCCCAACGCGTTTTATCCAGTTGCATTTGGAACTCGATGATCATTTACCGCTGATCAAAGCGCATCAAATTGCCGATGAAGTGGAAGCGAAACTGTTGGAATTGTTTCCCGCTTCGGATGTGTTGATTCATCAAGATCCTTATTCTGTGGTGGTCAGCAGCGAGAAAGAGCACATTGAACAGCAGTGGTCTTAAGCGAAAAATTCGCCTTGTCTTGAAGACAAAAAAGGCGTTGTTGACTATCTTTCCATCTACATCTATTAAGATTCCTGATCCTGATATGAATCAACAAAGTTTTACTGCAAAACTGTAATACTCTTACATAAGTAGAAAAGTTACATAAATTTGTGTGTTTTCGTTGGTATTCCTGTAGAGGAAATGTAACATTGCAGACAGATTTTCCCATTATTTAGGTAGCTGGTTACCAGCTACGATAAAGAAAAATTAAATATTGATTGCCAAAGATCGAGGGTGAGCATGATTAAAAAGATCGGTGTTTTGACAAGTGGTGGCGATGCCCCAGGTATGAACGCGGCAATCCGCGGCGTGGTTCGTACAGCATTGGGTGCAGGCCTTGAAGTGTATGGTATCTATGACGGTTACCTTGGTCTCTATGAAGGCCGCATTAAGCCACTTGATCGTTCAAGCGTTTCTGATGTGATCAACCGTGGTGGTACTTTCCTCGGTTCGGCGCGTTTCCCTGAGTTTAGAGAAGTGGCTGTCCGCGAAAAAGCGATCGAAAACCTAAAAGCCCACGGCATTGATGCGCTGGTGGTGATCGGCGGTGACGGTTCGTACATGGGTGCGAAGAAGCTGACGGAAATGGGTTACCCATGTATCGGTCTGCCAGGCACAATCGACAACGATATCGCGGGCACGGATTACACCATCGGTTACCTAACCGCGCTGAACACGGTGATCGAATCGATTGACCGTCTGCGTGATACGTCATCTTCTCACCAGCGTATTTCGATTGTTGAAATCATGGGTCGCCACTGTGGTGATTTGACGCTGATGTCAGCGATTGCCGGTGGTTGTGAGTACATCATCACGCCAGAAACGGGCTTAGATAAAGAGAAGCTGATCAACAACATTAAAGATGGTATCTCGAAAGGTAAGAAACACGCGATCATCGCGCTGACCGAACTGATGATGGATGCCAACCAACTGGCGAAAGAGATCGAAGCGGGTACTGGGCGTGAAACACGCGCGACTGTTTTGGGTCATATTCAGCGTGGTGGTAAACCAACGGCGTTTGACCGCGTTCTTGCTTCTCGCATGGGTAACTACGCTGTACATCTGCTGATGGAAGGTCACGGTGGTCGCTGTGTGGGTATCGTTAAAGAGCAGCTCGTGCATCACGATATCATCGATGCAATTGAGAACATGAAGCGCCCAGTGCGCAATGATTTGTTCAAAGTAGCCGAAGAGCTGTTCTAAGCTGGGTTTAAAGCCATAAAACAAGGCCGCGTCATCACGCGGCCTTTTCATTGGCTGTTTTCACTGAGTTGTAAATGTGTTTTGCGTTTATTCAACGCATACAGATAACCGCAAATTCCGCCAGCCAAGTTACCCAGCGCAATCCCAACAAACAGGCCTTCAATGGAGTAGAGTTGGCTGCCAAGCCAAGCTGCTGGCAGTGTAAAGAAGAACAGACGCATAAAGCTCCAGCGAAACGCGTTCAGTGGTTCATGCATGGCGTTCAAGGCGCTGACCAACATCATAAGAATGCCGAGAAAGCCGTAACTGGCGGGCACCACCAACAAATAGTGCCACAGGAGATCGCGCACACTCTGTTCCTGCGAAAAGAGACTGGCCAGAGGAATGCTCAGTGGTACCATCATTAAAAACACCAGCCCTTGAAAGAGCACCGAAAAACGCATGCTGACAAACAGTCCTTGAAAGGCGCGTTGCGGATTTTTCGCCCCTAAGTTTTGCGCCATAAACGGCGTCAGGGACGACGTCAGTGCCATCAACACCAGAATCAATATCGACTCAATGCGCTGCGCCGCGCCATAAGCGGCTACGGCAGCGGTACCGTGACTGGAGAGCATCATCATCAATACCGCACCCGACAGCGGATTCATTGCATTGGATAACGCGGCAGGTGTGCCCACCCTGAGGATTTGCCGCCAATCTTCGCCAAGGCGTTGCCAATGAGGCGCCGCAAGCAGCTTTTCTCGTTTAATCAACACATAGAATGAGCCGCACAAGGCGCCGAACCAGCTAAACGCACTGGCAATCGCCGCGCCTTGAATGCCGAGTTCTGGAAATGGACCGATACCAAAGATCAGCAGCGGATCGAGAACACCATTGATAAGTCCGGCCAGCATCATAATCTTGGCGGGCGTTTTGGTATCCCCCGTGGCGCGAATCGCGCTGTTGCCAGCCATCGGAATGACCAACAGTGGAATGGTGAGATACCAGACATGCATGTACTGAGCGATCAGCGGGATGAGCTGCTCTTGCGCGCCAAGTAACGTAAATAGGGGATCCACTGTGAAAAAGCCAAGCGTAGAGGCAAGAGCAACCAGCGCAACGGCCAACAGCAAACCGTGGCTGGTGAAACGCGCGGCTTGGTTGGCATCGCCCTGACCAAGTAGACGGCCAATGCTGGTGGAAAGACCGATGCCGATACCCATGGTGATGCAGTTCACCGCAAACGTCACCGGAAAGGTATAGCTGATCGCTGCGAGTGCTTGGGTACCGAGCAAGGAAACAAAGAAGGTGTCAACCAAGTTAAACATCTGGATCGCTACCATGCCGAAGATCATCGGAATGGTCATTTTGCGTAGTGTGAGTGCGATAGGGGCGGTGAGCAACCCATGTTTATCGAGCATATTAGCGACCACTGAGTGGAAAATGGCAAGGATACAAGAAATCCTAGCTAGCAGCGAGTCAGGGATTTCGACGCAATCCTTTGCTGGACTGTGTGAACTTTTAACTCAATCACAAAAATTTCACCCGCGCCCCTTGGGATCATCATGATCACCCCTTATATAGATAACACTAGGCCTAGAGCCCTGCTTTAGGGCAATTATCAAATCACACATGGAATTTTTCAGGAGAGACGACCGATGAATATTCGTCCGTTACATGATCGAGTTATCGTAGAACGCCAACAAGTTGAATCTAAGTCAGCCGGTGGCATCGTTTTAACTGGTTCTGCTGCAGAGAAGTCAACTCGCGGCGTCGTTCTGGCTGTTGGCAAAGGCCGCATCCTTGAAAACGGCTCTGTGCAGCCGCTGGACGTAAAAGTTGGTGACACCGTGATTTTCGCCGAAAGCTATGGCACTAAAACGGAAAAGATCGACGGTAAAGAAGTTCTGATCATGTCTGAGAACGACATCATGGCAATCGTTGAATAATTCATTCTGAATCACAACGAACTAAAAAACAGAATTTAGAAGGAAAATAAAGATGGCTGCTAAAGACGTTAAATTTGGTAATGACGCGCGTGTAAAAATGCTGGAAGGTGTCAACATTCTGGCCGATGCGGTAAAAGTGACCTTAGGTCCTAAAGGCCGTAACGTAGTACTGGACAAATCGTTCGGTTCCCCAACCATCACCAAAGATGGTGTGTCTGTGGCGCGCGAAATCGAGCTGGAAGACAAGTTCCAGAATATGGGCGCACAAATGGTGAAGCAAGTGGCTTCACAAGCGAACGATGTGGCGGGTGACGGTACAACAACAGCGACCGTGTTGGCACAGTCGATCGTCAACGAAGGCTTAAAAGCCGTTGCCGCGGGCATGAACCCGATGGATCTAAAGCGCGGTATCGACAAAGCGGTAGCAGCGGCGGTTATCGAGCTGAAAGCTCTTTCTAAAGATTGCTCTACCAGCACTGAAATCGAGCAAGTGGGCACTATCTCTGCCAACTCAGACTCAAGTGTGGGTAAAATCATCGCCGAAGCGATGGAAAAAGTGGGTCGCGATGGCGTGATCACGGTTGAAGAAGGTCAAGCGCTGCAAGACGAACTGGACGTGGTTGAAGGCATGCAGTTTGACCGTGGTTACCTATCTCCTTACTTCATCAACAACCAAGAAGCGGGCAGCGTAGAGCTGGAAAGCCCATTCATCCTATTGGTTGATAAAAAGATTTCTAACATCCGTGAATTGCTACCTGCTCTAGAAGCCGTTGCCAAAGCATCACGTCCACTGCTGATCATCGCTGAAGACGTAGAAGGTGAAGCGTTGGCGACTCTGGTTGTGAACAACATGCGTGGCATCGTGAAAGTCGCTGCGGTTAAAGCGCCTGGCTTCGGCGACCGTCGTAAAGCGATGCTACAAGACATCGCGATCCTAACTGGCGGTACGGTGATTTCTGAAGAAGTTGGCCTAGAGCTGGAAAAAGCGGTGCTGGAAGATTTGGGTCAAGCGAAACGCGTGTCTATCACCAAAGAAAACACCACCATCATCGATGGTATGGGTGAAGAAGCGATGATCCAAGGTCGCGTGGTACAGATTCGTCAGCAAATCGAAGAGGCGACTTCAGACTACGACAAAGAGAAACTGCAAGAGCGCGTTGCTAAGCTAGCGGGCGGTGTTGCGGTTATCAAAGTAGGCGCCGCCACAGAAGTGGAAATGAAAGAGAAAAAAGACCGCGTAGAAGACGCCCTGCACGCGACTCGCGCTGCGGTTGAAGAAGGCGTGGTTGCTGGCGGTGGTGTTGCACTGATTCGTGTGGCCTCTAAACTGGTTGACCTGAAAGGTGACAACGAAGAGCAAAACGTGGGTATCCGCGTAGCACTACGTGCGATGGAAGCGCCAATTCGCCAAATCACCAAAAACGCGGGTGATGAAGAATCGGTTGTGGCAAATAACGTGAAAGCGGGTGAAGGTTCTTACGGCTACAACGCGGCAACGGGTGAATACGGCGACATGCTGGAAATGGGTATCCTAGATCCAACTAAAGTCACTCGTTCTGCGCTGCAGTTCGCCGCTTCAGTTGCTGGCCTGATGATTACCACGGAAGCGATGGTAACCGATCTACCACAAAAAGATGCGGGCATGCCAGATATGGGTGGCATGGGCGGTATGGGTGGCATGGGCATGATGTAATCATCCCACGGCACTAAGCCTAAATGAGAAAAGCTGAGGAGCGATCCTCAGCTTTTTTATTATCTGAAATCCATCCAAAGTTGATGCAGAGCGCAGAAGATTTTACGCTTTATTGACGATGCAAAGAACGCCCCAGCCTTGATTATTACTTAAATAATTGATTTTTTAACTTTATTCTATCTATTTTCTAGCAATATCATTTTTTACAATACAATGACCTGTCTTTATTGAACGTCGTTCATAATCATCGCGTTCTGGGTATGAATAGCTACCCTTTAGTAAATCAGTCGTGATCAGTGGAGACGAAAAATGAAAAAGAGTGTAATCGCAATGGCGGTGGTAGCGCTGAGCTCAACAACAGCGATGGCGGCAACTCCAGTGATGTTTTCTTCGCTTAATAACTTCAATGCGCCAGATGAAAATGCCGTATCCGGTGTTCGTTTGGCGGCGCTCTACGGTAAGGTCGAAGAGTTGAAAGGGGTTGATGTAGCGGTGGTTGGTCTTTCAGAAACCGATCGTACCACAGGGGTAAACTTGGGTTTGTTTGGCGCGTCAAAAGTGAATCAAGAGATGACAGGTGCATCGCTTGGTTTCTTTAACTGGAATACCGGAAAAACTACTGGTGCCAACATTGGCGCGGTGAACATCACTAACGATGTGAAAGGGGCCAACGTGAGTTTTGTCAACTACTCCGAAGGTAATACCATGGTGGATGTGGGCGCGGCGAACTTCTCTGACACCTCAACCGTTCAGGTCGGTGTGTTCAACAAAACGGCGAAGATTGAAGGCGTGCAGATCGGCTTGATTAACTGTGCCGACAACGGTTTTTTCCCTTGCTTCCCGCTGATCAACTTCGCGAAGTAACTACTTCGTTAAATAACTACTTCGTTAAATAAGTACTTCGCTCCCGTTGAGCGGTGGCAACGTTGACAACTAGCCTAAAAAACAACCCCGGACATGATCCGGGGTTTCTTATGACTTGCTGCGCGCAAATTATTTAATCAGGCGGGAAGAGCTTCTGCGCTGTTGAATTTTTTGATGTACTCCTCGGCGCAGTGCCTGAATGCGGTTTTCGGCTTTATCGACACCGAGTAGCACTGCCAAGGCGAGTAACGTGATCAGCACTGACTGGTGCATCAAGCCTAGCCCGATCATCATTCCCATAGAAGCCAGCACCCAAATCACGGCGGCGGATGTGACGCCGTGGATCTTGCCATCTTGCGTCATCATCACCCCAGCGCCCAAAAAGCCAACGCCAGTAATGATCTGCCCAAGCACGCGCGCTTGATCTAAGGTGTTGGGAGAGAGGTATACCGCCATCGACATAAAAAAGTAGGTACCAGAAATGATCAGAATCGACGTACGGATACCGACGGGCTTACCGCGTGTTTGACGCTCCGCGCCAATAAGAACGCCATTGAGCGCGCAGCACAGTAAGGCCGGCCAGCTAAATGGTTCTATATTTAGAAAAGTGTCTAAAGTCTCTTGCATGCTACCCCCTCAATTTTCGCGGAGTATGCGTATTGGGGGCGATGAGATCGAACAAAAGTTTTTGCTGGTAACGACAATTACTCTAAATGCAAATCGAGCGGTGTTTTACTTGGCCGGCCGCCAATTTCACGCGTCAATTTCGGCACTAAGTAACCGGAAACCCGCGCAATGACTCCGTGAATAATGCGCTTCGCTTGTTGGTCGTCAACAAAGAAATGAGCCGCTCCTTGCACCTTGTCCAAAACATGCAAGTAGTAGGGCAAAATACCAGCATCAAACAGCGATTCGCTCAACGCGACTTGCTCATCCACCGTGTCGTTGACCCCCTTGAGCAGCACACTTTGATTAAGTAGTGTCACGCCAACCTGTTTGAGCTTGGCGAGTTGCGTGGTGAGTTCATGGTTGATTTCGTTGGCGTGATTGATGTGAGTCACCAAAATCACTTGCAGACGTGTACGGGCCAGTGTTTGGCACAGTTCCTCTGTCACTCTCGCTGGAATGACGACGGGCAAGCGGCTATGAATTCTCAGCCGCTTAATGTGGGGAATCGCGGCAATATGTTCAACCAGCCATTGGATCTCATCGTCTTTCGCCATCAGTGGATCGCCACCGGAGAGAATGACTTCATTGAGTTCTTGGTGCTCGGCGATGTACTGCAAACTGCGCTGCCAAGCGAATTTGTTGCCTTTGTTTTCCTGGTACGGAAAGTGACGGCGAAAACAGTAACGACAGTTGATCGCACAGCCCCCTTTGACAATCATCAGCGCGCGATTGCGGTATTTGTGCAGTAGGCCGGGGATCTCGTTATCTTGCTCCTCAAGCGGATCATGAGAAAAGCCTTCGTGAACCTCAAACTCGTCACTGAGTGGTAACACTTGTCTAAGCAAAGGGTCGTGCGGGTTGCCTTTTTCCATTCTGGCGACAAAGCTGCGGGGAACGCGCTGTGCAAACAGCTTGCGCGCCGCAAACCCTGCTTGCCACGGCGTGGGATCGATCTCTAACATCTGCAACAAGCTTGTCGGATCTGAGATCCCATTCGCTAGCTGTTTGAGCCAGTTTTGCTCAACAGTTTCGACTTTTCGGGTTATTATATGCGGCATTGAATTTAGCTCTAAGAACGTAAGAGGAAAAAATGGCTACAGTTAGCACCAATGAATTTAAAGGCGGTCTGAAACTTATGATTGACAGCGAGCCTTGCGTAATTCTAGAAAACGAATACGTGAAGCCGGGTAAAGGTCAGGCATTCAACCGTGTTAAAATTCGTAAACTTCTTTCTGGTAAAGTGCTAGAAAAAACATTTAAGTCTGGCGACACCTGTGAGGTCGCAGACGTTATGGATATCGACCTAGATTATCTCTATTCAGACGGCGAATTCTACCACTTTATGAACAATCAAACCTTCGAACAGATTGCTGCTGATGCGAAAGCGGTTGGTGAGAGTGTGAAGTGGTTGGTAGAAAACAACAGCTGTATGCTGACTCTGTGGAATGGTAACCCAATCGCGGTGACACCACCAAACTTCGTTGAATTGGAAGTGACTGAAACCGATCCTGGCCTGAAAGGCGATACTCAAGGCACAGGCGGCAAGCCAGCAACGCTATCAACCGGTGCGGTTGTTCGCGTTCCGCTCTTCATCCAAATCGGCGAAGTGATCAAAGTGGACACTCGCAGTGGTGAATACGTTGGCCGTGTAAAATAATTTTTCACCTTAGATTAAGGTCGCTTCGGCGGCCTTTTTTCTGTCAGCTATACCCGCCGCACAGAAAAAAAGCTGGCGCGAAATCGCCAGCTTTTTGTTTGCTTAGATTGGTGTGCTTGGAAAAGCCTTACAGCATGAAAAGAAACACCACCGCGAGGGCTGAAATGAGGCCAGCAAAGGCGTAGCAGCCAATTTTGCCCACCACACCAGCGTGGATTTTCAAGTCATGCATGCCGTGGTGAACACGGTGCATCGCATGCCACATCGGCAGTGCTAAGGTGCCGATGATAAACAGGGCACCGATAATGCTGGTGGCGAAACTGACTACGCGTTCGTAACTTAACGCTTGCGCATCGATAATGCCAAGCGGGGCAAGAATACCCAGAACGAGCACTGTTACGGGGGTGATCATGGCAAACCAAGTACCGCCAGCACCAAACAGGCTCCACCAAATTGGCTCATCAGAACGTTTCGGTGCGGTATTTACGGAATAATTGGGTTTCATAGTCAAAGCTCCTTACACCACAACGAGAACGATCAGCGAAATCAAGGCCACGGCGGCCCATTGTGCCAACACGATGATTTTCTTATCCACTAATTTGCCACCGAGACGGATCGGCATCACTTGCGGCATCATGCTAAAGAAGGTTTGCGCGTGCAGTAAGCTACCCGCCAAAGCCACGATATTGATGGCGATCACCAGCGGATTGGCCATGAACGCCAGCCAAGTTTGCCATGCCTCTGGTCCCTTCACTAAAGCACCCAAACCAAAAGTAAGGAAGAGAGTGAAAAGGATCAGCGGAAGCACGGTTGCTTCACGCAGCATGTAAAAACGGTAGAAAGGATGACTCTTCCACCAAGTGCGTTTGATTTCGCGAACATAAGGTTTACGGTTACTCATCCTAAGCCTCCACTTTCTTTGGTGTGCCGTCAGGTTTTAGCATGGCGATAACAAAGTCCATCGACGACTCGACTTTGCCTTGGTTAACCGCTGCCGCTGGGTCAACGTGTTTTGGACACACTTCTGAGCAGTAGCCGACAAACGTACAGCCCCACGCGCCGTTTTCACCGTTGATCAGCTTCATACGTTCAGCTTTACCGTTGTCACGGCTGTCCAAGTTGTAGCGGTGAGCCAGCGTCAAGGCCGCAGGGCCGATAAACTCAGGATTGAGGCCGAACTGCGGACAGGCCGCGTAGCACAAACCACAGTTGATGCAGCCAGCGAACTGTTTGTATCTCGCCATCTGTTCTGGAGTTTGCAAGTTGGTGCCATCTTCAGGTTTACGATCATTACCGATGATGTAAGGTTTGATTGCTTCAAGACGTTCAATAAACGGCGTCATATCGACAATCAAGTCTTTCTCGATTGGGAAGTTGGCGAGTGGCTCGATCTTCACCCCATCTGGGTAGTCACGCAAAAAGCTCTTACATGCCAGTTTTGGCACGCCGTTGGCCATGATGCCGCATGAGCCACAAATCGCCATTCGGCATGACCAGCGGTAGGAAAGGTGTTTATCCAAGTGGTCTTTGACATAACCGAGTGCATCAAGCACCGACATAGTGTCATCAAATGGCACTTCAAAGGCTTGGAAGTACGGTTCTGCGTCGGTTGCTGGGTCGTAACGCAGAATGTCTACTTTTTGAATGCGATTGGCTGACATTATGCTTGCTCCTCTGCATTTTTCTCGGCGGCTTTGGCGGCTTCTTCAGCGGCGGCTTTCTCTGCCGCTTCGCCATACAGACGCGCTTTCGGCTGAGATTTAGTGATCTTCACATCGCTGTAGCTGATGCTTGGCGCATTGTCAGCTTGGTAGAAGGCCAGTGAGTGTTTCAGGAAGTTCACGTCGTCACGCTCGGTACAACCATCGTCAAGGCGTTGGTGAGCACCGCGAGATTCTTTACGTAAAATCGCAGAGTGAACCATCGCTTCCGCCACTTCTAGGCCGTAACCGACTTCGATGGCGTAGAGAAGATCGGTGTTGAACACCTTGCCTTTGTCTTTGATGCTGATGCGTTTGTAACGTGCTTTTAGCTCAGTGATTTTGTCGATGGTGGCCTGCATCAAATCTTCTTGACGGTAGATACCACAGCCCGCTTCCATGGTGTGACCCATTTCCGTGCGGATGTCTGCCCAGTTTTCATCGCCTTCTTGGTTCATCAGTGCCGCAATGCGTGCTTCAACCGCTTTGACTTGCTCGGCAATTGACGCTTCGTTCCAGCCTTTGAATTCTCCTGCACGTTTCACTGCGTTTTCCCCAGCGACGCGGCCAAACACCACGAACTCGGCCAGCGAGTTAGAGCCCAGACGGTTGGCACCGTGTAGACCAACAGAGGCACATTCACCGACGGCGAACAGACCTTTGATTCGGGTTTCACACTCTTTATCGGTCTCGATACCGCCCATGGTGTAGTGCACGGTTGGACGAATGGGGATCGGCTCTTTGGCGGGGTCGACGTTGACGTACGCTTTGGCGAGTTCACAAATAAACGGTAGACGCTCTTGCAGGTACTCTTCACCTAAGTGGCGCAGGTCAAGGTGTACCACATCACCAAGAGGGTGTTTGATGGTGTTGCCTTTTTGCTGTTCGTGCCAGAACGCTTGTGACACTTTATCGCGTGGGCCAAGCTCCATGTATTTGTTCTTCGGCTGACCAACTGGTGTTTCCGGGCCCATGCCGTAGTCTTGCAGGTAACGATAGCCGTTTTTATTGACGATAATACCGCCTTCACCTCGGCAGCCTTCGGTCATCAGAATGCCCGTGCCAGGTAGGCCAGTTGGGTGGTATTGCACAAATTCCATGTCACGCAGCGGCACACCGTGGCGATAAGCCATCGCCATGCCGTCACCGGTTACAATACCGCCGTTGGTGTTACAGTGGTAAACGCGACCCGCACCACCCGTCGCCAGTACTACGGATTTGGCTTTGATGGTGACCAGTTCGCCTTCCGACATATGGATAGCAATCAGCCCTTGCACTTCACCCTCATCAACCAGCAGATCGACCACAAAATATTCGTCAAAGCGCTTGATGTTGGAGTACTTCATGGAAGTTTGGAAGAGGGTGTGCAGCATGTGGAAACCCGTTTTGTCAGCCGCAAACCAAGTCCGTTCAACCTTCATGCCGCCGAAGCGACGCACGTTGACTTCCCCGTTTTCTTTCCGGCTCCAAGGACAACCCCATTGCTCCATCTGGATCATTTCTCGGGTTGCATTGGCAACAAAGTATTCAACAACATCCTGTTCACAAAGCCAGTCACCACCGCCAACGGTATCGTTGAAGTGGTTGTCCAGGCTATCCTCATCCTTGATAACTGCTGCTGAGCCACCTTCTGCGGCGACCGTATGGGAGCGCATTGGGTAGACCTTAGAAATCAGTGCGACTTCCAGATCTGGGTTTGCTTCAGCCGCTGCAATAGCAGTACGAAGACCAGCGCCGCCAGCGCCGATGACCGCGATATCTGTGATAATGGTTTGCACAGTTATCCTCCAGTGTGTGAGTGCGGGGTAATCCGCTTGTTATTGTGAGCTTGAGAAACTGGGCGGGCCATATTCCCCAAAAGTAGTACGGTTAGTGTAGAAGAGCCGCGCAGGAGAAAAATTGATGTATTTAGGTTTTTGCAGCGGAAATGCAAATATGAGCATAGAATTTACACGTTATGTGATACTTATCACGGCCAAGGGATTTTGTGGCTCAAGCCTTTGCGGAACAAGGTGTTAACCGAATGTTGCCGACAATTTTCCTGCTCAATACAGGGGGAAGAACTAGCACGATTTATGTGTTGTACTACGTAAATTTTGCGCTTGTTACCTTACTCGCCAGCGCTTGCAAAGGGGCAAAAAGCTGGTAACTTCCATGCCCTAGCTATCCATATGAGTAACCCAAGATGTCGACTGATTGGCAACCTACTGCTTCTATCCCGCAATTGCGCCAGCGCGCCGCGCTGATCGCGCGCATTCGTCAATTTTTTGCCCAGCGTAATGTGCTGGAAGTGGATACGCCCGCCATGAGTCATGCGACCGTCACGGATGTGCATTTGCACACCTTTCAAACTCAGTTTGTCGGGCCCGGCTATGCGCAAGGGAGCCCACTGTTTCTCATGACTAGCCCTGAGTTTCATATGAAACGCCTGCTGGCAGCGGGCAGTGGCTGCATTTATCAACTCGGCAAGGCGTTTCGCAATGAAGAGAATGGTCGTTATCACAATCCAGAATTCACCATGCTCGAATGGTATCGTGTCGGCTTTGACCACCACGCGCTGATGGATGAAATGGACGAGCTGTTGCAATTGGTATTGAGCACAGCCCCTGCCGAGCGTATGACCTACCAAGAAGCGTTTCTGCGCGTATTAGGGGTTTGCCCGTTGCAGGCGAGCATGACTGAGCTCAAACTCAGCGCCTCTGAGTTAGGTTTGAGTGATATCGCCGAGGCAGAAGAAGATCGCGATACTTTGCTACAGTTGCTGTTTAGCATCGGGGTCGAAGGAAAAATTGGCCAGCAAGTGCCTGCATTTGTCTACGATTTTCCCGCTTCACAAGCGGCGCTGGCTAAGATCAACCCAAGCGATCCGCGCGTGGCGGATCGTTTTGAGGTCTATTTCAAAGGGATCGAACTGGCGAACGGTTTCCATGAACTCGACAACGCACAAGAGCAGTTACGCCGATTTGAGCAAGATAACCGCAAACGTGTTGAGATGGGCTTGGCGGAACAACCGATTGATTATCATTTGATCGCGGCGTTGCAATCTGGCCTGCCAGAGTGTGCCGGCGTGGCGCTCGGGGTTGATCGTTTGATCATGCTGGCGCTGGGGTGCGATCACATCGATCAAGTGACCGCTTTTCCTTTTCCGATTGCTTGAGCGTGCCACATGCTAAAAAAATGCGCGTTACTTTTGCTGTATGCTGCGGTTATCGCCGTATTGTCATTGCGTCCATCCAGCAGCTGGCAACAATGGGGTAGCTTGGCTCATCTCGATAAATTGCAGCATATGGCGGCGTATTGCTGCTTCTCGCTTTTGGCTGCTTATCTGATTCGCTCTTGGCGACGCCGCTGCCTCGCGGCGGCAGGCATTCTGCTCTTCAGTGCTGGGATAGAGGTGGTTCAAGGCTTGGTTGGTCGTGAGTCTTCCTGGTTGGATCTGTTGGCCAATCTGTGCGGAATTATACTAGGCTTACTAACGTATAAGCTCTACCTCGTTTGTCGATATCGTACGGTGAAATCGATATACTCAAGCGGCTAGGACGTTGATCTCTTTCCGCGCCGCACGTGTCAGTTCGGTATGAAAGGTGGATGCGCCAACGCCGACTTATCTTTCTAGGAAAGGGATTACAACATAATAATGAAAACACGTGAGAAGATCGTTTACGGAGCCTTGGAACTCTTTAACCGCCATGGGGAAAGGAGTATCACCACCAATCACATTGCTGAGCATGTTGAAATCAGCCCAGGCAACCTTTATTACCACTTTCGCAATAAACAAGAAATTGTACGCGAAATTTTCACCCTCTACGCGCAGGAGCTACTTGAGCGATTCGCGCCAGTGCAAGGGCAGCAAGAGAGCCTGACCCTGTTGAAGCACTACTTGGACTCCATTTTCACCTTGATGTGGAAATACCGTTTCTTTTACGCCAATTTGCCAGAAATTCTCTCCCGCGATGAGCAGCTGCACGAGCAGTACATTCAAGTGCAGGAGAAGCTCCAAGCTAACTTGGTGGCGATCATGCAAGAGTTTGTTGAACTTGAGCTGCTCAGTTTAGAGAAAACGGAGTTGACCTCATTGGTGAGAACGCTGCATCTGATTGCCAGCAGTTGGCTGGCTTATCAGTCCGCGATGTCGCTGAAAGTGGCGATCACAGAACAAGTTGTCCGCCAAGGGATGTTGCAGATGTTGGCCGTGGTCAAACCCGTTGCCACCGAACAAGGCATGGAACAGTTGCTGCTGCTTGAAGATGGGATTCGCGCTCTGCACGTTTAGTTTTCACAAGTTCTGTACAAAACGTAGTGCTGATATGACCATAGGCTATGACTCATGGCTTTATGGTCTTTGACTTTTATATTGCCGAAGTAACAATACGCCAGAGAATCAATTGGATAGGGATGTTATTGACGGATGAACTACGATATTTTTAACGGCGATGCTGATGGCATTATTGCTTTGCTGCAATGGCGCTTCGCCCATCCCACAACGTCGACGCTGATTACCGGGGTTAAACGCGATATCCAGTTGCTCGAACAAGTGACGGCGAAAGTGGGTGACACGCTGACGGTGCTCGATCTCTCGATGGAGAAAAACCGTGTTGGTCTCGAACGTGCTCTGGCGAATGGCGCTGAGGTTTTTTACGCCGATCATCATCAGTCTGGTCCGATCCCTCAGCACGCTTCGTTATACGCGCACATCGATCTTGATGCGGATACTTGTACCGCGCTGATTATTGACCGTCTGCTCGCTGGGCGCTTTCATCATTGGGCCATCACTGCGGCGTATGGCGACAATTTGATTGTTAAAGCCAATGCCTTGGCAGAACAGGCGGGGCTTAGTCCGACCCAGCAAGCGCAGCTGCGAGAACTCGGCACCTTAATCAACTACAACGGCTACGGTGAGCAGATTGACGACCTGCATTTTCATCCCGCCCACCTTTACCAACATCTCAGCCGCTACGCTTCACCGTTTGATGTGTTGGCGGATATGAACTCCGCCTTTTATCAGTTGCAAAGCGCGTATCAGCAAGACATGGCCGCGGCACAAGCGATTGAGCCGCTCTATTGTTGCGGTCGAGTGTCGGTGACCTTATTGCCAGACTGTGCGTGGTCGCGTCGCATCAGCGGTGTGTATGGCAACTGGCTCGCCAATCAAGAGCCCAGCCGCGCGCATGCTGTGCTCACGCACAATCAGGGTGACTCGTACACCGTATCGCTGCGCGCACCACTCAACAATAAACAAGGGGCGGGGGAGATTTGTGCTCAGTTCTCCACCGGCGGAGGACGAGCGGCGGCGGCAGGGATTAATGCCTTGGATAAAAATCAGGTTGAGCGTTTAATCGAACTGTTGCAAGCGTATTACGACCAATAAAACGGATAGGCGGCTAAGGTGCGACAGCGATTAGCGCACCATCCAGTGTCTCGGGTTTTGTGCCTCACTGTTGCGGCGGATCTCGAAATAGAGCGAAGGACGATTTTGCCCGCCCGTGTCTCCGGCCAGTGCGATCACTTCGCCTGCGGTCACTTTGTCTCCCTCTTTTTTCAGCAGGGCTTGGTTGTAGCCGTACAGCGTCATGTCACCTTTGCCGTGATCAAGCAGCACCACCAAACCGTAGCCGCGCAAGTACTCTGCAAATACTACGGTTCCCGGGTAGACGGCTTTGACCTGCTGCCCATAAGTGGCCGAAAGTACCACACCTTTCCAGTTGATCTGCCCGGTTTGGCGGGTGCCGAAACTATGCAGCACACTCCCTTTCAGCGGCCAAGGCAGCTTGCCTTTTTGCCGCTCAAGGCCGTCCATAGGAATGGCGTTGCGTTTGGCCGCTTTGGCAATTTCCGCTTTCAGGCGTGTTTCGTTTCGTTGCAGCTCTGCCAGATAGTTTTTGTCATCCGCAATGCTTTGCCGGATGCTACCGAGCGTTTTCTTGCGCTGTGACTGGGTTTTCGCCAGTTGATCGCGTTTCGCCGATTGCTGTTTGAGCAGTGCTTCGATTTGCCCTTGTTCTAGCAATTTTTGCTGTTTACTGTGCTCTAACTCAGCGCTGGTGGTTTCCAACTGCGAGATAGTTTCGCTGCGCGCTTTGGCAAGGTGTTGAAAATATTGACTGATGCGGTCTTGCTCCACTCCTTGGTTAAGGAGTGAAACGGACGACTTGGCACGTTGCGTCACGTAGTAGGTTTGCAGCAGCTCCGCTAAACGTTCGGTTTGGCGCTTTTTCTGCGTCTCCAACTCATCGATACGTTCTTCCAATTTCCCAATGTTAGCGCGCGAGGTGGCGAGCGCCTGACGCGACTGGGCGATCTCTTTCTCCAGTTGGTTAATGCCCAGCTCTTGCTCTTTCAGTGACTTTTGTAAATCGTCCAACTGTTTTTCTTGGGTTGAAAGCGATTTCTGCTGACGTGAGATCTCGCCTTTGACGCCTTGCAATTCGGAATCGGAGGCCGCCAGAGAAACTGTACTGGGAGAAAATAGAAGAACGCCGAGGGAAATCAGCAAGGAGCTTGAAAGAGTTGATTTCTGTTTTACCACGTACGTTCTTTCCTGAGTTGGAAGGGGTTAAAAAGCCGCGCCAATCGCCCTATCGGCGTGCATCATATGCCGTCACCATCGATGAAGTTTTGCGTTTTGCCGTTAAAACCTTGGTCCATATCGAATGACGGTTTGTCGGTTCTAGGTCGCCCAACGATACGCGCAGGCACACCAGCCACCGTTGTATGTGGCGGAACGGGTTGTAACACCACGGAACAAGAGCCGATTTTCGCTCCTTCGCCCACTTCGATATTGCCAAGAATTTTGGCTCCAGCGCCAATCATCACGCCTTCGCGAATTTTCGGGTGACGATCACCGCACTCTTTGCCTGTACCGCCAAGCGTCACGTCTTGCAAAATAGAAACGTCGTCTTCGACCACCGCCGTTTCACCAATGACGATCCCCGTTGCGTGGTCAAGCATGATGCCTTTACCAATGCGCGCCGCAGGATGGATGTCGACCTGGCAGGCGACTGAAATTTGGTTTTGCAAGTAAGTGGCAAGGGCGAAGCGGCCCTGCTTCCAAAGCCAGTTGGCCACGCGGTAGCCTTGCAGCGCGTGATACCCTTTGAGATACAGTAGTGGAATGGAATACATCGAGACGGCCGGGTCACGGTTGACTGTCGCGCAGATGTCACACGCCGCAGAATCGGTAATGTTGGGATCGGCGGCAAAAGCCTCTTCCACCACTTCACGCACGGCCATCGCTGGCATGGACGCGGTGTTGAGTTTGTTGGCCAGAATATAACTCAGGGCCGCACCCAGACTGTCGTGTTTAATGATGGTCGCGTGGTAAAAGCTGGCCAGCATCGGCTCTTGCTCGGACAATTGACGCGCTTCTCTGACAATCCCCTGCCAGACGTTTTTTTTCTCACAGTGTTTCATTGGGCCTTCTTTGCACAAACCACTTGCGCTTTTCCTGATTATTTTCCTTCGGATTTCTTGTCGCGCGCCAATAAGTCTTGAGCGGCCAGACGCGCATCCTTTCCTTGATACAATACTTGATAGATCTGGTCAACAATCGGCATTTCGACGCCCATGCGTTGTGCCAGCATCCACACTTCCTTGGTGTTGCGATAGCCTTCGACCACTTGGCCGATCTCTTGTTGTGCGGTATCGACATCTTTGCCTTGGCCCAAGGCCAAGCCAAAGCGGCGGTTACGCGATTGGTTGTCGGTGCAGGTCAAGACCAGATCGCCCAATCCGGCCATGCCCATAAAGGTTTCTGGTTGAGCGCCAAGTGCGGCGCCGAGGCGACACATCTCCGCCAAGCCACGAGTGATCAAGGCCGTACGCGCATTGGCACCAAACCCAATACCATCGGACATCCCCGCGCCGATGGCAATGACGTTTTTAACTGCGCCGCCAAGTTGCATGCCAGTAAAATCACTGTTGGCGTAAACGCGGAAGGTTTTGCTGCAATGGATCTTTTCTTGCAGGTCGGCAACAAATTGTGCGTCAGGTGACGCCACGGAAATGGCGGTCGGCATGCCTGCGGCAAGCTCTTTAGCAAAGGTTGGCCCTGACAGTACCGCCAAAGAGTAGTTCTCTCCCAGCGCATCAAACGCCACATCTTTCAGCAATCGCCCCGTTTCAGGCTCTAAGCCTTTGGTTGCCCAGCAAATGCGTGAATCGGCACGCAGATAAGGCTGGAGGCTGTTGAGCACTTGACCAAACACGTGGCTTGGCACCACGACCAAAAGATCGCGGCTCGCTTGCACCGCTTTTTGCAGATCCGATTCCACGATCAGGCTCGGTGGAAATTCGATACCCGGAAGAAAAACGCGGTTTTCGCGATCCGCTTCCAGAGTCGCCATGTGCTCAGGATCGTGTCCCCAAAGGATCACATTTGCTCCGTTACGGGAAAGTGAGATCGCCAAAGAGGTTCCGTAGGAGCCTGCGCCAATCACCGTCATGGAAATCGCTTTGTTGTACGCGTTAGTCACCTGAGATTGTGTCATGCTGTAGCCTGATGGTTGGTTGGAGAAAGATGGAGCGAGTATAACGTGAAACGTTACCGCTCTGGACAAATTACTTTACCCTCAAAGAGCGTTGTCACGCCTTTGTTTGTGGTGTTGCCACATACCATTGTGGGTGAAACAAAAAATGCACATAACATCGGTGTGAGATGCGCTGTGCATTTTAGTCAATCTGATCGGGAAAAGTCACAAAAAGAGGGACTTATTCCTCAGTGGCACCTTGTTGGGCCGCTTGCTGTTGCAGGTAGTTCATAAACAGAGCATCGAAGTTAACGGGTGCTAGGTTTAGTTGTGGGAACGTCCCTTTAACCACCAAGCTTGAGATGGTCTCGCGCGCGTATGGGAAGAGAATGTTCGGGCAGAATGCGCCTAGGCAATGAGCTAACTGACCAGCTTCCATTTTCTCTGCAGTGAAAATACCACCTTGTTGCACTTCACATAGGAATGCCGTTTCTTCAGCGTTTTTCACTGTCACAGTCAGACGTAAAACCACTTCATAAACGCCTTCGCCTAGCTCACGGCTTTGCGTGTCGAGATCCAGTTTCACGTCTGGGTTCCAATCTTTTTGGAACATCATTGGTGAGTTAGGTGCTTCAAAAGAAACGTCTTTTAGGAAGATACGTTGAATTGCAAACTGTTGTTGGTTGTCTTGCGGTGCTGCTTCAGCCATTTTTAAATCCTTCAATAATCGTAAATTCAGGCGTGTCAGTATATGCCTTGAATGTGTCTGCCTTGAGACTAACCGAGCCACACAATGATGACTAGAAGAAGCCTTAATTCCGTGCCAAACGTCACATCTTTCTTGGCTGACTGCGCTGATTTTAGTCAGTCAGCCAAGATTGGATGGTGATTAACGTTTGCTGCGTACCAGGGGCAGGTTCGCTTCACTCCAGGCAATCAAACCATTTCTGAGCAGGTTTACATTCTCAAAACCGGCTTTAGCCAGTAGGTTTGCACTTTCTTGGGCGGTTTGACCCGTCTTGCATACAACGATGATTGGGTCTGATTTGTGGTTTTCAAGACCAGCGAAATTACCCGCCTTGATTTCTGATGGCAAAATGTGAACTGCGTCGGTGATATGACCTTTTTTGAACTCGTCTTTGGTGCGGATATCGACCACCACGCCATTTTGTCGGTTGATCAGTGTGGTCATATCATTCACACCGATCACTTTGTAAGCCGCAGTGGCTGATTTTACAAAGCTCATGATCAGAGCGATAAAGATGCCAACCCACGCCAGCGACATAATCATGTTCTGCTGAAAAAACTCGATGTACTCTTGCATGTTCCTAGTTCTCGAAGCATAAATCTAACAATAAAAGTGGCAAGGAGTATAACGAGGTTCCGCTTGACTGGCGAGTCAGTTAATACTTTCTCACCAATAATTGGGATCTCTTCTAGGGGAATGGTTGCAAAAATACACCCGCTAAAGCTATTAGATCGATTGGTAATATCCACTTTTAAAGTCGTGTTGGGTGGTGAATTATAGTGGTATTGACGCCTGACAAATCGGCAAAAGCGGGCTTTTTGGGGTAAGTTGCAAAGATATCGCCATTGACAATGTAATATTGCAACAGGAAATCACGAACATAATTTGATCTTATCCTACAGTTCAGCTTAAAAAGTGTAGTAAAATTACGCTAGTTTTGTTTCAAGGCATGCTAGGGCTTGGAGCCCTGTGCCGAAAGTTACTGAAATTTGACGAGGTCATCACTATGTCTGCTAAGAAGCCTTTGGCTCTGGTTATTCTTGACGGTTACGGTTACCGTGAAGAAACTGCAAACAACGCAATTGCAAACGCAAAAACACCGGTTATGGACGCGCTGATTGCGAACAATCCGAACACTCTTATCTCTGCTTCTGGTATGGACGTGGGCTTGCCTGACGGTCAAATGGGTAACTCAGAAGTGGGCCACACGAATATCGGCGCTGGCCGCGTGGTTTACCAAGATCTGACTCGCATCACCAAATCTATTCTCGACGGTGAATTCCAACAGACGCCAGCGCTGGTTGAAGCGGTTGACGCTGCGGTGAGCGCGGGTAAAGCGGTTCACATCATGGGTCTGATGTCTCCTGGTGGCGTTCACTCACACGAAGATCACATCTACGCGGCAGTGGAAATGGCGGCTGAGCGTGGCGCTGAGAAAATCTACCTGCACTGCTTCCTAGATGGACGTGACACCCCCCCTCGCAGTGCCGAAGGCTCTCTAAAACGTTTCCAAGATCTGTTTGCCAAATTGGGCAAAGGCCGAGTGGCGTCTCTGGTAGGGCGTTACTACGCGATGGACCGTGACAACAACTGGGATCGTGTACAAGTGGCGTACGATTTGCTAACGCAAGCGAAAGCCGAGTTTACGGTTGATTCAGCGGTTGCGGGCCTTGAAGCAGCGTACGCGCGTGGCGAAAACGATGAGTTTGTTAAAGCAACGGAAATCAAAGCAGAAGGTCAAGAAACGGCGGCGATGCAAGATGGCGACGCGGTGATCTTCATGAACTACCGTGCTGACCGTGCGCGTCAAATCACGCGTACTTTCGTCACGGATTTTGCTAGCTTTGAACGCGATGTATTCCCTGCGGTTAATTTCGTGATGTTGACGCAATACGCGGCAGACATTCCGCTAGCGGCGGCGTTTCCACCTGCCTCGTTGGAAAACACTTACGGCGAGTGGCTGTCAAAACTGGGTCAAACTCAGCTACGTATCTCTGAAACAGAGAAATACGCACACGTGACGTTCTTCTTCAATGGTGGCGTAGAAAACGAATTTGCTGGTGAAGAGCGTCAACTCGTGGCTTCGCCGAAAGTGGCGACCTACGATCTGCAGCCAGAAATGAGCTCACCAGAACTGACTGAAAAATTGGTTGCCGCCATCAAGTCTGGCAAATACGACACCATCATCTGTAACTATCCAAACGCAGACATGGTTGGCCATACTGGCGTCTACGAAGCGGCTGAAAAAGCGATTGAAGCACTGGATGAAAGTGTGGGTAAAGTGGTTGCCGCAATCAAAGAAGTGGGCGGTCAACTGCTGATTACCGCAGACCACGGTAACGCTGAAATGATGGTGGACCCAGAAACGGGCGGTATTCACACTGCGCACACTAGCCTGCCTGTACCACTTATCTACGTGGGTGACAAAGCGGTGGAGTTCAAGGACGGCGGTAAACTGTCTGATCTTGCGCCGACCATGCTCTCTCTAGCGGGTCTGGAAATTCCAGCAGAAATGTCGGGCCAAGTGCTAGTGAAGTAACCCTAAGCAACGTGTTAAAAAGCCTGGAACGAATCCAGGCTTTTTTGTATCTGTGCATTGTGATGAGTGATTATTGTCGGTGAGGCTCTGCCCAACAGAGGGTCACTGAACCAAAATTCCTGTGCCAGTCACGGCGATGATCGCACCAAGCCAAGCATAACGGTTTGGACGCTGTTTGGTGTAGATCCACAAGATTGGTAGCAGCATGATTGGCGTGGTTGAAGAGAGCAGGGCAACCATACCCACATTGCCTTCTCGCAAGGCATACAGGATCAGCGTCATACCGACCGCCATGGCGAGAAAGCCATTGATTGCCGTAATGTAGAACATTTGCCAAGTCATAGTTTGCGTTGGCCGCGCGATTTTCGCGCCACTAAAACGCAGCGCACTGTGAGCGATGAAGGCACTGATCATTCGAATTGCGGAGGCGGCGACGGGGTCGATGGCCGTTTGCATCACGGGCTTGGCGATAATTCCGCCGAGTGCCTGGCACAAAGCCGCCGTTAAACCCAAGCCCACACCAATCCAAACACTGCCTTTGATCGTTTCTAAACTGTGTTGACGGCTGCCGCGTCGGCCAAAAAATATCGCCAGCACCACACCAGAAAAGACGAAGCTGGAACCGATAAACTCCATCGTGGAGAGGGTTTCGCTAAACAGAAAGTAGCCCAAGATGGTAGAGAACACTGCGTGACAAGAAAAAAGTAGCCCGGCCTGACGCGGCCCCATGCGATTGAGGCAAGCAAACAGCGCCGTGTCACCGATAAAAATCCCAATCAGCCCTGAGAGAATCATGGGCACTAGGTGTTCTTGCCCGACACTCGCCCAGCCACCTGTGAACCAAGCCATGCTGGAGAGGATCACGGCGGTGCAACCCATTCGCCAGCGGCTGTAGGCAAACGAGCCTAAGTGCTGTGCAGGCGTGACAGAAAGTAAACTGGCGACAGCCCAAAGCAGAGCCGCCGCCAGCGCAAGCCATTCAAATCCCATAGAAAGGTGATCCCGTAAGCGAAAAGATCACCAATATGCCTTAACTTCACCCAGGAGCAAAGAGGCGTGCAGAAGAATTTGTTACCCCAAAATCAGCACCGCAGCATAAACGATGGCTAAACCAATCACACCGACTAACAGCCCCACTTTGGCCATGTCTTTGCTTTCGATCAGACCCGTCGAGTAGGCGAGAGAGTTGGGCGGCGTTGACACTGGCAAAATCATCCCGAGTGACGCTGAAAAAGCCACCACGACCAGTAACCCTTGCAAACCACCCACCGAGGAGAGGCTACTCATTGACGTGCCAATCGCCGCCGCTATCGGCATGAGTAAGTTGGCGGTGGCGGTATTGGACATAAAATTGGCCATTAACCAACAGACCAACGACAGCGCGACGACAATTGCAAAGGGTGAAAGGGATTGATAGTCGATGGCATGCGCCAGCGCTTTTGCCAGTCCGGTTTTATCTAGGCCGATGCCAATAGCAATTCCCCCGGCGACCAGCCAGAGTACATCCCAGTTGATCTGCTTGAGCTCTTCTTTGCCCATAATGCCTGTTAAGGTGAAGACGGCGAGAGGAATGATCGCCACTACATAGGTGTTCATGCCGTGCACTTGCGTGGTCATCCACAGCAATATGGTTAGCGCAAAGGTGATGTAAACCACTATCGCGCGCCAGCTGCGCTTAAATTTGCCATCCAACTTAAGCGTCATGGTCGCTTCGTTGGACGGAAAAAGTTTTTGCAGCAAAAACCAAGCAATGGTCAGTTGCACCAACACAAAAGGCAGGCCCATCGACATCCAACTGAGAAAATCGATGCTGTTGGCGCCAGTCAGATACTGTAAGGCGATAGCGTTGGGCGGCGTGCCGATGGGGGTTGCAATACCGCCGGTGTTCGCCGCAATCGGAATACAGAGCACGAGCGCTTTGATACCTAAGTCCCCTTTGGGCGCAGAGGCGACAATCGGCCCAAGTAGCGCCAACATCATCACAGTGGTGGCGGTGTTGGACATAAACATAGAAAAAACCGCGGTGATCAGCATCAGGCCCAGCATAATAAATTTGGGCTGGTGGCCAAAGGGTTTGAGCAATACGCGTGCAAGGTTGTTGTCCAGTTCGTATTTAGACGCGGCGATAGCGAGAGCAAAGCCCCCCATAAACAAGATGATGATCGGCGACGAGAAGGCAGAAAAAATATCGGTATAGGCGATGAGATTACCTAGCTCATGCCCTTCGGGCGGGCGACGAAAAAAGTGCAAGCCTTTATTGGATATCATGATCAGTTCAAGCGCGATGATCAAAATAGAAGTCGCAAACACGGGGACGGGTTCGAGGACCCAAAGCAGCGCTGCGAGCAGGAAAATCGCCAGCAAACGATGTTGGATCAGCATGAGATTGTCGATTGGGATTGCATCAATCGGCATCCACAAGACGCCAATCGGTATGGCAAAACAGATCAGCAGTTTCCATACCACGTCAGAAGTCAGTTTTGGCATGCATCGCACCTTAGCAATTTACGGTGGCATCAGGTTAAACGATTGTGAATTTTGCGTCTTAGAGGCGGGTTGAAGTTTCTAAACTTGCGCTGTTTTTCCACCAATGGTTTGTTTTTTGTCAAAAAAACAAAAAAAGCCCTTGCTGGGTGCAAGGGCTGATTCGTCAGTCACTGTTTAGCGGTTACTGCTTGTGCGCATAAGGTGTGCCGAGGCGTGTCTGAGCCCCGTTATGCATCGAGTCATCGAAGCGAATCGCGTCTTTGGCAAACAGGTTGATAACGGTTGAACCCAGTTTAAAGCGGCCCATCTCGTCACCTTTTTTCAGGATCACCGCGTTGTGTCCCTGAGCTGGGTAATCCCATTTGTGGACTGTGTTGCCACGTGGCGGGGTAATCGTCCCTGCCCAGATTTGCTCGATACTGCCGACAATCGTAGCGCCGACCAACACTTGAGCCATCGGACCGAAAGCCGTATCGAAAATACACACTACACGCTCGTTGCGCGCGAACAGGTTCGGAACGTTTTCAGCCGTTAGCGGATTTACCGAGAAGAGATCGCCAGGAACGTAAATCATCTGACGCAAGGTGCCATCACAAGGCATATGCACGCGGTGATAATCACGTGGTGAAAGATACAAGGTGGCGAAAGTGCCGTCTTTGAACTCTTCTGCCAGCGCCGCATCGCCGCCAAGCAGCTCTTGCGCCGAAAAATCATGGCCTTTGGCTTGGATTAGACGACCATCGGTGATCGGGCCAAACTGGCTAACACAAGCGTCAGCCGGATGAGTGATGATGTCATCACCTTGAGTGATGGGGCGCGCGCCATCTTTTAATTCACGGACAAAGAATTCGTTGAAGGTTTTGTAGTGAGCAGGATCGGCGTGTTTCGCTTCTGCCATATTCACATTGTATTGCTTGATGAACCAGCGAATGATCGCTGTGGTTAGACCGCCAGCTTTGGCTGATGCCAGTTTACCCACTAAGCGAGTTAGGCCATGTTGTGGAATCCAGTACTGCAGTCCAACTTTAATCTTATCCATTGTAAATACCGATAATGTTTGTGTGATTCTTGTTTCGGGCGCGTGATGTTACTGAAATTTATTTCGCTTGTCAGCAAGTGGTGACGAAATCTTACACAACTACAGATCCGCTTTTTTGTTGCGCGAATACTGTCGATTGGCTTTATTTTCCGCCATGCTTTCAATGATTCGATGGTAGTTTTCGTAACGAATGGGGCTGATCTCGCCTTTCTCCACCGCCTCACGCAGAATGCAGCCTGGGTCATCGCCATGTTTGCAATCTCGGAACTTACAAGCACCAAGATAGGGGCGAAATTCGATATAAGCGTTGGTCACTTCATCGGCTTCGAGGTGCCACAAACCAAACTCACGCACACCGGGTGAGTCAATCAGGTCGCCGCCGGAAGGAATGTGATACAAACGAGCAGCAGTGGTGGTATGTTGGCCCAAGCCAGACATTTCGGACACTTCACCCTCTTCCACATCCAGCTCTGGGATTAACGCATTAACCAAGCTGGATTTACCCACTCCCGATTGACCGACGAAAATGTTGATGCGTTCTCCAAGCTGCGCTTCGAGTTCGGCAATGCCTTCGCCCGATCGCTTACTCACGTATAGGACTTTGTAGCCAATCTTTTCGTATTCGGTTAACCAAGTTTTGTATTGCTTGAGATCCTCATCTTGCAGCAGATCAATCTTGTTCAGCACCAAAATTGGGGCGATATGCAGCGTTTCTGCCGCTATGAGATAGCGATCGATAATATTGAGCGAAAGCTCCGGTAAGACGGAAGAAACGATGATCATCTGATCGATGTTGGCCGCAACTGGCTTAAGGCCGTCGTAATAGTCCGGGCGAGTTAAAATCGAACTCCTTGGCTCTACAGCTTCCACCACCCCAGAAATGCCCGCCATCGATTCGAGCCCTTTTCGCCAAATCACTTTGTCTCCCGACACCAGTGATTCAATACCACGACGCAGATTGCAGCGCTCGATATCACCGCTTTCCAGATCTTCAATATCAGCGTGTTGACCAAAACGAGTGATCACCAATCCACGCTTACTGTCGCCGAGCATGGTCTCATCCCACTGCACAGTATCAGACGGTTTATTCAAACGTTTTTGTTGATTGTCACGTACCCGACGTACTTGACCTTTGGTTAGCTTTTTCTTTTTTGCCACGATAAGTTACTTAATTGATTGAGCGATAACGCGACAAGTATGACGGTTTTGTCGCTTTTGTCGAAGTATCTTGTTGCCACTATTTTGAGGTATAGTACCCGTTTTATCAGCAAACAAATAGGCAACTCCTCTATGTCTTTTAGCGACCAAAACTTAATTTGGATCGATCTTGAGATGACAGGTTTAGATCCTGATACGCATAAAATCATCGAAATCGCCTCTATTGTCACCGATAGTGAGCTGAATATTTTAGCGGAAGGACCAGTATTGGCGATTCATCAATCGGATGAAGAGTTAGCAAAGATGGATGAGTGGTGCACCAATACACATACAGCTAGCGGTCTTGTTGATCGAGTGCGTGCCAGCATGGTATCGGAGCAGGAAGCAGTTGAACAAACGCTGCGTTTTCTTGAGCAGTGGGTTCCACAAGGCGTGTCGCCAATTTGTGGCAACAGTATTGGTCAGGACAGACGTTTTCTTTACCGCCATATGCCTAAACTCGAAGAGTATTTCCACTATCGTTACATCGACGTCAGCACGCTAAAAGAGTTGGCGAAGCGTTGGAACCCTGAAATCCTTACCGGTTTTTCAAAGCGTGGTACCCACCTTGCTCTTGATGATATCCGCGAGTCGATTGCCGAATTGAAGTACTATCGCCAGACCATTTTTAACATCTGATAGGGCGATTCTTTCTTCGTTGGGCGGCGAATTTTTGCTTTGTTTGGGTGTTTTTTCAGCGAGTAAAAAAAAATTAAGTTTTTTTTCACTAAAGGACTTGCATCACTTAGAAATGCTCTTATAATTCGCAGCCCTGAACAGCGGAAAACGTTGTGAATGCGACACTAGCTCAGTTGGTAGAGCGCAACCTTGCCAAGGTTGAGGTCACGAGTTCGAACCTCGTGTGTCGCTCCAGAATTTATAGTTGTCATCGTACTTAACGGTGAAATGCGACACTAGCTCAGTTGGTAGAGCGCAACCTTGACAAGGTTGAGGTCACGCCTTTTTGTTTTTAAAGAAGGGAACCTCGTGTGTCGCTCCAAATTGAAGTTGTCATCGTACTTAACGATGAAATGCGACACTAGCTCAGTTGGTAGAGCGCAACCTTGCCAAGGTTGAGGTCACGAGTTCGAACCTCGTGTGTCGCTCCAAATTGAATTTGTCATCGTACTTAACGGTGAAATGCGACACTAACTCAGTTGATGAGCAAACCTTGCCAAGGTTGAGGTCACGCCTTTTTGTTTTAAAGAAGTGAACCTCGTGTGCCGCTCCATTTTCTCTTAAGTAAAATGGTATAGTTCTTATCGTGCTTAACGGTAATATCGGACGCGGGATGGAGCAGCTTGGTAGCTCGTCGGGCTCATAACCCGAAGGTCGTTGGTTCAAATCCAGCTCCCGCAACCACATTCTGTATTAAGTGCTCCGGCATTTAATCATTGCGACACTAGCTCAGTTGGTAGAGCACTAGGTCACGAGTTCGAACCTCGTGTGTCGCTCCAAATTGAATTTGTCATCGTGCTTAACGATGAAATGCGCAAACTCAGTTGATGAGCAAACCTTGCCAAGGTTGAGGTCACGCCTTTTGTTTTAAAGTGAACCTCGATTTTCTCTTAAGTAAAATGGTATAGCTCTTATCGTGCTTAACGGTAATATCGGACTGGAGCAGCCAGAAGGTCGTTGGTTCAAATCCAGCTCCCGCAACCACATTCTGTATTAAGTGCTCCGGCATTTAATCATTGCGACACTAGCTCAGTTGGTAGAGCGCAACCTTGCCAAGGTTGAGGTCACGAGTTCGAACCTCGTGTGTCGCTCCAAATTGAATTTGTCATCGTGCTTAACGATGAAATGCGACACTAACTCAGTTGATGAGCAAACCTTGCCAAGGTTGAGGTCACGCCTTTTTGTTTTAAAGAAGTGAACCTCGTGTGTCGCTCCATTTTCTCTTAAGTAAAATGGTATAGCTCTTATCGTGCTTAACGGTAATATCGGACGCGGGATGGAGCAGCTTGGTAGCTCGTCGGGCTCATAACCCGAAGGTCGTTGGTTCAAATCCAGCTCCCGCAACCACATTCAAAGCTCCGCATTTAATCATTGCGACACTGTCAGTTGGTAGAGCGCAACCTTAACAGTGAACCTCGTGTGTCGCTCCAGATGTTAATTGTTATCGTACTTAACGATGAAATGCGACACTAGGATGGAGCAGGTTGAGGTCACGCTCGTCGGGTGTAGCTCTTATCGTGCCCGAAGGTCGTTGGTTCAAATCCAGCTCCCGCAACCACATTCAAAGCTCTCACTGTGCTTAACAGTGACACAATACGGACGCGGGGTGGAGCAGCTTGGTAGCTCGTCGGGCTCATAACCCGAAGGTCGTCGGTTCAAATCCGGCCCCCGCAACCAATTTCTTCTGGCTTATAAGCCATCGCTCTTTAGTAATGCTGAGAAGCATGAACCCCAAAGAATGAAATAAATATCCGGAAAACGCTTTCGGATATTTTTTTGTTGCCTCTTGTTTTTGAGTCACTTATTTAGCCTAGCTTTCTCAAGAAAACTGGGCATTTCCCTATTTCGCTAACAGACTTATCCACAGAAATTATATTGTGGATAACTTAGTTGATAACATGTTCTGCAGTAGTTGACTTTCTTCTGAAAAAAGGATCTTTGCTCTCCCCTTTAATAAGCTGTTAGTGGCTAATTCTGTTAACTATATGTTTTTTATTGTTTTTTATTGTGATGGTTAGTCATTCATGCGTTATATTTGGATCATAATGGCATCTTTTTTTGATCCTAGTCATTGATTGGATATGTGCTTAACTTTTCCGAGAAGGCTGTAGAATGCGTTGCTCCTGGATTTTTTCCACATTTTGGAAAATTGAGAGGGAGGTCAAATATTGCACTGTGTTTCTGTGCTCTGCCCACGCCTCATGCGTCCCTAGGCAGACCTTTTTCAACGATACGGATTAGCCTTTGGTTTTTGATATCGATAGTAGAGTGATCGGCCGATTGGTTCAGTTGTTCTGCTAGAGCCCAATCGATGTGAACATCCAGTAGTTCATTTTGTCCCTTGCGTTCTTGTAATGCTTGCACAATTTTCAGTGAATAAGGGGCGTTCCCCATGGCTATCGCCAAGTTTCTCAGCCACTGCAAGTGACCAATGCGACGGATCGCCGAACCTTCCATCTTTTTCAGAAAGGTGGGCTCATCCCATAGAAACAAATTCACAAGGTCAGCTTGACGTAGCGAGTCACGGCGATGGAAGTCGCTCTGCTCGGTGAGTTCCGCTTCACGATTCCAAGGGCAAACTAACTGACAATCGTCACAGCCGTAAATTCGGTTGCCCATTGCTTTGCGAAATTCCTCAGGAATGACCCCAGAAAACTCTATGGTCAGGTAGGAGATACAGCGTCTGGCATCGACGATTTTGTCGTCGACGATGGCTTGGGTTGGGCACGAGGTGATACACGCTTTACATTTCCCACAGTCATCGTCACTTGGTTCGTCGACAGGTAAAGGCAAATCGATCAGCAGTTCGCCGAGGAAAAACCAAGAGCCAGCTTCTTTATCTAAGATCAGTGAATGTTTTCCAGTCCAGCCAAGTCCGGCTTTTTGCGCCAAAGGTCGCTCCAAAATGGGGGCTGAATCGACAAAAGGCCGATAACCGAAGGCACCGACCGCATTTTCAATACGTTTGCCGAGTTCACTGAGCTGCTTTCTAACTAGCTTATGATAGTCACGGCCCAGGGCGTAGCGGCTGATGTAGGCTTGAGTTTTGTCAGCCAGATTTGCAGCAAACTGCGCTTGTGGAGGAAGATAGTTGATGCGCACGCTGATCACTCGGATGGTTCCGGGGAGCAACTCGTCGGGGCGAGCACGCATCATGCCGTGTCTGGCCATCCAATCCATGCTGCCGTGATAGCCTGCATCTAGCCACTTTTGCAGCTCGGCCTCGTGTTCACGCAGATCAACATCGCAGATCCCGACTTTTTGAAAACCGAGTTCGGCTCCCCAAATTTTGATCTGTTGCGCGAGTTGCTGGTAGTCCATGCGAGTTGCCTGAAGAAAAACGGACGCGGATCTTACTGGATCTTCGGCCAAGGTTCTAGCTTAGTGAGCGATCTCGGAGGATTTTTCCACGAAATGACATTTAGGCGCTTGTCTCTCAAAACAGACACAGTTTACTATTCCTGTTCTTTTGATTTTTATATAGTCAGTTCCCAGATTCAGAGACCGATGATCATGCACGTAAAGCAGTTCGAACTTAAAGATGAGCAGGCCACCATTAATCTTGGCGCACAGCTTGCCAATCTTTGCTCCCAACAAACCACCATTTATTTGCATGGGGACTTGGGTGCAGGAAAAACCACATTCAGTCGTGGTTTTGTTCGTGCTTTGGGCCATGAGGGCAATGTTAAAAGCCCAACCTACACCTTAGTTGAACCCTATCAGTTAGCCAACTGGCAGGTGTACCACTTCGATCTATATCGTTTGGCTGATCCTGAAGAGCTGGAGTTTATGGGGATTCGCGACTACTTTACCGCCGATGCCGTCTGCTTGGTCGAATGGCCAGAAAAAGGCGCGGGGTTGCTGCCCGAGCCGGATTTAGATATCGATATTCGCTATCAAGGTGAAGCTCGCATCGCACAACTAACAGCAAACAACCCGTATGGCATTGAGCTGCTCAGTAAATTGGAGTTAAGTTGAGTTTAAAGTGCATCAAAACCGCTGCGATATGGCTGTCAGCGGTTTGTCTTCTTCTGCCAGCGTGGGCTTTTGCTAACGTTCTGCAAAGTGTCAGGGTTTGGCCTTCTCCGGATGAAACCCGCGTGGTGATCGATTTGGCGGATGAGGCGGATTTCAGTTATTTCTCCCTCACAAAGCCAGACCGTTTGGTGGTTGATTTAAAGAAGACGAGTTTGGGCGCAAAACTGCCAGTCACGGTGGCAGACAGCCCGGTATTGAGCAAAATCCGTAAAAGTTCGCCCCCAGAATCGGGCACTTACCGACTGGTGTTTGAACTGAAAAAGCGTTCTCAGGCAGAACTGTTTAAGTTGGCACCGACCCCTGGCGGCGGTTATGGTCACCGTTTGGTGATCGATTTACCGCACAAAGAGCGCACAGCGAACGCATCGGCCTCACCGACACCCAGCGTCAGTAAAGACATTCAATCTGTCCATCGAGCGGAAGATATTCTGATTGTGATTGATCCGGGACACGGCGGTGAAGATCCCGGCTCTATTGGCCCAACACGTCGATACGAAAAAAATGCCACTTTAAGTATCTCAAAAAAGATCGCGGCAGAGCTCGACGTCGTGCCGGGAATCAAAACCCAGCTCACTCGCTCTGGCGACTATTTTGTCAATTTAAACCGTCGCGTTGCGATTGCGCGCGAAAACGAGGCTCACTTCCTTATCTCGATTCACGCCGATGCGTTTACCTCGCCACAACCTCGGGGTGGGTCGGTATTCGTTCTCAATACACGTCGCGCCAATACTGAGATTGCTCGTTGGGTCGAAAACCACGAGAAACAGTCGGAGATTTTGGGCGGGGCAGGCACTGCATTTGCGAACGTCAACGACAAAAACGTTAACCAAACCTTGCTGGATCTGCAATTTAGCCATTCGCAGAAAGAGGGTTACAAGCTTGCTACTGAGATCCTCGGCGAAATGGGCAAGGTAGCAAAGCTGCACAACGAAAATCCGATCAATACCAGCCTAGCGGTGCTACGTTCACCACAAATCCCATCGGTGCTGGTCGAAACGGGATTTATCTCCAATCCGACCGAAGAGAAACTGCTGTTCCAACGTGCTCACCAAGACAAGCTCGCGAAAGCCATTGCTAAAGCGGTGATTAAATACTTGCAAGATAACCCACCGGAAGGAACGGTTTTCTCTGCCAATGCGAAACCGATTTGGCACACGGTGAAGCGCGGCGAATCGCTGTCGCTGATTGCCAAACAATATGGCACAACGACGCAAGCGATTATGCGGGACAATAAACTGAAAAGTTCCACTTTGGCGATTGGGCAGACGCTACGCATTGATAATGGCGCGCCGACCGCGGCGATCATTCCGGAAAAGCCAAATACAGTGGAAACGGAGCGCATTACCCATACTGTCGGCCGTGGTGAGTATTTAGGCAAGATTGCCGAGCACTATAAGGTGGGTGTCGATGATATTCGGAAGGAAAACAATCTTAAGTCCGATACCTTATGGGTTGGGCAGAAGCTAAAAATCACCGTCAGTTTAAAAGACAAGCCGATCCGCAAACACAAAGTGGTGCGCGGCGAGTATCTGAGCAAAATCGCGGCCAAGTATGATGTCAGCGTTGCCAGTATCCGCTCGGCCAATAATCTGCGTGCCGACGAACTCGCGGTTGGGCAGATATTGATTATTCCCAACAAGTAGGCGGGCGTATGGCAATCAAAATATTACCCGCTAGGCTCGCCAACCAAATTGCTGCCGGGGAAGTGGTCGAAAGGCCCGCTTCGGTGGTGAAAGAGTTAGTGGAAAATAGCCTCGACTCCGGGGCGACTCGCATTGATATCGATATCGAGAAAGGCGGCGCTAAGCTGATTCGAATTCGTGATAACGGTTCGGGTATTTGCAAAGACGAACTGGGTCTGGCGCTCAGCCGTCATGCGACATCGAAAATTCATACTTTAGATGATTTAGAAGCGATCATGAGCCTTGGTTTTCGCGGTGAAGCGCTGGCGAGTATCAGCTCTGTCTCACGTCTTACGCTCACGTCTCGTCCGGCAACCCAAGAGCAAGCTTGGAGTGCGTATACGGAAGGGCGTGACATGCAGGTAAATCTGCAACCGACCGCTCACCCGATCGGCACAACGGTTGAAGTGTTAGACCTGTTTTTTAACACCCCTGCGCGGCGCAAATTCCTGCGCACGGAAAAAACCGAATTTGCCCATATTGATGAACTTCTCAAACGTATTGCACTCAGCCGTTTCGATGTCAGCATCACACTGCGTCACAATGGCAAGGTGGTTCGGCAGTATCGAGCGGCGAAAACGCCCAGCCAAGCAGAAAAGCGCTTGGCTTCAGTTTGTGGCAACGCGTTTGTTCGCCATATGTTGGCGATTGAACTGGAGCATCAAGGGTTAAAACTTCATGGTTGGATCACCACGCCAGAGGGCGCGCGCCAGCAAAGTGATTTGCAGTATTGTTATGTGAATGGACGGATGATGCGCGATAAGCTCATTAACCATGCGATCCGTCAGAGCTACGAAAACAGTTTAAAACCGGAACAGTTCGCCGCCTATGTGCTGTTTATTGAACTGGATCCTCATCAGGTCGATGTCAATGTTCATCCAGCCAAACATGAAGTGCGCTTTCACCAAGCGCGCTTAGTGCATGACTTCATCTACCAAGCGCTGGCCAGTGCTTTGGCACAAAGTGACGTGATTGAAGCGCCGCAGATAAGTGCTTCCGCGTTTCATCATCCCGCCGAGCCAGAAAATGAATCCGCGGCCGATGAAGCGGTTGATGCAGTACCAGAGTCGGTTTATCAAGCGATAGATAAGTCGCCTGCTTATCCTCGCAAGCAAGTGGCGCGTGACAGTGAAGCCGCCTCGGGCGTTGCCGAAGCTTTTGTGCCTCCCACTCGTGGCGAAAAAGCGCCAGCGCGTCAGGCTTGGCAAGAATCTCGTCCATCCTCATCGGGGCGTGGTAACTCAGAATATCATCCCATAGAGACGCCCTCTAAACAGCAAGTCAAAGCTTACCAAGATCTATTGCAGACGCCGGATGTGCCTTCTCCTCCAGAGACAATGACGCGCGTTGAGTCTTTGCAAACGCAGACATCTCATGCGCCGAGTGAGCTGGGTAAGGCTGTCGCGATTGTAGAGCAAGTCTACGTGCTGATGGGCAGCAAATCAGGTAGTTTTCTACTGTCTCTGGCTAGGGCAGAGTATTATCGCTGCCTAGGTCAGCTCAATACCACTGCACAAGCATTAAAATCTCAACCCTTGCTGGTGCCGCTGTCACTCAAATTGACCTCAGAGCAGATGTCAGCCTCTGCGCAGCTAGAGCAAACTTTTGCTCGTTTTGGCCTTCAGTTTAAACCACGCAATGACAGAGCCTTGCTCGTGATGGGTGTCCCTGCGCCGCTTCGGCAACAAAACCTACAACTTCTGATCCCAGATCTGCTATCTTACGCAGCTTCATTTGCTCAGGAAGCTAGGAATGAAGGTTGTGCTTCGTCGCTAGCCCATTGGCTCGCTCTGCGCATCACCAAAGTGAAAAGTCACTATACTCTTTCTGAAGCAATTCAAATTATTTCGGAACTCGAACAGCTCTGGCAGGGTCTACTTCCATTGCAAGATGGCAAATTGCTCACAGAGATCGATTTCTCAGCGACGATAGCAAAACTGAAACCATGACAGACAGATTACCTTTGGCCTTGTTTTTAATGGGGCCTACCGCATCGGGAAAAACGGAACTGGCCATCCGCCTACGTCAGAAATATCCAGTTGAGATCATCAGTGTGGACTCCGCGCTGATCTATAAAGGTATGGATATTGGCACGGCGAAGCCGGACGAGCGGGAGCAGCAGTTAGCGCCGCATCGATTGATCGATATCTTGGATCCGGCGCAATCTTATTCCGCGGCGGATTTTCGCCGAGATGCGTTGCAAGCGATGCACGAGATTGCTGCGCAGGGGAAAATACCGCTATTGGTCGGCGGTACTATGTTGTATTTTAAGGCGTTATTAGAAGGTTTATCACCATTACCTGCCGCAAACCCTGAAATACGTCAGCAAATTGAGCAAGAGGCATTGACTAAAGGTTGGTCAGTATTGCACGATGAACTCAAAGAGATCGATCCTGTGTCGGCGGCGAGAATTCATCCCAATGATCCACAAAGATTATCTAGGGCATTGGAAGTTTTTCGCATTTCAGGTAAAACTCTTACTGAGTTGACGCAAACCAAAGGCGAAAGCCTGCCGTTTCGAGTCAAACAGTTTGCAATAGCTCCTAAGGATAGGGCAGAACTTCATCGTCGTATTGAGCTGCGCTTCGACAAAATGATGGAAGCGGGATTTGAACAAGAGATGAAAACCTTGCACGCACGCGAGGATCTTCATCCGGATCTTCCTTCTATTCGATGTGTCGGTTATCGGCAGATGTGGGACTATTTAGACGGGAATGGCACTCTAGCCGAAGCGATTTATCGCGGCATCTGCGCCACCCGTCAATTGGCCAAGCGACAGATTACCTGGCTGCGCAGCTGGGATAGCCTAACTTGGTTAGATAGCGAGGACATTGAACAGTCATTAGAAACTCTTTCAGAAGCCATAGCATCTGATTGAGATAGCTGTGTATAATGTGATCGTTTTTGCGTGAATACACTCACTGAAGGATCGTTATTGGCGACGTTAGTGACAACTGGCTAATAACTAGAGTGTTATTTTGTTCGTTTAGCTCAGATGCAAAGGCAGTCTCTTTTGCAGTGCACCACTAGCTAAATAATTACAACTACAAATTAAATAAGGAAAATAAAATGGCTAAGGGGCAATCTCTACAAGACCCATTTCTAAATGCACTCCGTCGTGAGCGTATTCCAGTGTCTATCTATTTGGTAAACGGCATCAAACTACAAGGTCAGATTGAATCATTTGATCAGTTTGTCATCCTACTAAAAAACACCGTTAACCAAATGGTTTACAAGCACGCTATCTCTACCGTTGTACCGGCACGTCCAGTAAGCCACCACAGCGGTGAGCGTAGCCCATCGGATCGTCCACAAGATAAATCTGAAGATTAATCTTTTCGTCGATCGTGTTACTACATTAAGGAGTTGATTGCTTGTTTGACCGTTATGAATCCGGTGAGCGAGCCGTACTTGTTCATATCAACTTCACGCAAGAAGGTGAGTGGGAAGACTTGGCAGAATGCGAAATGCTAGTCTCCTCTGCTGGGGTAACGACACTGCAAGTGATTACGGGCAGTCGACGTTCCCCGCACCCGAAATACTACGTCGGAGAGGGCAAGGCTCAGGAGATTGCACAGGCAGTGCAAATGACTGGTGCTGAAATTGTGGTTTTTAATCACGCCCTCTCTCCTGCCCAGGAACGCAACCTCGAAAGACTATGCCAGTGTCGTGTTATCGATCGCACAGGCCTAATTCTTGATATCTTCGCTCAACGAGCACGAACCCATGAAGGTAAACTTCAAGTCGAACTGGCTCAACTGAGACATATATCTACTCGCTTAATTCGTGGTTGGACGCATCTGGAAAGACAAAAAGGTGGTATTGGTCTGCGAGGACCGGGTGAAACCCAGCTAGAAACAGACCGCCGTTTATTGCGTGAGCGGATCAAAGCGATTCTTCGCCGCCTAGAAAAGGTATCGAAGCAACGTGAACAGGGGCGTCGTGCTCGAAATCGCGCCGAAATACCCACCCTTTCATTGGTCGGGTACACCAACGCGGGTAAATCTACCCTATTTAACCGCATTACCGAAGCCGGTGTTTATGCCGCGGATCAACTGTTTGCCACGTTGGATCCTACGCTGCGTAAAATCGACTTGATGGATGTTGGCCCTGCAATTTTGGCTGACACCGTTGGCTTTATTCGACATCTGCCACATGATTTAGTGGCTGCATTTAAAGCCACCTTGCAAGAGACGCAAGAAGCTGACATTTTGTTACATGTTGTTGATGCCAGTGATGAGCGTTTTCGTGAGAATATTCAAGCTGTTCACGATGTGTTGACGGAAATTGATGCACATGAAATCCCGACTTTGGTCGTGATGAACAAGATCGACAACATGGAAGATCAGCATCCACGTATCGAGCGTGATGATGAAGGTGTTCCTCGTGTTGTTTGGGTCTCAGCAATGGAAGGAAAGGGCATCGACTTGTTGTTCGCGGCGCTCACCGAACGGTTAGCGTCCCAGATCATCGAATATCAGTTGCGAATCCCTCCACAGCATCAAGGAAGACTTCGCAGTATATTTTTCCAAATGAAGTGTATTCAGCAGGAAGGATACGACCAAGATGGTAACTTGTTGATCGATATTCGAATGCAGCAAGTAGATTGGTCTAGACTTGAAAAAAAAGAAGGGGCAGTTTTGCGTGACTTTATCGTTACTTAAAGGACTGCTACAGTATAACGTCATATCAAATGATGGAGCTTTCTAATGGCGTGGAATGAGCCTGGAAATAACAACGGCAATAATGGCCGCGATAATGACCCTTGGGGTAACAATAATCGCGGTGGCCAGCGTCCGGGGGGCCGAGACCAAGGGCCGCCGGATTTGGATGAAGTGTTTAACAAGCTAAGTCAAAAGCTGGGTGGCAAGTTTGGCAACAAAGGAGGCAAAGGCCCTTCATTCTCTGGTGGTAGCGCAATTGGCTTTGGAGTCATTGCTGCAATCGCTGTTGCAGTGTGGTTCTTTTCTGGTTTCTATACGATTGGTGAAGCTGAGCGTGGCGTCGTGCTGCGCTTAGGTAAGTATGATCGTATCGTTGATCCAGGTTTGAACTGGCGTCCTCGCTTTGTTGATGAAGTGACTGCCGTTAACGTACAAGCGATTCGCTCACTGCGTGCATCGGGTTTGATGTTGACCAAAGATGAAAACGTGGTCACTGTCGGCATGGATGTACAATATCGCGTGTCTGATCCATACAAGTACTTGTATCGTGTGACTAATGCTGACGATAGCTTACGCCAAGCAACCGACTCAGCGTTACGTGCCGTGGTTGGTGATTCTTTGATGGACAGCATCTTAACCAGTGGCCGTCAGCAAATTCGCCAAAGTACCCAAACGACCTTGAATCAAATCATTGATAGCTATGATATGGGCTTAATGATTGTCGATGTCAACTTCCAGTCGGCTCGTCCGCCAGAGCAAGTGAAAGATGCGTTCGATGATGCGATTGCGGCGCGAGAAGATGAAGAGCGTTTCATTCGTGAGTCTGAAGCGTATAAGAACGAAATTCTGCCTAAAGCAACAGGCCGAGCAGAACGTTTGAAGAAAGAAGCGCAAGGTTATACCGAACGCACGGTTAACGAAGCATTGGGTCAAGTGGCACAGTTTGAAAAACTGCTCCCTGAGTACCAAGCGGCTCCAGCGGTTACCCGTGATCGTCTCTACCTTGATACGATGGAAGAAGTGTACTCAAACACATCGAAAGTGCTGATTGATTCGCAATCGAGTGGCAATCTGCTCTATCTGCCGATTGATAAGCTGACCAGCCAAAGTGGTCAAGCAGAGAGTAAGCGTAAAGATCCGTCTTCGGCGGCGTACGACCAGATTCAACTAGAGTCTCAGAGTAACAGTGATGATGTGCAGAGTACGCAGTCGCGCAACACTGGCTCACGTCAAGGGAGATACTAATCATGCGTAAATTAATGATCCCTGTGTTGGTGATTGCCCTTGCGTCACTACTTATGTCCTTGTTTGTTATCCCTGAAGGTGAGCGCGGTATTGTTGTCCGTTTCGGTCGTATTCTGAAAGATAACAATGAAATTGCTCGAATCTACGAACCGGGTTTGCATTTTAAAATGCCACTGTTTGATCGAGTAAGAACGTTAGATGCGCGCATCCAAACAATGGATGGCCGCTCTGACCGTTTCGTGACTTCAGAGAAAAAAGATGTGATCATCGATACCTATGTCAAATGGCGTATTGAAGACTTTGGTCAATACTACTTGGCAACGGGTGGTGGCAATGCATTGACGGCACAAGCACTGTTAGAGCGTAAAGTGACAGACATTCTTCGTTCTGAAATCGGTTCTCGTGAAATCAAACAAATTGTTTCGGGCCCACGTAATAAAGATGTCTTGCCGGAAAGTGCTGATGACGAAGTCGTCACGACTGAGGCTGCGAAACAAGCATTGGAAATCGATGGTCAGCGTGACCAAGTGATGGAAAATGTGTTGGAAGATACGCGTAAAGGCGCACTGAAAGATTTAGGCGTGAGAGTGGTTGATTTCCGTATTAAGAAAATCAACCTCCCAGATGAGATCAGTGAGTCTATCTATCGTCGTATGCGTGCTGAACGTGAGTCAGTAGCTCGTAAACACCGCTCTCAAGGTCGTGAAAAAGCCGAAGTCATTCGCGCTCAAGCTGAACTTGAAGTGGCGACTATCTTAGCGGAAGCGGATAAAACGGCTCGCGTAACTCGCGGTGATGCTGATGCTAAAGCGGCGAAGATCTACTCTGAAGCGTACAACAAAGATCCTGAGTTCTTCAGTTTCTTACGCTCTCTAAGAGCCTATGAGAAATCCTTTAGCTCCAAGAACGATATTCTGGTTTTGGATCCGAAGAGTGATTTCTTCCAGTATATGAACAGTGGTAAAGGCGTTGAAGCTAAGTAAGCGCTAAACCGCACAAATCGAAAGGCTCCCGTTGTTGGAGCCTTTTTTTATCCGTGACTCATCATGTAAGCAATCACAGCCCCTGCAACCACTAGGCAACCGCCAATACGGCGCAACTGATGGTCGGGTTGTTCACTGAGCTGTGCCACCATGCTGCGCCATCCTCGAGGTGCGAGCAAAGGTCCCAGCCCTTCAACAATCAAAACAAGCCCCAATGCGATCCAAAGTGAATCTGCCATAGAATAAATACCCATCTAAGAAGCAAGAGAGCATGGTAGCAGTGAAGCGTGTGATGAAAAAGTATGCATGTGTTTTTTCACTCTTTTGGACCCTGGCTGTGTGAACAAAAAATGACTGCAAGACGCGTAATTCGGTGCTAGAATCCTTTTTTAACTATCAATCAGATTTGGAAAGATGGCAAATAACGTAGTCGTTCTGGGCACCCAATGGGGTGACGAAGGTAAAGGCAAAATCGTTGACCTTTTGACTGAAGATGCAAAGTATGTGGTTCGCTACCAAGGCGGTCACAATGCTGGTCACACTCTTGTAATCGACGGTGAGAAAACCGTTCTCCACTTAATCCCATCAGGTATTCTGCGTAATAACGTTAAATGCGTTATCGGTAACGGCGTTGTGCTTTCACCTGAAGCGCTCATCAAAGAGATGAAACCTCTTGAAGAGCGTGGTATTCCAGTTCGCGAACGTCTGTTCATTTCTGAAGCTTGTCCTCTGATTCTTCAATACCACGTTGCGCTCGACCAAGCGCGTGAAATTGCGCGTGGTAAGAAAGCGATTGGTACTACGGGTCGTGGTATTGGTCCAGCGTACGAAGATAAAGTGGCTCGCCGCGGTCTGCGCGTGGGTGACTTGTTCGATATGGTATCCTTTGCAGAAAAACTGAAAGAAGTGATGGAGTACCATAACTTCCAACTCGTGAACTTCTACAAAGCGGAACCAGTAAGCTACGATGAAGTGCTTGAGCAAGCAAAAGGTTATGCTGAGCTGCTTACGTCTATGGTGATTGACGTGACTGACGAACTTGACGCAGCACGTAAGCGTGGCGACAAGATCATGTTCGAAGGTGCTCAAGGAACGCTACTCGACATCGACCACGGTACTTACCCCTACGTGACTTCATCTAACACCACTGCTGGTGGTGTGGCTGCAGGCTCTGGTTTTGGTCCTCGTTACCTAGGTTACATTCTGGGTATCGCAAAAGCTTACTGTACGCGCGTTGGTGCCGGCCCATTCCCAACCGAACTGTTTGACGATGTCGGTGAGCACTTAGGTGTGAAAGGGCATGAGTTTGGTGCAACCACTGGTCGTAAGCGTCGTTGTGGCTGGTTTGACGCTGTTGCGATGCGTCGCGCGATTCAAATCAACTCAGTGTCTGGTTTCTGCCTGACTAAGTTGGATGTACTGGATGGCCTGAAAGAGCTGAAAATTTGTACCGCTTACCAAATGGAAGATGGTTCAATTCTAGAAGTCTCTCCAATGGCGGCTGAAGCGTTTGAGAAAGCGACGCCACTCTACGAAACCATGCCGGGTTGGTCAGAGAGTACTTTTGGCGCTAAATCACTGGCAGATTTACCAAAAGCGGCGATCGATTACATCAAGCGTATCGAAGAACTCACTGGCGTACCGGTAGACATTATCTCTACTGGCCCAGATCGCAATGAGACCATCATTAAGGTTCACCCATTCGAATCTTAATCTTTGCTCACGAATGATAAGAAACCGACCACGATGGTCGGTTTTTTTATCCCAACAGTTTGTCTTGTGCTTTTTTTGAGCTAACTGGTGCAAATGTCATCACGGCGTGGCAATCTATTGCCTGTGGATGGCAACTTTTGTCTAAAGCTGTGCGATACGGTGCCGATAATGTTATCAAGCCCGCGAGATCCTCCGGAGATCCTGGTTGCCAGATAAACATTAAAGAGTGATGAATATGAAATTACGAACGGTGGCTGCTTCGCTACTGTTGGTGTTGAGTGCTCCTTTTACTAAAGCCAGTGTTGCTGATGTCGGGGTGCCAGTACCCATCTATACCGAAGCAGAGCTTATCAAGCTGATTGAGCAGAATAAGCACCTGGAACGAGTACGGGCAGACAATTGTCAGCTGGTGGAAGATATTGTCGCGCGTGCTACACGGATCAGCTTACCCGCGTACGAGTTTCTGTACGGTGATATGTTGGCGTGGGGTGTGTGTGTTGACCAAGACGTCGAACTCGGTCTCTACTACATGGAAAATGCCGCGCATCAAGGCTTACCTGCTGCGCTAGAGCAATTGGGTCGTTACTATTCACGTGGAACTTTGGTGCAACAAGATAAAGAGCGCGCCATTCCTTACTTACGTGAGGCCGCTGCCATGGGCAATTTAAATGCTCGGATACACCTAGCGGAGCTACTACTTCGTGATTATGGCAGCCCTTTAGACTACGAAGACGCCTATCGCTGGCTATATAACTCCGTCACGGCGGATCAAAGGCAGCATCAGCGCATCTCAATGTTGCGGCAAGGTTTGGAGCAGCGCATGCCAGAGAACATTATTGCCAGAGCCAAGCGGCGCGACACCTTCTGGTAGCAATCAAATTTTCTCACTCTTTATAATAAAGCCCACTTCGCTGAGTGGGCTTTGTTGTTGTGCGCCGAGCATGGCGTTGATCTAGGAGGTGAAAGTCCTCTACGGGCTCAGTCGAGCGAGAACCGTTAGCCTATGCAAGGGTGTTCACCGTGAGGTGAAACCTGAAGGAAGCAAACGGCAAAACTTGGTTGTGACGAACAGAAACCTGATAGTAGGCCTGTACAACTTGGGTAACCTAGCAATAGATAGAATAGCCCAATGCCTCGACGGGAAGTGTGTATAGGTAAATCAGGCATGACCAAGGGAAAGAGCAACGTCTTACCTCGGGAGAGCTCATTGCCTGTCTCAGATGAGACCAACACAGCAGTGATGTTGTGTGATGGGCAATGAGAAGTCAGCAGAAGGCATAGTACTTTGAGGAAGTACAACTCAAAGGAAGGCCAGAACTGAATATATCAAGAAGCAGTCACTATTTACTCAATGATGTGGAGTCATAGCAAGATGGAAAACATCTCTACGTCCCAATAGGCAATACCGCAAGTAAAGCTCATGGTCACGAAGAATGACAAGCATGATCGGCGTAGAAAGGAGGACGAGTCTTGGTGACCCCCACTCCGCTGATGGAACAAATCAGCTCCTCAGCGAATTTGAACCATGCCCTTCGACGCGTGAAGAAGAACAAGGGGTGCGCAGGTGTCGACAGACTCGACATCACAGCGACCATCTCTAAACTTCGACAAGCTTCAAATGGGCAAGCGCTCCGCCAGAGTCTTCTGGACGGAAGCTACCAACCTCAACCAGTTCTGGGTGTAGAAATCCCCAAGCCGAATGGTGGCGTCAGGCAATTAGGTATCCCTACGGTACTGGATAGGATAGTCCAACAGGCGATCACATCAGTACTGTCAGAGCTCTATGAGCCGACGTTCTCCAACAGCAGCTACGGGTTCAGGCCGAACCGCAGTGCGCATCATGCGCTTGCGGCAGCAAGCCGCTATATCAGAGAAGGGCGGGGTTATGTAGTGGATATCGATCTAGCCAAATACTTCGACACGGTGAACCATGATAGGCTGATGCACAGATTATCTAAGGACATTAGTGATAAACGAGTATTAAAGCTCATCAGGTCCTATCTACAGGCAGGCTTAATGCGAGATGGGTTAGTAGAGCGAAGACAACGAGGAACACCACAGGGTGGGCCATTATCTCCGTTACTTTCCAATATTGTATTAGATGAACTGGACAAAGAGTTAGAGCGAAGAGGGCATAAGTTCTGTCGATATGCAGATGACTGCCAAATCTACGTTCTTAGTGAGGAAGCCGCCCATCGAGTCAAAGAGTCGATAACGGAGTTCTTGGAGCAGAAGCTAAAGCTCACGGTAAATCGTGAGAAAAGTGCAGCAACAAGAGTGACGGAGCGAGCTTACCTAAGCCATAGCTTCAAGATAGACGGAACCCTCCAGATATCAAAATCGGCACAAGCTCAAATGAAGAAGCGAGTGCGGAAAATAACGAAGCGAAATCGAGGTCGAGAGTTGTCGGTAATCCTCACCGAGTTAACCCAATACCTACGAGGTTGGCAGCACTACTTCAAGCTCGCCATAGGTCAAAGTGCGATGCAGCGCTTAGACGAATGGATACGGCGTCGGTTGAGATGCTACCGCCTGAAACAGCGCAAACGCAGATACAGCATAGCGACATGGTTACAACGACAAGGTGTAACAGAGCGAAATGCGTGGAAGCTGGCGATGTCAGATAAAGGGTGGTGGCGCTTAGCACTCTCGCCCCAGTTGAATCACGCAATGCCAATCAAATGGTTCGAGGAGAGGGGGCTTTACTCATTGAGAGATGGGTATGAGTCACTAAAAGTGTATTCGGAACCGCCGTATGCGACCCACGCTTGTACGGTGGTGTGAGAGGACGGAGGCCGTGAGGCCTCCTCCTACTCGATTCTGTTGAGTCTTAATGTTCAACTAGCCAAGTTACATCACTTTATGTGGGCCAAAACACTCGTAATGGATTCGCTCGCTGGTGAGACCAAGCGTGACCAACTGCTTGGCGGCATATTGCATAAAGCCAATGGGTCCACAAAGGTAAACTTGCGCATGCTCTGCTTGTAGCTTGTCGCGAATCTCATCAAGATTGACCAAACCCGTGAAATGGAAATCATCGCCGAGACGGTCTTCGGTACTTGGCTGATTGTACCAAATTGCCGTCTGTCCTTGTTCGAGCTTGGAAACTAAAGCCTTGGCGTGTTGTTTAAAGGCGTGCTGCTGGCCATTTTCCGTTGCATGCACCCAAGTAAGCGGCGCTCGATGCTCAGATAAGCTTTCCAGCATAGCAAGCATTGGAGTTAGACCGACACCTGCAGAGATAAGCACGACTGGAGTTTGGGGCGTGATGTCGAGGTAAAAATCCCCCGCAGGTGCGGTGAGCTTGACTGTTTCGCCTACTTGCAGTGTATCGTGCAGATAGTTGGATACCAAACCGCTGGGCTCACGTTTCACAGAAATACGATAGACCCCCTCTTGTGGCGCACTTGATAAACTGTATTGACGGATCTCTTGATGCTCAAGGCTTGGGTGCTGGATATGAATGCCAATGTATTGCCCCGGTTTATAGCGAGCAACATTTAAGCCATCGGTGGGTTTGAAAACGAAGCTGCAAATGGTGCTGCTTTCATAGTGTTTATCGATCAATTCAAATTCGCGTACTCCACGCCATCCGCCTTCTTGCGCTTCATTATGCTGATAAATCTGCTCTTCTCGGGCAATAAAGACATTGGCTAGCACGCCATATGCTTCGGCCCATGCATCGAGCACCGCTTCTCCTGGCGAAAAAAGTTCATCAATGGTGGCAAGCAAGTGGCTGCCAACAATCTGGTATTGCTCGGCAGAGATGAGAAAGCTGGAATGCTTGTGGGCGATTTTTTCGACCGATCCTAGTAGGGCAGGAAGGTTGTGGATGTTGTTGGCATACGCGCAAATTGCATTAAACAAAGCTTCTCGCTGATCGCCGTTACGCTGATTACTCATGTTAAAAATTTCTTTGAGCTCGGGGTGATGGGTAAACATGCGTTGGTAGAAATGCGCGGTCAATTGAGGACCCGTTTTTGCCAGAAGTGGCGCGGTGGATTTAACAATCTGGATGGTGTTTTCGCTGAGCATAGCGGACTTCCTTTGAAGAGAGTGAGCAGTTTTTTATTAGTAATAAGTTTTAAGTTGCATTATCAATGCATGTTTAAAGTTGTATCTCAAATGTATCTTTCACGCAAGAAAAGTTTTAGACTTTCAAAACAACACAGGAGAGCAAAATGCAACTGACCAGTTTTACCGATTACGGTTTACGTACCCTGATTTATCTTGCTTCCTTACCAGAAAATCAATTGACTAATATTACCGAAGTAACTGATCTATTTTCAGTTTCTCGAAACCATCTAGTGAAGGTGATTAATCGTCTTGGTCAACTCGGCTACATCCAAACCGTGCGAGGAAAAAACGGCGGTATTTGTCTCAATCGTCCGGCTAGCACGATCTCGGTCGGGGAGGTAGTGAGAGACTTAGAACCTTTGGTACTGGTGAACTGTTCAGCCGAGTTTTGTCACATCACCCCTGCATGCCGTTTAAAAGAGCGATTGGCGCGTGCAAAACAAGCGTTTTTAGCGGAACTGGATCAATGCACGATTGACGATTTATTGAGTGATAATGCAGAACTGATGATTCTTCTTGCTAGAGCGTAGCCATTCTTTTTCAAAGCAATTCTGTAGCTTATCGAGAGACTCGGATATACTAACGCTATACCTTCCTTGCTAAATAGGCGTGCCTATGTCAGACGTAATTCAAAACGATCCTTTTGCTGATCGTGAATCAGAAAACTACGAAAATCCCATTCCGAGCAGGGAGTTCATTCTTGAATTCCTCGCGCAGGCTGGCGTTCCGATGAATCGCAACGATTTGTTTGAAGCGCTGCATCTCAAAGATGAAGAACAGTACGAAGGGCTAAGACGCCGCTTGCGTGCCATGGAGCGCGACGGGCAATTGGTGTTTACGCGTCGTCAGTGCTATGCCTTGCCTGAAAAGCTGGAAATGATCAAAGGTTACGTGATTGGACACAAAGACGGGCACGGCTGGGTAAGGCCGGATGGCAGCACCAACAAAGATGATGACATCTTGCTGCCACACCACCAGATGCGTAGCGTGATCCACGGCGATTATGTTTTGGTGCAACCGACCGACAACAGCAAGCGAGGGCGTCGTGAAGGTCGTCTTGTACGCATTCTTGAAGAGCGTCAATCGCAAATCGTCGGCCGTTTCTTCCTTGAGTATGGCTACTCTTATGTGGTGCCAGATGACTCGCGCATTAGCCAAGATATTCTGATCCCGAATGAACTGAAAGCGGGTGCGCGTATGGGCAACGTGGTCGTTATTGAGATCACCGACCGTGGTGCCCGCTCTCGTGGCATGATGGGCAAAGTAGTGGAAGTCTTAGGCGAGAACATGGCGCCGGGCATGGAGACGCAGATTGCGATTCGCACCCACCAGATCCCACACGAATGGCCGCAGGAAGTGGAAAAGCAAATCGCCAACTTAGGCGAAGAAGTGCCTGAAGAGGCCAAAGTTGGGCGCGTGGATCTGCGCCAACTGCCACTCGTTACCATTGATGGTGAAGATGCACGCGACTTCGACGATGCCGTTTACTGCGAGAAGAAAAAAGGCGGTGGCTGGCGCTTGTGGGTAGCGATTGCCGATGTGAGTTACTACGTGCGTCCAGATACGGCGCTCGACAAAGAAGCCATTAACCGCGGTAACTCCGTCTACTTCCCGTCTCAGGTTGTTCCGATGTTGCCGGAAGTACTGTCAAATGGCTTGTGTTCTTTGAACCCCCAAGTCGATCGCCTCTGCATGGTGTGCGAAATGACCATTTCCGACACCGGCAAACTCTCAGGGTACAAACATTACGAAGCCGTGATGAATTCGCACGCCCGTTTGACCTACACCAAGGTGAGCGACATTCTTGAGGGCGATGAGGAGTTACGTGAACGCTACGCAGCGTTAGTACCGCATCTGGAAGAGCTGCATGCGATGTACAAAGTGCTCAAAGCGGCTCGTGATCAGCGCGGTGCGATTGAGTTTGAAACGGTGGAAACCAAGTTCATTTTCAACCCTGAGCGCAAGATAGAAAGCATTGAACCTGTGATTCGCAATGACGCACACAAGATCATCGAAGAGTGTATGATCATGGCGAACATCGCTTCGGCCTCTTTGGTGGAAAAAGCCAAAGAGCCCGCTCTGTACCGCGTTCACGAATCTCCTGGAGAGCTGCGTTTGCAAGGTTTCCGCGACTTTCTCAGCGAGCTAGGGCTTGATCTGAAAGGTGGCTTAGAACCCTCGCCGACCGATTACGCTGATCTGGTCAAACAGATCGGTGAGCGAGCCGATAAAGAGTTGATCCAAACCATGCTGCTGCGCTCGATGAAGCAGGCGGTATACAATGCCGACAACGCGGGTCACTTTGGCTTGGCGCTGAAGCGTTACGCGCACTTTACCTCGCCTATCCGCCGCTATCCGGATCTCTTGCTGCATCGTGCAATCAAATACCTGATTGCCAAAGAAGAGGGGCGTAATCAGGACCGTTGGACGCCGACGGGCGGTTATCACTACTCTTTCGATGACATGGATTTCTACGGTGAGCAGTGCTCGATGACTGAACGCCGTGCTGATGATGCGACTCGCGAGGTGGCTGATTGGCTTAAGTGTGAGTACATGCAAGATCACGTTGGCGATGAACTCGACGGTGTGATTGCCAATGTCACCAGTTTTGGTTTCTTTGTGCGCTTAACCGAGCTGCACATCGATGGCTTAGTGCACATTTCGACGTTAGCGAACGACTACTATCAGTTTGATCCGATTGGCCAGCGATTGATCGGAGAAAGCTTCGGGCACATCTATCGTCTCGGCGATGCCGTGAAAGTGAAGGTGCTGTCGGTCAATCTGGACGCTAGACAAATTGACTTTGAATTGGTTGAAACCAGCCGTAAGCTACGCGGCGAAGGGAAAACCGCGAAAAAACGTGTTGCTGAAGCGAAAGAAAAGGCCAAAGCGAAGAAAAAAGGCATCGCTAAGGCCTCTGGCAAAGCCATGCACCATGAGCCAGTGATCGAGCCGACCAAACGTCCTGCCCCCGTTGAAGGGGCAGACAAAAAGCAGAAAGTAAAAAAAGCGCGTAAGAAAAAACCACACAGTAAGCCAAAGAAAACCAAGCACAACGCAAAAGCGGCTGAGTGAGCAGGCAGTGGTCTTCTACACGAGTAAACAGGTTAAGCAATGAGTAATGAATTTATTTACGGTATTCACGCGGTAAAAGCGGTTTTAGCGCGTGAGCCAGAACGTTTTATTGAAGCCTATGTGCTGAAAGGCCGTCAGGACGATCGCCTGATGCCGATTTTAAGCGAGCTGCAAATGGTGGGTGTTTCCATTCAGCAAATGGCACGCAAAACCTTAGATGACAAAGCGCATGGCGCGAACCATCAGGGCATTATCGCCAAAGTGAAACCCGCTAAGCAGTTGAACGAAAACGATCTGGATGACATTTTAGCTCAGCATACGACGCCACTATTGCTGGTGTTGGATGGGGTGACCGATCCGCATAACTTAGGCGCGTGTCTACGTAATGCGGACGCGGCTGGTGTGGCTGCGGTGATTGTGCCGAAAGACAAATCAGCGCCAATGACCGCGACGGTGAGCAAAGTGGCGTGCGGCGCAGCCGAAACGGTGCCGCTTATTCGCGTGACCAACTTAGCGCGCACCATGCGTCATCTGCAGGAAAAAGGCATCTGGTTTGTTGGCACGGCCGGTGAGGCGACGCACGATATTTATCAAGCTAAATTGACTGGCCCGTTGGCGATAGTCATGGGCGCTGAAGGTGACGGCATGCGCCGCTTGACCCGGGAAACGTGCGATGACTTAATCAAAATTCCGATGGCGGGCAGTGTCTCTAGCCTCAATGTATCGGTGGCGTCAGGTATTTGCCTTTTTGAAGCGGTGCGTCAGAGACTGGCGTCACAGTAAGCAGGCAGGTATAGTAGCCGTAACGGTCATATAGAAAGGATGGGCATGCCCATCCTTCGTTTTTTAGAGAGTTTCCATTTTATGTTTCAACAAGACATTCAACTGATCGCTTTCGATCTTGATGGCACATTGCTTGACAGCGTGCCTGATCTGGCGGTCGCCGCGGATCAAGCGGTGCAAGCCTTGGGCTTTCCTAGTGTGAGTGAAGTGCAGGTGCGCGATTACGTTGGCAACGGGGCTGATATCTTGATTGGTCGTGCGCTGAGTCAAAACTTGACCATTGATCCGAGTTTGAGTGATGAGCTACGTGGCAAAGCGCGCGAGCTGTTTGACGATTTCTATCAGCAGACAGGGCATCGCTTGAGTCATTTGTACCCGACGGTCAAAGAGACGCTGCAAGAGCTGCATCGTGCGGGCATAAAAATGGCGCTGGTTACCAATAAACCGAGCAAATTTGTTCCTGATGTTTTAGTGCAACACGGTATCGCCGACTATTTTGTGGATGTGATCGGTGGAGATACTTTTGCTGAGCGCAAGCCCAACCCGATGGCGCTCAACTGGCTGCTGGAAAAGCATCAATTGGATGCTGCGCAAATGCTGATGGTCGGCGACTCGAAAAACGACATTCTTGCGGCGAAAAATGCTGGTTGTGCCTCGTTTGGTTTGACGTATGGCTATAATCACGGAGAGCCAATAGCCAACTCCAACCCTGATTATGTCGCGGATTCTTTAGCCCAACTGCTTGATGTGGTGCTCGTTTCTGCTTGAAGTGCGATTCGTCTCGGCCCAATGCAGTGAAAACCACTAGAAAAATACTCATCAATGAGTACACTGAGGAAACCGTGCGCCGAGTCTGCACGGTTTTTCATTTATTTAAGATTAAGAAGTCAAAGGAAGCATTTCATGAGCAAACCCATTGTATTGAGTGGTGTTCAACCGTCAGGTGAACTAAGTATCGGTAACTACTTGGGTGCTCTACGTCAATGGCAGCAGATGCAAGACGACTATGATTGCCAATATTGCGTGGTTGATCTTCATGCCATCACGGTTCGACAAGATCCGAAAGCATTGCATGAGGCGACTCTGGACGCTCTGGCTATCTGTCTCGCTGTTGGTGTTGATCCGAAGAAGAGCACGCTATTTGTTCAGTCCCATGTACCAGAGCATGCTCAGCTTGGTTGGCTTCTTAACTGCTACACACAAATGGGCGAATTGAGCCGCATGACTCAGTTTAAAGACAAATCTGCCCGTTATGCCAACGATGTGAACGTCGGCTTATTTGGCTACCCAGTATTGATGGCGGCAGATATCCTCCTTTACGGTGCGCACCAAGTACCCGTGGGCAGCGATCAGAAGCAACATCTAGAACTGGCACGCGATATTGCCACTCGTTTCAACAACATCTACGCACCAGAAAACCCGATTTTCACTATTCCTGAGCCATACATTCCAACCGTGAACGCACGCGTGATGAGCTTGCAGGATGCGACGAAGAAGATGTCGAAATCGGATGACAACCGCAAAAACGTGATCACTCTGCTGGAAGATCCAAAATCGATCCTCAAGAAGATCAACAAAGCGCAAACGGATACCGAAACGCCGCCACGCATCGCCCATGATTGGGATAACAAAGCGGGCATCTCGAATCTGATGGGGTTGTACTCAGCAGCCACAGGGATGAGCTTTGCAGAGATCGAAGCCAAGTACCAAGGCGTGGAAATGTATGGTCCATTTAAGAAAGACGTTGGTGAAGCACTGGTGGCGATGCTTGAGCCGATTCAAGCCGAGTACCATCGCATTCGCCAAGATCGCACTTATATGAATGAAGTGATGCGTCAAGGTGCAGAAAAAGCGTCGGCACGCGCCGCACAAACATTGAAACAAGTTTATCAAGCCGTGGGTTTTGTGACGCGTCCATAAATCAGAAATATTTTGCAAATAATAAAAGGTCGCCAATCAGTGCGGCCTTTTTTATTATTGTGCGCCGAGCATGGCGTTGATCTAGGAGGTGAAAGTCCTCTACGGGCTCAGTCGAGCGAGAACCGTTAGCCTATGCAAGGGTGTTCACCGTGAGGTGAAACCTGAAGGAAGCAAACGGCAAAACTTGGTTGTGACGAACAGAAACCTGATAGTAGGCCTGTACAACTTGGGTAACCTAGCAATAGATAGAATAGCCCAATGCCTCGACGGGAAGTGTGTATAGGTAAATCAGGCATGACCAAGGGAAAGAGCAACGTCTTACCTCGGGAGAGCTCATTGCCTGTCTCAGATGAGACCAACACAGCAGTGATGTTGTGTGATGGGCAATGAGAAGTCAGCAGAAGGCATAGTACTTTGAGGAAGTACAACTCAAAGGAAGGCCAGAACTGAATATATCAAGAAGCAGTCACTATTTACTCAATGATGTGGAGTCATAGCAAGATGGAAAACATCTCTACGTCCCAATAGGCAATACCGCAAGTAAAGCTCATGGTCACGAAGAATGACAAGCATGATCGGCGTAGAAAGGAGGACGAGTCTTGGTGACCCCCACTCCGCTGATGGAACAAATCAGCTCCTCAGCGAATTTGAACCATGCCCTTCGACGCGTGAAGAAGAACAAGGGGTGCGCAGGTGTCGACAGACTCGACATCACAGCGACCATCTCTAAACTTCGACAAGCTTCAAATGGGCAAGCGCTCCGCCAGAGTCTTCTGGACGGAAGCTACCAACCTCAACCAGTTCTGGGTGTAGAAATCCCCAAGCCGAATGGTGGCGTCAGGCAATTAGGTATCCCTACGGTACTGGATAGGATAGTCCAACAGGCGATCACATCAGTACTGTCAGAGCTCTATGAGCCGACGTTCTCCAACAGCAGCTACGGGTTCAGGCCGAACCGCAGTGCGCATCATGCGCTTGCGGCAGCAAGCCGCTATATCAGAGAAGGGCGGGGTTATGTAGTGGATATCGATCTAGCCAAATACTTCGACACGGTGAACCATGATAGGCTGATGCACAGATTATCTAAGGACATTAGTGATAAACGAGTATTAAAGCTCATCAGGTCCTATCTACAGGCAGGCTTAATGCGAGATGGGTTAGTAGAGCGAAGACAACGAGGAACACCACAGGGTGGGCCATTATCTCCGTTACTTTCCAATATTGTATTAGATGAACTGGACAAAGAGTTAGAGCGAAGAGGGCATAAGTTCTGTCGATATGCAGATGACTGCCAAATCTACGTTCTTAGTGAGGAAGCCGCCCATCGAGTCAAAGAGTCGATAACGGAGTTCTTGGAGCAGAAGCTAAAGCTCACGGTAAATCGTGAGAAAAGTGCAGCAACAAGAGTGACGGAGCGAGCTTACCTAAGCCATAGCTTCAAGATAGACGGAACCCTCCAGATATCAAAATCGGCACAAGCTCAAATGAAGAAGCGAGTGCGGAAAATAACGAAGCGAAATCGAGGTCGAGAGTTGTCGGTAATCCTCACCGAGTTAACCCAATACCTACGAGGTTGGCAGCACTACTTCAAGCTCGCCATAGGTCAAAGTGCGATGCAGCGCTTAGACGAATGGATACGGCGTCGGTTGAGATGCTACCGCCTGAAACAGCGCAAACGCAGATACAGCATAGCGACATGGTTACAACGACAAGGTGTAACAGAGCGAAATGCGTGGAAGCTGGCGATGTCAGATAAAGGGTGGTGGCGCTTAGCACTCTCGCCCCAGTTGAATCACGCAATGCCAATCAAATGGTTCGAGGAGAGGGGGCTTTACTCATTGAGAGATGGGTATGAGTCACTAAAAGTGTATTCGGAACCGCCGTATGCGACCCACGCTTGTACGGTGGTGTGAGAGGACGGAGGCCGTGAGGCCTCCTCCTACTCGATTCTTGCTCGCACTAATATACCTATCGCTAATATATCCCGCCTCTTTATCATATTTGAAAATTCAAAACTGAGCGTTTGCTCTAACTTTGAAAATGTTGAGTTATTGTTGATTATATTAACAACGATATTTGTTGAAAGTATAAAACCCTTCGTATTAATACTTTTATAATTGTGAAACATTTCGCATTTAATATGCTTATCTCTTTTCTTTTTGCATAAAAGAGAGACATTAGTCCAGTTTAGATAAGATCTGGTTAAACGGAACCTCTCCTCGCAGCGAAAGAAGCGAGCACGGCTTTGTGTGCCTAAAATTTGACCGATAAATATCCTGTTGGCCAATCAATGAAATAACAGAGCCCTGTTTACCATACAGAACATCATTCCAAGTTGGATTTTAAGATACAAGGAAATAGCAATGTTAAAACGAAATGCAGTGGCAATAGCGATATCTTCGCTATGTATGGCGACCGCAGTGAATGCTGCCACTATTTATCAGGATGATAATGGTGATTACCTGAAATTATATGGTGAAGTCGGCGTTGGCGGTCATATCGGGGCAAATTTTGAATACGGCGAGTTTTTCAAAGACCAAAGCTTCATCGACGACTCATTCGCTACCATGGGCGTTCGCGGCAAAAACGATCGCATGCACTACCGTTTAGAGCTCGATTACGAACGTGAAAACTGGGCAGGTGGTTCGGGCGATTTAGTGCTGAGTATCGACAAACTTTTTATCGGCTATGACGTGGTTCAAAGTCAGCGATTTAGCCAATACGTTGAAGTGGGCCTGACCGATACGGCGTTTGATGACTACGACAACTGGGGTGACCTGACCTTTGATACCACGGTGGAAACTGGCGAAGCAGGCGACCAAGACATCACGGCCAAGTACGAAGGGCAATTCTTCACCTACCTCAAAACGGGTGTCTCTTATACCTATGGTGGTAAATCTTCTTCTGGTGACGAGTTAGGCGATATTGTTAACGGCTATATTGGTTTCTTCCACGACAGCTTCTCTGTCGTGCTTGGCCTAGAAGGCCGTGGTGGTTCAGACGGTGCAACAAAATACGGCGAGCAACGCCTAGTTGGTCTGGGCGCTCGATTTGCTGTCACCGATACCATCCATCTTGGTATCAATGGTTTCTTCGAGAAAGAAGATATTGCACAGAACAAAGACTTACAGTCTGTAGATACTACTACAGGGAAGAAAACCTACATTCACAATGAATATGAAACAGAAGAAAACAAGGGCTACCTTGCTTCTGCAAAATACATTTTCAGCAAGAACTTGGAGTTCACTGCTTCCTATAACTTTGAAGAGTATGAGAAGTGGGGAAAAAACAATCAGAAGTTAAATGCGAACCAGTATAGCTGGGGTGATAGCCGCACGTGGGGCACCGTTGGCGTGAACTACAAACCAACCAAATCCAGTGTGATTGCGCTTGAGTTAAACGCAGGTGAAGCCGCACAAGATGCCTATGCGTATGCGCGCGTTTACTTCTAATCGTGTCAGAGGGAATGAGAAAAATGAATAGAAAAATGACTTTACTTGCTGGTGCGATTAGTAGCGTATTAAGTGGCGCGGCGCTAGCGGATATTAACCACATTTTAATTTCGGAATATGTCGATGGTTCAGGTAGTTATGCTAAAAACACAGCCGTTGAGCTGACCAATACAGGTAGCACAGATTACACCTTTGACGACACTGTCGGCCTTTTCTATAGCTCTTATAAGAACCAGGTATTGGTAGCGGGTTCTGGTGATGGTCAAGGCAAAGGCAACGGAACGTCGATTTTGACCGGTAAGACTATTCCTGCTGGTAAGAGTCTGGTGATTGTCAATGGCGATGCAACTGCGGAACTCACGGATTATGTCGAGCAAAATGGCGGCATTTTGCTGAAAACAGGTAACTGGACGACAGACAAATATGACTCATTGAACTTCAATGGTGGTGAAGCGGTTTGGATCGGTAGCAAAGATGCGCCGCTTGATATCATCGGTGAAAACAGCAACAACTGGGGCGCGGACGTTACCTACAAACGCGTTAATACCGCGATGACGCAGAATGCGGCATTTGTGGAAGCGAACTGGGCTGCTGAAGCGGTGGACACTTTCGCTGATCTGGGTAAGCCAACGTTTGTTGAGCCACCTGCGCCGCCAACACCTCCGACTGAAGTCACTCTTGCTGAAGTGCAAGGTTCGGGGATGTTCTCGCCATTGATTGAGAAAGAACATGGCAGCGATCTTAAGGAAGATAAGTTCTACGAAACCGAAGAAAACTATAAGTTGACCGCACGTGTTAGCCATGTGTTGATCAGTGCCAACAACGGCATCTCGAAAGGTTTCTTCCTCTACGATGAAGACAACAATCCAGCCACCTCCAACGGTCTTTTTGTTTACTCGAACAAAGCCAATGCAGATATGGTGGGCCAAGAGATCACGGTGACCGGTAAGGTACGTGAATACTTCGGCCAAACGCAGTTTAAACTGGAAACGGATGGCGAATGGGTCGTTACCGACAGCAATAAAGTTACGATTGCGCCTGCGGAAATGAAACGTCTTGAGTCCGATGGTGCATCTTTTGCTAAAACGCTGGAGCGTTACGAGGGCATGCTGGTTAAGCTGGTTGAAGACATGGATGATGCCAAAGAGGGCAATCAAAGCATGCATGTCGCACGTGCCTTTAACTTCGACTTCGAGCTTCTAGACAAAAAGCAGTACCGAAACAACATGGTGCTTGCGTACGAACGTCCGAACTTCCACCCGAACCAAGATCACGTGGCAGGCAGTTTCGAATCTCTAATGCAGCTAAATCAAAACAGAGATCGTACTCTGTTTGTCGACAGTGCGGTTGCGCCAAAGAACGGTGAGATCCCTTATTATCCAGCGTTTAATAGCGACCCACAGAAAAACTATATTCGCATTAACGATACGGTCAAAAACCTTGAAGGTGTCATGACCTACAGTTACGACGAGTATCGTTTAGTGCCAAGTAATCAGTTGAGCACTAGTGACATTGTACACAATACGCCACGTACGACTGCGCCAAGTATCAATACCGATAATGGTTCTGACGGCTTTGTGATTAAAGTGGCAACGCAAAACGTACTCAACTATTTCAACTCGCCATTCGGTGGGTCAGATAACACGTTTGGTGATAACCGTGGTGCCAAATCCTCGCTGGAATTTGAACGTCAGCAGGCAAAAATTGTTGAGGCTATCTATGGCTTGAATGCCGACATCGTCGGTCTGATGGAAGTGGAAAATAATGGTTTTGGTGACTTTGGCGCAATCAAAACCTTGTTAGCAGCCATCAATGCTAAATATGACTATGAAAATTATGGCGATCGCAATCATGCTCGCTCTATTCATAATCGCTATGTCTTTGTTGGCTTTGATAAAAATGGCGACCAAGTGTTGGATGATCTCGACACCATCGGCAGTGATGCGATCACCACAGGCGTTATCTATCGCCCTTCAAAAGTGTCACTACAGTTTGGCAAAGTTATCTCGATGCCTGAGCAGCATGCACCGATGATTGAATACCCTGAAGGGGGCGCGATTGTTGGTGAAGATGGTGAGATCCGTGAAAGCGGCGCCAACTTCCAGCGCAATACCATTGCTGCGACCTTTGGCGTGCTCAATACTGGTAAGAAACTGACCGTTGCCATCAACCATTTGAAATCAAAAGGCTCAACCTGTTATGAAGATTGGGCAGGATGGCAGAACTGGGCGAATTTCAACCCAGTGACCGACGATGTTCGCGATGACGACTACCAAGGTGCGTGTGAGAACGTCCGTGTTGCGGCCGCGGTGCATCTGGGCGAAGAGATGGCCAAGCTATCGGGTGATAAAGTGCTGCTGGGCGATATGAACTCCTACGCGCACGAAGATCCTATGTTGGTTCTGACCAGTAACCCAACGGGCAAAGCGCTGTACGCTGCAGGTTATACCTACATCGATGGCCAGCCACAGTATGGTCCTGAAGGTGCTCGCATCACCAAGACGTATGGCTACCTGAATGCAGTCGATCTGTTTACTGCGCAAGGCGAAACCTCATGGAGTTACTCGTTTAACAATGAAATTGGTTCGCTTGACCATCTCTTGGTTTCGCCATCAATGAAAGATCGCTTAGTGGATGCGAAAGATTGGCACATCAACGCGCCAGAATCGAACCTCTACGATTATGGTAACTACAAGAAAGAACCGAGTGAACAGAGCAATCCATTCTATGCTCAAACGCCGTTCCGTTCATCAGACCATGACCCAGCGCTACTGGTGATTGGTTATAAATATGGTGAAGCGGGTGAGAACCCAGTCACTGTCGCGGTGAAAAGTGGCCGAGCGGACATTGCTTTCCCAGTGTCAGCCAAAGCGAAAAAAGGTGATGTAGCCGAGATCGCTATCTCGCCTCGCCCTGCAGGCGTCGCGCTACCGAAAGTAACTTTGAGCAATGATGGTGCGCAAACGGTGATGTTTGACGTGGTTGGCCTGAATGCGGGCGAGTACACCTTCACCATGACACTCAAACGTGATGCGGTTGAGAAGAGCGCAGCGCAAGAGACCGTTGAAAGCAAAGCGCTGGAAATGTCGGTGGTTAAACGTGACTCAAGCAATGTGAAGCCAGTGTATCCAGAGAACGACGGTTCTGGTGGTAGTTTTGGCTTTGGTGCCCTGCTGTCACTCCTTGGCTTAGGCCTGCTACGCCGTCGTCGTTGATCGGCTCTGAAAGGGTTGGCGCTGCTGCGTCAGCCCTTTTTTCTTTCTCAAGTGGATGGCTCAACACGAGCACTCACACATCAAAAAACTTGTTTACCGATGAGGGTTAACAATGAAAAAAAGTCTTATTGCCGCCGCTATTGGGGCGGTGGTTGCACCGAGCGTGCATGCCAATATCGTCATCTCGGAGATCACTGAAGGCAGTGGTAACAACAAAGCGATTGAGATTGCAAACGTCGGCGCAGCGTCAGTGCTGCTTGATGGCTACACCGTGGAACTGGCGGGCAACGGCAAAGATTGGGGAAATAAGCTCTCTCTCGATGGCGTGACCTTGGCCTCTGGGCAAACCTACGTGATCATCAATAGCGGAGCGGCTGCGGACCTCAAAGAAAAAGGGGATATTGCATCTGATGTTACTTATTTTAACGGTAACGATGACGTCGCGATTAAGAAAGATGGCACTATCATGGATATTGTCGGGAATCGAGATGGGAAAGATTTCAACAAAGATGTTACGTTAAGACGCACCGACTTCTCACCATCCACCACTTATGATGCGAATAAATTTGCCACCGTGGATATGAACGATTGGAGTGATTTTGGCAACGTGGAGATCGGCGGTGGTACCAATCCCGATCCTGACCCAGATCCCGATCCAGATCCACAGCCGCAAGTGCTGATCAGTGCTCTGCAAGGCAGCGGCTGGGCATCGCCTTATACCGATCCGGCCAACGGCAAGTTTATCTCTAGCGAAAGCTTTACCGTTGAAGGGGTGATCACGGCGATTCAAACGCAAGCGTTGGACGGGGATTTACCAGTCGGTTTCTTCATGCAAGATGAAACGCCAGATAGCGATGCGAAAACGTCGGACGGTATTTTTGTGGCGGCCAGTGTGGATGGGCTTGCCGTTGGCGACAAAGTACGTGTTACAGGTCCTGTTGAGGAAAACTACGGCTGGACACAAATGCCTGCGACCGCAGTCGAGAAAATCGGAACGGGAAGCGTGAGCGCGGTCGCGGTGACGACACTCAGCGACGACGCAGAGTTTGATTTTACCTTAGAACGCTACGAAGGCATGTTGGTGAAGCTGACTTCCACCACCGACATGAAAGTGTCTCGCAGCTACAGTTTTGATGAGGGACCACAGCGTTACAACTTGGTGCTGACTCAGGGCAAAGTGAATGTCCACCCGAACCAATCTTTCTTCCCCGGCACACAACAAGCAGCGCAAGCGGCTGATTGTAATGATGATGCCCGCCTAGTGGTGGAATCATTTAGCAAAGACACTCAAGGTCAACCTAGTTGGTATCCTGAGTTTGGTAAAACAGACATCGACCAAAATGGTTCGAGTGAAGATTACATTCGAGTGGGTGACCGCGCGAGCAACCTGCAAGGTGTGCTCGGCTATTCTCACTCTGACTACCGTCTGTATGTGACAGAAGAGGCGAACAACGACACCTTTATCGCTCGTGGCAACAACCGTACTCAGGCGCCTGTGCTGAAATCAGGCGACGTGCGCATTGCGACGTTCAATACCGATGAATACTTCAATAGCTTGGTTGGTAATGGCGAGGCGAATCCGTATCTCAGCGCAGGGCAAACTGCGGGGGCAGAAAATGCCACGATATTGCAACAGCAAACGGCTAAATTGGCTGCGGCATTGGTTGCACTCGATGCGGACATCGTTGGTGTGATTGGGGTAGAAAACAATGGCTTTGGTGAAAGCTCTGCGATCGTGCAGTTGGTGTCTGCCGTCAATGCCAAACTGCCAGAAGCGAAAAAGTATGAGATAGTCAAAGAGAAAGATCTTACGCACATCGGTCGCTTGGCGAGCAGCAACTATGTCATCTATCGCCCTAGCGTTGCGGGTATAAAAGCCACTCAGGTGATTGCGATGCCAGAGCAGCGCTTGGAGGGTGGGCAAGTCATCGCTCAGCCAGATGCGCTGGTGCCTGAGTTCTCTTTTAAAGATCGTGACGAAACACTGACGGTTGCCGTAACGCAATTTGTCGATAAAGATCAAGCGTGTTTGGAAGATACCTCCAATAGCGATAAACAGGGTGCATGTGAGAACTTGCGCGTCTCTGCTGCCGATTATCTTGGCCAGAAACTGGCTGACATCGACGGTGAGAAGGTGATTCTCGGTAACCTCAATAGCTATGGCAAAGAAGACGCCATCACCGTTCTGACCAATCGCACCTCGTTGCCAGCGGGTTACAAAGTCATCAAAGCCGCAGCTCAAACGTTTGTCGATGACAAAGCGTTTGATAGCGAAAGCCGTGTGATCGAGGCCAGCTACGGATACGAAAACGTGCTCGATATTGTTGCACCAAAGAGCTTCAACAGTTTGAACGGTGATGAAAGTGGCAATTTGGATTACATCCTCACTTCCGCCGGTTTGAAAGCGAACGTATTGGATGCTGGCCATTGGCATATCAATGCCGCTGAATCTGCCTTGTTTGCGGCTGATCACAGCGTAGGACAGAACTATGCAGATGCCTACCGCGCGGCAGAAATCGATCCTGTTGTGGTGGACATTGCCTTTGCGGGTAAGCCGCTCGATCCTGTCGACCCAACGCTGCCTGGTGATAAGCCGATCGTTGTTGGGACGCCGATTGCACTGCCAAGCGAACCCATCAATGAGCCGCGTCTCGAAGCGCCGTCAACGGCTGGTTTTAAATATCTTGTCGATCTCACCGCGTACACGGGTTCTTCTTATCTCAAAGTGGGTGATGAAGTGGTGGTGAGCTTTAGTGACGCCAATGCGGCTTTTGTCGCTACCTCGTCCAGTGTTGCCAAAGACGTGTTGGATGAATTTGAGATCGCACTGGGTTGGACCGAAGTGCCTATCACGGGTATTGCCGCTGGTGAATATACGGTGACCACCAGTATTGATGGCACGGTATTAGAGCGTAAACAAGTGGCGGTTGCTGATAACAGCAGTGACTCGGATGGCGGTAGCACTGGCTTAGGCGCGTTGTTGGCGTTACTCGGCCTTGGCTTCTTACGTCGTAAGTTCAACTAATTCGCTGCCTAAAGGAGAGGAGTGCTTGCACTCCTAAGCAAAAGATATGAAAAAGACATTATTGACTTTACTGATTCCATGCGCGTTTAGTGCGAGCGCCGCTTACCAGCAAGCCCACGATCCTCATGTGGTGGGCGGGTTACCTACCGTGACCTGTCAGATGGAAATCGTGACACCGCCGGTCACACCGGGAGAAACCCATAACCCGGATGGTTACTACGACAGCGCGCTCGATCTGAGCGGAGATGCCCTGAAAGCGGCGCTAAACCAAATCATCTCTACTGGCATCATCAAGCTACCGTACTCTTCGAGCAGCTTTGATGTGTGGGATGCACTGGATATCACCGATGAAGATCCAAACAACAGTAACAATGTGATTCTACTCTATACCGGACGTTCACAAGCGAAAGGGCAGAAATCAGGTCAGGGCTCGCTGGGTCAAGATAACTGGAACCGCGAGCATACCTATCCGAAATCGAATGGTGGCTTTGATAACAGCAACGCTTACGCATACACCGATATCCACCACCTGCGTCCAGCGGATGAATCGGTCAATGGTAGACGAGGTAATCTGGAGTTCGATAACGGCGGCTCTGCGGTAACAGAAGCGCCCGGAAACTACGTTGACAGTGACTCATTTGAGCCACGTGATGCAGTGAAGGGCGATGTGGCGCGTATGATGTTCTACATGGCAACTCGCTATGAAGGTAAAGACAGCAGCGATCCGGCCAATCCAGATCTTGAGCTCGTACCGGCTGTTACCAACAATGGCACCGCGCTGGGCAATGTGTGTGTGCTGCTGGAGTGGAACAGCCAAGATCCGGTGGACAATTTCGAGTTTGGACGCAACACCAAGATCCAGAATATTCAGGGCAACCGCAACCCGTTCGTAGATAACCCACACTGGGCCGAGTCTATCTTCCGCAAAGATTGTACGCAGTAGATTTCGATCGGGATATAACCCTTACTATCCAAGGCCAGCGCATGCTGGCCTATGTCCACCCATCCATCACTTCTCTGTTTAACACTCACTTAGTGCGTTCAATGCCTGCCGCTTTCAAAATGTACTTCTCATAGATTGGCTCGCTGGTGCCTTTTTTCACTTTGTAGAGGAAATACTTTTCGAAGGCGATTTTGGCTAAATGCACCCATTGTCCCATCCCGGTCCAGTTGGTATTACGTGGGGGATTCTGTGGTAGGGCAACAAAGGCCGCGCCTTTATCTCCCATGTCAGCAAGGCATAGTGCGTTCAAGGTCGGTTTGGTATGCATCTGTTCGCCTTTTTCTAGGCTGAGAATGTTTTCCACAATCGTCGTCGTCATGGATTCAATCATAAAGCCCGTTTTTGGTGCACCGACAGGAACCGGTGTTTCTTCCAAGGGAGGGATGGCTACACACACGCCAGCCGCAAAAATTTCAGGGTAGACAGGGCTGCGTTGATATTCGTCGGTGAGCACAAACCCTTTGGGATTACAGAGCTCAGGAACCGCAGCAATCGGCGCTGCGCCTTTAAACGGTGGTAGAAACATTGCCATGGTGAAGGGCAGGTGATGTTCAAAATCCACTTCACCTTTGCGATTGAGTTCTTCAATGTGTGCCGTACCGTCCTCAAAGTGCGTGGTTCTGGCGTTGCAGATCCATTTGATGCCCCTCTCGCGAAACTCATGTTCCATCAGCGCTTTGGAATCCCCTACGCCACCCAATCCCATATGACCCACGTACGGTTCACTGGTTACAAAGGTCATTGGAACACGGTCGCGCACTTTCAGTTTTCGCAATTGGCTTTCCAGAGAGAGAATGTATTCGTAGGCCGGGCCGAAACAACTTGCGCCTTGCAGTGCCCCAACGATGACGGGGCCTGGGTTTTCAACCAACTGTTGATAGGCTTGATGGGATTTAACAGCGTGATCAACCGTGCAAATCGATTGGGTAAAGCCATTTTCTGGTCCGGCTCCCGGTACGGCTTCAAATGCCAATTTAGGCCCTGTGCAGATCACCAAATAGTCGTAATGATATTCTTCACCATCGCCCGTTTTTAGTCGGCATGCTTTGGCATCAATGTGTGCCACACCAGAGACATTGAAAGGAATATTAAATTTTTTTACATAAGGCGTGAGTTCTAAAACGACTTGCTCTTTGGTGCGTTCTCCCAATGCCACCCATGGATTGGATGGAATAAAATGAAACTCCGATCCTTCGTTAATGAGCATGACTTCATGATCGCTGGGCAATTTTTGTCTGAGTTCATACACGACCGACATGCCACCTAAACCGGCACCAATGACTATGGTTCTCTTCATTTTTAATTTCCTTTATTAGCTATTGCTAAAGTAATTTTAGGAAAATAATGATGAACTGCCAAAGCGGAAGTGTCGTCTGGATCATAAAGTGAAGGAAAAGCGTGTTATTGATTGAATCTGTAAGCCGGATTCGTAGAATGCTAAAGTTTTCATCTAGGCTAAGACAAATTTATGCTGCTGATCATCGACAACTACGACTCGTTTACATACAACCTCTACCAGTATTTCTGTGAACTGGGTGCTGATGTGCACGTGGTGCGTAATGACGAGATCGATATTGCCGAGATCGAGCGTCTTCAACCGACCCATCTGGTGATTTCCCCCGGGCCATGTACGCCCAATGAGGCAGGGATCTCTCTAGCGGCGATCGCCCACTTTGCGGGTAAACTGCCGATCCTCGGCGTCTGTCTTGGCCATCAGGCGATCGCCCAAGCCTTTGGTGGGGAAGTGGTACGCGCACGGCAAGTAATGCATGGTAAAACCTCAGCCATTGAGCACAATGGGAAAAGTGTCTTTCGCGGTTTGAACAATCCACTTACCGTTACCCGCTACCATTCGCTGGTGGTCAAAAATGGCACCTTACCTGCCGACTTTGAACTCACTGCTTGGACGACGCTGGCAGATGGCAGTATCGACGAAATCATGGGCTATCAGCACAAAACGCTGCCGATTGACGCCGTGCAGTTTCATCCTGAGTCGATCAAAACCGAGCAAGGGCACGCGTTGCTGGCCAATTTTCTCGCTCGTTGAGTCGCGCCTAACCCTGATCTTGATCACCATTCTTAACATTTTCTTCATCTTTTTTTCAGCCAAGGCGAAGTGCAAAACTATTCGCCACTTTTTGCTTTCCCCTTCCCATTTTGCCATTAAACCAAGTGATTTGTTGATCGATTAAAAAAATGCTTCATAATTTGCGGAACATGATGCATAAATAATCATGAATAGTGACTATTGGGTATTCCTCCGGGCTGTAAAAAGAATATTTCACTATTGAATTCGTTAATTAATTGTAAATACAATGCCGCATCAGCTTAAATGCAAAACAATATTTGCCGGCCAGTCACAGTCGGTTGGATTCGCTCTCTGCTAGGCGTGCGGTATCAAGAAGGAATGTGCAATGACAGTGGAAATGAAAGTAGATCGTGGTTTGTTTGATGAGGTGATGGTGCCTTGCTACAACCCAATGGAGATGATCCCAGTGAAAGGTGAAGGTTCACGTATTTGGGATCAAAACGGCAAGGAATACATCGATTTCGCGGGCGGAATCGCGGTGAGTTGTCTGGGCCACTGTCATCCGGTTATGGTCAAAGCGCTGACTGAGCAAGCGGGTAAACTGTGGCATTTAAGTAATGTCATGACCAACGAGCCCGCATTGCGACTGGCGAAAAAACTGACCGAAGTGAGCTTTGCCGAGCGCGTCTTCTTTGCCAACTCGGGTGCAGAAGCGAACGAAGCGGCGCTGAAACTGGCTCGTCGTTACGCAGCGGACGTTTACGGTGCTGAAAAATCTGAAATCATTGCTTTTAAACAAGGTTTCCACGGACGTACTTTCTTTACTGTGACCGTCGGTGGTCAAGCGGCTTACTCGGATGGTTTCGGTCCAAAACCCGGCGATGTGACGCATCTGCCTTACAACGATATCGATGCCTTGCAAGCGCACATTTCCGATCGCACGTGTGCGGTGATGATGGAGCCACTGCAAGGTGAAGGCGGTATCGTGCCACCGACGCCTGAGTTCGTGCAAACCGTGCGCGAGCTGTGCGACAAGCACAATGCCCTGCTGATTTTTGATGAAGTGCAAACGGGCAACGGACGTACAGGTGATTTTTATGCTTATCAAGGCCTTGGTGTGACGCCTGATATTCTCAGCACCGCCAAATCACTCGGTGGCGGCTTCCCAATTGGCGCGATGCTAACGACAGAAAAATTGGCCGCGCACATGAACGTGGGCACGCACGGTTCGACTTACGGTGGTAACCCGCTCGCTTGTGCCGTCGCGGAAGCGGTGGTGTCAGAAGTCTCCAAGCCAGAAACCTTGCAAGGCGTGAAAGAGCGCGAAGCACTGTTTCGTGAAGGGTTAAGCAAAATTAACGATAAATATCAGATTTTCTCTGAAATCCGTGGCAAAGGCTTGTTGCTCGGCGCGGCGCTTAATCAAGAGTGGCAAGGCCGCGCACGCGATATTTTGGTTGCTGCGGGTAAAGAGGGACTGCTGGTGCTGGTGGCGGGCATGAACGTGGTGCGCTTTACACCATCACTGGTGATCACTAAACAAGAAATAGAAGAAGGCTTGGCGAAACTGGATAAAGCAATCGCCACTCTGGTTTAAACGCTTCTCAAACAGACGCCTACCCAGGAAGCGGCGGGCGTCTACATCACATCCTAGGTAGTAAACCTAGGGCCTTCTATGCATCTGGAGGGAGTATTGATGCTAGTTGTTCGCCCTATTGCAATGTCGGACTATGACGCACTGCACACATGTGCAGTGGAATCGGGACACGGATTCACATCTCTGCCGGTTAATGAAGAACTGTTAACCAATCGAATTACACACTCTGAATACAGCTTTGCCAAACACGACGTTTGTGAGCCGGGCGATGAAGGCTACCTGATGGTCGGCGTTGATGCCGAAAGCGGTGAAGTCGCCGGAACCACAGGTATTGAAGCGGCGATTGGTTGGGACGTGCCTTTTTACTCGTACCACATCAGCAAAATTGTCCATTCCTCGCCAAAACTTGGCGTCAACAACGTGGTGAAGCTGCTCACTTTTGGCAACAACTACACCGGTTGTAGTGAAATTTGTACCTTGTTCTTGCGGGAAAAATTCCGTGAAGGGCTCAACGGTCGCTTGATGTCGAAATGCCGCTTTTTGATGATGGCCGAACATCCGCATCGCTTCTCGAAAACCATTTTCGCCGAGATGCGTGGGGTGTCGGATGCCAATGGCAACTCGCCATTTTGGCAATGGCTTCAGGACCATTTCTTCTCCATCGATTTCACCATGGCGGATTACCTCACTGGTATCGGCAAAAAAGGCTTCATCGCCGATTTAATGCCTAAGCTGCCGATTTACATCAACCTGCTGAGCCCAGAAGCGCAAGCGGTGATCGGCGTGGTACATGAAAATACTCGTCCAGCGCTCAAGCTGCTTGAGAAAGAAGGCTTTACCAGCCGTGGTTACGTTGACATCTTTGATGGCGGCCCCACGGTGGAGTGTGACCTACGTAATATTGAATCGGTACGCCACTCAGTGCGAGCGAAAGTGCGCGTTGCGGAGCACTCCAGCTCGCAAGACTTTTTAATAGCCAATACCTCATTTGAAAACTTCCGCGCCACGGCAGCCAAAGCCGCGTATGACCAAGCCTCTTCCAGTGTGATTTTGTCACCGAAAGTGGCCCAGGCTCTGATGGTGGAAGATGGCGAATACGTACGCATGCTAGCGCAGTAATGATTAAGGGAAAGACGATGACACAGTGGATTGCAGGTGAATGGGTAGAAGGGCAAGGCGAAGAGTTCACCTCCTTGTCGCCTTATGACAACCAAGTGGTTTGGCGTGGCAAAGGTGCCACTGAGCCGCAAGTCGAGCAAGCAGTGAAAGCGGCGCGTCACGCCTTTCTGAGCTGGAAGAAGCTCACGTTTGCCGAGCGCGAAGCCTACGTGCTGGCCTTTGCCGAGCGTGTTAAAGCGCGCAGCGAAGAGATTGCTCAAGTGATCGCCAAAGAGACCGGCAAACCGCTGTGGGAGACGCGCACGGAAGCGGCAGCGATGGCAGGCAAAATTGCCATTTCGATCCGCGCTTATCATGAACGCACTGGCGAGTCGCAAAAAGAAGCCGCTGGCAACCAAATTGTCTTGCGCCACCGCCCACTGGGTGTGATGGCCGTCTTTGGCCCGTATAACTTCCCGGCGCACTTACCAAACGGTCACATTGTGCCCGCACTGTTAGCTGGCAATACCGTGGTGTTTAAACCGTCCGAGCAAACGCCTTGGACGGGAGAGCTTGCGATGAAACTGTGGCAAGAAGCGGGTCTGCCAAGTGGCGTGCTAAACCTAGTACAAGGTGGTAAAGAGACTGGGATTGCCTTGTCGCAGTCCAAAGGCATCGACGGCCTGCTGTTTACTGGCAGCGCCAACACGGGCCATCTGCTGCATCGTCAGTTTGCTGGTCAACCCGGCAAGATGCTGGCACTGGAAATGGGCGGCAACAACCCGATGGTGATTTCAGAGCAGTACGGCGATCTTGAGGCGACGGTTTACACCATCATTCAATCGGCATTTATCAGTGCTGGTCAGCGCTGTACTTGTGCACGCCGTTTGTATGTGCCGCTGGGGGAAAAGGGCGACGCACTCATTACTCGTCTGGTTGACGCGGTGCAAAAACTTAAAGTTGATCAGCCGTTTGCCGACCCTGCGCCTTTTATGGGGCCACAAATTTCTGAGGCGGCCGCGCGCTTTATCTTAGACGCACAGGCCAATCTGCAGTCGCTCGGCGGTGAAAGCTTAATTGAAGCCAAAGCGGGCGAGGCCGCCTTTGTTTCACCGGGAATTATTGATGTCACTCAGATCGCAGATTTGCCTGACGAAGAGTACTTTGGACCACTGCTGCAAGTGGTGCGCTATCAAGGACTCGAGCGTGCGGTTGAGCTGGCGAATGACACCCGTTTTGGTTTGTCGGCTGGGTTAGTCTCGACCGACGATAACGAGTGGGCGTACTTTGTCGATCACATCCGTGCTGGCATTGTCAATCGCAACCGCCAACTGACGGGCGCCAGTGGCGATGCGCCATTTGGCGGACCGGGCGCGTCGGGCAACTTACGCCCGAGTGCTTACTATGCCGCCGATTATTGCGCGTACCCAATGGCATCAATGGAAGGGGCGCAAACGGAACTACCCGCCACGCTTAGCCCGGGTGTGGAACTTTAATAACGATAACGACCTTTAGGTCTCTGACCTGCGCTACTTCGAGCCATCATTGGTAGTGCAGGCTTGTTTGCTTTCAAACCATGAACGTCACAGGTTGAGGATTGCGGCGGTGATTTCTGCACGCACCGCCGCAGTCCACTCCCGATACTCTGATAATGTGAACCGATACAACAAGGAGGCGTTATGACGCCAGCTGTGTTATTTGAATCGCTATGGAACGACTATATCCAACGCCTGTGTCCTTCCGCGGCGAAAGTGCATCAACTATTGCAAGAAGATGTAGCCCTGATCAACGACCATATCGCGCTACGAACGTTTAACGTCGAGCCGCTTGGCATTGAAACTCTGGCGAAACCGTTTATCGAATTAGGCTACAAAGCGTGTGGCGACTATCTGTTTGAAAGCAAAAAATTAGTAGCCAAACATTTTGAGCACCCTGATCCGACTCAGCCTAAAGTCTTCATCAGTGCGCTGAAAATCGATGAATGCTCAGAGGCGCTGCAAGCGATTGTGAAAAAACTGGTTGCTCAAGTGGATACAAGCCAATTGCAAGGCCACGAGTTCCTTTACGCTGGTCGCTTGTGGGACTTGAGTTTTGCGGACTATCAAACGCTGGCAAAAGAGAGTGAATATGCCTCTTGGTTGGCGGCGCATGGTTACGGCGCGAATCACTTTACGGTCAGCGTCAATCAGCTCAAAGCATTTGACTCGGTGAAAGGCGTGAACGATCACTTACGTCAAGCGGGCTTTACCATCAATGAAATTGGCGGTGAAGTGAAGGGCACGCCGGAAGTGCTGCTGGAGCAATCTTCCACGATGGCAGATAAAGTGGCGGTGCAGTTTATTGAAGGCAGTGAAATCATTCCCGGTGGTTTTTACGAGTTTGCCAAACGCTACCCGATGGAAAACGGCGATCTGTACCCAGGTTTTGTGGCCGCGTCGGCAGACAAGATCTTTGAAAGCACCAACGGCTAAGACGCATCACGAACCAACAAAAAAGCCACCGCAGGGTGGCTTTTTGCAATTGTGCGCCGAGCATGGCGTTGATCTAGGAGGTGAAAGTCCTCTACGGGCTCAGTCGAGCGAGAACCGTTAGCCTATGCAAGGGTGTTCACCGTGAGGTGAAACCTGAAGGAAGCAAACGGCAAAACTTGGTTGTGACGAACAGAAACCTGATAGTAGGCCTGTACAACTTGGGTAACCTAGCAATAGATAGAATAGCCCAATGCCTCGACGGGAAGTGTGTATAGGTAAATCAGGCATGACCAAGGGAAAGAGCAACGTCTTACCTCGGGAGAGCTCATTGCCTGTCTCAGATGAGACCAACACAGCAGTGATGTTGTGTGATGGGCAATGAGAAGTCAGCAGAAGGCATAGTACTTTGAGGAAGTACAACTCAAAGGAAGGCCAGAACTGAATATATCAAGAAGCAGTCACTATTTACTCAATGATGTGGAGTCATAGCAAGATGGAAAACATCTCTACGTCCCAATAGGCAATACCGCAAGTAAAGCTCATGGTCACGAAGAATGACAAGCATGATCGGCGTAGAAAGGAGGACGAGTCTTGGTGACCCCCACTCCGCTGATGGAACAAATCAGCTCCTCAGCGAATTTGAACCATGCCCTTCGACGCGTGAAGAAGAACAAGGGGTGCGCAGGTGTCGACAGACTCGACATCACAGCGACCATCTCTAAACTTCGACAAGCTTCAAATGGGCAAGCGCTCCGCCAGAGTCTTCTGGACGGAAGCTACCAACCTCAACCAGTTCTGGGTGTAGAAATCCCCAAGCCGAATGGTGGCGTCAGGCAATTAGGTATCCCTACGGTACTGGATAGGATAGTCCAACAGGCGATCACATCAGTACTGTCAGAGCTCTATGAGCCGACGTTCTCCAACAGCAGCTACGGGTTCAGGCCGAACCGCAGTGCGCATCATGCGCTTGCGGCAGCAAGCCGCTATATCAGAGAAGGGCGGGGTTATGTAGTGGATATCGATCTAGCCAAATACTTCGACACGGTGAACCATGATAGGCTGATGCACAGATTATCTAAGGACATTAGTGATAAACGAGTATTAAAGCTCATCAGGTCCTATCTACAGGCAGGCTTAATGCGAGATGGGTTAGTAGAGCGAAGACAACGAGGAACACCACAGGGTGGGCCATTATCTCCGTTACTTTCCAATATTGTATTAGATGAACTGGACAAAGAGTTAGAGCGAAGAGGGCATAAGTTCTGTCGATATGCAGATGACTGCCAAATCTACGTTCTTAGTGAGGAAGCCGCCCATCGAGTCAAAGAGTCGATAACGGAGTTCTTGGAGCAGAAGCTAAAGCTCACGGTAAATCGTGAGAAAAGTGCAGCAACAAGAGTGACGGAGCGAGCTTACCTAAGCCATAGCTTCAAGATAGACGGAACCCTCCAGATATCAAAATCGGCACAAGCTCAAATGAAGAAGCGAGTGCGGAAAATAACGAAGCGAAATCGAGGTCGAGAGTTGTCGGTAATCCTCACCGAGTTAACCCAATACCTACGAGGTTGGCAGCACTACTTCAAGCTCGCCATAGGTCAAAGTGCGATGCAGCGCTTAGACGAATGGATACGGCGTCGGTTGAGATGCTACCGCCTGAAACAGCGCAAACGCAGATACAGCATAGCGACATGGTTACAACGACAAGGTGTAACAGAGCGAAATGCGTGGAAGCTGGCGATGTCAGATAAAGGGTGGTGGCGCTTAGCACTCTCGCCCCAGTTGAATCACGCAATGCCAATCAAATGGTTCGAGGAGAGGGGGCTTTACTCATTGAGAGATGGGTATGAGTCACTAAAAGTGTATTCGGAACCGCCGTATGCGACCCACGCTTGTACGGTGGTGTGAGAGGACGGAGGCCGTGAGGCCTCCTCCTACTCGATTGAACGTCGATTTCTGGCGTGAAATTAACGAGTCCCGTAAACAACAATGGTTTTGCCGTGCGCAGAGATAAGGTTCTGCTCTTCCAGCATTTTCAGAATGCGGCCAACGGTTTCACGCGAACAACCAACAATCTGACCAATCTCTTGACGAGTGATCTTGATCTGCATGCCGTCTGGGTGCGTCATTGCGTCGGGTTGTTTGGCTAGGTTCAGTAGTGTCTGAGCGATGCGGCCAGTCACGTCCAAGAATGCCAAATCGCCCACTTTCTGGCTGGTCACTTGTAGACGGCTTGCCATCTGTGCTGACAAGCGCATGAGAATGTCTGGGTTGACTTGGATTAACTGACGGAATTTCTTGAATGAAATTTCAGCCACTTCACAAGGAGATTTTGCACGAACCCAGGCAGTACGCTCTTGGCCTTCTTCAAACAAGCCTAGTTCACCGATAAAGTCACCTTGGTTCAGGTAAGAAAGAATCATTTCTTTACCTTCTTCGTCTTTGATAAGCACGGCAACAGAACCTTTCACTATGTAGTACAAAGTTTCTGCTTTTTCGCCCGCGTGGATCAGCGTGCTTTTTGAAGGGTACTTATGAATATGACAGTGTGAAAGAAACCACTCTAGTGTTGGGTCGGTTTGAGGTTTACCTAGAACCATAATATCTCACTTCCTCTGCAGGGTACGCTTGCCGCTATCCATATTTTAGCCAAGCCTTGTTATAGACTTGCTAGAATAAGAGCTCTTGATTGATGCTGCAAGCTATCTTGTGTTTCGGTTTGAAATAGTATCCTTTTTCGAAAACGATTTCTTGATTTTAATCGTGTCGAGAATGGGATTTTCTACGCAAAATTGTGCACATGATCACGGTATGAAAAGTAAGCGTGAACCGGCCTCAAATTTTAGCCAATTTTGCCTGTTTCAATCAGTTGTTGCAGGATTGGCTGTACAATCAGTTCCATAGCGAAACTCATTTTGCCTCCCGGCACCACTAAGGTGTTGTGTCGCGACATAAAGGAGCCGTCGATCATCGCCAATAGGTAAGGGAAGTCGACGTTCTTGATACCGCGCAGGCGAATCACCACAAAACTCTCATCCAAACTCGGGATGCCTTTGGCATTGAGTGGGTTGGACGTATCCACCGTCGGGACGCGCTGAAAGTTAATGTGAGTGCGTGAAAATTGCGGGGTGATGTAGTTGAGATAGTCGTCCATTGAACGCACAATCGAATCCATCACCGCTTCGCGCGAATGACCGCGATCACGCGTATCGCGCACGTATTTTTGAATCCATTCCAAGTTGACTATTGGCACCATGCCGATCAAAAAATCTACGTGCTGGGCAACGTTGACTTCACCATCGACCACCCCGCCGTGCAGCCCTTCATAGAAAAGTACGTCGGTGTTATCGGGCAGCTTTTGCCATGGGGTAAAGGTGCCGGGCATTTGGTTGTAAGGCACGGCTTCGTCAAAGGTGTGCAGATAACGGCGCACTTCACCCGTGCCCGATTTGCCGTACTGGCGGAAAAACTCCGACAGCGCCGGAAAATCGTTGGCTTGCGGCCCAAAGTAGCTGATATGTCGCCCTTGCTCGCGCGCTTTGCGGATCTCAACGTCCATTTCGGGGCGAGTGAAACGGTGAAAACTGTCCCCTTCAATCCAAGCGGGCTTGATGGACATCATATTGAACATTTTGCGAAATGCTTCTGACGTTGTCGTCGTGCCGGCACCGGACGAACCTGTGACGGCGATGATTGGATGCTTTGCTGACATGACAAACCCTGTCGTTGTAGTACTTACCTGTCGGGCCGGAATGTGGCTTCCGGCATGTGCAATCGTTTGGCCACTATAACACGTTCCACGTGCTTGTCATGGGATAAGGTGCGGTAAAAATCTCGGCCAACTAAAATTTTTGCTTGAGCTGAATATCAACGGTTTCATGCAGTTCCGAGAAAACGATCACCGCTTCACCTCGCTTGAGCTGGGTTTTTACTTGCTCGATTTTTTGCTCTAACGAGACTTCGCTTTCGCCATAGTCGGTGCCTTCACGCAGAACAAATTCGCGGATCAAATTGCTCAGCGCATCGGCACTGATCTCTTGCCAAGGAATGATCATAAATACCTCTTTACTTTATGCTCAATAAGGAAATGCCGCGCTATTATGCCGAAACCGCCAAGCTTTCATAGTAGATCGGCAGCGATTCTTCTAACCAAAAGCGGGGATGCAGCGCGCTGCCGGTTAAAAAGCCGACATGGCCGCCATGATCAAACAGGCGATAGTCAATGTTGTCGGGTAGGACAAATTTGGGGATCACCGCATCGGTCATAAACGGATCGTCTTTGGCGTGAATAATCTGTGTAGGAATGCGGATTTCACGTAACTTGTGCAAGCCCGAGCACTGCTGGTAGTAATCGAGCGCATTCTTAAACCCGTGCAGTGGCGCGGTAATCAGATCGTCAAATTGGTACAAGCGGGTGAGTTTTTTGATCGAACGGGGCGAGATGGCCAACGCATTTGACAGCAGATGATGCTTTTGTAAGGCGTTCTTTTTCAGTGACGAGAGCAAATAACGGCGATAGATGCGAGAAAAGCCTTGCTCGATACGCTCTGAGCAAGCCGAAAGATCCAGTGGCGCGGAAACGATGGTGGCGGCGTCCACCAGAGGAGCGTCTTGATAAGTGGCGAGGTAATTGGCCAGCATGTTGCCACCAAGTGAGATGCCAAGTGCCACTTTGTGATTCTGCGGAAAATGACGCTGAAGGTGTTGCAAAAAATAGCGCGCGTCTTCGGTTTCCCCTGAGTGATACGCGCGCGCGAGGCGGTTAGGTTTACCGCTGCAACCGCGAAAATGCATCATCACGGACAGCCAGCCAGCGTTGGCAAAGGCGTACATCAGGCCATTGGCGTAGGGGCTAAAAAAGCTGCCTTCCAGACCGTGAAACAGCACAAAGAGTGGCTTTTTACTCGCACTTTCACTGCTCGGGTCTTCACTCCACGCGAGATCAAGAAAGTCGCCATCTGGGGTGTCCAGAGTTTGCCAAATGGGCTCAAACAGCGCTTTTTTGCGGATAAAGCGGGGCAGTAAGGTTTGCAGGTGAGGGTTTTTGATCCCTCTTGCGGCAGTAAATTGAGTCATACTTTTCACTCATGGTTCTGTTGCTGGCTCGCAATACGCGTTGTGATGTCCGCTGCGTGTGTCGCTCTCTTTTTCTCAACGTTGAGCCAACTTTATTAAGGCCCGATTGTTTAGGCGGGTCAATGTTCTGGCAGAGGCGAGCTCGATAACTCGGGCTCGGGATCACAGAAACTAACTGGATTTCGCCAAGGGGGCTGAGGGCGGTTTAAATGCCGCATAGAGGTGAGCCGCGCCTAAATGACGGCAGTAGATCTGGGTGAGTGGCTCAGTGTGATTGGCTCGCAGAGCCAGTGTGTTAATGCATTCGACCAGATCGGCTTGTTGCTGTTTTTCCAGTTGCAGCTCAAACTGCAACGCTTCGCGATAGAGGGTGTCAGGTAGGTGCTGTTTGCACTGACGACGTAATTCGCGATAGGTATGCAGCAGCGTTTCGGAGCGGCCTAAGCAGCTTTGCAACTTGTGCCACTCCTCTTCATCGAAACTGAGCTGTTGTTCATCCAGCCATTTGAGCAACAGCAACAGATTGACGTTGCCGTTAAACTGATTTTGCAAACTCAAACACGCCGCTTTCACTTCTTTCACGCCATAGTATTGCAGGCTGAATTGCCACAGCCGCTCAAGCGTAAGTAAAAGTGGGGCGTGTTGATTGCTCATTGACTGTTGAACTCCTGTTCCATCTGCTCTAGCACTTCCTGCTGGGCCATCCATTCCATTTCGACCTCTTCCAGTGCACTTTTGTTTTGCGCCTGAATGGCCAGTACTTGAGTAAGTTTAGCTTTGTTTTCGCCATCATACAGTGTGTTATCTGACAATTGCTGTTGAGCCTCGGCCAGTGCTTGCCCGAGCTTATCCATCTTCGCTTCAAGCTGTGTCAGCGTTTTGCGAATTGGCGCTGTGAGTTTACGAAAATCCGCTTCACGCCGTTTCTGCTCTTTTTTCGCTGCTGCGCTATTGTTGCCATCTTTGGCTGGCAGCTCGGCTTGCGCTTCTTTGCGTTCGGCTTTCTGTTGCTCTGTCAGCCACTTGTAGTAATCGTTGAGATCGCCATCAAAGGGAGCCACTTGGCGGTCGTGCACCAGATAGAGATCATCGGTGGTGGCACGCAGTAAGTAGCGGTCGTGCGACACAATCACCATAGCCCCTTCGAAAGTTTGCAAGGCCAACGTCAGCGCCTGACGCATGTCGAGATCAAGGTGGTTGGTCGGTTCATCGAGCAGCAACAGGTTGGGCTTTTGCCACACAATCAGTGCCAGCACTAAGCGTGCTTTCTCGCCGCCCGAGAAGGGAGCCACTTTTTCCAGTGCTTTGTCGCCATGAAAACCAAAACTGCCCAGATAGTTACGCAGTTCCTGCTCGGTTTTGTCTGGCGCTATCTGCATCATGTGTTGCAGTGGCGTCTCTTCTGGGTGCAACGTTTCCAACTGATGCTGCGCAAAATAGCCAATTTTGACCCCTTGAGAGAAAGTCAAATCGCCACCTTGCGCTTTGAGCTCGCCCGAGAGCAGTTTGATTAACGTCGATTTACCTGCGCCGTTGCGCCCAAGCAGACCAATGCGGCTGCCGGGAACCAGATTAAGGCGGATTTGTTGCAAAATCAGTTTATCACCGTAACCGGCGGAGACTTCATCCATCATCATGATTGGATTTGGCAGCGCTGTGGGCTCGCGAAATTCAAAGCTGAACGGGTTATCAAACTGAGCCGGCAGCACCTTTTCCAACTTCTCTAGCGCTTTGATGCGGCTTTGCGCTTGGCGCGCTTTAGACGCTTTGTAGCGGAAGCGGTCGATGTAGCTTTGCATGTGCGTCATCTGCTTCTGCTGTTTTTCAAACATCGATTGTTGCAAGATCAGCTTTTGCGCGCGTTGGTTTTCAAACGAAGAGTAGTTACCAGTGTATTCGTTGAGCTTCTGGTTTTCGATATGAATGATGCGATTGACGATCGGATCAAGGAAGTCGCGGTCGTGCGAGATCAGCATCAGGGTGCCCGGGTAAGATTGCAGCCAGCGTTCCAGCCACATTACCGCATCGAGATCCAAGTGGTTGGTGGGCTCGTCCAGTAGTAGCAAGTCGGAGCGACACAGCAGCGCTTGGGCCAAGTTTAAGCGCATCCGCCAACCACCCGAAAATTGGGTCAGGTTCCAGCTCATCTGCTCTTGGCTAAAGCCGAGACCATCAAGCAATTCTGACGCGCGTGCGCGAATACTGTAGCCGCCGATGGTTTCAATTTTGCCATGGATATCCGCGACTAAGGTGCCGTTGTCGGCTTCTTCTGCGGCAGCGAGTTGCGCTTCCAAGTCGCGATATTCGCGATCGCCATCAATCACATATTCAATTGCTCTGCGCTCAAGGGCTGGAGTTTCCTGAGCAACCCAAGCCAGTTCCCAGTGCGCTGGTTTGCTAAACGAGCCTGCGTCGGTAGAAAGCTCATCTTTAATCAGAGCAAACAGGGTCGATTTACCGCAGCCGTTCTTGCCGACCAGACCAATTTTGTCTCCCGGATGAATGGTTGCAGAAGTTTGATCCAGAAGCGGGAAACCGCCGCGGAGCAGTTGAATGTCGGAAAAGGTAATCATATCGCTGAGCTCAGTTGATGCCGAATAGTCTGTGCGTTTATCGCTGCGAATAGTAGGAGGAATGAGGATAAATGTCGATCATTATGCAAATTTGAGTATGATGATTAACATCAAGATAACACTTTGTTTTTCTACCACCGTTTGCTCCCAGGGAAGGTTCGCGGAATGTCAGAGAAAAAAATCGCCTCAGCCAGTCTGCCAAAAGTCCTGGTGCTTTACGCCCATCCTGAGCCACACAACTCGGTGGCCAACCAAGTGATGTTGAAAAAAATCGCCTCTCTGCCGCACGTGACCATTCGCGATTTGTACGGCCTTTATCCCGATTTCTTTATTGATGTGAGCCAAGAGCAGCAGCAGCTGCGCGAACATGAGGTGATCGTCTTTCACCACCCTATGTATATGTACTCCTGCCCGGCGCTGCTCAAAGAGTGGCTTGACCGTGTCATGAGCAAAGGGTTTGCTTTTGGCAGTGGCAATGCCCTTGAAGGTAAGTATTGGCGCAGTGTAATTACCACAGGTGGCAAGAAAGAGGCGTTCAGTGCCAAGGGGTACAACAAGTACCCGCTGGAGGAGATCTTACAGCCATTTGAGCTAACGGCTGCTCTGTGCCAAATGCATTGGCTTGAACCGCTGGTACTTTACTGGGCAAGAAACGTGTCCGATGTCGAGCGTTATCAACACGCCGAGCAGTATCGCCAATGGCTGCTCAATCCGTTAGGAGGCGTGCATGGCGTTGACCAGTGATTTTCTGCAAACCAGCGTGATCTTTCTCTCTGCGGCGGTCGTGGCTGTGCCGCTTGCGCAGCGTTTTGGCTTGGGCTCAGTGCTCGGTTACTTGCTGGCGGGCGTTGCGATTGGTCCTTGGGGGCTGGGAGTTATCAGCGATGTCGACGCCATTTTACACTTTGCAGAGCTGGGTGTGGTGCTCTTACTATTTTTAATTGGCCTAGAACTCAATCCGAAAAAACTGTGGCAGATGCGCGTGCCGATTCTCGGGCTTGGCGGTGCTCAAGTGCTCGTCACCACCTTAGTGATCGCCAGCGTCGTGAGCATGTTTGATCTGGCTTGGACGTCGGCGTTGGTGATTGGCATGGGATTGGCGCTCTCCTCGACGGCAATTGCCTTAAAAGTGCTGGAAGAGCAGGGCTTGGCCCGCACCGAAACCGGGCAGTCGGGATTCGCGGTGTTGCTTTTTCAAGACATTGCAGTCATCCCAATGCTGGCGCTGTTGCCTTTGCTTTCAGGCGGAGGCATGAGCGGCGATGGGTTGAGTGTCGTCGCGACCTTAGCGGGTGCTGGCGCGCTGCTCGTTGGCGGTCACTTTTTGCTGCGCCCGCTGTTTCGCTATGTGGTGATGACGGGAGGGCGTGAGCTGTTTACCGTCACCGCACTGTTGGTGGTACTGGGGATTGCAGTGTTGATGCAGCAACTCGGGCTCTCTATGGCGTTGGGCACCTTTTTAGCCGGTGTGCTGCTGGCTGAAAGTGAGTATCGCCATGAGCTGGAAATTGCCATTGAGCCTTTCAAAGGCCTGCTGCTTGGGCTGTTTTTTATCGCGGTCGGCATGGCGGTGAATTTGGGGCTGCTGGTGGCGTTTCCGCTGGAGATCCTCTTGGCCGTGCTCGGATTGGTCGCGGTGAAAGGCGCTGTGCTCTATCTGCTTGGGCGTTTAGTTGGCATGCGGGCGAAAGCGCGCAGCAAAATGGCAGCGATCCTCAGTCAGGGCGGGGAATTTGCGTTTGTGATTTTTACCGCTGCCAGCAAAGAGGGGCTGCTCAATGACAACGAAGTGGCATTTTTGCTGGTGGTGGTGAGTTTATCGATGGTCACGACGCCGCTCTTGCTCTCGTTGCAAAATGGCTGGTATGCAAGAACCTTGAATCAGGAAAGTGAAGCGCTCTCACCGGATGTGGTTGATACGGAGCCGCGTGTCATCATTGCGGGCTTTGGCCGTTTTGGGCAGATTATTGGCCGCCTTCTCTATGCCAACAAAATCAAAATCACCGTGCTGGAAAGTGATGCCAGCCAGATCAAATTGTTACGTAAATACGGCTACAAGGTGTTTTACGGCGACGCGACCCAGCTCGACCTTCTGCGTGCCGCGGGGGCTGAAAAAGCAGAAGCGCTTGTGATCTGCACCGATTCGCCGGATCAAGTGATGAATATTGTGGAGCTGTGTCGCCAACACTTTCCTAATCTCAAGTTAATGGCGCGTGCCCGTAGTCGGGTTGAAGCGTATCAACTGCTCGGGTATGGCATTCATACCTATTCGCGGGAAACGTTTCTCGGTGCCTTGGACTTGGGGCGGCAAACTTTAGTTGAACTGGGGATGCATCCTTATCAAGCCAAACGCGCCGAGGCGCATTTCCGCAAATTGGATAACGCGATGCTCAAAGAGTTATTGCCGCAGCACAATGAAGATAAAAAACTGGCTCAACGCGCCAAAGAAGCGCGCAAAGAGCTGGAAGAGATTTTTGCCCGGGAGATGGAAAATGATCGCCAATCCCGCAATTTCTGGGAAGAAAAGTAGTGAACCAAATGAAAAGTAAAAAACGCTTTATTGCCGGGGCAAGTTGCCCGTCCTGCCAGCAGCAAGACACCTTAATGTGGTGGACAGAGAACAACATAGAGTTGGTCGAATGTGTGGAATGCGATTTTAAAGAGCAGCGTATGCCCAAATCTGTAGAAAAAAATAAACACGCGAATCAGGAAATGATCGGCATTTTTAAGCCGGAATAATTGTGTTTCTCCATTTGATCCCCATAATAGCGGGATTGATCTTTCGTCCTGGCCTATCTTTCCGTCAGGCAAATTGACCTCTCTGGAGTAGTTATGAAAATTGAAAAGAACGTCGTTGTTAGCCTTGCGTATCAGGTAAAACTGGAAGATGGCATTGTGGTTGACTCTTCAACAACGGATGCACCGCTGGATTACCTGCACGGTCACAACAACCTAATCACTGGCCTAGAAAACGAGCTTGAAGGTAAAGTGGCGGGTGATAAATTCACCGTGACTGTCGCACCAGAAGACGCATACGGTGAGCACAGTGATGCACTGGTTCAACGCGTTCCAGCAGAAGTATTCCAAGGTGTTGAGCAAATCGAAGTCGGCATGCGTTTCCTTGCAGACACGGACCAAGGTCCAATCCCAGTAGAAGTAACTGAAGTTGACGGCGACGAAGTGGTGGTTGACGGTAACCACATGCTAGCGGGTCAAACACTGACATTTGACGTTGAAGTGATTGCAGTGCGTGAAGCAACGGCAGAAGAGATCGAGCACGGCCATATCCACCAAGGTGGCGGCTGCTGCGGTGGTCATGAGCATGATCACGACCACGATCATGAGGGCGGTTGTTGTGGCGGCGAAGGCCATGACCATCACCACCACGGTGAAAAAGATGGTTGCTGCGGTGGCGGTAGCTGCGGCTCTCACTAACCGCATTGGGCCTCCTCAAGCGTTCGCCTTGAGATGTTAAACCGATAATAAAGCGCAAGTTGAGTAATCAACTTGCGCTTTTTGTTTTTCTGCGCTGAGATAACCCGTCCCTTGTTAGTTGTTGAGTTGAGAGCATGAACAAACCTATTTCAATCGCCATTCATGGTGGCGCTGGCACCATTTTACGCACGCAAATGAGCGCTGAATTGAAGCAGGCGATCTTGAGCGATCTGCAGCGCGCCGTGCAGGCAGGCTACGCACTGTTGCAAGAGGGGGCCGATGCCCTGGACGCGGTGGTTGCCGCGGTCAAAGTGATGGAAGATTCACCGCATTTCAATGCGGGAAAAGGCTCTGTGTTGACTAACAACGAGATGGTTGAAATGGACGCCTCGCTGATGCATGGGCGCGATTTGCAAGCTGGCGCGGTCGCCGGAGTGCGTCACATCAAAAACCCGATAGAACTGGCGCGTGACGTGTTGCGAAAAAGCCCACATGTGCTGCTAATCGGTGAGGGCGCGGAGAAATTCGCTTTTGAACAGGGTCACGTTTATACCGAGCAAGATTACTTTTTTACTGATCGCCGTTACGAGCAACTACTGTCGATGCGCGAAAAAGGCTTGTTTGCCCTTTCCGAAGCCAAATATCCGGATGATAAAAAGCATGGCACCGTGGGAGCCGTGGCGCTGGACGCGCAGGGAAACCTTGCTGCCGCAACCAGTACCGGAGGAGTGACCAACAAAAAATATGGTCGGGTCGGTGATTCGGCGCTGATCGGCTGTGGCACGGTGGCAGAAAATGGGGTCGTCGCGGTATCAACCACGGGAGTAGGGGAGTTTTTTATTCGTAAACGTGTGGCCGAAGATGTGGCAGCGCGCATGCGTTATCTCCATGAAGATGTACATACTGCCTGTGAGCACATCATCCAAGGCGAGCTGAAAAGTATGGGCGGCGAAGGTGGGTTAATCGCACTGGACGCACACGGTGAGATTCACTTTGCCATCAACAGTTCGGGCATGTACCGCGCCTCAATAGACGTTGCGGGCAATCTGAGTGTGAAAATTTACGCTGACGAATAACCTTAAGTTCAAGAGCCTGCAAAGTGCGAGGCTCTTTCTCAATAGTGCGGTGGCGGTGGCTCTTTAGCGGGATCGGCCAAGTTCGACGTCTCCATATTCTTCATCTTGCCAACCATATACTTCATCTGATGCTGCATTTTGCCGATCAATAATTGCTGTTGTGCCAAGGCATCATTGAGCTCTTCAATCGTTTGTTCCTGAAAAGCAAGCTGGCATTCAAGGTCGTGAAGCCGATTTTCCAACTGTGCAATGGTTTTGTCTGTCATGTTAATTCTCTAGTGTCCAAGCTTGCGCTATGCCAGCGGATGTCGCAGTAATTACTCTGCGCTTAGCATCGAAAGCGGCATCATACACTACCGCGCGCGGTGGGCGAGCATCTTTTAGCGGCTCAACCTCATAACTTTCCTTCCGCTTGCCGCTGGTGGTATTCCACAGTGCTACCTGCCCAGATGGCGTACCTGTGAGCAGCCAGCGACCATCGTCGGAAAAACGCGCCGTGGAGAAAATCAGTTGCCGCGCCCAGCTTTTAAGCTGTGTCACCTGTTCACCACTGGTTAAGTCCCAAATCACCGCCTGATTGCCGCCATCAGAGGTAAAGGCTAATTGGCCATCGCGCTGCAACGCTACCCGGTTGACCCGCTCTTCATGTTCGAAAGTACGCAAAATCAGCCCGGTTTCGGTGTCCCACAAATAGGCTTTATAGTCATTTCCTCCCGTCAAAGCAAAGCGGCCATTGGACGACAGGGCGACCGAATTGACTTTTTCTTGATGGGCGAGGAACTCCATGCGTCTGCCGCTGACTAAGTTGACGTAAATGGCTTTGCCGTTAGACAAACCAAGCAACACTTGTTCACCATTGCTGCTGATATCGGCATCGCGAATAATACCATCAGAGATAGACCAAAGACCTTGGGCCTGAGTCCAGCCCAAATCCCAAACCGCAAAGTTCATTTGTGTTGCGGTAATGGCAAAACGGCCGTTGTCTGAAATGCGAATATTGGAGACCACGTTGGCTTGTGGGTCTTGCGCGCCTAACTGAGAGAGCTCTTTGTTTTCCACCAGATCCCAAAGTACCAGTTGGCGAGAAGTTGAATAAAGCAGAGCAAAGCGTCCGTCACGGCTTAGTGCGAAACTGGTGGCGCCTTGCGGTTCTATCTCCCAGCGTTGTACGTCCTGCTTGGAAAAAAAACAGCCATTTAACACGGTGATGACAATCAACAGTAGCGAGGAATGAAAAATTCTTTGCATCACATCTAATATTCCGGTTTGTGTCCCAAGACATATCACTAGTATATTGGTATAACGATGGACTTCACCAATCTGTTACGAGATTTGTGCACAATAACCAATGGTTTAACCCATTAACTGGAGAGTTTAATGAAATCAGTTTTAAAAGTGTCACTGCTTGCAGCGACAGTTATGCTGGCGGTAGGCTGTCAGAATGAAGAAGCAAAACCAGACGCTGCGCCAAAAGTTGAGCAAGTGCAGGCTGAAACTGGTAAAGCGGTTCAATTTAATTCAGAAGATGACAAAGCGGCTTACGCCATTGGTGTCTCTTTTGCAAACTACCTAAGCGCCAGCTTAGACAAGCCAAGCGAAATTGGCATTACACTGAACAAAGATTTGGTTCTTAAAGGGATCGAACACGTATTTGCGGGTAACCCAGAGCTGAATGAAGCCGACACACGTGCTGCGCTAGAAGCGCTCGATAAGCGTGTTGCAGAGACCATGCAGAAGAAATCAGCGGAAAAAGCAGACGCAGCGAAAAAAGCGGGTGACGAGTTCCGTGCTGAGTTTGAGAAACAAGAAGGCGTGGTTAAGACCGAATCTGGCCTACTTTACCAAGTGCTGACACCAGCAGAGGGCGAGAAGCCGAAAGACACTGACACAGTGCAAGTGCACTACAAAGGCACACTCACCAACGGCGAGCAGTTCGACAGCTCTTACGATCGCGGTGAGCCAGCCACCTTCCCGCTGAACCGTGTTATCCCAGGTTGGACTGAAGGGGTACAACTGATGCCTGTGGGTTCTAAGTTCAAGTTTGTTATCCCGCCTGAACTGGCTTACGGCACGCAAGACACACCAAGCATCCCAGCAAACTCAACGCTGGTGTTTGAAGTGGAACTGCTGAAGATTGAAAATGGTGACGCCGCGCAGTAAATTATCGCGGTTTATCATCTACGAGGGCCTGAATTTTTTCGGGCCCTTTTTTGTTCTAAGTCACTAGTTCGAGAGTTTGCTAGGTGTTCTGTTCAAAATTTCTGATAAACTTACAGCAATTTGTTGATTTTTCGCTCGAAGGCTACAACAGTGACAACTACAGAAACATTAACTGCGGACATGTTGCTCGAGATGGAATCCGTTCACGTGAAACCATTTACCGAGCACGACAAAATCATTTTGCGATCTTATGAGGCGGTCGTTGACGGCATCGCCAGTTTGATCGGCCCTTTTTGTGAGATCGTTCTGCACTCACTTGAAGATCTCAACACGTCGGCGATTAAAATTGCTAATGGTGAGAATACCGGGCGTCAGGTAGGTTCACCCATTACCGATTTAGCACTGAAAATGCTAAGGGACATCGAGGGTTCGGAGCGCAATTTTTCCCGTTCCTATTTCACGCGTGCCAAAGGCGGCGTGCTGATGAAATCGATCACCATCGCGATTCGCAATGGGGAAAATCGCGTTATTGGCCTATTGTGTATCAACGTCAACCTTGATGCGCCGTTTTCTCAGGTACTGCAATCGTTCATGCCAACCGAAGAAGCCAAGCAAGCCGCGTCATCGGTCAACTTTGCCAGTGATGTGGAAGAGCTGGTGGATCAAACCGTAGAACGGACCATTGAAGAGATTAACGCAGACAAGTCGGTCTCCAATAACACCAAAAACCGCCAAATCGTCATGGAGCTGTTTGATAAAGGCATTTTTGATATCAAAGACGCCATCAATCGCGTGGCGGATCGCCTCAATATCTCCAAGCACACGGTCTACCTCTACATTCGTCAACGCAAGACCGAGGATGATGAGAAGTGAGCGTATTGACGTACACCCTCGTAGTCACTGGGCCAGTTTATGGTACTCAGTCGGCGCGCAGTGCCTATCAGTTTGCGAACGCGCTGATTGAGCAAGGCCACACCTTAGTGAGTGTTTTTTTCTATCAAGAGGGGGTCAGCAATGGCAGTGGCTTGACTGTGCCAGCGAATGACGAATTTGATTTGGTCAAAGCATGGCAAAAGCTTGCCAAACAGCACAAAGTGCGGCTGGAGACTTGTGTCGCGGCGGCGCTTCGTCGTGGTGTGGTCGGAGAAGAAGAGGCCCAGCAGCATGCCTTAACGCAGCATAATTTAGCTGAGGGTTTTACTCAGGCAGGGCTTGGCAGCCTCGCTGAAGCCATGTTAGTGCAAGATAGGGTGGTGCAGTTTTGAGTCAATTAACCTATTTATTTCGTACTGCGCCGCATAGCAGTGCCTCTGGCCGAGAAGGCATTGATGCACTTCTCGCCGCCTCTGCCTACTGTGAAGACATTCGCGTGATTTTTATGGGGGATGGGGTTTATCAACTCTTACAAGGGCAGCAGCCCGCTGGTGTTCTCAGCAAAGACTATGCACCGATGTTGAAACTGTTTGACCTTTATGACATCGAGCAAGTCTACGTTTGTACCCAGTCACTAATAGAGCGAGGGGTAGCGCATGCGGATTTGGTTATCGAAGCCCATCAAATCGATAAACTGCAGTTGCAAGCCAAACTTCAACAAGCCGGTAAGCTGCTTACCTTCTGAGAGAGAAATATGCTGCATATTGTCAAATCCGTCTCCGCCATTGCCGAGCTTATTTCGCTTGTCGCTGAGCAAGATGAGATCATTCTGATTGAAAACGCGGTCTATGCGGCGAACCCGCAGCATCGAGATTTTCAACAAATTCGCCCGTTTCATGTCTTTGTTCTTGATAATGACTTATTGGCCAGAGGTCTGGCAGAGCGAGTCAGCCCCTCGTTTTCACGGGTCGATTATCTCGGTTTTGTTACGCTGACAGCAAAGCATGATAACTCACTGACTTGGAACTAAGCCCTTATCCTCAAAGGGATGTCATCAAATATGCTTACGTGTTGGACAAAAAAGATTCGCATATTCCTTGACACACTTCTCACTGCTGCATAGAATTTTGCGTCCCTAACTCGCTCATGTGGGTTGGGGACTAGATTTTTCACAAGCTTACTTTAAGTAAATCAGGAGCTAGTTAATGGCAACTATTAACCAGTTGGTGCGTAAGCCACGTGCTAAGCAAGTTGTTAAAAGCAACGTGCCAGCACTAGAAGCGTGCCCACAAAAACGTGGTGTATGTACTCGTGTTTACACTACTACACCAAAAAAACCTAACTCAGCACTTCGTAAAGTTTGTCGTGTACGTCTGACAAACGGCTTCGAAGTAACATCGTACATCGGCGGTGAAGGTCACAACCTTCAGGAGCACTCAGTTGTGCTTATCCGCGGTGGCCGTGTTAAAGACCTTCCAGGTGTTCGCTACCACACTGTACGTGGTGCACTTGACTGTGCAGGCGTGAACAACCGTAAGCAAGCACGTTCTAAGTACGGTGTGAAACGTCCTAAGTCTTAATGCACTTCTTTTTAGTAAGAAGCGTTAAGTAAGGCCAAACACTAAAATTATTTTTAATTTTGAAGAAACTGAAAAGTTTTGGATAACCTGAAGAAGACAACGGAGAATATCCATGCCACGTCGTCGCGTTATTGGTCAGCGTAAGATCCTTCCAGATCCAAAGTTCAAATCTGAACTGCTGGCAAAATTCGTTAACATCCTTATGGTTGACGGTAAAAAATCTGTTGCAGAGAAAATTGTTTACACTGCACTAGACACCATGGCTGAGAAATCTGGCAAAGATCACTTAGCTGTATTTGAAGAAGCTCTTGAAAATGTTCGCCCAGCGGTAGAAGTTAAATCTCGCCGTGTAGGTGGTTCAACTTACCAAGTGCCAGTAGAAGTACGTCCGGTTCGCCGTAACGCACTTGCTATGCGTTGGTTGGTTGAAGCTGCGCGTAAGCGTGGTGAAAAATCTATGGCTGCTCGCCTAGCTGCTGAAATGCTAGATGCGTCAGACAACAAAGGTACTGCTGTTAAGAAACGTGAAGACGTTCACCGTATGGCAGAAGCGAACAAAGCGTTTGCTCATTACCGCTGGTAATGCCTTCTGTGCTGCGAGGTCCTCTCGCAGCACTTTTCTACACTCTAAGGATTCCCTTAGTAAGAGGATACAATCGTGGCTCGTAAAACTCCTATTGAGCGCTACCGTAACATCGGTATCTGTGCTCACGTAGATGCAGGTAAAACAACCACAACTGAGCGTATTCTGTTCTACACTGGCCTTTCTCACAAAATCGGCGAAGTTCACGATGGTGCTGCAACCATGGACTGGATGGAGCAGGAGCAGGAGCGTGGTATCACAATCACCTCGGCTGCGACGACTACCTTCTGGCGTGGTATGGAAGCACAATTCCAAGATCATCGCGTAAACATCATTGATACCCCTGGACACGTTGACTTTACTATCGAAGTAGAGCGTTCACTTCGTGTACTCGATGGTGCTGTGGTGGTGTTCTGTGGCGCATCTGGTGTTGAACCTCAGTCTGAAACTGTATGGCGTCAAGCGGATAAATATCATGTTCCACGCATGGTATTTGTTAACAAAATGGACCGTACAGGTGCAGATTTTCTACGCGTTGTGAAACAAATTAAAACTCGTCTTGGTGCTAACCCTGTTCCGATTCAACTTAACGTTGGTGCGGAAGAGGACTTTAAAGGTGTCATCGACCTAATCAAGATGAAATTCATCAACTGGAATGAAGCCGATCAGGGCATGACCTTCACTTATGAAGAGATCCCGGCGGATATGGTTGAGCTAGCAAATGAATGGCGCAACAACTTAGTTGAAGCCGCAGCTGAAGCCAACGAAGAGTTGATGGACAAATACCTTGAAGAAGGTGAACTGAGTGAAACAGAGATCAAGCAAGGTCTGCGCTCGCGTACACTAAATAACGAAATTGTTCTAGCCACTTGTGGTAGTGCGTTTAAAAACAAAGGTGTACAAGCGGTGCTGGATGCCGTCATTGAATATCTGCCATCACCAGTAGATGTACCAGCCATTAAAGGTGTGGATGAAAACGATAATGAAGTTGAGCGTCATGCTGACGACAACGAACCGTTTTCTGCGCTGGCATTTAAAATTGCGACTGACCCGTTTGTTGGTACGCTGACCTTTATGCGCGTCTACTCAGGCGTAGTCAATACGGGTGATGCGGTTTACAACTCGGTTAAGCAGAAGAAAGAGCGTTTTGGTCGTATCGTCCAGATGCATGCGAATAAGCGTGATGAGATCAAAGAAGTTCGCGCGGGTGATATTGCCGCCGCGATTGGTCTCAAAGATGTTACTACCGGCGACACACTTTGCGATGTTAACCACAAAGTGATTCTGGAGCGTATGGAGTTCCCTGAACCTGTCATCCAGATCGCGGTAGAACCACGTTCGAAAGCCGATCAAGAAAAAATGGGTATCGCGCTAGGTAAACTGGCGGCAGAAGATCCATCGTTCCGTGTCGAAACGGATGCAGAAACAGGTCAAACGTTGATCTCAGGTATGGGTGAGCTGCACCTAGACATCATCGTTGATCGCATGAAGCGTGAGTTCAGCGTGGATTGCAACGTAGGTAAACCTCAAGTTGCTTATCGCGAGACCATTCGTGGTAAAGCGGAAGTCGAAGGCAAGTTTGTTCGTCAGTCTGGTGGCCGTGGTCAATACGGTCATGTGTGGATCAAACTTGAACCTTCCGAACTTGGTGCAGGTTTTGTCTTCGTTGATGAAGTGGTTGGTGGTGCCATTCCTAAGGAATACATCGCTCCGGTCGCGAAAGGTATCGAAGAACAGATGAATAGTGGTGTTCTGGCTGGTTACCCAGTTTTGGATATTAAAGCTACACTGTTTGATGGTTCTTACCACGATGTCGACTCGAGCGAGATGGCGTTTAAAATCGCTGGTTCAATGGCATTCAAGAAGGGAGCGCTTGAAGCGCAACCTGTTATTCTTGAACCTATGATGAAAGTTGAAATAACCACACCGGAAGACTGGATGGGTGACGTAGTCGGCGACCTTAACCGTCGTCGTGGCATCATCGAAGGTATGGATGAAGGCGTTGCGGGTCTGAAGATCATTCGCGCCCAGGTTCCGCTGTCCGAGATGTTTGGTTATGCAACCGACCTACGTTCTGCAACTCAAGGTCGCGCCTCATATTCAATGGAATTCCATGAGTATGCTGAAGTCCCTAAAAATATTGCCGAAGCAATTATTGCAGAACGCGGTTACTAAACAGGACGTAAATCTGGGAAAAGTGTTCTCTTTTTTACAGATCAATACGCCCAAATATTGCGCTGACGAGCGTTGGCGCATAAAATATCAATTTCTGGCGCGTCATGATCAACAGAGATCGTGGCGAATCATAACTAGGAAGGAACACGATCGTGTCTAAAGAAAAATTTGAACGTACGAAACCGCACGTAAACGTTGGTACTATCGGCCACGTTGACCACGGTAAAACAACTCTAACTGCAGCTATCTGTACAACTCTTGCTAAAGTTTACGGCGGTAAAGCACGTGACTTCGCATCTATCGATAACGCACCAGAAGAGCGTGAGCGTGGTATCACAATCTCTACTTCACACGTAGAGTACGACACACCAAACCGTCACTACGCACACGTAGACTGTCCTGGACACGCTGACTATGTTAAAAACATGATCACTGGTGCAGCACAGATGGACGGCGGTATCCTAGTTGTTGCAGCAACAGATGGCCCAATGCCACAAACTCGTGAGCACATCCTACTAGGCCGTCAGGTTGGTATCCCATACATCATCGTATTCATGAACAAATGTGACATGGTTGACGATGAAGAGCTTCTAGAGCTAGTCGAAATGGAAGTTCGTGAACTTCTGTCTGAGTACGACTTCCCAGGTGATGACCTACCAGTTATCCAAGGTTCTGCACTAGGCGCACTAAACGGCGAAGAGCAGTGGGAAGCGAAAATCGTAGAACTAGCAGAAGCGCTAGACAACTACATCCCAGAGCCAGAGCGTGCAGTAGACATGCCGTTCCTGATGCCAATCGAAGACGTATTCTCAATCCAAGGTCGTGGTACAGTAGTAACTGGCCGTATCGAGCGCGGTATCCTGAAAGTGGGTGACGAAGTTGCTATCGTAGGTATCAAAGACACTACGACAACTACCTGTACTGGTGTTGAGATGTTCCGTAAACTGCTAGACGAAGGTCGTGCGGGTGAGAACGTTGGTGCGCTACTACGTGGTACTAAGCGTGATGAAGTAGAACGTGGCCAAGTACTTGCTAAGCCAGGTTCAATCACTCCACACACTAAGTTCGAGTCAGAAGTATACGTACTGTCTAAAGATGAAGGTGGCCGTCATACTCCATTCTTCAAAGGCTACCGTCCACAGTTCTACTTCCGTACAACTGACGTAACTGGTAACATCGAACTACCAGAAGGCGTAGAAATGGTAATGCCAGGCGACAACATCAAGATGATTGTTGAGTTGATCGCACCAATCGCGATGGACGAAGGTCTACGTTTCGCGATCCGTGAAGGCGGCCGTACAGTAGGTGCTGGTGTTGTTGCTAAGATCTTCGCTTAATTCTTTGAGTTAAACGGAATCTTGCACTCTTCTTCAATTTGAAGAACAGCGCACAGGAAAAGAGGAAGCTTTGGCTTCCTCTTTTCATTTTAGTTATAAAAAAATCTACGCATCCTTCTGTGCATTGCATATAGATATTCAACATTTTCAATCTGTTAACTAGATGTATAAACACGAACAACCAGCCTAAGTGAAACCGTGTGGTTTCCACTGCCAATCTTAATAACAATTGGATCTATCTAGCATATCAAATAAGACTGGTAACAAGAATGATTCTCTTTTATTATTGGTGGGTGTTATAAATTACGTTTGTGTTTGTATATGTACGTTTGCTTATGCCACGGTGTTTCAGATAAGAAGATTCGTCAACTTGTGCTGGAAGAAGGCGTGACGGATATTAGAGGGATAAAAAAGTGCACAGCGCTGGGAAGTCAGTGTGGTAAGTGTGTGCGAACCGCTAAAGAAGTGATAAACGAAATCGTGCCCGTTCTCTACAGAGAGGCGAGTTAGAATAGATAGGTGTTGAGTTTTTTTGACTCCTCCATATCTGGTTCTACAGTTAATAGAGCCAAAGAGGAGGGCTATGTCATGAAAGGCGATCCAATCATCATTCAACATCTCAACAAAGTACTCGGCAACGAGCTTGTCGCTATCAATCAGTACTTTCTTCACGCTCGCATGTATAAAGACTGGGGCTTAAAACACTTAGCGGACAAAGAGTACCACGAATCGATTGACGAGATGAAACACGCAGATCATCTTATCGAGCGGATCTTATTCTTAGAAGGGCTCCCCAATCTACAAGACCTTGGTAAACTCATGATCGGAGAGAATACTCAAGAGATGCTTGAGTGTGACCTAAAGCTTGAGATGATGGCAATCCCCGATCTAAAAGATGCCATAGCCTACGCGGAAGATACCAGAGATTATGTGTCCCGAGATCTGTTCCAAGAAATATTGGAAGATGAAGAAGAGCATGTCGACTGGCTAGAAACGCAGCTTGGTTTAATCCAAATGACTGGACTAGAAAATTACTTACAGGCTCAGTTTGTCGAAGAATAACTGAACTCTAACTTCTATTTATGATAGGGGCTAGACGATTTCAAAAATTTGTAAACATCAGGCAGCGCCTTTTACCATCTAGGTGATGCCTTTTTTCTAGTTCTCACACTAATCCCTATCTATTCAACGTTTATTTTTCAAACGGCACTTGCAAGCTATTTTGTTATCTGTATAATCCATCGCACTGACTTGTTCAGTTGTGAACCAATGAGCAGCGAGGAGCTAACGAACCTTAACGGTTTGAAAGGTAACGTATACTCAGCTTATGTTCGCAGTTAATACAATTAGCAAACACCTTCACTTGTGATAGTTGAATGCTAATCGAAAATTAACTGACAATGTGCCCAATTGAGGCACTACGGTTTCACATAAATCAATCGGCATTCTCTCGCCATATGCGAGTCTGAGTGGCGATATTGTTTGTGTAATTTTTAATAATTGGAGCTCTGTCTCATGCAGAACCAACGTATCCGTATCCGCCTAAAAGCTTTCGATTACAAACTAATCGATGCTTCTACCGCGGAAATCGTTGAAACAGCTAAGCGCACTGGCGCACAGGTTCGTGGTCCAATCCCACTACCTACTCGTAAAGAGCGTTTCACCGTTCTTATCTCTCCACACGTTAACAAGAAAGCTCGTGACCAGTACGAAATCCGTACTCACAAGCGTCTAATCGACATCGTTGAGCCAACAGATAAAACTGTTGATGCTCTGATGCGTCTAGACCTTGCTGCAGGCGTTGACGTTCAAATTAGCCTAGGTTAAGGGAGATTAGAAGAATGATTGGTCTAATCGGTCGTAAAGTGGGCATGACCCGCGTATTTACTGAAGAAGGCGTTTCTATCCCAGTAACAGTTGTTGAGGTTGAAGCGAACCGTGTTGCTCAAGTTAAATCTCTTGAGTCTGACGGCTATGCAGCAATCCAAGTTACTACTGGTTCTAAGAAAGCTAACCGTGTAACTAAGCCAGAAGCTGGTCACTTTGCGAAAGCGGGTGTAGAAGCTGGTCGCGGTCTTTGGGAATTCCGCTTAGAAAACGGCGAAGAGTTCGAAGTTGGTGCAGAACTAACTGTTGAATTGTTCAACGAAATTAAGAAAGTAGACGTTACTGGTACATCTAAGGGTAAAGGTTTCCAAGGCACTGTTAAGCGCTGGAACTTCCGCACTCAAGATATGACTCACGGTAACTCATTGTCTCACCGTGCTCCTGGTTCTATCGGTCAATGTCAGACTCCAGGTCGCGTATTTAAAGGCAAGAAAATGGCAGGTCACATGGGTGCTGAGCGTGTAACGACTCAAAACCTAGAGATCGTACGAGTTGACGCTGAGCGCAATCTGCTTCTTATTAAAGGTGCAGTCCCTGGCGCAACCGGCGGTAACGTGATCGTCAAACCAGCTGTTAAAGCATAACGTCTAGGAGTAAGTAATGGAATTGATGGTTAAAGGTGCTAACGCACTAACTGTTTCCGAAACTACTTTCGGACGTGAGTTCAACGAAGCTCTTGTACACCAAGTAGTTGTTGCGTACGCAGCAGGTGCTCGTCAAGGCACTCGTGCTCAAAAGACACGTTCAGAAGTTTCTGGCGGTGGTGCTAAACCATGGCGTCAAAAAGGTACTGGCCGTGCACGTGCTGGTACAATTCGTAGCCCAATCTGGCGTACAGGTGGTGTTACTTTTGCTGCGAAACCACAGGATCACAGCCAAAAAGTAAACAAGAAAATGTACCGTGGTGCGATGAAGAGCATTCTTTCTGAGCTAGTTCGTCAAGAGCGTCTAATCGTTGTTGATAACTTCTCAGTAGAAGCACCAAAGACAAAAGAGCTAGTAGCTAAGCTTAAAGAACTTGAGCTTAACGATGTACTCATCGTTACTGGCGAAGTAGACGAGAATCTATTCTTAGCTGCTCGTAACCTATACAAAGTTGACGTGCGTGACGCATCTGGTATCGATCCAGTAAGCCTAATCGCGTTTAACAAGGTTCTAATGACTGCAGCAGCAGTTAAGCAAGTTGAGGAGATGCTGGCATGATCACTGAAGAGCGTCTACTAAAAGTTCTACGTGCACCGCACATCTCTGAAAAAGCAACTATGGCTGCTGAGAAAGCGAACACTATCGTTTTCAAAGTAGCGAAAGATGCAACTAAGAAAGAGATCAAAGCAGCTGTAGAAAAGCTATTTGAAGTTGAAGTTAAGTCTGTAAATACTCTTATCACTAAGGGTAAGACCAAGCGTCAAGGTCTACGCCAAGGCCGTCGTTCAGACGTGAAGAAAGCGTACGTGACGTTGAAAGAAGGTCAAGATCTTGACTTCGTTGGCGGCGCGGAATAACAGGAGTAGTTGAATAATGGCTATTGTTAAATGTAAGCCGACTTCGGCTGGTCGTCGTCACGTTGTTAAAATCGTAAATGCTGACCTGTACAAAGGTAAGCCATACGCACCTCTTCTAGAGAAAAACTCTAAGAATGGTGGTCGTAACAACAACGGTCGTATCACAGTACGTCACATCGGTGGCGGTCACAAGCACCACTACCGTGTAGTTGACTTCAAACGTACTAAAGATGGCATCCCAGCGAAAGTTGAGCGTCTAGAATACGATCCAAACCGTAGCGCAAACATCGCTCTAGTTCTGTACGCAGACGGTGAGCGTCGTTACATCATTGCACCAAAAGGTTTGCAAGCGGGTGACGTTATCCAATCTGGCGTTGATGCGCCGATTAAAGCGGGTAACACTCTACCAATGCGCAATATCCCAGTGGGTTCTACCGTTCACTGTGTTGAACTAACTCCTGGTAAAGGTGCACAGTTGGCTCGTTCAGCGGGTGCTTACGCTCAGCTAGTAGCTCGTGATGGTTCTTACGTAACTATCCGTCTGCGTTCTGGCGAAATGCGTAAAGTTCTTTCTGAAGGCCGCGCAACTATCGGTGAAGTTGGTAACTCTGAGCACATGCTTCGTGAGCTTGGTAAAGCGGGTGCATCTCGCTGGCGCGGTGTTCGTCCAACCGTTCGCGGTGTGGTAATGAACCCGGTTGACCACCCACACGGTGGTGGTGAAGGTCGTACTTCTGGTGGCCGCCACCCAGTTTCACCTTGGGGTATGCCAACTAAAGGCTACAAGACTCGTAGCAACAAACGCACTGACAAGTACATCGTACGTCGTCGTAACAAGTAATCTATATAAAGAGGAATCGCCATGCCACGTTCTCTCAAGAAAGGTCCATTTATTGACCTACACTTGCTGAAGAAGGTAGAGAAAGCGGTGGAAAGCGGAGACAAAAAGCCACTTAAGACTTGGTCCCGTCGTTCAATGATCATCCCTACGATGATCGGTTTGACCATCGCTGTCCATAATGGTCGTCAGCACGTTCCAGTTTTCGTTACCGAAGAAATGATCGGTCACAAACTGGGTGAATTCGCACCAACACGTACTTACCGCGGTCACGCTGCGGATAAGAAAGCTAAGAAGCGTTAAGGGGTAAATAATGGAAGCTATTGCTAAACATAACTTTGCTCGCATTTCGCCTCAGAAAGCTCGCTTAGTTGCGGATCTAATTCGTGGTAAATCTGTTGACCAAGCTCTTGAAATCCTAACTTTCAGCAACAAAAAAGCGGCTGTACTAGTTAAGAAAGTTCTAGAGTCTGCTATCGCTAACGCGGAGCACAACGAAGGTGCGGATATTGACGATCTGAATGTCGCAAAAATCTTTGTAGATGAAGGCCCAACCATGAAGCGTATTATGCCTCGTGCTAAAGGTCGTGCGGATCGTATCTTGAAGCGTTCAAGCCACATCACTGTTGTTGTAGCAGATCGCTAGAGACTAGGAGAGTAAGCAATGGGTCAAAAAGTACATCCTAATGGTATTCGTCTAGGCATCGTTAAGCCTTGGAATGCTACATGGTTTGCTAACACCAAAGATTTCGCTGACAACCTAGACGGCGACTTCAAGGTACGTCAGTTCCTAACTAAAGAACTGGCTAAAGCGTCTCTATCACGCATCGTTATCGAGCGTCCTGCTAAGAGCATCCGTGTGACTATTCACACTGCTCGCCCAGGTGTTGTCATTGGTAAGAAAGGTGAAGACGTAGAGAAACTACGCACAGCTGTAGCAAAAATTGCAGGTGTACCAGCGCAAATTAATATCGCTGAAGTACGTAAGCCTGAACTAGATGCGCAACTTGTTGGTGACAGCATCGCCTCTCAGCTAGAGCGTCGTGTAATGTTCCGTCGTGCGATGAAGCGCGCGGTACAAAACGCAATGCGTCTAGGTGCTAAGGGTATCAAAGTGGAAGTAAGCGGTCGTCTAGGCGGCGCTGAAATCGCACGTTCTGAGTGGTACCGTGAAGGCCGTGTGCCTCTACACACTCTACGTGCAGACATTGATTACGCAACTTCTTCGGCTCACACCACTTACGGTGTAATCGGCATTAAAGTTTGGATCTTCAAAGGTGAGATTCTAGGCGGTATGCCAGCAGCAACTGAAGCTGCAGAGCCAAAGGCTGACAAGCCTAAGAAGCAGCGTAAAGGCCGTAAGTAAGGAGTCGACAGATGCTACAACCTAAACGTACTAAGTTCCGTAAGGTTCAGACTGGTCGTAACCGTGGTCTAGCAAAAGGTACAGAAGTAAGCTTCGGCTCTTTTGGTCTTAAAGCTGTTGGCCGTGGTCGTCTGACTGCTCGTCAAATCGAAGCTGCACGTCGTGCTATGACGCGCCATATCAAGCGTCAAGGTAAAATCTGGATCCGTGTGTTCCCAGATAAACCAATCACTGAAAAACCACTTGAAGTTCGTCAAGGTAAGGGTAAAGGTAACGTTGAGTACTGGGTAGCCCAAATCCAACCTGGTAAGGTTATGTACGAAGTTGATGGTGTACCTGAAGAATTGGCGCGTGAAGCGTTCCGCCTAGCGGCTCGTAAACTGCCATTCAAGACTACATTTGTAACTAAGCAGGTGATGTGATGAAAGCACAAGATCTACGCGAAAAGAGCGTTGAAGAGCTTAACGCTGAGCTATTGAATTTGCTACGTGAACAGTTCAACTTGCGCATGCAAGCAGCAACTGGTCAACTACAGCAAACTCATACTCTGAAAGCTGTACGCCGTGATATCGCACGTGTGAAAACTGTTTTGACTGAGAAGGCAGGCGCATAATGAGCGACAAAATTCGTACCCAGCAAGGTCGTGTTGTTAGTGACAAAATGGACAAGTCTATTGTTGTTGCTATCGAGCGCATGGTGAAGCACCCTATCTACGGTAAATTCGTTAAGCGCACGACTAAAGTTCACGCACACGACGAAAACAACGAATGTGGCACTGGCGACACCGTTGAAATTCGTGAGTGTCGTCCACTGTCTAAGACTAAGTCTTGGACTTTGGTGAAAGTTGTAGAAAAGGCGAAGATTTAATCTTACCTCTTCTGTGAACGCGAACGGCTCCAAAATTATTTTTTGGAGCCGTTTATTTTTTGACTACCCAATCACAAAAAAGGGTGGTACAATTCGCGTCCCTTATAAAGAGGCAGCCCGACCCGAGAGGGTCTAGTTTTTTAATATTTAGCGGAGCACTAACATGATCCAAATGCAAAGTATGCTGGACGCAGCTGATAACTCAGGCGCTCGCAGCGTAATGTGTATTAAGGTTCTGGGTGGCTCTCACCGTCGTTATGCACACATCGGTGACATCATCAAAGTTACTGTTAAGGAAGCAATTCCACGCGGTAAAGTTAAGAAAGGTGATGTACTGAAGGCGGTGGTAGTTCGCACCCGTAAAGGCGTACGTCGTCCAGACGGTTCTGTCATTCGCTTCGACCGAAACGCTTGTGTACTGTTGAACAACAACAGTGAACAACCTATCGGTACACGCATCTTTGGTCCTGTGACTCGCGAACTTCGTGGCGATAAGTTCATGAAGATCGTTTCACTGGCTCCAGAAGTTCTGTAAGGAGCGGCAATATAATGGCAGCTAAAATCCGTCGTAATGACGAAGTAATCGTTCTTGCTGGTAAAGATAAAGGCAAGAAAGGTAAAGTAACTAAGGTTCTAGCAACTGGTAAAGTTATCGTTGAAGGTATCAACCTTGTTAAGAAACACCAGAAACCTGTTCCAGCACTAGGTATCCAAGGCGGTATCGTAGAGCAAGAAGCAGCAATCGACGTTTCTAACGTGGCTATCTTCAACGCAGCAACTGGTAAAGCTGACCGTGTCGGTTTCCGTTTTGAAGATGGCCAAAAGGTTCGTTTCTTCAAGTCAAACGGTGAAACCGTTTCTAACTAATTTAGAAAGTAATTTGGAGTTCTACTATGGCGAAACTGCATGATTACTACAAGTCGTCTGTAGTCGCTGAACTGACCAAACAGTTCGGTTACACAAGCGTCATGCAAGTCCCTAGAATCGAGAAAATCACCCTAAACATGGGTGTTGGCGAAGCTATCAACGACAAAAAACTGCTAGAAAACGCAGCTTCTGATATGGCAACGATCTCTGGTCAAAAGCCTCTTATCACTAAAGCTCGCAAATCTGTTGCAGGTTTCAAAATTCGTGAAGGCTACCCTATCGGTTGTAAAGTAACCTTGCGTGGCGAACGTATGTGGGATTTTATGGAGCGTTTAATCTCTATCGCTCTTCCACGTGTACGTGACTTCCGTGGTGTTAACGCTAAGTCTTTTGACGGTCGCGGTAACTACAGCATGGGCGTTCGCGAGCAAATCATCTTCCCGGAAATCGACTTTGATAAAGTTGATCGTGTACGCGGTCTAGACATCACTATTACGACGTCTGCTGGTACTGATGAGGAAGGCCGTGCTCTGCTGGCTGCCTTTAACTTCCCATTCCGTAAGTAAGGTGAAGGGTTACTGTTATGGCTAAACAATCAATGAAAGCACGTGAAGTGAAACGTGCAAAGCTAGTAGCTAAGTTCGCTGAGAAGCGTGCTTCTCTAAAAGCTATCATCAGCGATGTAAATGCATCAGAAGAAGATCGTTGGAATGCGGTTCTAAAACTGCAAACTCTTCCACGTGATTCAAGTGCGTCACGTCAGCGCAACCGTTGTAACCAAACTGGTCGTCCACACGGTTACCTACGTAAATTCGGTCTGAGCCGTATCAAAGTTCGTGAAGCTTGCATGAAAGGCGAGATTCCTGGACTTCGTAAGGCTAGCTGGTAATTGCCACTTAATCATTTGGAGTAAATCATATGAGCATGCAAGATCCGATTTCGGATATGCTGACCCGTGTTCGTAACGGTCAGGCAGCAAACAAAGTTGCTGTTAAAATGCCTTCTTCAAAGCTGAAAGTTGCAATTGCTGCACTACTTAAAGCTGAAGGCTACATCGCTGACTTCGCTGTTGAAGGCGACGTAAAACCTGAGCTAGAAGTGACTCTTAAGTACTTCCAAGCTAAACCAGTAATCGAGCAACTGAAGCGTGTTTCACGTCCAGGTCTGCGCGTCTACAAGAAGAAAGACGAGCTGCCATCTGTAATGGGTGGTTTAGGTGTTGCTATTGTTTCCACTTCCAAGGGTCTGATGTCAGACCGCGCTGCTCGTAAAGCAGGTCTTGGTGGTGAGATCATCTGCTACGTAGCTTAATAGGAGTAGAATATGTCTCGTGTTGCTAAAGCACCTGTCGCTATTCCAGCTGGCGTAGAGGTGAAACTGAACGGCCAAGAAGTTACTGTAAAAGGTGCTAAAGGTGAACTAACTCGCGTTCTAAACAACGCTGTAGTTATCGCTCAGGAAGAAAACAAGCTAACTTTTGGTCCTCGCGAAGGTGTTGCTAACGCATGGGCTCAAGCAGGTACTGCTCGCGCTCTAGTTAACAACATGGTTGTTGGTGTTACGGAAGGCTTCACTAAGAAGCTAACCCTTAAGGGTGTTGGTTACCGTGCTGCTATCAAAGGTAATGCGGTGGGCCTGACTCTTGGCTTCTCTCACCCAGTTGAGCACGAGTTGCCAGCGGGTATCAAAGCTGAGTGTCCAAGCCAAACTGAGATCGTTCTAACTGGTTGTGACAAGCAGTTGGTAGGTCAAGTTGCGGCAGACATCCGTTCTTACCGCGCGCCTGAGCCTTACAAAGGTAAAGGTATTCGTTACGCAGATGAAAATGTGCGTAGTAAAGAAGCTAAGAAGAAGTAAGGTAACACTATGGATAAGAAAGCATCTCGCATCCGTCGTGCTACACGTGCACGTCGTAAGATTGCAGAACTTGGTGCAACTCGCCTGGTAGTACACCGTACTCCTCGCCACGTTTACGCTCAAGTTATTGCGGCAAACGGCTCTGAGGTTATCGCAGCAGCTTCTACTGTAGAAAAAGCGATCCGTGAGCAAGTGAAATACACTGGTAACATCGATGCGGCTAAAGCAGTGGGTAAAGCTGTAGCAGAGCGCGCTCTTGAGAAAGGCGTAACTGTAGTTGCATTTGATCGTTCTGGTTTCCAATACCACGGTCGAGTAGCGGCGCTAGCAGATTCTGCTCGCGAAGCTGGTCTGAAATTCTAAGGTAGGGTTGGAAGATGGCTAAAGAACAACAAGTTCAAGCGAATGATTTGCAAGAAAAGCTAATCGCAGTTAACCGTGTTTCTAAAACGGTTAAAGGTGGTCGAATCATGAGCTTTACTGCACTAACTGTAGTTGGTGACGGTAATGGTCGTGTGGGTTTCGGTTACGGCAAAGCTCGTGAAGTACCTGCAGCGATCCAAAAAGCAATGGAAAAAGCGCGTCGTAACATGGTTACTATCGCTCTTAACGAAGGCACTCTTCACCACCCAGTGAAAGGTCGCCACTCGGGCTCTAAAGTTTACATGCAGCCTGCTGCAGAAGGTACTGGTGTTATCGCAGGTGGTGCGATGCGTGCAGTACTAGAAGTTGCTGGTGTACACAACGTACTGTCAAAAGCGTACGGTTCTACTAACCCAATCAATATCGTTCGTGCAACGATTGACGCATTAGTAGATGTTAAGTCACCAGAAATGGTTGCTGCTAAACGTGGTCTAACTGTTGAAGCTATTTCGGAGTAAGAACACCATGGCAACTATTAAAGTAACTCAAACTAAAAGCTCAATTGGTCGCCTGCCTAAGCACAAAGCTACTTTGCGCGGTCTAGGTCTTCGTAAAATCAACCACACTGTAGAACTTGAAGATACACCGTGTATTCGCGGTATGATCAACAAGGTTTACTACATGGTTAAAGTTGAGGAGTAATCATAATGCTTTTGAATACTCTATCACCGGCTGCGGGTTCTAAGCCTTCTAAGAAGCGCCTAGGCCGTGGTATCGGTTCAGGCCTCGGTAAAACTGGTGGTCGTGGCCATAAAGGTCAAAAGTCACGTTCTGGCGGAAAAGTTCGTCCAGGTTTTGAAGGCGGTCAAATGCCTCTGAAACAGCGTCTACCTAAGTTCGGTTTCACTTCTCGTAAGAGCCTAGTGGCGGCTGAAGTTCGTCTAGCTGAGCTAGCGAAAGTTTCTGGTGACGTAGTAGATCTAAACAGCCTAAAAGCGGCTAACATCATCACTAAGAACATCGAATTCGTTAAAGTTGTTCTTTCTGGCGAGCTTAGCAAAGCGGTGACTGTGAAAGGTCTGCGTGTGACTAAAGGCGCTAAAGCTGCAATCGAAGCTGCAGGCGGTAAAATCGAGGAATAATCTCGAGGAACGAGGTACAGATGGCTAAAAAACCAGGACAAGATTTTCGTAGTGCTCAGAGCGGCTTAAGTGAACTAAAGTCGCGCTTGTTATTTGTAATTGGTGCACTTTTAGTATTCCGAGCTGGCTCTTTTGTGCCGATTCCTGGTATTGACGCTGCTGTACTTGCCGATTTGTTCGAACAGCAAAAAGGCACCATCGTTGAAATGTTTAACATGTTCTCCGGTGGTGCACTTTCGCGTGCATCTATTTTAGCTCTGGGCATCATGCCGTATATTTCGGCCTCGATTGTTGTCCAGTTGCTAACGGTAGTTCATCCAGCGTTAGCTGAACTCAAGAAAGAGGGTGAAGCAGGCCGTCGTAAGATCAGCCAATATACACGCTACGGCACGCTTGTACTTGCAACTTTCCAAGCTATTGGTATTGCAACTGGCCTACCAAATATGGTCGACAATCTGGTTGTTATCAACCAAACCATGTTTACGCTAATTGCAACCGTAAGTTTAGTAACTGGCACCATGTTCCTAATGTGGTTAGGTGAACAAATTACAGAGCGTGGAATTGGTAACGGTATTTCGTTGCTGATTTTTGCAGGTATTGTTGCTGGATTGCCTCAGGCAATCGGACAAACAATCGAGCAAGCGCGTCAAGGTGAATTGCATGTACTTCTTCTGCTGTTAATTGCAGTGTTGGCGTTTGCAGTCATTTATTTCGTTGTTTTCATGGAGCGTGGTCAACGTCGTATCGTCGTCAACTACGCGAAGCGTCAACAAGGTCGTAAAGTGTTTGCAGCCCAGAGTTCGCATTTGCCATTGAAAATAAATATGGCCGGTGTGATTCCTGCAATTTTCGCATCAAGCATTATTTTGTTCCCAGGAACATTGGCACAATGGTTTGGCCAAAATGGTGAAAGCAGCGCGTTCGGTTGGCTAACCGACGTGTCTTTGGCTTTGAGCCCAGGTCAACCTTTGTATGTCATGCTTTATGCGGCAGCGATTATATTCTTCTGTTTCTTCTACACGGCGTTGGTTTTCAACCCGCGTGAAACAGCAGATAACCTGAAGAAGTCTGGTGCATTCGTACCCGGTATCCGCCCAGGTGAGCAGACAGCCAAATACATTGATAAAGTGATGACGCGTTTGACCTTAGCTGGTGCGCTCTACATTACCTTTATCTGTCTGATTCCGGAGTTCATGATGGTCGCGTGGAACGTTCGTTTCTACTTCGGCGGAACATCACTGCTAATTGTAGTGGTTGTTATCATGGATTTTATGGCACAGGTACAGACACATATGATGTCTCATCAATATGAGTCTGTGTTGAAGAAAGCGAATCTGAAGGGCTATGGCCGTTAATTCGGTAGTAGACTCAGCAGTTTCAATTACGGAGTTTAGCAATGAAAGTTCGTGCTTCCGTTAAAAAAATCTGCCGTAACTGTAAAGTAATCAAGCGTAACGGTGTTGTTCGCGTGATTTGCAGTGAGCCAAAGCACAAGCAGCGCCAAGGCTAATTCAGCAGAAATTTTTACTTGAAATATAAGGTAGTGTCGAGTATATTCCTCGGCCTACCTTTTGCGTGCAAAAGAAGTAGTATCCCGCAGCGTATCCATCACGGGCTTTGCTGCGGATAATTCTTTTATGAAACCTAGGAGTGAATAATGGCCCGTATTGCAGGCATTAACATTCCTGATCAGAAACATGCTGTAATCGCTCTAACTGCGATCTACGGTATCGGCAAAACTCGCTCTAAAGCTATCTTAGCTGAAGTGGGTATTGCTGAAGATGTTAAGATCAGTGAACTAACTGAAGAGCAGATCGATCAACTGCGTGATGGTGTAGCTAAATACACTGTAGAAGGTGATCTACGTCGTGAAGTTTCCATGAACATCAAGCGCCTAATGGATCTTGGCTGTTACCGTGGTCTTCGTCATCGTCGCAGTCTACCTCTACGTGGACAGCGTACTAAAACCAACGCTCGCACCCGTAAGGGTCCGCGTAAGCCGATCAAGAAATAATCGGGAAGGTAGAGTACAATGGCTAAACAACCAACTCGCGCGCGCAAGCGCGTACGCAAGCAAGTTGCGGATGGCGTTGCGCACATCCATGCTTCTTTCAATAACACAATCGTAACTATCACTGACCGTCAAGGTAATGCTCTTGCATGGGCTACTGCAGGTGGTTCAGGTTTCCGTGGTTCTCGTAAGTCTACTCCGTTCGCTGCACAGGTTGCTGCTGAGCGTTGTGCTGAAATGGCTAAAGAATACGGTCTAAAGAACTTGGAAGTTATGGTTAAGGGTCCTGGTCCAGGTCGTGAATCTACTGTTCGCGCACTGAACGCAGCTGGTTTCCGCATCACAAACATCGTTGATGCTACACCAATCCCTCATAACGGTTGTCGTCCACCGAAGAAACGTCGCGTTTAACGTTTCTAGGAAGATTGGAGAAGAATCATGGCAAGATATTTGGGTCCTAAGCTGAAGCTTAGTCGTCGTGAAGGCACTGACTTGTTCCTTAAGTCTGGTGTTCGCGCGATCGATACCAAGTGTAAAATTGATAACGCACCAGGTGTACACGGCGCTCGTCGCGGTCGTCTATCTGAGTATGGCGTTCAGCTTCGTGAGAAGCAAAAAGTACGTCGTATGTACGGCGTTCTAGAAAAACAATTCCGTAACTACTACGCAGAAGCTGCTCGCCTTAAAGGCAACACAGGTGAAAACCTACTTCAGCTTCTTGAAGGTCGTCTTGATAACGTAGTTTACCGTATGGGCTTTGGCGCAACTCGCGCAGAAGCACGTCAGCTAGTTAGCCACAAAGCTATCCTAGTAAACGGTAAAGTTGTAAACGTTCCTTCTTTCAAAGTAGCGGCTAACGACGTTGTTTCAATTCGCGAGAAAGCTAAACAGCAAGCTCGTATTAAAGCGGCTCTAGAAGTTGCTGAACAACGCGAAAAACCAACTTGGATTGAAGTAGATGGCGGCAAGATGGAAGGTACATTCAAGCGTATGCCTGAGCGTTCTGACCTGTCAGCTGACATCAACGAACAATTGATCGTCGAGCTTTACTCTAAGTAAGGTTTAAACTAAAGAGAGGACACAATGCAGGGTTCTGTAACAGAATTTCTTAAGCCACGTCTAGTTGACATTGAACAGATCAGCTCGACCCACGCAAAAGTAACTCTTGAGCCATTAGAGCGTGGTTTCGGCCATACTCTGGGTAATGCACTTCGCCGTATTCTGCTTTCTTCAATGCCTGGTTGTGCAGTGACAGAAGTAGAAATTGAAGGCGTACTTCACGAATACAGCACTAAAGAAGGCGTTCAGGAAGATATTCTTGAAATCCTTCTGAACCTTAAAGGTTTAGCTGTACGCGTTGCCGAAGGCAAAGATGAAGTGTTCATTACACTGAATAAATCAGGCTCGGGCCCTGTGGTTGCAGGTGACATCACCCATGATGGTGATGTAGAGATCGCTAACCCTGAACACGTTATTTGTCACTTAACGGATGACAATGCCGAGATCGCAATGCGTATTAAAGTAGAACGTGGTCGCGGTTATGTTCCAGCTTCAGCGCGTATCCATACAGAAGAAGATGAGCGTCCAATCGGCCGCCTACTTGTCGACGCTACTTTCAGCCCAGTAGACAAAATTGCCTACTCCGTTGAAGCAGCTCGTGTAGAACAGCGTACTGACCTCGATAAGCTTGTTATCGATATGGAAACTAACGGAACTCTTGAACCTGAGGAAGCTATCCGTCGTGCAGCAACAATTCTTGCTGAGCAATTGGATGCATTCGTAGATCTTCGTGATGTGCGTGTTCCTGAGGAGAAAGAAGAGAAGCCAGAATTCGATCCGATCCTACTCCGTCCTGTAGACGATCTTGAACTAACAGTTCGCTCTGCTAACTGTCTGAAAGCAGAAGCGATTCACTACATCGGTGATCTAGTACAACGTACTGAGGTTGAGCTACTTAAAACGCCAAACCTTGGTAAGAAATCTCTTACTGAGATTAAAGACGTACTGGCGTCACGTGGTCTGTCTCTGGGTATGCGCCTGGAAAACTGGCCACCTGCATCAATCGCTGAAGATTAATCGATACTAGTTAGAAGGATTAGGTCATGCGCCATCGTAAGAGTGGTCGTCAACTCAACCGCAACAGCTCACATCGTAAAGCGATGTTTAGCAACATGGCTAGCTCTCTTGTACGTCATGAAGTTATCAAGACTACATTGCCAAAAGCAAAAGAGCTACGTCGCGTAGTTGAGCCTTTGATTACACTAGCTAAGACTGACAGTGTTGCTAACCGTCGTCTTGCGTTTGCACGTACTCGTGACAACGAAGTAGTTGCAAAGCTATTTAACGAACTAGGTCCGCGTTTTGCTGCTCGTCAGGGCGGTTACACTCGTATCCTAAAAGCTGGCTTCCGTGCCGGTGACAAAGCTCCAATGGCTTACATTGAGCTTGTAGATCGCCCAGCTGCTGAAGATACTGCTGCTGAGTAATCAGGTTCGTAAGAACGGAAAAGCCGAGCGATAGCTCGGCTTTTTTGTTGACGTCATACCGAGAGGTTGGCAACAATTTAGCACCTAGCACCTAGCACCTAGCACCTAGCACCTAGCACCTAGCACCTAGCACCTAGCACCTAGCACCTAGCACCTAGCACCTAGCACCTAGCACCTAGCACCTAGCACCTAAAAAAAAGCCGACCGAAGTCAGCTTTTGCTATTTGAGTTGATATCAGTACTTAAACGATATCAAGCAGTTCCACTTCAAAGACTAGGGCTGCAAATGGAGGAATGGATGCGCCAGCGCCACGCTCACCGTAAGCAAGATCGTGTGGGATGTACAGTTTCCATTTTGAACCAACAGGCATCAGTTGCAGTGCTTCTACCCAACCTTTGATCACGCCAGTTACCGGGAACTGTGCAGGCTGGCCGCGAGACACTGAGCTATCAAATACTGTTCCGTCAACAAGCTCACCGTGGTAGTGAACGCGAACGGTTTTGTCTGACGTTGGGATCTCGCCATTACCTTCAGTGATGATTTCATACTGCAGACCAGAGTCTAGAACAGTCACTTCAGAGCGTAGTGCATTGTCTTTTAGGAATGCTTCGCCATCCGCAGCGGCCGCTTTTGCAGCCTCTGCACGTGCCGCTTCTGCACGTGTGTAAAGTTCTTGCAGGGCTTTGTTGATCTCGTCAACCTCGATTGCTGGCATGTCGCCAGTCAGTGCGGTTGCAATACCCGCAGCAATGGCATCTACGTTCAGACCGTCAAGGCCAGAACCAGCAAGTTGTTGACCCATTTGCAGACCAATACCGTAGCTGGCTTTTTGCTCTACTGTTTCAAATTTTATATCAGACATAAAAGTCGCTCTTTTATCGCGTAACAAAGCCTCAAAGGATAACAGTTTCGACCAGAGGTTTAAATCTTTCTACTTCACAACGATGTAACTTATGTGCTGTGATGGCGCTCTTACTCTTGGCGGAATGTCATCTTTTTTACCGTCTACTGACCGAGTTTGAGGGTAATTATCTATACTCTGGTGGTTTGTATTTTTATACTAGGGAACAAAGGGGTTTGGAGAAGTTTGCAATGAATCGTCGTAGAAAGAAGAAGCCACAAACTGACTATTTGGCGCTTGCAAAAGAGAACGTCACCAAAATTGAACTCAAGCCACTGTTTATGCGAGTTCGCCGCTTGTGGTGGTTCCTGCCGATTTTACATCGCCGAGCGATTACTGTGTTAGTGCCGATATTGCTGATTCTTTTGCTTTGGCCGACGAAGAAGCTCGACCCTCAACCTGTGGTAGAAAAAGCGCCGCAACGAGTTGCGCTTGACATCAATACTCGTGGATTAAGTGAACAGCATGATTCACAGCAAAGTGAGAGCAAGTCGGCGATGTGGCAAGAATACTTGGTGCAAAATGGCGATACGCTCGCACAAGTGTTTCGTACGAATCAGCTGGCGATGGGCGATCTGAATGCTTTGGTTAAAATCGAAGGCGCCGACAAACCACTGAGTCACATCAAACAAGGTCAATTGGTCCGATTTAAGCTTAATGAGGCCGGTCAGCTTGATATTTTGCAGTTGGAAAAAGGCAACAGCTCGGTGATGTTCTTTCGTCTTTCTGACGGGGGCTTTAGCCGCAGTAAATAGCTGCCTAGCTTTGATCTAGGCTCCGCCCGTGACGCAGATTGGCAAAGACGCTTTGCCAAGGGAAAAGTGGCAACACAATCAGCAAGATGCCTGCCCAAGTGACACGATCTGGGTATTCGGCGAAAGCATACATGCCAATCAAGGTTACAAACAGCAAGCCCGAGTATTCCGCTAACGCGATTTGTCCGGCGGGTGCTTTTCGATACGCCGCGACCGCGAGGCCGTTATAACCCAAAATGCACACTGAGCTGGCGAATATGTACGCTGCGAGCGTAGGCGTGAGTGGTTGCCAATAGAGCAGCGCCAGCAGCAGGGAGACAGGCAGCGACAGCAGCGTTGTCCACCACAAAGTGGTCACCACCGTCTGCTCAGCGGGCAGTTTTCTCACCAACACATTAAAGAAAGCCAGAGTGAGCGCGGTGCCGAGCGCAAAACAGGCCGCCCAATGAAACTGCGAAGGGCGCAATACCACCAACACACCGACAAATCCCACCAGCGTACCCAGTACTTTTGCGAGCGCGGGCTTCTCTTTGAGTAACCAGACTGACAAGGGCAGCATTAATAGTGGCGCGGCGTAAAATACGGCGTTCGCGGTCGCCAACGGTAAATAGGTAATGGAAACCATCATACAGCCGCTGCCGATCAAGATCAGATGGGCTCGAGCTAAGGTAATGCGCGGCTGGGCCAGTGCTCGTTGTGTTTTGCGCTGCATCAGCCACAGTGGCGTGATCATCAATAGTGAAAATAGCTGCCGGAGAAACATGTATTGAAATGGTGAAACGTTGCCATCAATCAATTTCACCGCGACATCAGATAGGGTTGCCAGCAGGTTGCCGACAACCAATAGGACGATCGCGTAGCTCGCGGGCGTCACTGCTTAAGCTCGCTTCATATCGACATGCGGAATGCCATCTTCCAGATACATCTCGGAAGTGACCACAAAACCGTGCTGCTGGTAGAAAGGTTTGAGGTGTTCCTGCGCGCCGATTTCAATCGCCTCATTCGGCCACAACTGCTGGCAATACATAATCGACTGTTGCATCAGCTGGTGCCCCAAACCGCCACCGCGTGCGTTATGTTTGGTCGCTACACGGCCAATACTGACGCTGTCGTAGGTGGTGCCTGCGGGGAGAAGACGAGTACACGCCACCAGCTCACCGTTTTTATAACCGAGCAAATGATGCACTCCGTGCAGAATATCGTTGCCATCCAGTTCAGGGTAAGGGCAGTTTTGTTCGACCACAAACACGTCGACTCTCAGTTTGAGTAGTTGATACAGTTGAGTGGTTGAAAGCTGTGAGAAAGGCACAAGATGCCATTGGATCATGGTCATGTTTCCCGTTTAACAATAAGAAGCATACTGTACGCCTTGCGTGCGACTTTTGGCATTAACATAAGTTAAAGCTTTTCATCTAGTTGGCGTTTTTTGATCCGGCTTAGGCTCACCGGAGTGATACCCAGATACGCGGCAATTTGTCGGTCACTGAGCCTTTCGAGTAACACGGGAAACAACTGCTTAAACAGATGATACTTTTCCTCTGGGGTGTGCAGTAGCAGGAAACGTTCTTTGCGCTCTTTGTAAATCAATTGGGTTTCGAGCAAGTGGAGATAAAGCGGATGGGCAGAGGCTCGCCAAGCGTGCAAGCTTTCTATGGGAAAGGTGAGCAGATGAACTGGGGTGAGACTTTCCAGCAGAAATGGACTGCCTTGCTCGCGGATCAGGCTTTCAAAGCCGATCATCCAATCGACTTCCCAGTAAAACTCTTTGCTGAACTCTTTGCCTGATTCTGTCAGATAGCAGGCGTGGCAAAGTCCATCCAACAGGAAATAGCAGTGCTGCGGCGCTTCGCCTTGATGGATCAATATGTGCCGAGTCGGTAACTGCAACTCTTTGGCGTTGGCGAGCACGTCTTGAATGGCCTCGTTTGAGAGGTTGAGCTGTTGTAGATATTGAGTGAAACGAGCAACCATAGCGATCCCTAAAAAAACCGCTGCCAAGTGACAGCGGTGTTGAGTTTAAGGATTTCTCTTCGACAGAAAAGTTATTTCTGCAAACTCAAGCGATACACCGCAAAGCCGACCTCATCGGTCGCCACTTGCTCCATTGGGTAAATGCCTTTCGCTTTAATGAACTGCGCCGCTTTGTCGCTCGGTGAAGTTTCAAAGCGGATATCCAGCGCTTTTTCCGACTGAATAGGGGCAAACGTCCAGTTGTTATCGGCGCTTGGGGTCACTTGTCCTTTCTCTTGGCTCACACGTGAGATGTAGCTGGCCAGCACACTGCGGTTTTCATCCGGTGAATCAAACGCCACAAATTCCGCGCCAGTACCCGGGAACTTGTTGCTGTACGCGCGGTAGTTGTTGGTCGCGATGATAAACGTCTGTTTCACGTCAATCGGCTTACCTTGATAGGTCAGATCAAGAATGCGCTGCGCTTCTGGATGAATTAGCTTACAGTCACCGTCATATTTAGCGGGCTGCGTAACGTCGATTTGGTAGTTCACGCCATCAATCACATCGAAGTTATAAGTGCGAAACCCATCCCAGTCGATCAAAGATTGCGGCGCGCTGCTGTTGACATCGATCTGCTTGAACTGGCCAGCGCTACACTCCAACCACTCTTTGACTTGCTGCCCGCTGACTTTCATTGCGACCAGCGTGTTCGGGTAGAGATACAGATCGGCGGCGTTACGGAAAGTCAGTTGACCGGACTCCACTTCGGTAAAGTTGGCGGGATCATTCTTACGCCCGCCCGCTTTAAATGGTGCAGCGGCAGAAAGAACGGGCAACCCGGCTAGGTCAGGATCCCCTTGGATAAAGCGCTCGACGTAATCTTTTTGCGCCAAGTTAACGATTTGTACCGTGGGATCGTCCTGCACGAGGGCAAGGAAGCTGTACATCACATCATTGGCTTTACCGATAGGCTGGTTGACAAAATCACGCGTGCCTTTGTGATCGGCGGCAAGCGCATCGACAATCGCGCTGTCGGCGTCAACCAAGGGCTTTTGGCTCGCTTTGTCAAAAATCGGCCGTGCTTGCGTTTGCCCTTTGACCACCGACCATTTACCCTCTTTTTGTTGTAGCTCTAAATCGATGATACCGACATGGCTGCCCCAGCGACCCGGCATCACCGCGGCCACCCCATTAATGGTGCCCTTTTGGTTGTCGACGCCTTGAATATGGTCAAACCCCTTGCCTGGGAAAACCGCGTGCGAGTGGCCAAAGGCAATCGCATCAATGCCTTCGACTTGTGAAAGGTAGTAGACCGAGTTCTCTGCGCCGATTTTGTAAGGGTCGGAAGAGACGCCGGAATGAGGGATAGCAACGATCACATCCGCGCCCTCTTTTTTCATCTGTGGAACTAGGGCTTCGGCGGTCTCACGGATATCTTTGGCAAACACTTTGCCTTCGAGGTTCTTCTTGTCCCACACCATGATCTGCGGTGGCACAAAGCCGATGTAACCGACTTTGATCGTATGTTCTGCGCCATTCACATCTTTAAAGCTGTACTCTTTAATGAGGTAAGGCTTGAAGTAGTGCTTGCCGGTCTTTTGCTCAAACACGTTGGCGTTGATGTAGGGAAAGTTGGCGTCGTTAATGGTTTCGGCGAGAAATTCCAAACCGTAGTTAAACTCATGGTTACCGATATTGCCGACATCGTAGTGCAATTGGTTCATCGCCTTATACACCGGATGAACTTCACCCGCTTTGATGCCCTTGGCTGCCATGTAGTCACCCATCGGGCTACCTTGGATCAAATCACCGTTATCCACCAATACACTATTAGTCACTTCGGCTTGCGCTTGCTTCACCAAAGTGGCGGCACGGGTTAGGCCAATTTGCTGTGAAGGTTTATCTTTGTAGTAGTCGTAGTCCATCACATTGGTGTGAATATCGGTGGTTTCGATGATTCGCAATTGAATGGTTTTGGCCATTGCTGGGCCCGCGATAGCGAGCAGGCTGGTTAAAACGGCCAGAGAGAGAGGGTTCACTGCCACTTTCATTTTTTGCTCCACAAGAGTCAGAGAGGAAGAGTCGGTGATTAATGTAGCAAAATATAATGAAAGCCATATTTAACTTGCTGAAAAAGTGTGATTTCAGCCGATTACTTTATTCCATTCTGTGCAGCGCTTGCCATCTTTTGCCGTGGTGAGGCTTGTTGTGTGAGTAAAAGAGAAAAGTGCATGAGTTAGATAGAAAACTTCTTAGCAGTTTTTTGAATAAAAAATGAAATTTTAGAATTTCAGGTAATATAAAGAGCTCGCCATAATGCGCTTATCAAAAGTTCAATGGAAGCACGGCGTATGACCAGCAAGGAATCAGGAACGGTCTTTCCCTTTAAAAAGCCAACACTCGTTGCCGACAATCGCACAGTGCCGAGCCGCTTTGCGCGCAGTCAACTCAAGGCCGGGGAAGTGGCTCTGGTGGGGGCTGGGCCGGGCGATCCTGAACTGCTCACGCTCAAAGCCTTAACCTATTTACAACAAGCCGATGTGGTGCTGTACGACTACTTGGTCTCCGATGAAATCATGGCTTTGGTGCCGAGTGATGCTATCTTGGTCTGCGTGGGTAAACGCGCCGGGCATCACAGTGTGCCACAGGAAAAAACCAACCAGCTGTTGGTTGATTTTGCCCAGCAAGGCTACAAGGTGGTGCGGATTAAAGGCGGTGATCCGTTTATTTTTGGCCGTGGTGGTGAAGAGTTGGAAGTGTTGGCCGATGCCGGGATTCGCTTTCAAGTGGTGCCGGGCATCACGGCGGCAGCGGGCGCAACCGCGTATGCGGGCATTCCTCTGACTCATCGTGACTACGCCCAGTCGGCGCTGTTTATTACCGGTCACCTTAAGGCAGAAAGCGATCAGATGGATTGGTCGACACTCGCGCGAGGTCAGCAGACTCTGGTGATCTACATGGGGCTGATGAAGTCGAGTTATATCCAAGAGCAGCTCATCGCGCATGGCCGCGCCTCAAGTACGCCGATCGCCATCATTGAACGCGGCACACAGCAGACGCAAAAAGTATTTAAAGGGCAACTGGCTGATTTAGCCACTTTAGCCACGCAGGCTGAAGCCCCTGCACTGATTGTCGTAGGGGAAGTTGTTCAGCTATCCGACAAGTTAGATTGGTTTCTTCGTGACGAACAGGCAAATCTGAGCACATTGGCTCAGTCTGTTTAACCCGAAGCCAGCGTAATGGACCCATTCAGGCCGTCGAGCCTTAAAAGGAAAGAGATATGAATCAACAACGCTTGACTCATTTAAAGCAGCTCGAAGCTGAGAGCATTCACATCATCCGTGAAGTGGCTGCCGAGTTTGATAACCCAGTGATGATGTACTCGATAGGCAAAGACTCGTCGGTGATGCTGCATTTGGCGCGCAAAGCGTTTTATCCAGGAAAAATTCCCTTTCCACTACTGCACGTTGATACCGATTGGAAATTTCGCGAGATGATCGAGTTTCGTGATCGCACCGCGGAGAAATATGGCTTTGAGCTTTTGGTACATAAGAACCCAGAAGGTTTGGCGATGGCCTGTAGCCCATTTGTGCATGGCTCTTCTAAGCATACCGACATCATGAAAACCCAAGGGTTGAAGCAAGCGCTCAACAAATACGGTTTTGATGCGGCCTTTGGTGGTGCGCGCCGTGATGAAGAAAAATCGCGTGCCAAAGAGCGTGTCTACTCGTTTCGCGATAAGAACCACACTTGGGATCCGAAGAATCAGCGCCCGGAGCTGTGGAAAACCTATAACGGCCAGATCAACAAAGGCGAGAGCATTCGTGTCTTCCCACTTTCAAACTGGACCGAACTCGATATTTGGCAATACATCTATCTAGAAAACATTGAAATCGTGCCGCTTTACTTGGCCGATGTGCGTCCTGTGGTTGAGCGCGACGGCATGCTCATCATGGTGGACGACGACCGCATGAAATTGCGTGACGGTGAGCAGATTGAACACAAGAGCGTGCGTTTTCGCACCTTAGGTTGCTACCCATTGACAGGGGCGATTGAATCAGAGGCCAATACGTTGACCGGAATTATCGAAGAGATGCTGGTGGCCACTTCGAGTGAGCGTCAAGGTCGGGCGATCGATCACGATCAGTCTGGATCGATGGAACTGAAAAAGCGCCAAGGTTATTTCTAAAGGGATCGAGGATATATTATGAACAGTGCAGTTGAAGCGCAATTGGCTGAGTTGGGTATTGAAGGTTACCTAGAGCAGCATCAAAACAAATCATTACTGAGATTCCTGACCTGCGGTTCGGTAGACGACGGCAAGAGCACCTTGATTGGTCGTTTGCTGCATGATTCGAAGCAGATCTACGAAGATCAACTGGCGGCGGTCCACTCAGACAGCCAACGTGTTGGCACCACAGGCTCGCGTCCGGATCTGGCGCTGCTGGTGGATGGTCTGCAAGCCGAGCGTGAGCAAGGAATCACCATTGATGTGGCCTATCGTTACTTCTCGACGCAAAAGCGTAAATTCATCATCGCTGATACGCCGGGACATGAGCAGTATACGCGCAACATGGCAACGGGTGCGTCAACCTGTGATCTGGCGGTGATCCTAATCGATGCGCGTAAGGGCGTGTTGGATCAAACTCGTCGCCACTCGTTTATCTCCAACCTGCTTGGTTTGAAACATTTTGTTGTTGCAGTCAATAAAATGGATCTGGTCGATTTCTCTGAGCAACGTTTTGAAGAGATCAAAGCGCAGTATTTGGCCTTTTCGCAAAATCTGCGTGGTGAAACCAACATTCAGATCATTCCTATTTCGGCATTGGAAGGGGATAACGTGGTGGATCCAAGCCAACACATGAGTTGGTATCAGGGCCCGTCACTGCTGGAAATTCTGGAAAGTGTCGACGTAGAAAAAGCTAAAGAGGCGGGCGAATTCCGCTTCCCGGTGCAGTATGTCAGCCGTCCAAACCTCAACTTCCGTGGTTTTGCTGGCACTATTTCATCTGGTACGGTGAACGTGGGTGATCGCATTAAAGCGTTGCCATCGGGGAAAACCTCTAGCGTGGCGCGCATTGTGACCTTCGATGGTGATTTGCAGCAGGCGCAAGCGGGCCTAGCGGTGACGCTGACGCTGGCTGACGAAATTGATATCAGCCGTGGCGATCTGCTGGTGCTGGAAGAGGCACAAGTGCAATCGACCAACCATCTTCTTGCCGATGTGGTGTGGATGACGGAGCAGCCGTTACAACCTGGGCGCGATTACGACATCAAGATTGCGGGTAAAAAGACCATCGGCCGTGTGGAAAGCATTCGCCATCAGTACGATATCAACCATCTTTCGTCGCACGGAGCCGCAGAGCTGCCGCTCAACGGTATTGGTCTGTGTGAGTGGACGCTCAACGAAGCGGTGGCGTTGGATCACTACCAAGAGTGTGCTGATACCGGTGGCTTTATCATCATCGACCGTTTGACCAATGTCACCGTGGGGGCGGGCATGGTGAGCGAGAGCCTTGCCGCGGTCGCTCAGGCAAGTGGTGATTTCAGCGCATTTGAAGTTGAACTGAACGCTTTGATCCGTAAGCACTTCCCACATTGGGATGCTAAAGATCTCAGTGCGTTGATTAAAAAGTAGTAGCGAGTGATGGGAGCGTGCTCCCCAGTGAGGATGAGGTATGTGGGAGCAAGGAATGGTTTTGGCGATGTTGCTAGGCATCATCACATGTTTGCTCGTCACGAAAATTAAGCCGAGCTATATTTTCGCTGCTGCCGCATTTGTGGCTTTTATGGCGGGAATGAGCGACTTAACCACCATGGCGGCGAATTTTACTAACTCCTCACTGCTGACTTTAGTGCTGTTGATCTTGGCATCCACGGCACTGGAAAAAACGCGTTTAATCAGTTGGGTGAGCCGCAATATTTCCGAAGGGCGTTTAGCGACTGTGATTGCTAAATTGGGCTTGTCGACCGCGCTGCTCTCCTCGTTTACCAATAACACCGCAGTGGTGGTGTCGTTGATTGGCGCAGTCAAACGTAACCAGCAGCACGCGCCGTCGAAGTTGTTGATCCCACTCTCTTATGCCGCCATTTTTGGTGGCACGCTCACCTTGATTGGTACCTCGACCAACCTGATCATCAACAGTTTCGTTGAAGACGCGGGTTTGCCGAGCATGTCTTTCTTTGCGCCGACCTTGATTGGTTTGGCAGTAATGCTGGGTGGGGTGCTGATCTTGATCCCGCTGAGTTATCTGCTGCCAGACTACGACGAGCAGGGGCAAGATGATCTGCCGTACTTTTTAGAAGCGCGCGTTGAACCCGGTTCACCGTTAGTTGGACGTAGCGTAACCGAGAACAATCTACGCGCCTTGCGTAAGCTGTTTCTAGCCGAAGTGATCCGCAATGGCGAAACAGTTTCTTCGGTTGGTCCGGATTTTGTCTTGCAAGCCAAAGATCGACTGCTGTTTTGTGGTGACGTGGACAGCGTTTCGACATTGCAAGAGATCCCCGGGCTGACACTGTTTGGTCAGCAGCATCTTAACGGACAGAACTTCGTTGAAGTGGTGGTGAGCTCTTCGGCCAGCTTTTGTAATAAGACTTTGAAATCGAGCCATTTTCGTGATCGTTTTGATGCGGTGGTGGTGGCGATTCGTCGTGGGCATGAACGGCTGGAAGGCGGTCTGGGCAACATTAGCTTGGCCGCGGGCGACACTTTGGTTTTGGTACCGGGCAAGCGCTTTGAAGCTGAGCGCCAAGCGCATCGCAAAGAGTTTGTGTTGGTCAACGATCTCGATTCCAGCGCTCGCCTCGACAGTCACAAATCGACGTTCGTGTTACTGGGTTTTGTCGTGGTGATTGCGGCGGCACTGCTTAATCTTGTGCCTATCATTAAAGGGCTCGCCATCTATTTATTGGCATTGCTGCTGTGCGGTATTGTACAGCTCAGTGAGCTCAGACGCCGCTTCCCACTGGATATTGTGGTGATAGTCGGCTCTGCCTTGTCGATCGCGCAATTGATGATCTCATCGGGTTTTTCGGCGCGCATGGGCGGTATGTTTATCGAAGCATTTAATGGTTGGGGCGTGTTTGGCGCACTCGTAGCCACCTACATGATGACGCTGATCCTCACTGAGTTGGTGACCAATAACGCGGCGGCAGCACTGGCGTTTCCGATCGGCTACAGTATGGCGCTAGGGTATGGCGTGGATCCAATGCCGTTTATTATGGCGGTGCTGTTTGGCGCGAGCGCCAGTTTTATCTCCCCTTACGGGTATCAAACCAACTTATTGGTTTACAGTGTGGGCAACTATCGCTTGTCGGATTATCTGAAAATTGGCGTGCCAGTGTCATTGGTGTACTCCACCTTGGTCCTTACTTTTATTCCGATCTTTTTCCCATTTTAAAAGGATTTGTTATGAGCAGCGTGAGCGCGAACAACGATGAAAATATTGTCTGGCATCAGCATATGATTGATAAATCGTATCGTGCCGGGCTCAAACAGCAAAAGCCAGCCGTGCTTTGGTTTACTGGCTTGTCGGGTGCGGGCAAATCGACCATTGCGGGGGCGCTGGAAACACGCTTGGCAGAGCAGGGCTATCACACCTACTTACTGGATGGTGATAATGTGCGACACGGCTTGTGTAGCGATCTTGGCTTTTCTCAGCAGGATCGCCGCGAAAACATTCGCCGCATTGGTGAGTTAGCCAAGTTGATGGCCGATGCCGGTCTGATTGTCCTTACGGCATTCATCTCACCGCATCGCGCCGAGCGCCAGTTAGTGCGGGATCTGTTACCCGACGGCGAGTTTATTGAAGTGTTCGTCAACACCGCATTACAAGTGTGTGAGCAGCGTGATCCGAAAGGCTTATATAAGAAAGCTCGCGCTGGGGAGATTGCCAACTTTACTGGCATTGATTCTGATTATGAAGCGCCACTCAATGCAGAGATCGATCTGCCTGCTGGAGAAAAGCCCATTGAGGCGCTGGTGGATCAATGCATTGAAACGCTGGTGGCTCGCGGGATCATTCGCTCATCCTAACCACCAGTGAGCGGCATCATACCGTATGGTGAATGCCGCTTTGCACATCACTCTGTACGGTAAATTTTTGATTAAGCATCGCCAGCATCTGATCGTAATACTGGCTGTTGGGTTTATTGCCGAGCAGTTTACACAGCTCATTGCCGGTTGGCGTAAAACGGTAATAGAGCAGGCGCACGCCTTTACTCAGCACATTCAACTGCAAGTTCCGCCCTTGATAACTTAAAATCAGTGGCGTTTCGATTTCGATTTCGCCCGATTCCAACTCAGTGCCATGCAGCAGGCCCAACTCAATCAGCACCAACAAGCTAGAAAACGACAACTGGAAGCTGCCCATGTTGATGTTAGTGGTGGTGTCGCGTTTGCCAAAACTGAAAATGCCGCCTTGAAAGCGATAGCCAATCAATAGTTTACGGCTGTTATCTGCGCCAAAACTGCAAGCCAGTGACGAGGCACGTTGCAGGATGTGTGCTTCTTTCGGCGTCATGTCATGCAGTACTTTTAGCGCTTTCATTGAGGTAGAACCGGGGTTGGTCACCTCGCGTTTCAGCACTTGCGCCCACAGTTTCTGCATCGCTGAGTTGTGGATCTCTTGCGCCATATCGAAAAAACGGTACAGCCAATCTTGATCCGGATCGCCTGCGGTTTCATCTTTGCAAGAGAGATGGGCCAGTTTCAAGATCTGTTCGAGGTTACGTTGGCGCTGCTCTTGGCGCTTCTCTTCACGTAGCAAAGCTCGTTCGATGGTGGTTTTCTGCGGCGGATCTTTTTGCAACAGCGCGTCTAAGCCATAGGTTTGCGCGATCGTCGTGATGCGGCTGGCGCTGTCACGAATGTAACCACTTTTCTTCTCTTGGCTGCTGTGCGCCTTGGGATCGGCTTCTTGGTCAATCACGACCGGCGTTTGGCTATCCGCCATCGTACCTTCCTTTCCATTGCAGGGTGAATGCTAGGCTCAATGTACCCTTTATCGCCAAACCAGTGCAATAATGGGCAATCACACTCTTGGCGATCAATTTGCGGTTAGAGCGGCGAAAATCGTGATCTCGATAAAAATGCGCTGTCACAAATGATAATAAGTTGTTAAAATTGTTATTGTCTTTTGTGAGGGGCTTATGAAGTATTTCGGAGAGAATAAACGCAAAAAGCACCTGTCAATCGCGCTGCTATTGGTTGCTTATTTGGCAACTTTGATCTATTTAGCCAAATATATTGCCTGAGCCAGTGAGATTGACAGGTTACGTCGATGTTTAAAATTAGTTACATGTCATCGTAAGCTTCAATCGCATCCCCTTGGATGACGTAGGCCGTTTCTGCCAACTCGTGACTCACGGTCTCCGTTTTCAGTGTTCCCACCACGTAAATCACATCCCACAGCTCTTGGACTGGCGCACCTTTGGGGAACTTAACGTAAATGATCTGGTTTGGCGGCGGTGGCGGTACATGGATACACGCGCCAAAGTAGGGGACCAACAAAAACTCGGTCACTTTATTGGCATCGCCCTCGAGCGGAATCACAAAACCGGGGATCTTCACTTTGCTGCCATTGAGCTCTGGGCGAACGCCACCCAATTTGGTTTGGTTTACCGCGTTACCGGAATGATCGGCGGCGGGCATGCCGACGCTATCGAAGAGTTTTCTTTCTTGCTCGGGCACCAGATCGAGCCAATCCAGCGTCATCACATCCTGGCTGGCTGCCAAGGCGGGAAACCAAGGCGTGAAAATTAAGCTTAATAGCAAGATAACTTTGCTTTTCATGAACGATTAAATCCTTATGGTCATTCCATCACTGAGAGATTGTTTGTAAGCCCGGAAAGCAGGAATAAAGCCGATGAGGATTCCTGCCCCCTGGACACAAGCAAGGAGCAGCCACTCATGTGCCGAGATGGCCGTCATTGCAATATTGATTCCGTATTGTTGCTGAATCAGCGGGTGAGCCACTGCGATCAGCGCGTACACCCCGGCTACTCCGGTTACAATCCCGACAAAAGTGAGCAGGCTCGCTTCACTTATAAGCAGGGTAAACACATGCCGTGGGCGCGCGCCCATCGCTCTGAGGATCGCCATTTCACGCCGCCGTTCTTGTAAGCTGGTGAGTAGGCTACTGAGCATGCCCAAAAGACCCGCGACGACCACAAACACCGACACCGCCAGCAGCGCTTGCTCGGCAACCGACATCATCCCCCACAGTTCATGCAAAGCGACACCCGGCATTATGGCGCTAAGCGGCTCTTGCGGGTAGGTGTTGATCTGCCTTTGTAGGGCGAATGTTTGAATACGCGATTTGAGGCCAATCAGCATCGCGGTGATCTGCTTGGGCTGGAAGTCTCTGTGTGTCAGTTGCGTTGCATCGGGAGTTGGGCCCATGCGCGCGCCAGATTCCCAGCCGACGTGAATCGCTTCAATCGCCTCAAGAGAGACGTGCACGGTTTTGTCTACTGGCGTGCCTGTCGGTGCCAAAATGCCGACCACTTTGAAGGGCAAGTTGTCATGGCGACTGAAGCCGACATCGCTGATCCCGTGCGCGATGACTATCTCACTGCCTAGCCGGTAGCCGAGTTTTTTCGCCACATCGTAGCCAAGCACGGTTTCAAATAAGCCGTTGAACGCTTTACCTTGCGAGAAGGTAAGTGGTTGCTTACTTCCGTACTTGTAGTGTTCAAAGTAGCTGTGGTTGGTGCCCAGTACTCGAAAACCTTGGTGCGAATCTCCGAGTGAGATGGGAATCGCCCATTCAACCGAGCGATGATTGGCAAACTCTTGGTAGCTCTTCCAGTCGATATTGTTGGTGGCATTGCCAATACGAAATACTGAGTAAAGCAGCAAGTTCACTTGGCCAGAGCGGCCTCCGACTATCAGATCGGTGCCGGAAATGGTATTGGCAAAGCTCTCTTTGGCTTGGGTGCGAATTCGCTCCACGCCCATCAGCAGCAGCACTGAAATGGCGACCGTCATGACCGTCAGTGCGGCGGTGGCTTTACGGTTACGTAAACTTTTCCAAGCGAGATTGAAGATGGCACTCATGCGATAACTCCTGCTTGGTTCAATTCACGTAAGTCGATAGTGCGGTTAAACAGCGCTTCCAAACTCGGATCGTGGCTGACGAAAATCAGGGTGGCGTTGACCGAGTTGGCTTGCTCCATCAGCAGTTCGATAAAGGCGCTGCGGTTGTCGTAATCGAGCGCGGAAGTGGGCTCATCTGCAATGACTAACTCTGGCGCGCCGATCAGCGCGCGCGCCGCCGCTACGCGCTGTTGCTGGCCGATACTCAGTTCGCTGACGGGTTTGTTGTGCAGCGCGGGCGGCAGATGTAGACGCGTTAACAGCTGTATTGCCTGCTCGTGTGCCTGACCGCCAATTTGTCCCGCGCGCAGCTTGGAAAACTGACAAGGCAGCAGTACGTTTTCCACCACATTGAGGTAGGGCAACAGGTTGAACTGCTGGAAAATATAGCCGATGTGGTCGGCGCGAAACTTGTCTCGCGCACTGGGCGACAAGCTGCCGAGATCGGTACCGAGAATACGCAGTTGCCCAGATTGCAGCGCGTTAATGCCGGTCATTAAACTGAGCAACGTCGATTTGCCACAACCGCTGGGTCCTTTTATAAAAACGTGTTCACCACGCAAAATACGCAGCTCCGGAATGTGTAAGATCGGCTGCTGCGCATCTTTCCATGTAAACGTGGCCTGATTGAGCCAAACCACTTCAGACGGAGTATTTACCATAGATTTTCACCATGCTCTGTGCTTTTCAGAAAAAGCAGGTAAGTAAACACTTACCTGCTCGGTTCTTATTTCAAAGAGATTCGTGCATTTTCAGCCGATAGTTGCGTGGCACTCTGCTTTTTATCGGTAAGCACATTCGCGGTGATGGATTGGGTCGCGGTAAAATGGCTGAACCACTGGGTATCTAGCGTACTCAGTTCGGCCAGATTGTCACAATGGTATTGATATTGAACGGTAAACGCGCCATGACTGTCGTGGTCGTGGTCATCATGATGTTTTTCATGCTCATGTTTGTCATGATCGTGTTTGTCACTCTCATGGTGTTCATGTTCATGTTCATGTTCATGTTCATCGGCATCGTGGTGATCATGATGATGCTCGTCACCCGCTAACGTATGGGCAACGTCGACCTTCTCAATCTGGCATTTGGCCTTGGCATTGAGGGTAACGATCTGCTCAGCTTGTTGCAGTAAGGCGATGCTCTTTTGCAAGCGTTGCTCTTGTTCTGCGTTTTCAGGTGCGTGCTCAAAGCCGACCACATCGGCGCCGGGCGCGGTGATCTCAATCAACAGATCGTGACCATCTTGAGCAACGTTAAATTCCACTTGGCCATGAACATGGGCATCGTGTTGGCGAAATCCTTCTTCAGCCGTTGCGAGAGAGGAGAAAGAAAGGCCAACCAAAACGGCCAATGAAGTTTTGCGTAACATGGATAAATTCCTTATTTGTCTTAATTGTGTCGATATTTGGCTTAACAATAGGTCAAATAAGGCGGTGAACGCGCGAGGTAAGCCGAAAAGCTTTCAGCGCGGGTCTCGCTTTGCCAGATGAAAACAGGGCAAAGTGTCGGAGCGGTTGCTGCTGTGTGGTGAGGCAGGCTTGCGCCAAGGCCGTGGCTGGCGTTGGCAAACTGCTCGCAATGGTGTTGCAGGTGGTGTTCGGGGTTGAAGTCCAATTGATGCGCAAGACTGGCGAAGCTGAGAAATAGCGTCAACACCACCGCCAAGTAGGCAGTGTAGTGGAATCTGAAATGACGAAGACGTATCCAACCCGGCATGTTTACGGCGACCAGTGACAAGGTGTTACAATATAACAGCTGTAGCGCAAAAAAGTTCACTCATTTTTCTATAAATAGACTTTTTATAAAACGATTTTATTAAAATTTGCTCATTCAATGACAAAAACCCATACCGTGTGAGTATGGGTTTTGTGTACAGGCTGCGACGCCGCTCTCGCTGAGCCAATCGTGCGTTAGATATTCGCTTTGACTAATGCGATCACTTGAGCAACCTCGCTGTCAGAAAGCGCACCTTCTTTGACAAACAACACTTTGCCTTGCTTGTCTTGCACTATGATGGCGGAGCTTTCTTCTTTTAGCGCCCAATTTTTGGCGACCACACCATTTTCATCCAGCACCATAGAAGACCAAGGGAACTCCACTTTGCTGTCTTGGGCTGAGGATTTGACAAACGAGCCTGTTCCCCAAATCGCATCGTCTTGATTGATGATGGTGGTGGTTTGGTACTGCTCTGCTGGAAACTGAGCTGCGGTGATCGCTTGCATTAGAGGGGCGTTCATCTCTTTTGAGCTGCTGCGGCCAGCGATGGCTTGGATCACGCGGACTTTGCCAAGCATCTGCTGAGATGCCCAAGGCTGAAACGCGGTGCCTTTGCCTTGCAGAACGATTTCGCCATACGCATCAACATTGACCGCAGGCACTGGGCTGCCGAGTGAAAGGTTGTGCGCTGCCGCGCCGAATGAGGCGCTAAACAGCGCAAGAGTGAGGAGAGTCTTTGGTTTCATGAGTGTTTTTCCTTATCAAGACAGTATGTCCATTTTATCGTGAGCGGCCACAGTATAATACGCCACAGGGAAAAATTACTGGCCTCAGATAACATTTTTTTAACACTTTGCTGGGCATTGGTTTATCTCACTATGGGCTTGCTGTATGATGGCGTCCATTAGCCAACGCTAAAGTGATGAAAAACACGGCGAAGGCAGATGCCCGAAAGAGGCAGATAAAGGGGATTCCCCCGTTTCTCAAACGGAATTTGAGGATGATGTATGTTGCGCGAGTTTGCTGTTTATCGACCACGCCAAGTGGCTCGATTCGTTAAGACCCAATTTAAAGGGGACTTTTTCATTCAAGGGATCGGCGAGTTTCATTTTGACCAAGGCAAGGTGCAGTTGCCCGATCTGAGTAATCCGCAAAAATTGGCGGTGTTTCGCGAAGTGAACGCGGAAATCGCTGCGCTCTCTTTGGTGGCGTAAGTTAAGGCAAAAACGCTACCGCAGCGTGGCTACGGCAGCGTATAAAATCAGGCTTGTGGTGGGAAGCAGACCCCAGTACCGCCGAGACCGCAGTAACCGTCCGGGTTTTTCGCTAAATATTGCTGATGATACGTTTCAGCGAAGTAGTACTCTCCTGCCGGAGCGATTTCGGTGGTGATTGTGCTGCGCTGGCTGTCGCTGAGCGCGCGTTGATACGCTTCTTTTGATGCAGTGGCGATGGCCAGTTGCTCATCGCCGTAGGTGTAAATCACCGAGCGGTATTGGGTGCCAAGATCATTGCCTTGTCGCATTCCCTGAGTGGGATCATGCCGTTCCCAAAATTTCTCCAACAACTGTGACAACGAAATCTGCTGCGACTCGAACACTACGCGCACCACCTCGGTGTGGCCCGTTTGCCCACTACACACCTCTTCATAGGTTGGGTTTGGCGTAAAGCCACCGCTGTAACCGACCGAAGTCGACACCACACCATCCAATTGCCAAAACAGGCGTTCAGCGCCCCAGAAGCAGCCCATACCCAGCAAGATCTCTTGCTGAGTACCGACCACAGCTGCGGTGATATCGCTGTGGTTGATGAAATGCTGTGTTTCAACGCGAAGCGGTGTTGCGCGACCGGGCAGCGCACTCTCTTGGCTGACCATGATTTGTTTGTTAAGCATGTGATTTCCCTTTATTCATCTGAAAGCAGTGGAGTAAATCCGGATATCGGTTGTTCCTTTTGGGGGCGAATGCTATCTTGCACTCTCATGACAGACCGGACGAAATGGTGAGCTATTTTACTGCCATTGTCTCCAGCGTGCATCGGTCTGCGAACTCTTGGAAAGCGCTTGTGGCTCTCCGTCGCCTGAACGATATCAAGCCCTCGTTTTGTACGTACTAAAGCATGATAAGAAAAGTTATTCCAGCCTTTATCGGCATGATCTTCGCCAGTCAAACCCTTGCGTCCAGCGAGGTGGATTTGATTTTGGAAGGCGTCAGCGGTGCCTTAAAAGAGAATATTGAAGCTCACTTGTCCTCAATTCCTGCCGAAGATTACGCCATTTCCCTGCGTTTTCAATCGCGGCTTGATAACATTATTAATGAAGCACTCAAGGCGTTAGGTTACTACCACGCTTCAGTGGAATATCAAATATCCCCAGACAAAGATGAGTTGACAGCGATCATCTCGCCCGGCGAAGTGATGAAGCTGGCCGAGGTGGAGGTGCGTTTTACCGGTGAAGCAGCCAGTGATGACAGTTTTGCCACGCTTTTAGAAAACTCACCACTTAAGAAGGGAGCGGCGCTCAATCATGGTGATTACGACGCGCTCAAATCCTCGATTCGCAATCTCGCCCTGCAACGAGGCTATTTCAAAGGCGATTTTACCGCAGCGCGTTTGGAAGTGTCGCCCGATCTCAATCAAGCCTTCGTGCGTTTACACTACGACAGCGGCATCCGCTACCAATTTGGTGAAACGCAAATAGAGGGCAGCCAGATTGAAGAGACCAAAGTGCGCTCCTTACAACCGTATAAAAGCGGCGAGCCTTATCTGGTGGCCAAAGTGGGGGAGTTTAACCAAAACCTCTCAAACACCGACTGGTTCTCCTCGGTACTGGTTGAGCCCGATATCAGTGCGCTGGATGATAGCCGCGATCTGCCGATGAAAGTCTCTTTGACGCCACAGAAAAAAAATCAGCTGGAGACGGGGATTGGCTACGCCACCGACGTTGAACTGCGCGGTACGCTCAAATGGAAAAAACCGTGGCTCAATGAGCAAGGTCACAGTTTCGACAGCAGTTTATCGCTTTCTAAACCGGAGCAGACCATCACGGCGGGCTACCAGATCCCGCTGGAAGATGTGTTGCATGACTACTACCGAGTTCAATACGCGATGAAAAATGTCGACAGCCGCGATACCAAAAGTTTGCAGTCCAACCTCGCGGTTGAACGCCACTGGTTGTTGGACAACCGTTGGCACCGCACCGTGTTTATACGCTATTTGATTGAGAACTATGAACAAGGTTTGCAAGATGATGTGGCACAGTTTGTTTTGCCGGGCATCTCTTTTTCTCGCAGCCGGACTCGTGGCGGCGGTATGCCGATGTGGGGGGATAAACAGAGCATTACTTTGGAGTTCGGGGATGACTCTTTTGTCTCCGAAACGCGCGTCGTACGTTTGCAAGGCCGTACATCGTGGATCCGCAGCTTGGGTGAAAATCACCGTGGCATTGCTCGTTTGGAAGGGGGCGCGAACCTCACCGAGGAGTTTGATCGTCTATCGCCATCACTGCGTTTTTTCGCGGGCGGTGACAATAATTTGCGCGGCTACGCTTACGAGTCCATTTCCCCCCGAGACGACAGCAACGCACTGACCGGGGCAAAGTACATTGCCACCAGTACGCTGGAGTACCAATATCGTCTTTATGGTAATTGGTGGGCAGCGGCCTTTTTCGACTATGGCGACGCGTTCAATGACGCGCCAGAGTGGAAACGTGGCGCTGGCGTGGGCATTCGTTGGGGCTCGCCAGTCGGGCCTATTCGCTTGGACTTTGCTTGGGGGTTGGATGCCACACCCGGAGAGGAGTTTCGTATCCATTTCACCTTGGGGCCTGAGCTATGATCAAACGAATGTTTCGTTGGAGCAAATGGTGCTCTGCCGCGCTCGTTGTGTTGCTTTTGTTGGTGTCACTACTGGTTGGGCTTGCACTTTTTACCAATCTTGGCCTAAACAGCTTGGTTTCATTGGCAGAAAAAGCCATGCCGCAGCTCAGTGTGGGCAAGGCCGAAGGGGCACTTTTGCCCAAGTTCACTTTGCGTGAGGTGCGTTTTCAAGACGATGCTCTTCACCTTGAGACGTCGGTCGACGAGCTGGGTTTGGCGATCGATATGGTCTGTTTTTGGCAAGGGCAACTCTGCGTTGATGAACTGAAATTGCACGGTTTGGCGTTAAGTTTGCCCGAGCTTGCGCCCTCACAAGAAGAAGCAGAACCAGAGAGCACGCCGCTGACCTCGATTCGCACTCCGCTCCCCATTGCGGTGCGCAGTCTTGAGCTCAGTGACATCAAACTGGACATCCTTGGCAACCAGATCGATTGGCGAGCGTTTCGCTCTGGTCTTTTCATGCGCGGCGATCATCTGACCATCACGCCAACGCGATTCAATGATGTCAATGTCACGCTCGCTGAAAGTGCGCCATCTTCAGTCAACCCACCTTCGATGGAACCTAAACAAGATATCGTTCTGCCCGAGGTATGGTTCCCACTCACGATTGAGCTGCAACGTTTTGATCTCAATCGCTTTACTTTGCATCAAGCAACACCGGTTGAGATTGTGCATCTTGCTCTTGAACTCAAAGCGGCCCAGCACCAAGTGCAAGTTAGCACGCTAGAACTGGAGATGCCGCAAGTGAGCGCTTTGCTCTCTGCGCAAACGGAACTTCGCGGCGACTATCCGCTAGAACTCACGCTCAAAGCAGAGCTAAAAGAGAGCGAACTGAAAGGGCAGGTGATCAATCTCTCAGCCAGCCAAAGCGTGGCGGATCTCGCCGTGCAAAGTGATCTCTCTGGGCCAGTGCAAGCGCAGATCGAAGCCGAGTTACAACCGCTGAAAGCGCAGTTGCCCTTCAAGGTCGATTTGCAACAGCTCAAAAGCCAATGGCCCTTGAGTGGCCAAAGTGAATACCAAGTGAAGGTGGCGAGTTTGCGCGCGAACGGCTCCTTGGATGGTTATCAACTGGCACTGCAAACCCACTTTGAAGGAGAAGCGATTCCGCCACTGGATGTCGATCTCTCGGGTGAAGGCTCTCTGCAGCACATTAAGCTAGATAAGCTGATCTTAGCCACCTTAGGCGGGCAAGTGAGCGGTCAGGTGAGGGCAGACTGGCGTGATATGGTGAGCTGGCAGGCCGATTTAGCACTGCAAGACATTCAACCCGGGCAACAGTGGCCGCAAGCACAAGGCCACATCAGTGGTAAGCTCTCGACCTCTGGCTCTTTGACCGAACAGGGCGGCTGGCAAGTGGCGCTGCCGCTTTTAGATATTGATGGTGTGCTGCGTGATTACCCGCTCAATATCGAAGGGGATCTGCGTATCGCCGATCGCCAAGGCAATGGCGATCTCAACGTCGACACGGCCGGATTAACCCTGTCGCATGGTCCAAACGGGCTCACCGCCAAAGGCAAGCTGGATAAACATTGGTTGATGGACGTGCAGGTTAATTTCCCCGATTTGAGCAAAACCCTGCCGGATCTTGCTGGGCGCGTGCAAGGTGACATTGCGCTGCGTGGCGAACTGCAGCAGCCCGATGTGCGTTTGGCACTGCTGGCCCAGGCGCTGAAATGGCAGCAAGAGGCGAGTATTGAGCAGCTTTCGCTGCGTGGAACGCTGACGCCGCTGCCGACGGCACAAGCGGATTTACGTTTGCAGGCGCGCGCGCTGCGCTATGAAGAAAACCAGCTGGATTCGGTTGATCTCAGCCTCACTGGCAGTGAGCAGCAACATCAGTTGACGATCGATGTGCTCTCGACACTTTTCTCCACCAGCCTCGCTATTGATGGCCAATTGAGTCGCGACAAAGAGAGAGTCTGGTCTGGTGCGCTGCAACGGATGCAAGCCACCAGCGAGCAGGGAACTTGGACTCTGGCCAATGCCGCCAAGCTCGCCGCTAATCTGGATAAGCAGCAGTTTGATGTGGCCGCGCACTGCTGGCAGCAACAGCAATCGAGTGTGTGTCTGAGCCATGACATCCGCGTTGGCGAGCAAGGTGAGGCGGAAATCGCGATAAGCCAGTTCGACTTTGCGCAAATCGGCATGTTCCTGCCCAAAGAGAGCAAACTACGCGGCCAATTAGACGCGACGCTTTGGGCTAATTGGGCGGCGAAACGCGCGCCGCATGTCAAAGTGGCGCTGACGATGCCGGCAGGAGAGCTCGAACAGAGCCTAGACGAAACCCTGACCTTAGGTTGGGACAGCCTGATGCTTAACGCCGAGTTGCAAGACGATGCACTTCGCGCCGATTGGCAGCTCAACATTCGCGACAACGGCGATGTGAGCGGTCAACTAAAGGTAGACAATGTGCAGGCCAAAGAGCCGCAGTTGGATGGGACCTTAGCGCTTGGGCAGTTCAACCTCGATTTTCTCGCCCCATTAATTGGCGAATACAGTTCTGTGCAAGCGCTGATCTCTTCGCAGCTGGCTATCCGCGGTTCGGCGTATCATCCACAAGTGTTTGGTCAAGTGCTGGTGGAAGAGATTCGAGTGCATGGCGATATCAGCCCCGTAGACGTGCAGCAAGGGCGGGTTCAGGTGCAGTTCAATGGCTATGATGCCGCGCTTAATGCTGGCATTGTCACCCCAGATGGTGAGCTAAAAGTGGACGGTACGGCCAATTGGCAGGACTTGGCCAATTGGCATAGCCAGATGCGCGTTTTTGCCGATGAGCTGCAAGTGACCATGCCACCAATGGTCAACATTAAACTGGTGCCGGACATGACCATCGAGGTCAATCCTGGGCTGGCGAAAATCTCCGGAGATCTTGCTCTGCCGTGGGGACGGATTGTGGTGGAAGAGCTGCCGCCAAGTGCCGTGAGTATCTCCAAGGATCAGGTGCTGCTCAATGACGAGTTGCAACCAGTGGAAAGTAGCACGCCGATGCCAATGAATATCGAAACTGACATCAATATTCGCATTGGTGATGACTTTAAGCTGGCGGCTTTCGGCTTAGAGGGCGGTTTGCAAGGGCGCTTGAATGTGACGCAAAAAGACAAAGGGCCGTTTATTTTGGGAGAAGTGAACATTGTTAACGGAACCTATCGCTCTTTCGGTCAGGATCTGCAGATCCAAGAAGGCAAGGTGCTGATGAATGGTCCGGTGGATCAGCCGTATGTGGCGATCAAAGCGATCCGTAACCCGAACAATACCCAAGATAACGTGATTGCGGGAGTAAAAGTCACCGGGCCGGCCAGCGAACCGATCATTACCATTTTCTCTGAGCCTGCACTTCCTCAGGCCAACGCGCTCTCTTATCTGTTGCGCGGACAAAACATCGACGCCGAATCAGGTGGGGGGAATGCGATGACCACGGCTTTGATCGGGCTGAGCCTAGCCAAAAGCGGCAAAGTGGTGGGCGAGATTGGCGCCGCGTTTGGCGTGCAGGATCTGCAACTGGATACCACTGGTGCGGGTGATGAGTCGCAAGTGACGGTCAGCGGCTACATCATGCCCGGTTTACAAGTGAAGTATGGCGTGGGCATTTTCAAGCCGTTGGGTGAGTTTACTGTGCGCTACCGTTTGATGAAAGATCTCTACCTCGAAGGGGTGTCAGGGGTCGAAAGTGCGGTGGATTTGATCTACCAATTTGAATTTGATTAAAACGCTCCTGCGTGCTATTTCTCATCCCAAGAGCATGCACCACAGAGGCAGGGAGAGCGTATGCAGCATTTGGTTTTTGTTTATGGAACCCTTCGCAAAGGGGAAGCAAACCATCACTATCTAGCGCAAAGTCAGTGTTTGGGCAGTTGTCAAAGCGGGCTGGATTACAAGTTGTATGACCTGGGGGAGTATCCGGCGGTGAGTGATGGCAACACGGCCATCAGTGGTGAAGTGTATCTGATTGACGATCACACCTTGCAAGCGCTCGATAGGCTGGAAGACGTGCCCGTGGAGTATCGTCGAGAAACCATTGAAACGCCGTTTGGCACCGCATGGATTTATCTCTATCAAGACAGCAGTAAGCTGGTCAATGAGATCGCATCCGGCGACTGGTGCCAGCGGGTTTAAGCGAAAAAAGAAGAGCCAGACTTGTGTCTGGCTCTTTTGCTCTGCGAAGAGTGCGCTTGATTACTTTTGCGCGCGTTGGTAAGACTCTAGGATCTCTTTGCGAGCTGATTCGACATCTTCCCAGCCATCCACTTTCACCCATTTACCCGTTTCCAGCTCTTTGTAGCGCTCGAAGAAATGGGTGATTTGCGCTTTGAGCAGCTCAGGCAGATCGCCAACATCTTGGATGTGGTCATACTCTTTGGACAACTTAGAGTGCGGTACCGCGACCACTTTCGCATCTTCACCCGATTCGTCGGTCATTTTCAGCACGCCAACTGGGCGGCAACGAATCACAGAACCCGGCATCAGCGGGTAAGGGGTTGGGACGAGCACGTCAACTGGGTCGCCGTCTAAAGAGAGCGTGTGGTTTACGTAGCCGTAGTTACATGGGTAGAACATCGGTGCGGACATAAAACGGTCAACAAAAACCGCGCCAGATTCTTTATCGACTTCGTATTTGATTGGGTCGGCGTTGGCTGGGATCTCAATGACGACATACAGATCATCCGGTAGCGACTTACCCGCAGGTACGTTGTTTAAGCTCATGACTTTTCCTTTTCTGTTATTTTTGGGCTGAATGGCCCCAATTTAGCCGCAAATCACTCAGGATGTAAACCAGTGAGCAAGGCGTTTTTCATCGCATCTAACAAAAAAGCGCCTGCGATTGCAGGCGCTTTGCGAGAAGGTTTTAGGCTTCGTCACGATGCAGTTCGAGAAACTCCTCGACTTTCTTCACCATATTGGTTGAACCGACGAAAAACGGCACACGCTGATGCAGTTCAGTCGGCTTGAGATCGAGAATACGGTTAACCCCGTCAGAAGCAATGCCGCCAGCTTGCTCAATCAGAAAGGCCATGGGATTGCATTCATACAGCAGACGTAGCTTACCATTCGGGTGGCTCTGCGTGCTTGGGTAGAGATAGATGCCGCCTTTAAGCAGATTGCGGTGAAAATCCGCCACCAGCGAGCCAATATAACGTGACGTATATGGGCGACCATCTTCAGGCACATTCTCTTGGCAGTACTTGATGTATTTTTTGACGCCCATTGGGAAACGAATGTAGTTGCCTTCGTTGATGGAGTAAATCTTGCCATCTTGCGGGATCATCATGTTTTCATGCGATAGACAGAACGTGCCAAGCGATGGGTCGTAAGTAAAGCCGTTAACGCCATTGCCTGTGGTGTACACCAACATGGTGGATGAGCCGTAAATCACATAGCCCGCTGCCACTTGCTTATGGCCGGGTTGGAGGAAATCTTCTTGTGTCGGTGGTGTACCAATTGGTGACACGCGACGATAAATCGAGAAGATGGTGCCGACGGAGACGTTCACGTCGATGTTTGATGAGCCGTCCAGCGGATCCATCAACACAACGTATTTGGCATTCTTGTTTAACTCTTTGTTAAACGCGACCGCTTCATCTTCTTCTTCGCTGGCGACACCACACACTTGGTCGCGAGCTTCTAACGCAGATTTGAATTTCTCATTGGCGTAAACGTCGAGCTTTTGTTGAGCTTCGCCCTGCACGTTTTCCGTACCGACAGAACCAGTGATATCAACCAGACCCGCTTTGTTGATTTCACGGTTGACGATTTTCGCCGCCAGACGAATGGACGACAAAAGAGATGACAGATCACCGCTAGCGTGGGGGAAGTCCGCTTGTTTCTCAACAATGAACTCGCCAAGGGTGCGCATTCCAGACATGTTATTTCCTTAAACTTCTCTGAATTAATCGGGGGTAGTGAGCGAGCATCTCTTATGGATGTTATCGTTTGCGCTCGCGGTAAGTGTAAGGTTTAGATCTTATTAATGGTAATGAACTAACCGACCGAGATCTCAATTTGCTTGTCGACTATTAGCGAAGAAATTACATCAACTTAGGCGGGAAGTCGTGGCGATGTTGCACAAAAAAAGCGCAACGGAGTGGCGGAATTTTGCGCCGCCGAGCAGAAGCCAGACGATCGCCCTCGCTTTTCCGAGCGTTATCGCGATAATGGGAGGGGCAAAAATTTCATAGAGCAGGACGAGCAACATGCATATTCATATCTTAGGGATCTGTGGCACTTTTATGGGCGGCGCCGCGATTTTGGCCCGGCAGTTAGGCCATAAGGTGACGGGATCAGACGCCAACGTTTACCCACCAATGAGTACGCTTTTGGAATCTCAAGGTATTGAAATTATAGAGGGTTTTGAACCTTCTCAGTTAAATCCTGCTCCTGATCTGGTGGTGATTGGCAATGCCATGAGCCGTGGCAATCCGTGTGTTGAGTACGTGCTTAACCACAATTTGCGTTATACCTCTGGGCCGCAGTGGTTGCAGGAGTTCTTGCTGCACGATCGTTGGGTGTTGGCGGTGTCAGGCACGCATGGCAAGACCACCACTGCAAGCATGCTGGCGTGGATTTTAGACGCATGCGGCTATCAGCCGGGATTTTTGGTCGGAGGTGTACTCGGCAACTTCGGTGTCTCGGCGCGTTTGGGAGACAGCATGTTTTTTGTTGTGGAAGCTGATGAATATGACAGTGCTTTTTTCGACAAGCGTTCTAAGTTCGTCCATTACCATCCACGCACCTTGATCATGAATAATCTTGAGTTCGATCATGCGGATATTTTTGATGATCTGGAAGCGATTAAGCGGCAATTCCACCATCTGGTGCGCACGGTTCCGGGCAACGGACGCATTCTTGCTCCCCAGCAAGATGCGGCTTTGGCGGACGTTTTGCAACGTGGCTGCTGGAGCGAGCAGGAGTTTTCTGGCGCTGATGGTCAGTGGCAAGCGGAAAAGCGAGTCAAAGATGGCTCTCACTTTGCGGTCTTCTTCCAAGGTGAATGCGTGGGCGAAGTGAAGTGGGATTTGGTGGGCGATCACAACGTCGACAATGCGCTGATGGCGATTGCGGCGGCGCGCCATGTCGGAGTGACGCCCGATCTTGCCTGTCAGGCACTCGGCCAATTTATCAATACCAAGCGCCGTTTAGAGCTCAAAGGCGAAGTCAATGGGGTGGCCGTTTATGATGATTTCGCTCATCATCCCACCGCGATTGAACTGACTCTCGGTGGTTTACGTAATAAGGTGGGCGACAAACCGATCTTTGCGGTTTTGGAGCCGCGCTCTGCAACGATGAAACGTGGCGTGCATAAAGAGACGCTTGCTGCTTCGTTAGCCTATGCCGATGAAGTGTTTTTATTCCAACCGCCGGGCTTGGATTGGTCGGTCGAGGCCGTGGCGGCACAATGTCACCAGCCTGCGTTTACCAGTGACAATATGGATGAATTTGTTGCGCAAATTGCCAGTCGTGCGAAATCTGAGGTGCAAATCTTGGTGATGAGTAACGGCGGTTTTGACGGCATTCATGGCAAGTTGCTGGCGGCACTGGACAAGGCGTCTGACTGACTCGGCCCATAATCGTGCTAACTGAAATCGTGCCAACTGAAATGACAATGACTGAAAAACAAAAAACAATCACACTGGCGTTTACGGGGGCCTCTGGTGCGCCGTATGGTTTACGCTTGCTTGAATGCCTGCTCGCGGCAGATTATCAGGTTTACCTGCTGATTTCCTCCGCCGCGCGTGTGGTGCTAGCCACCGAGCAGGGGCTGAAGTTGCCCGCCAATCCACAAGCCGCGCAAAGCGCGCTGGTGAACTACCTTGGCTGCTCGGCCGAGAAGCTGGTGGTGTGCGGTAAGGACGATTGGTTCTCGCCCGTTGCTTCCGGCTCCGCAGCGCCAAAGCAGATGGTGGTGTGCCCTTGCTCTGCGGGCAGTGTTGCGGCGATAGCGCACGGCATGTCGGATAATTTAATTGAGCGCGCCGCCGATGTGGTGCTGAAAGAGCGTGGTCAATTGATCCTCGTGGTGCGTGAAACACCGTTTTCCACTTTGCATCTGGAAAACATGCACAAGTTATCGCAGCTTGGCGTGACCATCATGCCCGCGGCACCGGGGTTCTACCATCAACCGCAACGTATTGAGGACCTTGTCGACTTTATGGTCGCGCGTATTCTTGACCATCTTGGCGTCGAGCAAGGTTTAGTGCCGCGCTGGGGGTACGATAACCGTCCGCGTGACGAGCACGTATAGCCAAAGCGAACGTTTCGCATTACAATCCGCCTCACTCATCGGGGAGCTCATCTGCGTATTTTTGTCGCAGAAGCTGAGATCAGGCCATCGCCTGGGACCCGTATACCTGAACCAGATAATGCTGGCGTAGGAATTGAGTCAGGAATTTAATTCGTAATGGAAGATTAAAACCGACCTCAAACCTGTGCCGCTCCACTCATGTCATGCAACGCAAATGGAGAGCGAGCCGTGAAAACCACTCTTAACCTGATTGCCCTAGCGATGGTCACTTCTGCCCCCGCTTTGGCTGCCGATAACACCCTCACTGTTTACACTTACGACTCTTTTGCCGCCGATTGGGGCCCGGGCCCGACGATCGAAAAAGCGTTCGAAGCGAAATGTGGCTGTGACGTCAACTTTGTTGCGCTGGATGATGGCGTGTCGATCCTTAACCGTCTGCGTCTTGAAGGCAAGAACAGCAAAGCGGATGTGGTGCTCGGGTTGGACAACAACTTGATGGCTGAAGCCAAAGCAACGGGTTTGCTGGCAGAACATCAGGTCGATACCCGTGTAGTTACGCTGCCAAAGGGGTGGTCTGACACGACGTTTGTCCCTTACGATTACGGCTACTTTGCTTTTATCTACAACAAAGAAACGCTGGCCAATCCGCCGAAAAGTTTAAAAGAGTTGGTGGAGCAGCGCAGCGATCTCAAAGTGATCTACCAAGATCCGCGCACCTCAACTCCAGGACAAGGTTTGCTGCTGTGGATCAAATCCGTTTACGGCGATAGCGCCAGCGAAGCATGGCAGCAACTGGCGAAAAAGACCGTGACGGTCACTAAGGGCTGGTCGGAAGCTTACTCGATGTTCCTCAAGGGTGAGTCGGATATGGTGCTCTCATACACCACCTCTCCGGCCTATCACCTGATTGCGGAAAATGACGCGAAATACGCGGCGGCGGGCTTTTCTGAAGGGCATTACATGCAAGTGGAAGTGGCCGCGAAAGTGAAAAGCAGCCAAAAACAGCAACTGGCCGATGAGTTTATGCGTTTTATTTTAAGTGACGACTTCCAAGCGGCGATGCCAACGGGCAACTGGATGTATCCGGTCACCGACGTAACACTGCCTGAGGGCTTTGACACCTTAACTGTGCCGGTGAAATCACTCAGCTTCACACCTGAAAAGGTGGCCGAAATGCGCAAGCCTTGGATCCGCGAGTGGCAAAGCGCGCTGACGTTTTAAGGCTGCCCGTTGAATTCTGTACCTAAAGCGGGCATTGGGGTCGCGGTGATGATCGCGACCTTTGTTATTGCTGCGCTGGCAGCGCTCCTTTCTACGGCGCCCTCGCTGGATGTGAGCGTCATCTGGCGCGATCCTTACTATCGTCATGTCACCCAGTTCAGTTTTTGGCAGGCTTTTTTGTCGATGCTGCTGAGCGTCAGTTTGGCGATCCCGGTGGCGCATGCGTTGGCCAAACGACGTTTTCCTGGCCGCGCTCTGCTGTTGAAGCTGTTTGCCTCAACGCTGGTTTTACCGGTGTTGGTCGGGGTGTTTGGCCTTTTGGCGATTTATGGCAACAGTGGTTGGCTGGTGAATCTGTTGCAACAAGCGGGCTACTTGAACTCGTTTTCCATCTACGGTTTGAGTGGCATTTTGCTTGCCCACGTGTTTTTCAATCTGCCGTATGCGGCCCGTTTGCTGCTACAAGCGCTGGAATCGATCCCGGCAGAGCAGCATAAACTGGCGGCTCACCTCGGTATGTCACCTTGGGATAAATTTCGCTTTGTTGAATGGCCAAGGCTGCGTCAACAACTGCCGCATGTCGGTGGCTTGGTGTTTATGCTCTGTTTTACCAGTTTCGCTACTGTGATGGCGCTGGGCGGTGGGCCGAAATCCACCACCATTGAGCTGGCTATCTATCAGGCGATCAAATTCGATTTCGATCTGCAAAGCGGAGCCATTCTGGCTATCTGGCAAATGTTGCTGTGCAGCGTTTTGGCGCTGGCGCTACAAAAATTGGCGCGTCCTTTATCGGTTTCTGCGGGCAGTCGCAGCGAGTCACCTTTTTTAGTGCGCGACAGCGGCCTGCTGCGTGTTTGGGACTACGCTTGGATTTTGGCCGCCGCGCTTTTGGTGTTACCGCCGCTGCTGATGGTACTGCTTTCTGGGGCGAATGGCAAAGTGGTTGACGTGCTGGCTGATGCTCGCTTTTGGTCGGCACTTGGCGCATCGCTGCAAGTCGCACTGCTTTCTGCCACACTCGCAGTGGCGGCAGGCATGGCGATTCTCTCGTCCAGTCGCATCTGGCGTATTGGAGAACGTCGTCATCGCGCGGATGGTTTGGAGATGGTGGGCACCATCGTCTTAGTCACCCCGGGGCTGGTCATTAGTACGGGCGTTTTCTTGCTGCTGCGCAGCGTGACCGACGTTTTTAGCTTAGCGTTAGTGGTGGTGGTTTTGGTCAATAGCTTGATGGCGCTGCCGTACGCGATCAAAACCTTGGCTCAGCCAATGTTGCACATTGAGCAGCAGTACCAATATTTGTGTGCCAGTTTAGGTATACGTGGCCTAAACCGCTTGCGGGTGATTGAGCTGCGCGCGCTGTCGAAACCGCTCGCTTCAGCGTTTGCGCTCTGTTTTATGTTTGCGATTGGCGATCTTAGCGCGATTGCGCTGTTTGGTAGTCAAGAGTTTCGCACGCTGCCTTTATACCTTTTCCAACTGCTGGGCAGTTACCAGATGGAATCGGCCGCAGTGGTCTCGCTCACTTTACTGCTGCTCAGTGTTGGCTGTTTTGCCCTGACCGAACGTCTATTTACCACCCGCGTTAGTGAGGAATCATGTTAACTCTCAATCAGGTGAAGTATTACTATCACGATGCGCTGTTTCACTTTGATCTACAGGTCGCGCAAGGGGAGATCGTCGCGCTGATGGGCCCAAGTGGGGCGGGCAAATCGACGCTGTTGGCGCTGCTGGCCGGGTTTATTGAACCGCAATCGGGAGAGATGGCGGTCAGCGGACTCTCTTTACTCCACAAGCCGCCTTATCAGCGTCCGTTTTCCATGTTGTTTCAAGAGCACAATCTCTTTTCTCATCTCACGGTGGAGCAAAATATTGCTTTGGGCTTACAGCCCGGGCTCAAATTGAGCTCTGCCGAGCGCAAGCAGGTGCGGCAGGCCGCAGAACAAGTGGGCATTGCGCCTTATTTGTCGCGTTTGCCGCAACAATTGTCGGGAGGGCAACGTCAACGCGTGGCGCTGGCAAGGTGCTTTGTGCAGCCCAATCCGATCTGGCTGTTGGATGAGCCTTTTTCGGCGCTCGATCCGGTTTTACGTGAAGAGATGTTGGCACTGGTGAAACATCTCGCCAAGGAACGCAATATCACCGTCTTGATGGTGACGCACCATGTGAGTGATGCTCGCGCGATTGCCAGCCATTTTGCCTACATTGCTAATGGTCACGTTGAGCAGTTCGGCCCCATGGCGCAGTTGACCACCGCACATGCGAATCGCGCCTTAGCTGAGTTTGTTCAGGCGGGCAGTTAACGGTTGAAACGTAGATAAGAAAAAGGTTGGCACAGGGCCAACCTTTGTTTTTTACAACGATGAAGCGATCGCTTCGTCGTTAAGCTGTTTCAGGATTTGGAAAATTTCGCGAAACGCTTTGGGCGGTTTGTTGTTTTGCTTCTCTTTGGCGGCGGTACGAGCGAGCTGACGCAAGCGCTGACGATCCGCGGATGGATAGAGTTCCACCACGTCATCGATCGCGTTGTCACCTTCGGCAATCACGCGATCACGCAGCGTTTCTAACTTGTGCAGCACGGCCGTGTTTTGTGAATGCTTGTTACGAAGTTTATCCAACGCCGCTTGAATCGGTTCTGGATCTTCTTGACGCATTACCTTGCCAATGTACTGCAGTTGGCGACGACGCGCTTCGTTTTTAAAACGTTGCGCATCTTTGATTGCCTCGAGCAAATCTTCACTGATCGGAAATTTCGCCAATACGGAAGGTTTGAGTTCAACCAACTCTTCCCCCAGTTTTTGCAACTCATCCATATCGCGTTTCATCTCAGATTTGCTGACTATGATGATTTCTTCTTCTGGTTCCCATGGCGCTTTTTGGTTTTTACGAGCCATCTTTTCTGCCTATGTCACTTTCTCTCAATAAGATTAGCCCCATTTTAACAAGAATCGTGGGGAGAAAGCGAAATTCTTGTTATTCTTAGCCTATCGCTCATCAAAGATTATTGAGATATGGATGTAAAACAGCAAGTTGCTCAACAGAGAATTGAGCTTGAAGCCGCCGTTGCCAGAGCGCTGGAGCTCGCGGCGCAACAGTCCGACGCTGCGGAAGTCGCGATCACTAAGACGACCGGGCTCAGTGTCTCTACTCGTATGTGTGAAGTCGAAAATGTCGAGTTCAACAGTGATGGCGCGCTTGGCATTACCGTCTACCGTGGCCAGCGTAAAGGCAGCGCCTCGACCTCGGATCTGAGTGAAAAAGCGATTCAGCAAACCGTATTGGCGGCGTTGGATATTGCGCTGTACACCTCGGAAGATCCCTGTTCCGGCCCGGCTCCGGCCGAGTTGATGGTCAAGGATATCCCAGATCTTGACCTCTTCCACCCAGACACGCCTGACCCAGATTACGCAGCGAAGATTGCCATTGCGGCCGAGCGTGAAGCGCTGAGTTATAGCGACAAAATTAAGCAGAGCGATGGCGCAAGCTATGACAGCCACTATGGTGTGCGCGTGTATGGCAATAGCCACGGCTTGCTAGCGAGCTATGCCTCAAGCCGTCACAGCATCAGTTGCTGTGTGATTGGTGAGGGCAAAAATGGCGAGATGGAACGCGATTACAGCTATACCGTGGCGCGTCATCGTGATGACATGTGGACGCCAGAGCAAGTCGGTCAAGAAGCGGCGGAGAAAACCATTCAACGCTTGGATGCGCGTAAGCTGAAAACGGGCAAGTTTCCGGTGATGTTTGCTCCGGATGTAGCCACGGGTTTGATGGGCCACTTAGTGATGGCGATCAGCGGTGGTAATCTCTATCGTAAATCTTCTTTCTTGCTCGACAAATTGGGTCATCAGGTGCTACCTGAGTGGTTCAATATCAGCGAGCGCCCGCATATTCTACGCGGTCTGGCTTCAAGCCCATTTGATAGCGAAGGCGTGTTCACCCAAGATAGAGAGATCATTACCGACGGCGTGCTGGCCACTTACCTGCTGACCAGTTACGCGGCGCGCAAAATGAACATGGCCCCAACCGGTCACGCCGGCGGTATCCACAACTGGTTTGTGACATCAACCGGGCAGACTTTTAGTCAGATGCTCAAAGAGCTCGGCACGGGGTTACTGGTTACTGAAGTGATGGGACAAGGTGTCAACGTGGTAACGGGTGACTACTCCCGCGGCGCGGCGGGTTTCTGGGTAGAAAATGGTGAAATCCAATACCCAGTTTCAGAGATTACCATTGCTGGCAATCTCAAAGAGATGTTCACTCGCATTGTCGCGGTCGGCAGTGATGTGGAAACGCGCTCGCAGATTCAAACAGGCTCGATTTTGTTAGAGTCGATGAAAATTGCGGGTGAATAGCCATCGGTTGTCTCGCAATAAAAAAGCGCTAAAAACAAACAAGGTTACCGATGGGCAACCTTGTTAATGTGTTTGGATTGGGCTGGCAAAAGTCAGATCAAAATGGTGGCCAGCCCAAGAAAAACCGACAATCCGATCACATCGGTAACGGTGGTTAGTGCCATGCCGCCAGCCAGTGCCGGGTCGATATTCATCTTTTTCAGCAGAATCGGGATAGACACTCCAGCGATGCCAGCAACAATCAGGTTGGTCATCATCGCGGCAGAAATGATCCCACCGAGCACCCAATTGCCTTTCCACGCGACCACGATGCCGCCGATAATCAGCGCCCACATCACGCCATTGAGAAAACCAATCGCAGCCTCTTTCATCAAGAGTTCTCGGCGGTTGGAGTCACCAATGTGACCCAGCGCCAAGCCACGAATCACCAGTGCAACGGTTTGGTTACCGGCCACACCGCCCATCGAAGGCACTATGGTCATCAGGACCGCGATGGCCGCCATTTGATCCAGTGTGGCTTCAAACATGTTGGAAACCGAAGCGGCAGCGAGGGCGGCGAGCACGTTCGCGCCGAGCCAAACGCTGCGTTTACGCGCCGATTTGACCACAGGCGCAAAGGTGTCTTCTTCATCATTCAGGCCCGCCATACTCATCATCGAGTGCTCGGCGTCTTCACGAATCACATCGACCACGTCATCGATGGTAATACGCCCCACCAGATGGTAGTTCTCATCAATCACCGGTGCAGAGATCCAGTTGCGTCGCTCAAACAGGCTTGCGACATCGGAATCGCTGGTATCAACCGCAATGGCATCATCGACATCTTCCATCACTTCGCTGACTTTCACGTCTGGCTGAGTAGTAATCAGCGCGGTGATGGAGAGCTCGCCTATCAGCTTGCTCTCTTCATCGATCACATACAGAGCATCGGTGTTTTCTGGCAGTTCCCCTTTCATACGCAGGTAGCGCAGGACTACGTCAACGTCGACGTCACCACGAATGGTGATAACGTCGGTGTTCATCAATCCGCCCGCGGTGTCTTCCGGATAGGAAAGTGCAGTTTCAACCCGCAAGCGGTCGGCTGCATCCATCTGTGCCAAAACTTCACGAGAAACGTTATCTGGCAAGCTACGCAGAACGTAAGCGACGTCATCGGTATCCATGCCTTCGGTGGCTTCAGCGAGCGCTTCAGGGGCCATTTTGGAGACAAGGTTGTCTTTGACGTCTTCGCTGAGCTCATCGAGAATTTCACCGTAATCTTCAGGGTCGGTGAGCTGCCAGAGCACTTCACGACTTTTACGCGGGGAAGCTTCTAAAAGGTGGGCGATATCTTCGGGTTCCATGTCCTGAAGTTGACGGCGGACATGGACGAAGCGGCCGTTTTCCAGCGCTTCGGTGACTTCTTGGAGGGCTTGGTGAGCTTGGTCGAATTCTATTTGCTCTGCCATTGTGACCCCCTGATTCCTGGATATTTACAATGCTTTGAATAATAACTTAATTCTATACGCAAGTAACCAGAAGATGCGAGTTTCATCAACAAATCTTGCAGTAGTCAGAGTAACGCTTGCATCACATTGACGAATTACTCGCCTTCATCAAATTTGTCTTCGATCAGGTGGCAAATCGCGTCTAAGGCGATTTGTGCTTGTGGGCCTTTGGCGTGAATGGTGACATATTGCCCTTGCGCCGATTCCAACATTAGCAGGCCCATAACGCTGTCAGCCGCGGCGGTTTTGTCCTCTTCATTGTCGATGGTGACTTCGGCTTCAAAGCTTTGCGCCAGCTCGACCAGCTTCACAGCCGCGCGTGCATGTAGACCCAAACGATTCTGTATCAATACCTTGCGACTCTGTTCCACGGCTATTCCTTGTTGCGCTTTTCTAATCCAGTGTGACGAATTCGTACTTTGTGCCCAAGCTCGGCAAAATATTCACCAATTTGCTGAGTTAAGTACACGGAGCGATGTTTTCCGCCCGTGCAGCCAATCGCCACAGTGAGATAGCTGCGATTGTTCTTTTCCAGCATCGGTAGCCAATGTTCGATAAAGCTTTCAATTTGATGCTTGAGTTCTAACACTTCTTCGTGGCGCTCTAAAAACGCTTTGATCGGGCCATCCAGACCAGTCATGGGCCGCAGTGATGGTTCCCAATGCGGGTTTGGTAGGAAGCGCACATCAAACACATAATCCGCGTCGGTTGGCAGGCCATATTTAAAGCCGAAGGATTCAAACACCATGATCAGTTCTTTACGTTCATGACCTTCGACTCGAGTGCGAATGGTTTCGCTCAGTTCATGCAGAGATTGATTGCTGCTGTCGAGCAGGATATCGGCAATCTCTCGCAATGGTTTCAGCATCTTCTTCTCTTGATCAATCGCTTGATCGAGCGTATGAGTATGTTCACCCTTAGAAAGTGGATGGATGCGGCGAGTTTCACTATAGCGCTTGAGCAACGTTTCTTTGTCGGCATCGAGAAAAACCACCGAAACATCGAGGCTCTCTTTGAGCTTTTTTAGTGTCGCGGAAAGCTCCTTCATGCGCTTGGGAATGTTGCGAATATCGATACTGACCGCGACATTTTGCTTGCTTTCGGCGATGGACTGAACAAACGCGTCGAGCAGATTGACTGGCAGGTTATCGACACAGTAGTAACCGAGATCTTCCAGAACCCGCAAAGCAACGCTTTTGCCTGCTCCGGAGTGTCCACTGACGATGATGAGTCGCATCGCTTAGGCGTCCTGTTGCTCGCTGACCATGATATCGTACAACTCTTGGTCGCTTTTGGCATTGCGCAACATTTTCAACACCTGTTTGTCGCTCAGGCGTTCTGCCATTGAGGAAAGGGTTTTCAGATGTTCTTTGCACTGTTCTTCTGGCACCAAAAGAGCGAATAAAAGGTCGACCGGACGGTTGTCGATGGCGTCAAACTCTATCGGCTGCTCACATTGCAGTAAAACGGCGACCGCGTGGTCAGCGGACGTCATGCGTGCGTGGGGAATGGCAATACCGTTACCGATACCCGTGCTGCCCATTTTTTCTCGACTGAGCATACACTCAAACAAGGCAGTGGAATCTTGGCCAGTGTGTTCCGCAACGAGGTTGCTGATGATTTCGAGGGCTCTTTTCTTGCTAGAGCACTGAACTGCACTCTTGGTGCAGTTCAGTGAAAGTATTGTGCTAAGTTGCATGGTTAATGACTGTTAAGTTTTTCTTTGTGTTTGTTTAACTGGCGGACGAGTTTATCGACCAGGGAGTCTATGGCAGCGTACATGTTTTCATCGTCGGATGAGGCATGAATTTCACCGTGATTAACGTGGAGCGTAGCTTCAGCGATTTGGTGAATTTTTTCAACTTTCAGGACCACTTGGATACTGTTGATGTGGTCGAAAAATCGCTCAAGCTTATCAAACTTGGAGTGAACATAGTCTTGCATTGAATCGGTAAGATCAACGTGATGGCCTTGGATATTGATTTGCATAGACTTTCCTTTTCAGTTGTGGCCTAAAGCAGGCGTTTGCGCTGACTTGAAGGGGCAATGCCTAAGGACTCCCGGTACTTGGCAATCGTTCGCCGAGCGACTTGAATCCCTTGGTCAGCCAGTAGCGCAGCAATTTTGCTATCACTCAACGGTTTGGCAATGTTTTCTGCCGCCACCAGTTTTTTGATGAGTGCGCGGATTGCTGTCGATGAACACTCTCCTCCGTTGTCGGTACTCACATGACTGGAGAAGAAATACTTCAATTCAAAAATCCCTCTGGGGGTATGCATGAACTTTTGCGTGGTCACGCGGGAGATAGTTGACTCATGCATCTCAACCGCCATAGCCACATCATTCAGCACCATGGGTTTCATTGCTTCTTCCCCATACTCGAAGAAATCGTGCTGATGTTCAACTATGCATCGTGCAACTTTGAGCAGTGTCTCGTTTCTACTCTCTAGGCTTTTTATTAGCCATTTTGCTTCTTGCAAATTGCTGCGAATGTACTGACTATCGGCGCTGTTTCCACGTCCCAACTGGGCATATTGTTGATTCACTTTGAGCTTTGGAATGCTGTCGGGATTGATCGCCACGCTCCACTTACCGCTCTCTTTAAACACAGACACATCCGGAATGACGTATTCGGCTTCGCTCGGGTTGATCTTGCTGCCAGGTCTTGGGTCTAGCTGCTGGATCAGTTTTAGCGCTTCGCGCAGATCTTCTTCTTTGAGTTTAGCTTCTTTAACGATCAGCTTGTAATCACGGTTGCCTAACGCCTCAATGTGCTCCAGCAGAACTAACTTGGCCTCGGTTAACCATGGCGTTTCGGCTGGAAACGTGGCGAGTTGTAACAATAAACACTCTTGCAGGTTTTGCGAGGCGACACCAAGCGGGTCAAATTGCTGAATGCGTTTTCTCACCGCTTCCACTTCATCCAGCTCAATGTCGCTGCTGTTTAGGCTTTCTAAAATCTCTTCTGGGCTGATGGTTAAGTAACCTGTGTCGTCCACGGCGTCGATGATGGCAAAGGCAATCATGCGATCGGTTTCACTGAACGGCGTAAGGTCGAGCTGCCACGATAGGTAGTCGTGCAGGGTTTCGGTGGTTTCCCCTTGATACACGGGCATGTCGTCGTCTAAGGCGATACCGGTATTACCTGTATTCGCGCTGTAAACATCATCCCAAGTGGTATCGATTTCCAGCTCGTTGCTGATTTCGGATTTCTCGATGATGTCTGAGCTGTCCGGCAAGTCGACTTCGGCGCTGAAATCATCAGAATCACTCCCTTCATTGCTGGGCTTGTCTTCATGGTTAGCTTGTGGCTCGTCATGGCTCTCCTCGACTTCAAGTAGAGGGTTGGATTCCAGTGCTTCCTGTATTTCCTGTTGAAGATCCAATGTCGACAGTTGCAGCAAGCGAATAGCCTGCTGAAGCTGCGGCGTCATGGCTAACTGTTGACCTAGCTTGAGTTGTAATGAGGGTTTCATTCAGTAGTTCTTACCTTGTTATTCCCAGAATCTGCCGTTGTTAATTTAATCATAGTCGGAATTGCTCGCCGAGATAAACTTGTTTTACTTGCTCATTGTTGAGAACTTGTTCCGGGGTTCCTTCGGCGATCAGGTGCCCTTGACTGACGATATACGCTTTCTCACATACGTCCAGTGTTTCGCGTACATTGTGGTCGGTGATGAGCACGCCAAGGCCGCGATCGCGCAGATGCTCAATAATCTTTTTGATGTCGATGACAGAGATGGGGTCAACCCCTGCAAACGGTTCGTCCAGCAGGATGAACTGAGGATTGGCTGCCAGAGCTCGGGCGATTTCGACTCGGCGTCTCTCACCGCCAGATAGCGCCATGCCCGCACTTTGTCGAATATGCTGAATGTGAAATTCTTCCAGCAGATCTTCGAGTTTGTCTTGGCGTTCTTCGCGAGTGAGCTCGTTGCGCGTTTGCAACACGGCCATGATGTTGTCTTCCACAGAAAGCTTGCGAAAAATCGAGGCTTCCTGAGGAAGATAACCAATGCCTAATTTGGAACGGCTGTGCATCGGTAGAATACTGATGTCTTGATCGTCAATACTGATGGTGCCTGCATCGCGTGGCACTAAGCCCACAATCATATAAAAAGAGGTAGTTTTGCCTGCACCGTTGGGCCCAAGCAAGCCAACGATCTGCCCTGATTCGACTTGCAAGCTGACGTCAGTGACGACTTTTCTCTTTTTGTAGCTCTTAGCGAGATTTTTTGCTCTCAGAACGGCCATGTTAGTTATTCGCCTGACTTGGTTGTAATACGGTAGTGACGCGCTCATTGTTTGAGCTGTCGGCAATCAATTTCTGCTGCGCGATTTGGTATTTGATCGACGAGCCTTTGATTACATTACCATCTTGAGACAGCTCCGCTTGGCCAAGCATCACCAATTGATCGGAAGTGACTTCGTAATCCAATTGGTTGGCTTTGCCACTTAGCGTGCGACCATCGTCTGTCAGTTGTGAAAACGTCGCGGGTTTACCAAATGCCTCAATTTTATGGATGGCGTTTTTTTCTTTGTCGCGGGTGACGACAATCCGCTCGGCGTTAATGCTAATGCTGCCTTGTTTGAGCGAGACATTCCCTTCAAAAATGACCTGATTGCTGCGCATATCTAATTGTTGAGAATTAGAATCGATGTAGACAGGTTGCTGAGTATCCGATTTGAGCGCAAAGGCGCTTGGGGCAGCTAAAACGAATGCAAAGAGGCTAAGGTGTAAGGGTCTCATATCTACCTTGAACTTTATTATACAGAGTGGCGGTATTGGTTTGCAGGTTGCCTTGCATTGCCGCTCCGCTTGTTTCAAATTGTGGGCCAACCAGCAGGACTTGCTGATCGGCGCGAAAATCACGATTGGCCAGATCAATCTCCAGCTTGGCGGTGGCCAGGGTATCAAAACTCGCATCCGGCAACAGATTTTGCATCAGGACATTATCGTAAAGGGTCAGAACCTGTTTCTCGTTGAGTACCGCGCGTTTGGCGCTGACTTTCCACTCTAACGCTTCGCCGTCACGGTAGATAGCCAGTGTCGGATTCTCAAAAATGGTATCACCGCTTTTGGCGTAGTGATCCAGATGCGACGACGCGATCTGGTGACTGCGTAGGCCATATTCATTGTAACTGGTGTTCTTCAGCGCCGTTCCACTGAATATTGGCAATTCAAGGTTAGGTGCCACCTGAATCGTCTGTGCTTCGCGTTGACTATATAAGTAATAAGCCGACCAAGACGCAACAAAAAAGAGCAGTACATATAGGATGCGGGCGACACTCATATACTCAAACCCTTGTGAGCATCCAGCTCATCGCGTGCCTGCAAAATCAGATCACACACTTCGCGGACGGCACCATGACCGCCTTTGATTCGGGTCACATAGTTGGCTCGTTGAGCGAGCAGTGGGTGACCATCGGCAACACATACTTGGAGTGCGACTTTTTCCATTACTGGCCAGTCTATCAGATCGTCACCAATATAACCTGTCTGCTGTGGGCTGATGGACAATTTGTCACAAATATCTGCATAGGCCTTCACTTTGTCATCTTGCCCTTGATAAATCAGGGAAATGCCTAAGGCTTTCATCCGATTTTCAACGATCTGTGAGCGGCGGCCCGTGATGATGGCGATTTCAATGCCGGCGTTCATCAACGATTTCACCCCATAGCCATCACGAGTATGGAATGTCTTCAACTCTTCACCGTCGTTACCCATGTAGATAAGGCCATCGGAAAAGACGCCATCCACATCGCAGATCAGCAGTTTGATCTCTTTGGCGATAGCAAAAACCGCCGACTCGACAGGGCCGTATAACGTTTCAACTGAGTGGGTCATTACATCACTCCGGCTTTAAGTAGGTCGTGCATGTTCAGCGCGCCGACCAATTTACCTTGTTGGCACAGCATCAAACCGTTAATTTTTTTCTTCTGCATCAAATTAAGCCCTTCGACTGCCAGCAGATTGGGATCCGCGACGGTTGGACGCTCCGTCATGACGTCGCCAATTTTCGCACTGTGAATGTCGATACGTTTATCGAGAATGCGGCGTAGATCGCCGTCGGTAAAAATACCGAGTAAGTGGTCACTTTCATCGACAATCGCTGTCATGCCAAGGCCTTTTTGCGAAATTTCCAACAGCGCATCACGCACCAAAGCCTCTGGGTTAACTTTAGGCAAGGCGTGACCTGTGTGCATAATATCGGACAACTTGAGGAGCAGTTTTCTCCCCAGTGCACCGCCAGGGTGTGACAGGGCGAAATCTTCGGCGGTAAAGCCTCTGGCTTGCAAAAGAGCAACCGCAATCGCATCGCCCATCACTAAGGTCGCGGTGGTGCTGGTGGTGGGGGCGAGTCCGAGTGGACAGGCTTCTTCTGGCACGGTGATCTGCAGGTGGAAATCCGCCAGCTTGGCCATGGTTGAACTTGGATTTCCGGTCATGCTGATAATGCGGATACTCAGCCGTTTGAGCACCGAAAAAAGCGCGAGAATTTCCGAAGATTCACCTGAGTTGGAGATCGCAAGCACGATATCACCACGTTCGATCATACCCAGGTCGCCATGCGCGGCTTCGCCTGGATGAACAAAAAATGCGGAGGTGCCCGTGCTGGCAAGCGACGCCGCAATCTTTTTGCCGATGTGACCTGATTTGCCCATGCCCATCACCACCACTTTGCCTTGATTGTGCAGCATTAGCTCGCAGGCTTGTTCAAACTGCTGATCAAAGTATTGCGCGAGTTGTTCTAGCCCCCGGATTTCCGTGGTTAAAACTTGCTGTGCGACGGTACGATAATCAAACGAAAGTGCCATGTTTACTCCTCAGCGGATCGATTAAGCGGTCATGTTCATCAATAGATAGCTTTGATAAGTGACAAAACAGATCATCAGGATGCCGCCTTCGATGCGACTGATACTGCGAGATTTACCCAGTGCCATGACCACGAGTAACAACGAAATAGCTAGCATCACCCAGAAATCGCGTCCCATCGCATATTCGCTTAAGACGGATGGGTTGAGAATGCCCGGTAATCCCATCACCGCAAGAATATTAAACACGTTAGAACCGATAATGTTGCCCACTGCCATGTCATCTTCGCCTTTGAGCACCCCAGCGAGAGACGCGGCGAGTTCTGGCAGGCTGGTGCCGACCGCGATAATGGTCAGGCCGATGACCAGATCACTCATACCAAAATGTTTGGCAATCACCACAGCATTATCGACCAGCATATCGGCGGCCAGAGGTAGCAATATCAGGCCGACGACGATCCACAGGCCAGCTTTGCCGTTGCTCACCCCTTGTGGGATTTCCGACGCTTGCTCGTCTAAGAATGCATCACCGCGCTGTTGCTCTTTTTTGCTGATCTGCAGCATGGCAAATAAAAATACACCGAAGAGAGCAAACAGTAGAATGCCTTCGTAAAACCCTAAGTGACTGTCCCAGAGCAAGATGCCAGACAGCACAGTCACGGCGATCATCAAAGGTAGCTCACGACGCACAATAGCAGAGCTGATCGACAACGGCTTAATCAAAGCAGTGATGCCGAGAATTAAGGCGATGTTGGCAATGTTTGAACCCAATACGTTCCCCACAGCGGTGTCGGTTTTGCCCTCTAACGCCGCAGTGGCCGAAACCATCATTTCTGGTGCTGACGAGCCCATGGCCAAAATGGTCATGCCGATCACCAGCGGTGAAATGCCCATGTTGCGAGCTAAAGCGGCAGAACCAAACACAAGTTTGTCTGCACTCCAGACCAGTAGAACAAGACCGACGATAAGTAGCGCGATGGCTTCGAGCATGATGATTCCCAGAAAGTTATATTGAGTTGAAGGTTTAACCGCTAATTTTGACTTTTTGAGTGAAAAAAGGGAAGACAAACAAGTAACAAATTACGACTGGATTAGGATTTCGTTAGCGCTTTATACGGCACGCCGTGCACTCGTGTATGCTTTACATTTGCTATCCTGCAGAGGATTGCAACGCCAATTTGTGTGCAAGATGTGACGATTCTGTGCGAGTTATTTAATCGAACAGTGCTTTTAATTACTAACTAATCTGCTTATGATGGCAACTCAAATTGAAGACCCATCTAACCAACACTGACAAGAGAGACTATGTCGAACAACGATTTAGTTACCATTAAAGGGCTGACTTTCTCCCGAGGCCAGCGGCTGATCTTTGATCACGTTGACCTTGAGGTTCCGAAAGGCAAAGTCACCGCGATCATGGGGCCGTCCGGAATTGGTAAAACCACCTTACTGCGTTTGATCGGCGGACAAATTTTGCCCGAAGCGGGCGAAATCTGGTTTGATGGTGACAATATCCCAGCGTTATCGCGCAGTAAGCTCTATCAAGCGCGCAAGAAAATGAGCATGCTGTTCCAGTCTGGGGCGCTGTTTACCGATCTCAACGTGTTTGACAACGTCGCTTTTCCGCTGCGAGAACACACCCAATTGTCTGAAGAACTGATTCGTACCTTAGTGCTGTTAAAGCTCGAAGCGGTCGGTTTGAGAGGGGCTTCGACCTTGATGCCAAGCGAACTCTCCGGAGGCATGGCTCGCCGCGCGGCGTTAGCGCGTGCGATTGCGCTCGATCCGGATTTGATCATGTTTGATGAGCCTTTTGTCGGCCAAGATCCGATCACCATGGGGGTATTGGTTGAGCTTATTCGCAATCTCAATCAGGCGCTTGGCGTGACTTCCATCGTCGTTTCCCACGACGTCCCTGAAGTGATGAGCATTGCTGACTGGGTCTATCTGCTGGCCGATGGCAAAGTGATTGCGAAAGGCACGCCGGAGGAGTTGCGAGACAACCGCGATCCGCGTGTCCAGCAATTTTTGCAGGGTGACGCCGATGGCCCGGTGCCATTTCGCTTTCCCGCCCAGAGCATTGAGAAGGATTTATTTGACCATGTCTGAATTGATCAACTTTGTTTCTGGGGTCGGACGCCGTTTGATGGCGATTTGTGAGTCATTTGGACGGGCGAGCCTGATGTTGTTCGGCGCAGTATTCACACGCCCGCAACCTCTGAAAAACCTGCCATTGTTAGTGAAGCAAGTCCACAGCGTCGGCGTACAATCGCTGGCGATCATCGTGGTTTCAGGCCTGTTTATCGGCATGGTGCTGAGCCTGCAAGGGTATGTGATTCTGGTCGATTACGGTGCCGAAGGCAGCTTAGGGCAGATGGTGGCACTCTCGCTACTGCGTGAGCTTGGCCCCGTGGTCACGGCATTGCTGTTTGCCGGACGAGCAGGTTCGGCACTCACGGCTGAAATTGGTTTGATGAAAGCCACCGAGCAGCTATCCAGCATGGAGATGATGGCGGTTGATCCGCTTAAGCGGGTGATTGCGCCTCGTTTGTGGGCTGGGCTAATCTCCATGCCGTTGCTGGCGATGATTTTTATGGCCGTCGGGATCTGGGGGGGGCAATTGGTTGGTGTCGATTGGAAAGGCATTGATCATGGCAGTTTCTGGTCGGCAATGCAGGCTTCGGTTGAGCTTGGGCAAGATATCGGCAATAGCATGATCAAGTGCGTTTTCTTTGCTATCACCGTCACCTGGATAGCGTTATTTAATGGATACGATGCCGTTCCAACTTCGGAAGGCATTAGCCGTGCGACAACGCGCACGGTGGTACACTCTTCTCTGGCAGTACTGGGGCTTGACTTCGTACTGACCGCACTGATGTTTGGGAACTAATCATGCAACAAACACGCAAAACAGAATTATGGGTTGGCAGTTTCGTCTTAGCAGGAATTTGCGCAATATTAGTGATGATTTTTCAGGTTGCTGACGTAAAAGGCTTAGGTTCAGGCGATAGTTACGCGCTCAAAGCGGAGTTCGATAACATTGGCAGCCTTAAAGTACGTTCACCGGTGAAAGTGGGTGGCGTGGTGATTGGCCGAGTCTCTTCTATCGAGCTTAACCCGCAGACCTTAGTACCGATTGTCACACTCTCGATCAGCAGCCGATACAACCAGTTTCCAGAGACGTCCAGTGTGCAGATTCTAACGTCGGGACTGATTGGTGAGCAGTATATCGGTCTGGTTCCGGGGTTTGTCTTTGACGACGAGCAAATGCTCAAAGACGGTGATTTCATTGAAGATACCAAGTCTGCCTTAGTGTTAGAAGATTTGATAGGACAAGTGCTCTACAGTGTAGGGAACAAAGAAGAGTCGAAGAAGGAATAACTATGTTGCAACGTTTATTCGTGGCAGTCACGTTACTGCTGCTGAGCGTCAATGTCTCAGCACAAGAGATCGATAAAACCGATCCTTATAAGATGATGAAGCAAGTTTCTCAGACAACCTTTCAGCGTTTGGCCGCCGATCAAGCGCTGATCCAGAAAAATCCTGAGCACCTCAAAGTGGTGGTCGAAGAGGAATTGATGCCTTACATCAACGACAAATACGCGGCGCTAAAATTATTAGGCCCCAATTTGAAAGGGGCGAAGCGAGAAGACGTAGGTGAGTTTATTACCGCGTTTCGTGCCTATTTGGTGACTTCTTACGCCCAAGTACTCACGCAATATACCGATCAGAAAGTCGAGTTTGGCCCAGAGCCGCCACTGGACGACTCGAAACGCATTACTAGCATTAAGGTCGATATCATTGACTCTCCAAGGCCGAACATCAAACTGGAGTTCAAGCTGCGTAAAGAAAAAGATGGTGAGTGGCAAGCGTTTGACATGGTGGCAGAAGGGATCAGTTTACTTTCTAGCAAACAGTCCGAGTGGAATGGCAAGATTCGCCAAGAGGGCGTGTTGGCCGTTGCAAAAGAACTGGAACAGTTGGCGGCGCAGCCAATCCGCTTCGAGGTAAAAAATTAATGGCGCAGGCACAATGGCAGCAAATCGCTGCAGATAAAATCGCTCTTCGCGGAGATTTAGATCGTGACGAAGTGCCGTCATTGTGGCAATTTGCCCAGCATTGGAAGCCCGGCGCGACGCAGGTGGAATGCTCTTTGGCTGAGATCAAACGGGTGGATTCTGCCGGAATGGTGATGCTAATTCACTTAATAGAGCATGCAAAACGACAAAACTGTCATATAATGCTCAGTTTCGTGCCAGCGCAGTTGCGCACACTGTTTCAACTAAGTAACGTCGAAACTGTGGTTGCCGGACATATTCAAAGTTATCAGGGGTAAATTGTGGATAGCGCAAAAGTACAGCAGTTACTAGAAGAAGCACTGAACCTTGAAGAGGTGCATGTAAAAGGTGAAGGTAGCCACTATGAAGTGGTTGCTGTGGACGCTCGTTTCGCTGAAATGAGCCGCGTTAAGAAACAACAAATGATTTACGCACCTCTTATGGAGTACATCCAGCGGAATGATATTCACGCTGTCTCGATTAAAACTTACACGCCAACTGAATGGGCCCGTGATAAGAAACTGATGTCTCTGTAAAGGTTTAGTAATGGAAAAGTTTCGTGTTATTGGGTCAACTAAGCCGCTTAGTGGTGAAGTGACCATCTCTGGGGCTAAAAACGCCGCACTGCCTATTTTGTTTGCTTCGATTTTGGCTGAGGAGCCGGTTGAAGTGGCCAATGTTCCTCACCTGCGTGATATTGATACCACCATGGAACTGCTCAAACGCCTTGGCGCGAAAGTCGAGCGCAATGGTTCCGTGCATGTTGACCCTAGCTCAATTACGGAATACTGCGCGCCGTATGATTTGGTCAAAACCATGCGTGCTTCGATTTGGGCTCTCGGTCCGTTGGTCGCGCGTTTTGGTCATGGTCAAGTCTCTTTGCCTGGTGGTTGTGCGATTGGTGCCCGTCCGGTGGATTTGCATATCACTGGCCTGGAGCAGTTGGGTGCGACCATCACACTGGAAGATGGTTACGTGAAAGCAACCGTCGATGGCCGCTTGCAAGGCGCTCACATCGTGATGGATAAAGTGAGTGTCGGTGCAACCATCACCATCATGTGTGCGGCCACCTTAGCGCAAGGTACCACTGTGCTGGATAACGCCGCGCGCGAGCCGGAAATTGTTGATACCGCCAAATTCCTTAACACGCTCGGCGCGAAAATTTCTGGCGCGGGCACTGATACCATCACCATTGAAGGGGTTGAACGCCTTGGTGGCGGCCGTCATGCGGTGGTCGCGGATCGGATTGAAACCGGTACTTTTTTGGTCGCAGCGGCGGTATCTGGCGGGAAAGTAGTGTGTCGTAATACCAATGCCCATCTTTTGGAAGCGGTATTGGCCAAATTAGAAGAAGCGGGTGCGCTGGTGGAAACGGGCGACGATTGGATTTCGGTCGATATGACTGGGCGTGAGCTCAAAGCCGTCAATGTTCGTACCGCCCCACATCCCGGTTTCCCAACTGATATGCAAGCTCAGTTCACTTTGCTCAATATGATGGCGAAAGGTGGCGGCGTTATCACCGAAACCATCTTTGAAAACCGTTTTATGCACGTTCCTGAGCTAATGCGTATGGGGGCGAAGGCCGATATCGAAGGTAATACCGTTATCTGTGGCGATGTGACTCGTTTGAGTGGCGCACAAGTGATGGCGACCGATTTGCGCGCTTCGGCCAGTTTGGTGATTGCGGGCTGCATCGCCAAAGGGGAGACGATTGTTGATCGCATTTACCATATCGACCGTGGCTACGACAAAATTGAAAATAAACTCAATGCATTAGGTGCAAATATTGAGCGTTTTCGTGAGTCAAGCTAAACTGACTTGATTCAACTAGAGCCGAAACTCAGGTTTCGGCTTTTTTATGAGCCGCTTCCCGCAGCGAATCAATTGGGCAAATTATTGCTCAAAACACATTTAGGTTATTTATCTCATCGGCATCTGGAGAACAGAATGATTGCCCTTTTACGTATCTTGGCAACAGCGCTATTTGCGATTGTGATGTTTGTCTTCGGCTGCGGCTACTGCTTACTTAGCCCGCGTAATCCGAAGCATGTTTTTACCTTTGGCCGCCTGTTTGCCAAAATGGCGTCGGTGTATGGCATCAAACTGGAACTGCGCATCCCAGAGGACGCTTACCAGCGTGGTCAGCACATTTATATTGCTAACCACCAGAACAACTGGGACTTGTTTACCGTTTCAACCGCTGTGACCCCGAAGGTGGTGACCGTCGGCAAGAAAAGCCTCGTTTGGATTCCGTTTTTCGGTCAATTGTACTGGTTAACTGGCAATATCTTGATTGACCGCGCGAACCGCACTAAAGCGAAAGGCACCATAGACCAAGTGGTGGCCAGCATGAAAGCCTCTGACGTCTCTGTGTGGATGTTCCCTGAAGGTACCCGTTCGCGTGGCCGTGGCCTGCTGCCGTTCAAAACGGGGGCATTTCACGCCGCGATTGGTGCTGGTGTGCCTATCATTCCTATCGTCTGTAGCTCAACCGATCACCTTAAACTGAACCGTTGTAACAATGGTCATGTGATTGTCGAAATGTTGCCTCCGATCAGCACCGAAGGATACGCTAAAGAGAACCTGCGCGAACTGGCGCAACTGTGTCACGAGCAAATGAAAGAGAAACTCGAGAGCCTAGATGCGGAAGTGAAGCAGCGCAACGCCAAGTAGAGATAATTATCAGGGCCAGTTTTGTACCTAGCGGTTGAGTTTAACAATAGACAACATGACTAAGCGCGTAGAAGAACAATCTGCGTGGTGATCTTCTCGTTGACTGGCTGAGCGTTGATTTTGCTTGGTATAGAAAAGGAGGCAAATTTGCCTCCTTTTAAACCGGGTTTAACCTTGTCGGTTACGGGTGCTGAGATTGAGCGTTTTCACCTGTAGCGAGGTCTTTTTCCGCTTGTTTACTTTCGTAGTCGGCTTCAGCTTTTTTGGCTTTCTCAATCATAGGGGTAATGGTTGAGCCTTGGATGAGAATGGAGAACACCACGACCGCGTAGGTCATAACCAGAATAAACTCTTTGACGTCAATCAGCTTATCTTCAATTACCCAAATGCCGCTAGGAATCGACAGCGCCATGGCCAGCGCTAGGCCGCCGCGTAAGCCGCCCCAGGTTAAAATACGAATTGACCAAGGGTTGTAGCTGCGAAAACGCTTAAAACCAATGTATGAGATAAAGACGCTCAAATAACGTGCGACCAATACCAAAGGTACCGCAATCGCCATCATGATCCAGTCTTCCTGATGGAACTTAAACAGCAACATTGACATGCCGATCAGCAGGAATAGTACCCCGTTTAAGAATTCGTCCACCAGCTCCCAGAAGTGATCCAAGTGATCTTCACTCTCCTTAGAAAAGCCGATGAATCGCGTCCAGTTGCCCATCATGATGCCTGAAACCACCATCGCCAGTGGACCAGAAACGTGGATCACTTCAGCAAACGCATAGCCTGCGGTGGGCACACCGATGGTGAGCAAGAGCTCCATCGAGTGGTCATCGGTCGCGCAGATCAGGTAGTGAAACAGCAGACCCAAAGCGAAGCCATAGACAATGCCCCCAATCGCTTCTTGGATAAACAGCATGGTCACGCTGCCGACAGTGGGGGCTTCGCTACCGAAAGCGATGGTGAACAGCGTCACGAAAATCACCAGACCAAAGCCGTCGTTAAACAGCGATTCGCCTTCAATTTGGGTTGAAATGCGTTTTGGCGCATGCAATTTTTTCACGATGGCCAGCACCGCGATAGGGTCGGTTGGGGAAATCAGAGCGCCAAAGAGTAAGCAGTAAATCAGGTCAAACTGGATGCCGATCAACTGGCAACTACCATACAGAACAAAACCAATGAAGAAGGTAGAAAACAGAGTTGCGCCTAAAGCCAGTACGGTAATTTCCCATTTCTGATCTTTGAGGTTGGGAAGCTTAATGCCCAGCCCGCCGGCAAACAGAAGGAAACCGAGGATCCCTTTGAGAAGAAAATCTTCAAAGTCGATACTCGATACCGTTTGAGTGGCGATCTCGGTGAGATGAAACCAATTATTTTGACCCGCGATGAGGATAAGGAGTGACAGCACCATAGAACCCGCCGTGATGGCGATGGTGGTCTGCATTTTGCCGATTTTGCTGTTAACGAACGCAATCAGCATTGCTGCCGCAGACAAAAAGCAGAGAGTGTAGTAGACCGACATGAGCTTCTCTTTGTAACAAATTATGAACGAAATTTTCTTTCTTCACTGCACAAATAGCAAACATTTTTTGCTAATTCTTTTATCAATCGGCTAGGCGCATCAAATAGGCGTAATTAGAATTTTTAGACGTCTAGACTCCTGAAGATTGTGTGATAGGATGTCCTAATAATGAAAGGAATGAGGCGTTATCGTGGGAAGTAATATTAGAGAGCAGATTGAAGCGCAACTAAAGCAACGTATCTTATTGATTGATGGTGGTATGGGAACCATGATCCAAGGTTACAAGTTGCAAGAGCAAGACTATCGTGGTGAGCGTTTCGCAAATTGGCACTGTGATCTCAAAGGCAACAATGACTTGCTGGTGTTAACCCAGCCTCAGTTGATCAAAGAAATTCACTGCGCTTACTTGGAAGCGGGTGCCGATATTCTCGAAACCAACACTTTTAACGCCACCACCATTGCCATGGCGGACTACGAAATGGAAAGCTTAAGCGAAGAAATTAACTTCGCTGCAGCTAAACTGGCTCGTGAAGTGGCGGACGAGTGGACCGCTAAAAATCCGCAAAAACCACGCTATGTGGCTGGGGTGCTCGGTCCAACCAACCGTACTTGTTCTATTTCTCCCGATGTGAACGATCCGGGCTACCGCAATGTCACTTTTGATGCTTTGGTGCAAGCGTATTCGGAATCGACTCGTGCGCTGATCCGTGGCGGATCCGATCTCATTCTGATTGAAACCATTTTTGATACCTTGAATGCGAAAGCGTGCGCGTTTGCCGTCGATTCCGTGTTCGAGGAACTTGGCATCAGCTTACCTGTGATGATCTCCGGCACCATTACCGATGCTTCCGGGCGCACACTCTCTGGGCAAACGACCGAAGCCTTCTACAACGCGTTGCGCCATGTGAGACCTATCTCGTTTGGTTTGAACTGCGCTTTAGGCCCTGACGAACTGCGTCCGTATGTTGAAGAGCTATCACGTATCTCAGAAACGTACGTCTCTACCCACCCGAATGCGGGTTTGCCAAACGCGTTTGGTGAATACGATCTCTCGCCGCAGGAGATGGCGGTGCACGTCAAAGAGTGGGCTCAAAGCGGTTTTATCAACCTCGTTGGTGGCTGCTGTGGTACCACGCCAGAACACATTCGCCATATGGCGCTGGCGGTTGAAGGGGTCGCGCCGCGTGTCTTGCCAGACATTCCGGTGGCGTGTCGTCTCTCCGGGCTAGAGCCTCTGACGATAGCGAAAGATACCTTGTTTGTTAACGTCGGTGAACGCACCAACGTAACCGGCTCTGCGCGCTTTAAGCGTTTGATTAAAGAAGAGCTTTACGATGAAGCCTTGGATGTGGCCCGCGAGCAGGTAGAAAACGGTGCGCAGATTATTGACATCAACATGGATGAAGGCATGTTGGATGCCGAGGCGTGTATGGTGCGTTTTCTCAACTTGTGTGCGTCCGAGCCAGAAATTTCCAAAGTGCCGGTGATGGTGGATTCGTCGAAGTGGGAAGTGATTGAAGCGGGCCTGAAATGCATTCAAGGCAAAGGCATCGTCAACTCGATTTCCCTCAAAGAGGGTAAGGCCAAGTTTGTTGAGCAGGCCAAACTGATCCGCCGTTATGGCGCGGCAGTGATTGTCATGGCGTTTGACGAGGTGGGCCAAGCTGACACGCGCGAGCGCAAACTGGAGATCTGTACCAAGGCTTATCGAATTCTGGTCGACGAAGTCGGCTTTCCACCAGAAGATGTGATCTTCGACCCGAATATTTTTGCCATCGCGACCGGCATTGATGAGCATAATAACTATGCGGTTGACTTTATTAATGCGGTGGCGGACATCAAACGCGATCTGCCGCATGCGATGATTTCTGGCGGGGTGTCGAACGTTTCTTTCTCTTTCCGCGGCAATAACTATGTGCGCGAAGCGATTCATGCGGTGTTCCTCTACCACTGTTTCAAAAACGGCATGGACATGGGGATCGTCAACGCCGGGCAGCTCGAAATTTACGATAACGTGCCTGAGAAGCTGCGCGAAGCGGTCGAAGATGTGGTGCTGAATCGCCGTGAAGATGGCACTGAACGCTTGTTGGAAATCGCCGAAGCGTATCGTGAAAATGCCGTGGGCAAAGTGGAAGATGCCTCAGCGCTGGAATGGCGTACTTGGCCTGTGGCTAAACGGCTTGAACACGCGCTGGTGAAGGGCATTACTGAGTTTATCGTCGAAGACACCGAAGAAGCGAGGCTGAACGCGTCTAAGCCACTGGAAGTGATTGAAGGGCCGTTGATGGATGGCATGAACGTGGTCGGTGACCTGTTTGGTGAAGGCAAGATGTTCCTCCCTCAGGTGGTGAAATCGGCGCGGGTGATGAAGCAGGCGGTGGCCCACTTAGAGCCGTTTATTAACGCATCTAAGCAGTCCGGTTCAACCAACGGCAAGATTTTGCTCGCCACGGTGAAAGGCGACGTGCACGATATCGGCAAGAATATTGTTGGCGTCGTTTTGCAATGTAACAACTACGAAATCATAGACTTAGGCGTCATGGTGCCGTGTGAGCAGATCCTCAAAGTGGCTAAAGAAAAGCAGGTCGACATCATTGGCCTCTCAGGCCTTATTACCCCGTCTTTGGATGAAATGGTGCATGTGGCCAAAGAGATGGAGCGGCAGGGCTTTGATTTGCCACTGCTGATCGGCGGTGCGACCACCTCCAAAGCGCACACCGCAGTCAAAATTGAGCAGAACTATTCTCATCCCGTGGTGTACGTCAATAATGCTTCGCGTGCGGTTGGGGTGTGTACTTCGCTGCTGTCTGACGAACTGCGTCCGGCGTTTGTCGAACGCTTGCAGGCCGATTATGAGTTGGTGCGCGATCAGCACAACCGTAAGAAACCGAGAAGTAAACCAGTCACCTTGGCAGAAGCACGCGCCAACAAAGCGGCGATCGACTGGCAGAGCTACACGCCGCCAGCACCGGCTAAGCCGGGTGTGCATGTGTTTGCCGATTTTGACGTGGCGGTTTTGCGTCAGTATATCGACTGGACCCCATTCTTTATGACGTGGTCGCTGGTGGGCAAATACCCGACCATTTTCGACCACGAAGAGGTCGGTGAAGAGGCGCAGCGCTTGTTCAAAGATGCCAATGATTGGCTGGATAAAATTGAGCAAGAAGGGCTGATGAAAGCCAGTGGCATGTGTGCGCTCTTCCCAGCCGCCAGCATTGGTGACGATATTGAGGTGTATAGCGACGAATCGCGTAGCCAAGTGGTCAAAGTGCTGCACAATTTAAGACAGCAAACCGAGAAGCCGAAAGGCGCCAACTACTGTTTGTCGGATTACGTTGCGCCGAAAGCTTCAGGCAAAAAGGATTGGATTGGTGCATTTGCGGTCACTGGCGGCATCAATGAGCGTGAGTTGGCTGATGAGTTCAAAGCTCAGGGCGATGATTACAACGCGATCATGATTCAGGCGGTGGCGGATCGACTGGCAGAAGCCTTTGCCGAATATCTGCATGAGAAAGTACGGCAAGAAATTTGGGGCTATGCGCCGGATGAAAAGTTATCCAATGAAGAATTGATCCGCGAGAAATACCAAGGTATTCGTCCAGCACCCGGTTATCCTGCGTGTCCGGAGCACACGGAAAAAGGCGCATTATGGGAACTGCTCAATGTCGAGCAAACGATCGGTATGTCACTGACCAGCAGCTATGCAATGTGGCCGGGGGCATCCGTGTCGGGCTGGTATTTCTCTCATCCAGAATCACGCTACTTTGCGATCGCACAGATCCAGCAAGATCAGGTAGAAGACTACGCGCAGCGCAAAGGCTGGGATCTACTCGAAGCGGAAAAATGGCTGGGGCCGAATATCAACGGTTAAACCACACACTTTCGACCGAAAAAAAGGGTTGCCACGAGGCAACCCTTTTTACATTGGTGAGCATTAGTTGTGCTGCTCAAACAGATCTTGGTGCAGCTTTTGAATCACTTTCTTCGAGTCGTGCGCATCGACGAGGAAACACAGGTTGTGATCGCTCGCTCCGTAACAGATCATGCGCAGGTTGAAATCGCCCAGTGTGCTGAAGACCTCTTTGGCGTAACCTTTGGTTTCCATGTGGTTACCGATTAAGGCGACCAGACATAGGTTATGTTCAACTTCCACGTTGCACAGCTCTTCGAGCTCGCTACGAACCGCTTGAGGCAACTCAGGCGCACCGCCCGAGGTGTCGGTTTTATCCAGCGTGAGCGAAACACTGATTTCTGAAGTGGTGATCAGATCGACGGAAATTTTGTGCTTTGCCAAAATCTCAAATACTTTGGCGAGGAAACCGTAGGCGTGGAACATCTTGGCGCTACGCAGCGTCACCATGGTTTGGTTGCAGCGCAGGGCTAAGGCACGAAACAGCGGTGAGCTCTGTGCTTCATGACGAATCCAAGTACCGCCCTTCTCGGGCTCTTTGGACGAGCCAACAAACACCGGAATATCATGACGCAGCGCCGGAACCAGCGTCGAAGGATGAAGGATCTTCGCGCCGAAGTTCGCCATTTCTGACGCTTCAGCAAAACTGATTTCAGGGATCGGAGCCGCTTTGGGCGCGATGCGCGGATCGGTGGTGTAGATGCCCGGGACGTCGGTCCAGATCTCAAGACCCGTCGCTTTTAATCCTTCAGCAATCAGCGCGGCGCTGTAGTCGCTTCCCCCACGGCCAAGCGTGGTGGTGTTGCCATCAAGGTCAGAGCCAATAAAGCCTTGTGTCACGACGATAAAATCACGGCACAGCGGCAACAGTTTTTCTTGGGCGAGCAGGGCAATTTGCGTTACATCCGGTTCTGCGCGGCCAAAGTTGCTATCGGTGCGCAGTACGTCGCGGATATCAAAACGTACCGTATTCAAACCGCGCTCTTTCATCAATTGAGTGAGAATGTGCGTTGACATCAGCTCACCGCAGGCGACCAAGTGGTCGGTCAGTTTGGTGCTGGCTTGAATGGAAGCGGCTTCGGCTAAGCTGGTCACGGTATCAAGCAGAGCGTACACTTCGGCGGCGGTTTCGCTGGCGTCTTGCAACTGATTGAGAATCGCATCGTGGATCTCTGCCAGTTGGCTGAGGATTTGGTTGCGTCGCTCTTGCGCTTGTACACCGTTGGCCAGTTCAACCAATAAGTTGGTCACCCCAGAACAGGCGCTGCTCACTACCAGACGCGTGTCTGGATTGTTTTCGACCACGGCGGCACTGCGGCTCATCGCCTCAAAGTTGGCCACACTGGTTCCACCAAATTTCGCTACATTTAATGCGCTCACGGCATTTCTCCCACGACTTCTAAAAAATAACTATCGTTGGTAACCCAACATCCGATGTTTGTTTGGTGAGGAAAGGGGATAGAGCAATTGAAAGAGGTCAGTTTGAATAATCAGAGAATGTCCCTCAGAAGCTCTTCATCAGACGGTGCTGATGACAGTTGATGGGACTCAACCCAAGCCAACCGACAGATCAATTCCAGCAACCTTGATCTACCTCGGCACTGCTCCCCCTGAGTATTTCGTATCGGAGTTGCGGCTCCACGAAACACCTGCCTGGGCAGTGCTCCTCTTCTGCATAAAGCTCAAACATTGAACGTTTTTCGCCACTTAATGTCAACGGCTATTTCAGGCAGGAGTGAAAGTTTTTATTAACAAAACTGTGACACTGGTTAGACCTGTAAGACAGTCGGCTAATTGCCGTGGCGGAAATATTGCTTTAGTGTGGAAAGCTCAGCTTTCAATACTAATCTAAGTCCATAACAACCCTTTCACGCTTAGCAAGGAGCCGCTATGACGATACAAAGTTTTCATCCACCACGTCGAATTCTTATGGGGCCTGGGCCATCGGACATCTCTCCGCAGGTGTTACAGGCGTTAAGTCGCCCGACGGTCGGCCACTTAGACCCACTTTTTATCGCCATGATGGACGAGCTAAAACAGCTACTCAAATACGCTTTCCAAACGGAAAATGAGTTCACCATCGCGGTATCGGCGCCTGGCAGTGCGGGTATGGAAGCTTGCTTCGTCAACCTGATTGAGCCCGGCGATAAAGTGATTGTTTGTCGTAATGGCGTGTTTGGTGAGCGGATGCGGGAAAACGTGATTCGCGCTGGTGGCGAAGTGGTGCTGGTGGACGATGAATGGGGTCGCCCCGTTTCAGTTGAGAAGGTAAAACAAGCGCTTGTGGAGCATCCAGACAGCAAGATCCTCGCCTTTGTGCACGCCGAAACCTCAACCGGTGCGATGAGCGATGCCGAGGCGCTCGGTAAACTAGCCAAAGCGCATGGGTTGTTAACCATTGCCGATACCGTGACGTCACTCGGTGGCGTGCCGCTCAAAGTGGATGAGTGGCAGCTGGATGCGGTCTATTCTGGCAGCCAGAAGTGCCTCTCTTGCGTACCGGGATTGTCGCCATTGACCTTCTCAAAAGCCGCGATTGAAAAAATTCAAGCGCGCACCACGCCGATTCAAAGCTGGTTTTTGGATCAAAGCTTAGTACTCGGCTATTGGAGCGGCGCAGGCAAGCGCAGCTATCACCACACGGCGCCAGTCAATAGCCTCTATTCACTGCATGAAGCGCTACTGATGCTGAAAAATGAAGGGTTGGAGAATGCGTGGGCACGGCACAGAGCGATGCACGACAAACTGAAAACCGGGCTGGAGAAACTCGGCTTTCGCTTTGTCGTAGATGAGGCTCACCGTCTGCCGCAGCTCAACGCCATCTATGTACCGGAAGGCATTGATGAAGCGAAAGTACGCTCGCATCTGCTCGAAACCTATAACTTAGAAATCGGCGCAGGTTTAGGGGCGTTGGCGGGCAAAGCATGGCGCATTGGTTTGATGGGCTATGGGGCGCGAGAAGAAAACGTTGCACTCTGCCTTCGCGCATTAGAAGAGTCGTTGGCGCTGTAACAACGCTCGGGCGTTGTAAATAAAAAAGCGAAGCGTGGATGCGCTTCGCTTGATGCCTTTATTGGCCCGCAGAAACCGTGGCCGAGCGTGCACTCGAGGGCGGTTGATACTGCACTTGAGTAAAGTCGTGCTTGGGAAAGAGAAACTCCGCTTCGGCGCGCACTTGTTCGGCCTTACTAAGATCCCCCAATCCTTGGTAAGCGAGGATCAGATTGGAGTAAAATGCCGGGCGCGGCTTGCTCTGGATGATCTCCAACGACCAGTCTATATATGGTTGGATTAACGCCGCATCTTGAGTGGCTAAGCCAATGTTGAGATAGGTGCTGTACACATCCCAATCGAAGCGATCTTTCCACACCACAGGATTGGTCACTTGCTTGAGCCGATCTGGGTCAAGTGGTCGTGTGGTTTCAAATTGGGTCAGGACATAGTTGGTGTGCAGGGCGCTCAACATATAAAACGCCGTGAGGATCGGCACCACCAAGCTCATCACTCGTAAGACGGTTTTGCTGATAACACTAAAAGAGACCGACTTCATCCGCGTCGCGCGCTGATCAATCCAGTAGAGCAAAATGATGAAGGTTAGCCAGTGTATCGCTGAATGGTAGAAGGGATACTCCAGTTGACTGTGCAGCACAATGGGCACAAACAGCGCGAACACCGCCAAACGTGTGCCTTTCTTGGTGTTCATAATGCGGTTAAGCACTAATAAGGCCGCCAGCAAAATCCCAATCAGCGGGATGATTCCCCCCTCGACGCCCCAATAAAGCAGCTCATTGTGCGGGTGATCCATGGCTGGTAAGCCAGCGGGATAATTGTGATTAAGCAAGTGCTGCCTTGCGGTATACAAGGTGTATGCGGATTCAAAGTTGCCGTAGCCGTAACCGGTAAACGGTTTTTCTATCAGCATATCCAGTGTTTGCGGAAAGGTGTATTCGCGCGCTGAGTCGAGATTGGCTTTGCGTGCAGCGAGGCTGTCACCATCGGGATTGACGTTATTGAGCATCGCACTGGCCAACACCAACCCAGCAATGACGGCGATGAGCCAACCCCAAAAGCGAATTTTTGTGCCAAAGCGGTAGAGGTAAGGGAGCAGCAGCAACACGCCTAATAACGCCGCTAACCACCCAGTGCGAGACGCCAGCACTACAATCAGTGGTACGGTGAAGAGCGGCACAAGGTAGAGCAAGGTTATCTCGCTCAAATGCTTGTTGTATTTGTGTGGTTGTCTTGCCAGCAAATAGCCCGAGATCACCAACCCTGTCGCAAGAAAGCTGGCCATCACATTCGGTTGCTGGAAGATGCCGTAAGGGCGATTGGAGAGCGTGTCGTAGCCCATCCAGTTGTCCGCTTTGAGCCACAGATACTGGTAGTAACCCAGACAAGCTTCAATCACCACCGCCAGCACCACCAGCCACAGCAGTCTCTGCTTATGTTTATTACTAAAGCTGAACTGTTGCAGCAGGATAAAAAACGCCACCCCCGCCCACAAACCCAGCATGCGTCCGAGCGAGAGTTCGTAATTGGTCCCGGAATAAAACAGCGGGATAGAGAGGATTACGCAACTGACCAGTAAGCCGATGGTCAACTTGGAATAGCGCAGCGCCTGATTGCCGGCGAGATGGTAGCAGCCGATACCGAAGGCGACCGAAAAGGCTATCCAAGTGGTTGGATTAAACGACAGCGCCAACCCAGAACCACCGGGATTGGGCATAAAAAAGTGCATCGCCACCAGAAACACTGCCGCCATCGCCGCGAGAAACTTTCTGTTCAACGGAATACGGGCGGGTGGCTGGTCGAGCTGAGTTCCACTTACATGTATGGTTGCCATAAACGTTTTCTGTAATTGTAAACAATGAAACCAGCACGCAGCTGGTTTCATCACTTTACCTGTTTTTTCTAGTTCAACATAGGCTTAAGGAAGCGCGCAGTGTGCGAACCTTCGACCAAGGCCACATCTTCCGGCGTGCCTTGGGCAATGATCTCGCCGCCGCCTTGTCCGCCCTCAGGACCAAGGTCGATGATCCAGTCAGCGGTTTTAATCACATCCAAGTTGTGCTCAATTACCACCACCGTATTGCCGTGATCGCGCAGGCGATGCAAAACCGTAAGCAATTGTTGGATATCGTGAAAATGCAGACCCGTGGTCGGTTCATCCAAAATATACAAGGTCTTACCGGTGTCGCGTTTGGACAGTTCACGCGCCAGTTTCACCCGCTGCGCTTCACCGCCGGAGAGCGTAGTCGCCGCTTGACCAAGGCGAATGTAGGAGAGGCCGACATCCATCAAGGTTTGCAATTTACGCGCAATCACCGGAACGGGTTCAAAGAACTCGCGTGCGTCTTCGACCGTCATTTCTAGCACTTCGTCAATCGATTTGCCTTTATAGCGCACTTCCAGTGTTTCGCGGTTATACCGTTTGCCTTTACACACATCACACGGCACGTACACATCGGGTAAAAAGTGCATCTCGACTTTGATCACGCCATCGCCCTGACAGGCTTCACAGCGACCGCCACGTACGTTGAAACTAAAGCGCCCGGGCTTGTAACCCCGTGAACGAGACTCTTGCGTACCCGAGAACAGCTCGCGGATCGGGGTAAAAATGCCCGTATAAGTGGCCGGGTTCGAGCGCGGCGTGCGACCAATCGGGCTCTGGTCGATATCAATCACCTTATCAAAATGCTCCAGCCCTTTAATGCTTTTATACGGCGCGGGTTGAGCGGTGGTGGCGCCATTGAGTGCAGTGTGGGCGATTTTAAAGAAGGTATCGTTGATCAGTGTCGACTTGCCAGAACCGGATACGCCAGTGATGCAACTAAACAAACCCACGGGCACTGAGAGGTTGACGTTTTTCAGGTTGTTGCCACTCGCGCCGATCAACTCGACGGTTTTGTTCGCATCGTACGAGGTGCGTTCACGTGGTACGGCGATCTCTTTCACGCCGCTCAGGTATTGACCCGTCAGTGAATCTGGATTGGCGATGATCTCCTCAACGCTGCCCTCGGCGACGATCTGCCCGCCGTGTACCCCGGCTCCCGGACCGATGTCAATTACGTAGTCGGCCATGCGGATCGCATCCTCATCATGCTCAACCACTAAGACGGTGTTACCTAAATCGCGCAGGTGATTGAGCGTTTTCAGCAACCGTTCGTTGTCGCGCTGATGCAGACCGATGGAGGGCTCATCGAGCACGTACATCACCCCCACCAAACCTGCACCAATTTGGCTTGCCAAGCGGATGCGCTGCGCCTCACCGCCTGAGAGGGTTTCAGCGCTACGCGACAAGTTGAGATAATTGAGGCCGACATTGACCAAAAACTGCAAGCGGTCGTTGATCTCCTTCATCACTTTTTCCGCGATCTGCGCGCGTTGCCCTTCCAGCTTGAGGTTGGCAAAAAACGCCAATGCATCGGCGATGCTGAGTTCGACAATCTGCGGCAAGGTGGTGTCGTTGATGAACACGTTGCGCGCTTCTAAACGCAAGCGAGTACCACCACAACTGGCACACGGTTTGGTCGAAATGTATTTGACTAACTCTTCGCGCACCGAGTTGGATTCGGTATCGCGGTAGCGTCTCTCCAGAGTATTGAGAATACCTTCAAACGGGTGACGTTTAACGCGAATATCACCGCGATCATTGATGTATTTGAACTCCACTTCAGCACGGCCCGAGCCTTTGAGAATGATCTCTTGGATCTTTTTCGGCAAAGTGTTGAACGGCACATGTAGATCAAAACCATAATGTTCGGCCAGCGAAGTGAGCATCTGATAGTAGTAATAGTTTTTTTGATCCCAGCCGCGAATCGCGCCTTGTGCCAGACTGAGATTGGCATCTTGGATCACTCGGTCCGGATCAAAATATTGCTGCACTCCCAAACCGTCACAAGTGCCACAAGCGCCAGCCGGGTTGTTAAAAGAGAACAGGCGGGGCTCTAGCTCTTGCATGCTGTAACCACAGTGTGGACAGGCAAAGTTGGCCGAAAAGACGATCTCTTCGCCTTCACCTTCCATAGGAGCCACAACCACAATACCGCCGGAGAGCTCTAGTGCCGTTTCAAACGATTCTGCCAGACGCTGTTGCAGATCGGCGCGCACTTTAAAGCGATCGACGATCACTTCAATGGTGTGTTTCTTGTGTAGTTCGAGTGTGGGTGGATCGGACAAGTCGCACGTTTCGCCATCGATACGAGCGCGAATAAAGCCTTGCGCGGCGAGGTTTTCCAGCGTTTTCACGTGCTCGCCTTTGCGCTCTTTGACGATCGGTGCCAGCAACATCATTTTGCTGCCTTCGGGCATCTCCAGCACCTTGTCGACCATTTGACTCACGGTTTGCGCTGAAAGCGGCACTTTATGCTCAGGGCAGCGAGGTTCACCAACACGCGCGTACAACAGACGCAGGTAATCATACACTTCGGTGATGGTACCGACGGTGGAGCGCGGGTTATGCGAAGTGGATTTCTGCTCGATGGAGATCGCTGGCGAAAGCCCTTCGATGTGGTCCACATCCGGCTTTTCCATCAGAGATAAGAACTGGCGCGCGTAAGCCGAGAGCGATTCCACGTAACGTCGCTGCCCTTCGGCGTAGAGGGTATCAAACGCGAGGGACGACTTACCCGAACCGGATAAGCCAGTAATCACGATCAATTTGTCTCGGGGAATGGTGAGATTGATATTTTTTAGGTTATGAGTACGTGCTCCGCGAACTTCTATCTTGTCCATCTTCAAATGCTCTGTGAAATACCAAGTTGAGCAAGTATTACATAGTGTGAGAAATGTGCAATAAAATACTGGATAAAAAAACAGTTAAAACGGCGCAGTTCAACCGCGCCGTAACAAGAGATAGAAGCGAAGAAATGGTGCTTTAGCGCTGGCGTTTGGTCGACTGTTTGCCGAGTTCCGATTTCTTCTCATCTTTCAGGTAAAGGTTCTGGTAGCAGTAGTTGGTGGCTTCAATGTAGCCTTCAACACTGCCACAATCAAAACGGTGTCCTTTGAATTTGTATGCCAGCACGCAGCCCGATTTAGCTTGCTTTAAGAGTGCGTCGGTGATCTGGATTTCGCCGCCTTTGCCGGGTTCGGTCTGTTCGATCAAATCGAAAATGTCGGGAGTGAGAATATAGCGACCAATGATCGCCAAGTTGCTTGGCGCGGTGCCAGGTTCCGGTTTTTCAATCATATTGTCCACACGAAATAGGTCATCTTTGATCATTTCGCCGGCGATCACGCCATATTTGTGGGTTTCGTTCTCCGGAACTTCTTGCACGGCGACGATAGAGCAGCGGAACTGCTTAAATAGCGCGACCATTTGTGCCAGCACGCCTTGTTCTTGGTTGACACACAAGTCATCGGCCAGCACGACGGCAAAAGGTTGGTCACCTACAAGCTCACGCCCGGTAAGAATCGCATGGCCTAAGCCTTTCATTTCCCGCTGGCGGATATAAGTGAAGTTGGCCGCGTCGATCAGTGCGCGCACGTCATCAAGCAAAACCTCTTTATTGGTGCCGCTGATTTGATGCTCTAGCTCGTAGTTTTTATCGAAGTGATCCATGATCGAGTGCTTACCGCGGCCAGTGACGATACACATCCCAGTCATCCCCGCCTGAATGGCTTCATCAACACCATATTCAATCAGGGGTTTATTCACCACTGGCATCATCTCTTTTGGCATGGATTTAGTCGCTGGCAAAAAGCGTGTGCCATAACCAGCGGCAGGAAAGAGGCATTTCTTAATCATCAAACGGCGTCCTTTAACTGTGGTTGCAGCGCAATATGATAGCAAACTGGGTGTGACAGGCGCATGAAAGGGCGCTCGCTGCACGGTTGGCTGCATAAGATGCTGCGATTCTAACCCGAGAGCGAGCGATACCCTATAAACAAACCACAAATTCTGCCCATTTTGTTACGAGAGTAGATGTTGATCGGCCCAGGCGGTGGCCTGAAGACGGTTTTTTACCGAAAGCTTTTTAAAAATCTGGTAGAGATGCGATTTGACCGTGTATTCGCTGATAAACAGATCTTCGGCGATGTGGGCATTGCTCGCTCCAGCTTGTAAGCAACGTAGCACTTGAATTTCGCGAATAGTCAGATCCACATTGGCGGGCGCGGTATGGGTGTTGAACATATTGCGGTAGTAATGCAGAAGCTGCGCTTGAATGTGGCGAGGTAGCCAGTTTTGCCCTTCAATCACGGCAATAGCACCTTCCGCAATTTTTTCGACGCTGCTATCAGAGTAGAACACCGCTTTGCTTTGCCCAAGTCCGAGCAGTTCATCGGTGCTCAGTCGCTTTGGTACGTTGAAAATGATGGTTTCAAAGTTTTTGCAAATCAGTGGCAGATTTTTAATTTGTGAAAGCAATGCTTTGTGTTCTTGATAGTCGATCAGCAGGATGCGGTTGCGGTGCAATGGATCGATACGCATCAAGGTTTCTGGGTTAATCGCTGGTATCGGAAGATCGATAGCGCGTGCTAAGGTATCAATAAATACTGGGGGCTGTGCGTGTGCTCGCTGGAGAAAGAATAAGCTTCTGGCATAGGAGGATTTTCTCATGTGTGGCTCCGAAAGATAAAAATTGACCTAATGATAAGTGGGATGGTTGAGAAATTGTCATTGATGGCAGGCCAATACCAGCAGGGCAGGAATGAAATGCGTCGAGTTTCAAAGGGGGAAGTAAATGAGCAGTTTGTCAGAGAGAAAAAGTGTTTAGCTGCTCTGAAAAAATGCGCTATGGAGCTTTTATTACTGAGTGTTAAACCAGACACTCTTTTGACTGTTTTTACCACAGACAAAAGCGTGCTATCCTAATGCGCTAAAATTAAATACCGACAGCTTAAACGGAGCACATCATGGCCAGCCGTGGAATTAATAAAGTAATCTTGGTAGGGAACCTGGGTAACGACCCTGAAATTCGTTATATGCCAAGCGGCGGTGCAGTGGCTAACATTACCGTTGCTACTTCGGAAACTTGGCGCGATAAAGCGACTGGCGAACCGCGTGAAAAAACGGAATGGCATCGTGTTACCCTGTATGGAAAACTCGCTGAAGTCGCAGGTGAATACCTGCGTAAAGGCTCTCAGGTTTACATTGAAGGCCAATTGCAGACCCGTAAGTGGCAAGATCAAAGTGGCCAAGATCGCTACTCAACGGACATCGTGGTACAAGGCTACAGCGGTGTGATGCAGATGCTGGGTGGACGCCAACAAGGTGGTGCGCCAGCGATGGGTGGTGCACCTCAGGCGCAGCAGCAAGGGGGTTGGGGACAGCCACAACAACCTGCCGCGCATCAGCAGCAGTCATATCAAGCGCCTGCACAGCAGCATGCACAGCAGCATGCGCCGCAGCAATCTCAGCCGCAGTATAATGAACCACCAATGGATTTCGATGACGATATTCCGTTTTGACGGTTACTTGAGATCTACCAAAAGCCGCGGTCCCGCGGCTTTTTCAATGACACTTCTCACATCTTAAGTCATTAGATTGTTAACCATTCTCTTATCAAGTATATATAGATCAATACGGTATATAATGAATGGAAAAGGAATTCGGTATTCATGAGGTATACCCCAACTCTCAAGCTCAGCACTCGCCTAGTGGCTTTCGTCACTGTCATCGTGATCAGCGCCATGTTCATTCTTTTTGTCGGCGGCACGTTGTCGTTTAAACGGCTTGGGCAGGAGTATCTCAACCACTATTTGGCTGGCATTGTCGAAGTGCTGGACAAGGAGATGGAAGATCCGGATGCCGCCTATTCCATGCAGCGCTGGATGCCCAAGATGCTGCAAGCGTCCAACATCGTCGAAATGAAACTCTCCACCGATTCCGGTGTGGTTTACCGTTTCAAAGACACCTCACCGCAAATTGACCCCAATCGACTTTATGGACAGCGTTACCAGTTGGAACGTAACCCGGGCTATCACGTTGAGTTCAAAGCGGTGCCGCCTTACGTCGGGTTTGGTTACTCGCTGCAAGCGTTTTGGTCAATCACCCTAGCGGTGGGATTAATCATCTTCTGCTTAATGCGCGGCCTGAAATGGTTAAAAGCGCAGTTGCATGGCTCAGAGTTACTGGAAGAGCGTGGGCGGATGATTTTAGCTGGGAGGGTCGAGCAATTTGCCAAAGGTGACGAACAAGAGTGGCCCTACACTGCCAGCGAAGCGTTGGATCGTTTAATTGAAGAGCTGCAAGATGCCCGCCAAGAACGCAGCCGCTTTGATACCTTTATTCGTACGCAGACCTTTCTTGATAAGCTGACGGGCACAGCCAATCGCGTGTTGTTCGATAACAAATTAGAGTCGGCGTTACAAGAGAGTGGCGCGCAAGGTGGCGTGGTGCTGGTACGTATTGCCGATTGGAAAAGCGTACTGGAAGAGAATGACAAACTGATCGCCGACGAGTTTATTGTCGAAGTGGGCAGTTTGCTTTCCAACCTTGTGCAACGTTATCCAGACGTGGTCTTTTCTCGCTATTACAACGCCGATTTTGCGCTCTTTATTCCCCATCAAAGTGCCAAAGATGTGGCTAATCTCGCTTCACAGTGCATTCGTCAACTGGAGAAATTACACCCGCTGTACCCTCTCGACAAAGAAAACTGGTGCCATATTGGCATCACCATGTATCAGGAAGGTGAACGCCACAATCAGATCATGGACGAAGCGGAAACCGCGTTGCGCAGTGCGCAACTGCAGAACAATAACAACTGGAGCCGCTTTAAAAAGTGGAACCAAGTCGATGAGATCCGCGGCAGTGTAAAATGGCGTACCATTTTTGAGACAACACTGCATGCTGAAAGTGTGTTACTCTTTGGACAGCCCGCTTATCTATTAAATAACAATCAGTTGGATTTACTACATACTGAATTAACGTGTCGAATTCACGATCCGGAAAATGGCATTGTGAAAGCATCGAGGTACATGTCGGCGCTCAAACAAGTCGGGTTTGAAAGCCAAATGGATAGGGCGGTGTTAAGTAAAGCATTTGGTTTTTTACGTTCATCCACTGAGCAGATCGTCCCTCTCTCTCTGAATGTGAATGTCACTCCGTTTGCAAACCGCCGCCATTTCAAATGGTTCCGTGATGAACTGCTACAGTTAACCAGTGAAAAGCGTGCTTTATTAAGCTTTGAGTTTGTTGAAAGTCATCTGGTGCGACACCTCGACTACATGCGACCAGTGGCAAAAATGCTCAAGGGCTTAGGTTGTCAACTGGTGGTCGGGCAAGCTGGTAGAACCATCGTCAGTACCCACTATCTGAAAGATTTGCATGTAGACTATTTAAAACTGCATCGAAGTTTGGCAAAAAACATCGAAAAACGGCATGAGAATCAACTGTTTGTGCGTAGTATGCTGGGCGCTGGTGAAGGCACAAAGGTACGAGTGATAGCGGTCGGTGTGGAGACCCAGCAAGAGTGGGACACCTTAGTTGAATTAGGTATTCACGGTGGTCAGGGGCGCTACTTTAGCCACGAGTCGCAACTGTTGCCGCCGCCGTTGAAAAATGAAGAAAAACAGAACAAGCCAGGGAGACGTAATCGCTGGCGACGAAAATAAGTGGAACTCTAAATGAATGTGCAGTCGTTGTTAGCGAAGCTGAAAGGTCAATCTCAGCAAGGACATCATCATGTTGCCCTATTGCAGCCCGATGCGATCTACTTTGCCTCAAGCACACAACACGACCAGCCCGCACACGTCGAGCCTATCAACAGTAGCTGGGAAAAAAGCCTAGCGCATGTTTTGCAATTGAAAGTCACGCCAGGGCAGCGAGTATCTATCGTTCTGGCGAGCCATCACTACCAAATTTTCCAGTTAGATAAGCCAGCGATTCCACGCAGCGAATGGCCAGCGGCGCTGCCTTTTCTCGTCAAAGATCTCATCTCTGAGCGGGTGAGCGATATTGTCGCCGATGGGCGCTTGTTGCCCGGAGACAACAAGATTCAAGTCTACGTATTGGCCAAAAAAGTGGTCGATAAAATTGTCGACGTACTGCGGCGCAATCAATGCGAATTGGACGCCATCATTCCTGAAGATGAAGTGTGGGCGCACAGTGCGGGCGATTTGGCTAATTTCATCTTGCTGCAACGTAGCCATAAAGGGCAGTTTAAACTTGGCGCGTTCGTTGATTATACCCCCACTTTTCAGCGCACCATCCGCTCTGTCTATCCGCCACTGACAGGGGAATCCGCCAGTGCCTTGCAACTTGATGGACTAGCGCTGGAGTTACAGCGCTCAATGGATTACCTCTCATCGCAATTGAAAGGGGTCACGCTCAACCAACTTAAAATCTGCTGTGACGACGAAGATCAAAATGCGCTGGTGGCGTCATTAAGTGAGCGCCTAACGGCGAGTACTTCGCTCATTGCATCGTCGGCGTTGCAATGTGGGCAAATCGTAGTTAACACCGCGCTTTCCCTTGGGTCGCCTTCAGTTAACCTTTATCCGCAGCACCTCAGGCCAAAACGTGATCGCTTTAATCTCACCACGCTGGTTGCCTCTTGGCTTCTCGCCGCGCTTGTTCTTGGTGGTATGTACGGATTGGCGCGCTGGCAGCAGGCGCAACTCGCTCAAGAGTTAGCCGTTGCACAAGCGCAATCACAACAATTTAAGCAGCAGTTGGCTGCGCAGCAGGCAAAATTGGCGGCGCATAAACCTGCCGCGGAAAAGCTCGCGGCAGTGGAACGCTTAAAGCAACAAATTCAGGCCACGCAAGCCTCATTGGCGGCAGTCGGCAATTATGACCAATCTCGCCAAGGCGGGTATTCCGAGATCATGCAAGCGCTGGCCAAGCTTGGCAGAAATGACATCTCTCTGAGCGACATCTACATCACGCATGATCGACTCGATTTAAAAGGTGTGGCCCGCAGTGCCAGCGTGGTGCCCAACTGGGTAAACCAGTTTAAGCAGGAAGTGAGCTTGGTTGGCCGCAACTTTGAAAAAGTTCGCCTAGGCCGCAATGAACAGGACGTGATTACCTTTGAACTCAGAACTCGCGCAGAGGGTAAATAATGAATTCGTGGTGGAAAGGGCTGAGCGACAAGTTCATCGCATTGAGTGGCCGAGAAAAAGGCTTGATTGCCCTGTGTGGCTTGGTGGTGATTGTGCTTAGCGTATCGACACTGCTGCTTGAACCCTTGTGGAAAGCGCTGGAAGCGCAAAAAACACAGTTGTCGGCACTGGTGTTGAATAACCAGCGCCATGAAGGGGAACTGTTGGTGATTCAGGCTAAGCTGAATAAAGATCCTAACCAAGAGGTCGATATTGAACTTAAGAACCTAATGCAAAGAAGCCAAGAGCTCGACATGCAGCTTTCAGAGGTGGTGAGCAATTTAATCTCGCCAAGCCAGATGGCGGCCCTTTTGGAAAGCGTGCTCGACACCAGTAGCGGCATCAAATTGGTCTCGTTGGAGTCGTTAACCGCAGAGCCCATTGGTGGCGATGCGCAAAACTCGGCTTACTCGGGCTACTATGTCCATCCCGTACGCCTTGAGCTGACTGGCAGCTACTTTGCGGTGGTCAATTATCTCAATCAACTGGAGAGCCTACCGGTGAACTATTATTGGCGCAGTTTCCATTACCAGGTAGAAAACTATCCGCAGGCGCGATTGATACTGCAAGTGTATACCTTGGGCACGAGACAGGAGTTTATCGGTGGTTAGAGTGGCGATCTTGTGGCTGTGCTTGCTAACGCTGCCAAGTTGGGCCGCGCAAGACCCGACGGCGCCGCTGTCTTGGATGGCACCTGCTCCCGTGCAAGCCAAATCGACCAGCAGAGCGGTCAGTTTGCCTGTATTGCAAAGTATCGTGTGTGAGCGCGAGTGCGTGGCGGTGATGGATGATCAGGTTGTGGCCCGCGGTGATGTGCTGCGCGGTTTTCGCGTGCATAACGTGACTCCGGAGGCAGTGACGTTAGCGCAAGGCGCGCGCCAATGGCAGCTTGAACTGTTTAATTTAGATGTAAAACAATAAGTAAGGTTGAATCAAATGATGCGAAAGATTGTAGTTGGAGTCATCTCAACCTCTTTGCTTGGTTGCGCCATGGGGCATCGCGATCCGGTTGAGATTAAGCAGACCTTGAATCAATCGATTAATGAAAGTAACAGCCGCGCACTCGACGAACTGCCCGCGTCCGTGCAAGAGGATCTGATGCCCGAACTTGGCAATGACGGCTTGGACAATAGCGACAAAACCCTGAAGCGTTTTCGCATTCAAGCTAACCAAGTTGAAGCGCGCGCTTTTTTTGCCTCTCTGGTGAAAGGCACCGAATTTAGTGTTGCCGTCCATCCTCATGTGGCTGGCCGTATTACCCTGAATGTCAGTGATGTGACTCTTGATGACATCTTATCCGTAGTGCAAGACATGTACGGTTACGATGTGGTCAAAACGGGCAAAGTGATCCAAGTCTATCCAGCAGGGCTGCGCACCGTGACGATCCCGGTTGATTATATCCAGTTTCAACGCTCTGGCCGCTCATTCACCAGTATTGTCACCAGTTCAGTGACGTCTAGCGGTTCCAGTGGTTCTAGCAGTTCATCGAAATCGAACTCCAGTAGTTCTGATTCCAGCAGTAATTCATCGGGCAGCTCTAAGGATAGCTCGACGACGGCTGGCGGTGGCACTCGTATTGACACGATCACCGAAAGTAATTTTTGGCCTTTATTGCAACAAGCGGTCAGCCGCCTGATTGGTTCTGGCGACGGGCAAAGTGTGGTGGTGACGCCACAAGCTAGTGTGATCACCGTGCGCGCCTACCCAGACGAGATTCGCGAAGTGCGTCAGTTTTTGGGCGTCTCCCAGCAGCGTATGCAGCGCCAAGTGATTTTAGAGACGAAAATTTTGGAAGTGACCCTAAGTGATGGCTATCAGCAAGGGATCAACTGGTCGAATCTATCTTCCTCAATTGGTAACTCAGGCAGTGTGGTTATTGACCGTACAGGTCTTTCGACGCTACCAGGGCTGGACGCTATTGGCTCGTTGCTCAAAGGGCAAACCAATGTCACGCTCTCAGATGGCAGCTTTGAAGCGGTACTGAGTTTTATGTCGACTCAAGGTGATCTGAACGTTTTGTCTAGCCCGAGAGTCACGGCGGCGAACAATCAGAAAGCGGTAATTAAAGTCGGCAGCGATGAGTATTATGTGACCGCTATGTCGAGCGTCGCGGGTTCAGGAGACAGCGCCAATGTCGCGCCGGAAGTGACGTTAACCCCGTTCTTCTCCGGTATTTCACTCGATGTCACCCCACAAATTGACGACAACGGCAATGTTTTCTTGCACGTCCACCCTGCGGTGATCGAAGTCGAAACCGACGTGAAAAATCTTAATCTGGGTGGTAACTATGCCGATGTTTCGCTACCACTCGCCAAAAGCTCCATTCGTGAATCAGACTCAGTGATCCGCGCGCGCGATGGGGATGTGGTGGTGATTGGGGGCTTGATGAAATCGAACACCATCGATCGGGTGTCGAAAGTGCCTTTCTTGGGCGATATTCCTGCCTTGGGGCATCTGTTTCGTAATACCAGTAAGTTGACGCAAAAAACCGAGCTGGTGATTTTGCTTAAACCAACCGTGGTTGGCGTCAACACGTGGCAGAAAGAGTTGGAACGTTCGCGCGATCTGCTGCAAGAATGGTTCCCAGAATAACTGCGGAAAAAGCATGTATTGGCAACACTTTGGTTTTCACTTTGCACCGTTTTCATTAACGCCCAATACCGAGCTGTTTTTAGGCTTGGCGCCTCACTATGAGGCGATTCAAACTGTGCTCGCAGCGCTAGAGATGGGCGAAGGGGTGATCAAAGTAACCGGAGAAGTGGGCACGGGAAAAACTATGCTGTGCCGCATGCTGATTGAACAGCTAAGCGGTCATGCGCAACTGGTCTATCTGCCCACTCCGGTGCTCTCCGGTAGCGAGCTGCAAATGGCGGTGGCGCGTGAGCTCGGATTAAGCTCAGTGGAGCCCATCGATGTGGTGCCACGTATTCAGCAGGCGTTAATTGCCGCCAAGCGCGAGCACAAGCCGACGGTGCTCTTGCTTGATGAAGCGCAAGCCCTGCCACTAGAGGCGCTGGAAACACTGCGCCTGTTTGGCAATTTGGAAACCGAGCAAGACAAACTGTTGCAGATCGTCCTGTTTGGTCAGCCTGAGCTGGATGAGCGCATGGCGCTGCACGAGCTCAGACAACTGCGCCAACGCATCACCTTCAATTGTACCTTGCGTCCGCTCACGGTGGCTGAAGGGGTCGCGTATCTCGATAATCGGCTGAGTAAAGCTGGTGGCAGGAGTGATTTGCTGACTCTGGAGCAGAAAAAAGCGCTGTGGCGTAGCGCAAAAGGGATCCCGAGGTTGATGAATCAGCTTTGCCACAAAGCCTTGTTGCTGGCCTATCAGCAGCAAAGTGTCACGGTAACAAACCGTCATCTCTATCTGGCGATGCAGGATACCTTTGATGCCCGCAAACCGATGTTTACGACCCCGATTTGGTGGGGATGGAGTCATACTTGAGCGAAATTAACCAAGCGCTGGCCGAATTGGCGAGTAAAAAACAAACCACAGCTCAATTGCAACGAGCGGAGATCCCGCACTTACCGTCCAGTAAGCCTTTTCTCTGGCTCGTTGTCGGGTTTAGCTTAAGCCTCGCCGTGGGCGGCTGGGCAGTTACGCAGTCTAGTACGCAGCAACCAGCGCTGATAAACAGCATGGCCGTTTCTGCCCCAACCGTAGCGCCGCTTCAACCCGCGGCGACTCTTTCTCCGACCTTAAAAACGCCGCCAACTGAGTTGCTCACGCAAAGCGAACCTGCTTTATCGGTTGCAGTGCCACAGAAAAAAACAGAAGAAAAACGACCAGTTCCCAGTATTCGCCCTGTGATACAAGAGAAAAGCTCGACCAGTAAACCCGCGGTCATGACGGTAAAAGCAGAAGAAAAGACGCCAAGGGCAACAATCGCCAGTGAAAGCGAACCATCTAACGTCTCTATGGTGATTGAGCAAGTGGAACTGACACCTGCACAACTGGCGGAAAAGTCGGTCAGTCGTGCAGAAAAAGCGCTCGATGCGGGCGATCTGCAAACTGCTTTGTCGTCCTACAACGAAGCGCTGCGTTACACCGCTAACGATGAAATGACGCGGCAAAAATTGGCGACGCTCTATTTTGGCAAAGGGGATAACCGCAAGGCGTATGAGCTATTGCAAACCGGTATTAACCTTAACCCGGAAGGCGAAACGCTGCGCTTGGCACTGGCGAAAATGCTACTCAAAGCCGATCAAGAAGAAGCGGCGCTTAGCCCTTTATTGGCACTAAGCTCTGCACCGAGCAAAGATTACTTGGCGATGCGTGCTGCGCTGGCGCAAAAACTGAAAAAAGACGAGATTGCCTTAGAGAGCTATCAGCAACTGATCCAGCTAGACAGTGACAATGCGCGCTGGTGGCTGGGGGTGGCAATACAGCAAGAGCGCGCCATGCAGCTAAAAGATGCCAAAGTGTCTTACCAAACGGCACTGCAAAAAATGGGCATTTCCAGTCAGTCGCAGCGCTTTATTCAAGAGCGCCTCAAAGTATTGCAAGAGTTGGAGAGTGTGCAATGAAAGTTCGCTTAAGAAAACGACTGGGTGATCTGCTGGTTGAAGAGGGGATCATCAACGAAACCCAACTCAATCAGGCGTTGAGCGTGCAAGGCAGCAGTGGCCGCAAGCTTGGCGATACCCTTATTGATCTCGGCTTTCTCACCGAACAGCAGATGCTGGCGTTTCTCTCTCAACAACTCAATCTGCCGTTGATCGATTTAAGCCGCGCCATGGTCGACATTGATGCGGTGCAACTGCTGCCCGAGGTGCATGCTCGCCGTCTGCGTGCGTTGGTGATTGGCCAGCAAGGTGACACCTTGCGCGTGGCGATGAGTGACCCGGCCGATCTGATTGCGCAGGAGGCGCTGCTTGGTCAGCTTGGTCAGTATGGGTTGGAGTTTGTCATCACCCCAGAGCGGCAACTGGTGGAAAGCTTTGATCGCTATTATCGCCGCACCAAAGAGATCGCCACTTTCGCCGAACAGCTGCAGGCCGAGCATCAAGGCAACGACAGTTTTGATTACAGCCTCGAAGACGACGACAGCGACGAAGTGACCGTGGTGAAGCTGATCAATTCCATGTTTGAAGATGCAATTCAGGTTGCCGCGTCCGACATTCACATCGAGCCGGATGCCAATGTATTGCGTCTGCGCCAGCGTATCGATGGCATCTTGCATGAAACCTTACTCAACGAAGTCAACATTGCGCCTGCGTTGGTGCTGCGCCTTAAGTTGATGGCCAATCTGGATATTTCAGAAAAGCGTCTGCCGCAAGATGGGCGCTTTAACATTCGCGCCAAAGGGCAGTCGGTTGACGTGCGTCTCTCGACCATGCCGGTGCAATACGGCGAATCGGTGGTGATGCGTTTGCTCAATCAGTCGAGCGGGGTGCGCAAACTGGAAGAGTCCGGTTTACCGGAGGATCTTCTGCTGAGATTACGCCGCCAGTTAAAACGTCCGCACGGCATGATTTTGGTTACAGGGCCAACGGGTTCGGGCAAAACCACCACCTTGTATGGCGCGCTTACCGAGCTCAATCAGCCGGGCAAAAAGATCATCACCGCCGAAGATCCGGTTGAGTATCGCTTGTCGCGGGTGAACCAAGTGCAGATCAACCCGAAGATTGATCTCGACTTTTCCACCGTGCTGCGCACCTTCTTGCGCCAAGATCCAGACATCATCCTGATTGGTGAGATGCGTGATCAGGAGACGGTCGAGATTGGCCTGCGCGCTGCCCTGACGGGTCACTTGGTGCTCAGTACCCTACACACTAATGATGCGGTGGATAGCGCGCTACGCATGATAGACATGGGCGCGCCGGGTTATCTGGTCGCCAGCGCGGTGCGTGCGGTGGTGGCGCAGCGTCTGGTGCGGCGCATCTGCCCCGATTGCAAAACCGAAGAGAGCGTCGATGAGGCGCGCCAAGCGTGGCTGAGTCAGCGCTTTCCCAATCAGACCGAAGCGCGCTTTGTCAAAGGGCGAGGTTGCCAGAACTGCAACTTAACCGGGTATCGTGGTCGTATCGGTGTGTTTGAAATGTTGGAGCTCGATCACCGCATGATAGACGCACTGCGCGCCAATGATGCGGTCGGTTTTGCCGAGGCGGCGAGACGCAGCGAAAACTACAAACCGCTGTTGGCGTCGGCGATGGAGCTGGCGCTGCAAGGGGTGGTCAGCCTGGATGAAGTGATGACGCTGGGCGAAGGGGATACCTCCGGCCACGCTGACGCGATTCTGCTTTAAGGGAAACTATGGCGACATTTCGGTATCAAGGGCGCACCCTAGACGGCAACAAAACCAGCGGACAGATTGATGCAGTCACCTCCGAGGCGGCGGCCGAGCAACTGATGAGCCGTGGCATTATCCCGATTGAGATTCGCCAAGGCAAAAGCGCAGGCGGCAGCCAATTTAATTTGCGCGGCTTGCTGACGCCCGCCATTCCACTGGAAATTTTGGTGCTGTTTTGTCGCCAACTGTTTAGCCTTACCAAAGCGGGCGTGCCTTTGCTGCGCTCAATGCGCGGTCTGGTGCAAAACTGCGAAAACAAACAGCTCAAAGCGGCACTGGAAGAGGTGGTGACAGAGCTGACCAACGGACGCAGTTTGTCGGCGGCGATGCAGATGCACAGCAAGGTGTTTAGCCCGCTATTTGTTTCGATGATCAACGTTGGTGAGAATACCGGTCGGCTGGATCAAGCGTTGCAGCAACTGGCCACTTACTATGAGCAAGATCTGGAAACGCGCAAGCGGATCAAAACCGCGATGCGTTACCCGACGTTCGTGATCAGCTTTATCTTGGTGGCGATGTTTGTGCTCAACGTCAAAGTGATCCCGCAGTTTGCCTCGATGTTTAGCCGCTTTGGCGTTGATCTGCCGTTACCAACACGCATCTTGATTGGCATGTCGGAGTTTTTTGTTAACTACTGGATGCTACTGCTCGGCGGCATTGTCGGCTTAGTATTCGCGTTTCGCGCTTGGGTCGGCACTAGCAACGGCAGAGAGCGCTGGGACAAGTGGCGCTTGAAATTGCCCGTGGTCGGCGGCGTGGTTAATCGGGCGCAGTTGTCGCGTTTTTCGCGCACCTTTGCGCTGATGCTAAAAGCGGGCGTGCCGCTTAACCAGTCGCTGGCACTCTCGGCGGAAGCGATCGGCAATCGCTTTCTCGAACTGCGCATTTTGGAAATGAAAGCGGCGATCGAAGCGGGTAGCGCCATCTCCACCACGGCGATCAACAGCGGTATTTTTACCCCGCTGGTGATCCAGATGATCTCGGTCGGTGAAGAGACGGGGCGAATTGATGAGCTGCTGCTCGAAGTGGCGGACTTTTATGATCGCGAAGTGGATTACGATCTCAAAACCCTTACGGCGCGCATCGAGCCGATTTTGCTGGTGGTGGTCGCTTCGATGGTGTTGATATTGGCACTGGGCATCTTCCTGCCGATGTGGGGAATGCTCGATGCGATTAAGGGTTAGCCGTGTTTAAACAACTGATGTTGCTTGTGATGTGGATGTCGATTGTCGCGAGCATCGTGGCCGTCTTTGCTCGCGTATGGCAGCCCGTTGAGCTGGAAGCGTACAAGGCCGGGACGGAACTGGCGGCGCGGCGCATGCTGGAAGTGGCCAATCAGTATAAGCAGGAATGGCTTTTGCAGGGAAAACCAGCGCAGATTGTGGTGGAAGGTCAAGTTATTCCGCTTACGCGCTACGGCTGGGTGCCTTTAGTCGATGAGCAGGAGCAGTTTGTCTGTCAGCGTTGGCTGGCATTGCACTATCCCGATGGCAAGATTTTAGATTCATCACTGCAAGCTGTGCGTGAACGATGGATAAATCAAGCTTATCAATGTGAGTTTGATTATGGTTTTAAGCAGATAATTGTGGTTTATCAAAAAGATAAAATACAAAAAATCAGCGCCGACATTTTGTCAGAATGAGTTTTTTTGACGCCTTGCTGTGTATCCTCTTGCAGAACTGGGTATAATGAGTAAGCAGTTAATAGAAGGTTTGTTATGAAACAGAAGCAGAAACAAAGCGGTTTTTCTTTAGTTGAATTGGTGGTGGTGATCGTTGTGGTCGGTTTGCTGGCGGTAGCCGCTTTACCGCGTTTTCTTGATGTCACCGATGCAGCGAAAAAAGCCAGTGTGGAAGGCGTGGCGGGCGGTTTTGCCACCGGCGTACTCTCTGCTCGCGCGCAATGGGAAGCGCTGGCGCGCCCTTCTGTCACGATAGGTGGTCAGGATCAAAACAACGTCAATTACGACGGAGTAGACTTTTGGTTAACGCGCAGTAAAGATGCCTCCGGCAATGACACTGGCTTTCGCGATGGCTACCCGTGGGGATTAGCGGGCGATGCCTCAAGCTATCCGAGTGCGCTAACCGACCAAATGTGTGTAGACTTAATGGATAATCTGTTGCAAAACCCACCGAAAGTGGGCATCGCTGGCTCAAGTACCAGCAGCGACAGCGGTTTTAAATATTCGGCATCGGCCAACAATACCGATGCCAAATGTACCTATATTCAGCTCGATGGCAACACCGCTCATCAGTTTGAATATGAAGTGAAAAATGGTCGTGTGACCGTAACGTTGCAGTAATCCTGCGTTGATGATTGAACATAGAGAGAGAACACTATGAAAAGACAAGGCGGTTTCACCCTAATCGAATTGGTGGTGGTAATAGTTATTTTGGGTATCCTAGCAGTCACTGCAGCGCCTCGTTTTCTGAATCTTCAGGGTGACGCGCGCGGAGCATCACTGCAAGGATTAAAAGGCGCGATTGATGGTGCTGCGGGGATTGTTTATGGCAAGTCTGCTATTCGAGGCGAAGAAACTGTATCGAAAGGTGCAACAACTACTCCTAGAGCAGAGGGAGTCGCTACTAGTTTTGGCTATCCAACAGCCGCCGCTGATGGCATTGAGCTTGCTGTGACTGGATTACCTGGTGATTGGAATGTGGCTATTTCAGGCGGAGCTGCAGTTTTGGGAGCTCAATATTTTGTCACATTCTCTTCAGATACAAACAGAGATGCTGCAGGTATTGTAGCTACAAATTGTTATGTATCATACAGCGAACCTGCAACATCTAGTGCTTCGCCGATTACGGCTGTTGTTGATACTGGTTGTTAAATCGTTCTCTCAAGGCCAGCGACGCTGGCCTTTATTTTCTAAATCTTAACTCCGTATCTTTATGGCACGTAAACCCAATGGCTTTACTTTAGTCGAACTGATTGTGGTGATTCTGCTGCTCGGCATCATCTCGGTTTACGCTGCCAGCCGTTTTTCTGGCCCTGCTTCTTTTTCTACTATCACCACACAAAGCGAGCTGCTTGCCTCGCTGCGTTTAGTGCAAAGCCGCGCCATGCAGCGCAGCGGCTATTGCAATCGCTGGCTACTCAGCGCCACCGAAGCGAAGCAAGTCTCCCTTTCGCAACTGACGGGCGCTTGTGATAACAGCCAATTTGATGCCAATGACGCCAGTGTGGTAAATGCCGCTGCTAGCGATGTTTCGCTCAGTTTAAGCAATGATGCAGGCAATAATTACCTCGATTTTGATGCGCTTGGCCGTGCGGCGCAGTGCCAAAGCGCCATCTGCACCGTCACCTTAAGCAACACACAAAACGGTGAAACACGGCAAATTTGCATTAATACGCAAGGGTATATTTATGGCTGTTAAACGAGGCGGCGGTTTTACTCTAGTAGAAATGATCATCGTGATCACCTTGATTGCCATTGCCATCACCAGCCTGACGGCGGCGCTCTATCCGCGCTCGCAGCAGAGCGCTGAACAAGTGTTGGCGGTCAAAGCCGCCGATCTAGGCCGCGCGGTGCTCGATGAAATCGTCGGTCGCCAATTTGATCACAACTCTGGCCCCAATGGCGGCCTGCCGGAGTGCGTGTTAGTCGCGACCACCGGCCGCACTTTGTGCACTGATCCCACCTCACTTGGGCCTGACACTGCGGCTGGAGAAAACGACCGAACCTTGTATAACGATGTGGATGACTTTCATGGTTTGAATGGCTCGGTGGTGGATGTGCTAGGAGATGACCGAGCCGATGAATACCGTCGTTATCAGGTAGAAGTGAGCGTGTTTTATGTGCAGGACAATGGCGGCTCTTTTTCTGCGCAAGCGGCTGCCACAGCCACTCACTACAAACGTATTGCTGTGGTGATTATTGACCCGCAGGGCAATCGCTATCCGTTTAGCGCCATGCGGGGGAACTACTGATGCAACGTGGTTTTACCCTGATCGAAATGGTGATTTCCATTATCTTGCTGGCGGTGGTCGGGCTTTTTCTCGGCTCGGTGATTCGTCAAGGATTAAGCATTTATGTCGATAGCAGCGCGCGTGAAGCGCTGATTCAACAAGGGCGTTTTGTCACCGAACGCCTTAGTCGTGAGCTGCGTGAAGCGGTGCCAAACAGTGTGCTGGTTGCCAACGGCTGTATTGAGTTTTTACCTATCACCAATAGTGCAATTTACAGTAGCTTGCCTTCTTCCTTGGCGCCGTCCACGACGATCCGCCTTTTGCCAATAGAAAAAAGTCTTTCGGCTGGCGAGCGCTTAGTCGTTTATCCGCTTGATGGTGAAGCGTTGCGTCAAGCGGTCTCAAGCGCAGCGCAAACCGCGCAGGTTGCCAGTGATGTCGATTTTACCTCGCCAAACGATCGCACTATGGTCAATGTAACGTTGACCCAACCAACGAGTTTTGAGCGCCAATCGCCTGCTCGGCGCGTCTATTTTTATCGCACTCCGGTGGCTTTTTGTTATGAGAACAACCGAATCTATCGTTACGCTGATTATCAACTGGATCGCACGGCTCTACAGCCAAGCGAGCTCGGTTCGGGAGTCTTAATGGCAGAAAACCTCAGCCAAGCCAGCTTTGAGGTGGCAGAGCCCGAGTTGCAGCGCAACGGTTTAATTAAAATTGAATTAACCTTTGAAGATCGCGGTGAAAAGGTGGAGTTTGTTCATAATGCACTTATCTACAACACGCCGTAGCCAACGCGGCAGCGGGCTGGTTTTGGTGATCTTTATTATCGTCGTGGTCGGTTTTGTCGCCGCGGTCGCCAACCGCAACCAGCAACGTAATAGCCAGCAACTGGTTTCCATGGTGCTCGGCACCCGAGCCGAAATGGCGGCGCGTTCAGCGGCGGAGATCGAAATCAGTCAATTTTATCAATCGACCACGCAAGGGAGTTGCCACCTCAACGCAGTGCAGAACTATAGTTTCAGTGGTGACGGCTTAACCAACTGCAAGGCGGAAGTGAGCTGCGCTGAGCTCGGCGCAATGGATGATGGACGAAATGTGTTTCAATTGACCGCCAAAGGGCGATGTCAGGCCGGAGATTGGATGTTGCAACGAGTGGTTGAAGTTGGGGTAAGAGATGATGGGTAGAATTGCCTTTGCTTTGCTGGTTTTACTGGCTTCCTTTCCTTCCGTCGCAAGAGATTATCTGCTTTTCTCTGGCGCTACCAATGCTGATTTACCCACGTGTAGCAGCAACAATTGGCAGCAAAGTGTCTCAGGTGGCATACGTACTTACCACTGTGCTAACGGCTCCGTTTCCCTCTTATCTGGAGATAACATCACTGCTAACTCACACGCGATCTTATCGGCGGATGCTGGTTTTAGTCTAGCGGGAAGCAATACGATTGGCTCGTCCACGACGGTTGTGGATTTGGTTTCTTCGTCTGGCTCGACAACTTGGCAAGGTAATAACAATCGACTTTTTGGCAACTACCAAGCTGCTGATACGCCAGTCACGTTAAACAATGTCGATGTACAAGGCGCAATTACCACTGGAGGGGCAATTGCCATTCAAGGCGGAAGTGTGAGTGGCAATGTTCGTTCCAATAATCATGGTATTACACTTGAAAACACCAATGTTCAAGGTGCTGTATTTGCGAGTGGCAATATTTTAGTTGATGGCTCGTCTGTCAGTGGAAGTATTGAAACACCAAATAACGCTTTGACGGTGACCGACTCCACCATTACGGGGAGTTTAACCGCCAATGGCGATATCATTGTTACTAGATCGGATGTATCGGGAAATATCAAAACACCAAATAACACTTTGACGGTGACCGACTCGACTATTACGGGTAGTTTAAGTGCCAATGGCAATATTGTTGTTACTAGATCAGATGTATCGGGAAATATCACAACCCCAAATAATAGTGTGGCGATTACTGACGCCAATGTTGTTGGTAGTGTCAGTGCGAATGGTAACGTTGTTATTGACAATACCTCCGTCACCGGAAACCTTACTAGTACCAACAATCAAGTGACATTAAACAATGGTTCATATGTATTAGGTGATGTTACCGCAGGACAACCTAACTGGGGGATTGTGAACATCAATGGCGGGAGCGTTGTTGAGGGAAATTGTCTTTACAACTCAGTACCAGCGAATGCGTGTGGAGCGAGCGCCTTACCAAGTGCTGTTGCTCTCTATCATTTAGAAGAGCAAGTCTGGGATGGTAGTGCCAATGAGGTTCTCGATGCTTCCGGCAATGCTTTACATGGTCGCGCGGTGAATGGCGCGGTTACCGCGCTTGTTACGCCAGCACTGCCGACATTAAACAACTTAGGGACGTGTGGTTATGGGGTGTTTGATAAATCGTCGAACCAGTATTTGGAAATCCCAGACTCCCCACTACTTGATTTCGAGGAGACGTTGACCGTTTCTGCCTGGGTCTATCCTAAGGATTATCCCAACTCTGGCTTGATGAGTATCGTTTCGAAAGATGGCAACTATGAATTTCATTTAGACAGTTCAGGGCGAGTGTATTGGTATTGGGAAAGATCCCCTTCTGGCACTCGCTCATTAACCTCAAATGGGGCTATTCCACGAAATCAATGGTCTCATATTACAATTCGCTATGATCGAAATCTAAGCAATCAACGGCAAGCGATATTTATTAATGGGCAATTAGATAGTTCAGATAATATCTCTGGCAGTTTACGAACCAATAATCTTCCATTGCAAATAGCTCAAGATCAAAATTATCCAGGTCGAGCATTTGATGGTTTTATTGATGAAGTGCAAATTTTTTCTCAAGCGCTGAGCAATGCACAAATCCTCCAGTTATATCGGCAACGGCATCCTTGCAGCAGTGGGCCCACTTTACAATGTTTTAGCGATAGTTTTGATAGCTCACTGTCCGATCTTTGGGTGACATCGACCAGTAAAGGGAGTTTTCAGCCGGGCGTGGTCAATGGCCGTTTGCGCTTTACCCAAGCGGTTGGCAATCAATCAACGTCATCAAGCTACCAACGCCTTTTCCCTGCACGCGACAATCTTGTTGAAGTCGAGTTTGATCACTTTGCTTATGATGGTACAGGTGCTGATGGCATCGCGGTGGTACTTTCCGACGCGCGAGTCACACCGCGAGCGGGGGCTTTTGGTGGCCCGCTGGGCTATGGTTTTAAGCCCAATGAGCCGGGGTTTGCTGGTGGCTGGCTCGGGATAGGCATTGATGAGTATGGCAACTTTTCCAATGAAGGTGGGCAAGGGGATAAGCCAGGTCGTCGTCGCCAGTCGGTCGCTTTGCGCGGCTCAGGCGAAGATGAAACCGGTTATCGCTATTTGGCGGGGGCTTGTAATAACGGTACCACCAACACCAGTGGTAGCTGCTTAAGCCCAACGGTGGATAACAACAACAGTGGCGATGTCCACCGTTATAAAATTGTGGTCGACTCACGAGTGAGTAATCAGTCGCAAGTCGAAATCCTGCGCAAAGTGGGCAGTGGCAATTGGCAGACGATTGTTGGCCCGCTCAATGTGCTCGATAGCCAGTATAATCAGGCAGCGGTACCGGATGATTTTCTGTTGTCGATTACGGGCTCGACAGGGGGCTCGAACAATATCCATGAAATCGATAATTTTCAGGTGTGTGCGCTTGATTCAAGCCCGATTGATCAACAGATCGACCATTTCCGCATCATTCATACCGGACAAGGCGTCACTTGCAGCGCTGAAAGCGTCACCATCCTAGCTTGTAATAATGCCGATTGTAGCGAGCTGTTTACCGATCCTGTGCAGGCGACACTCAGCCCTGCCACGGTCAGCGGTGGAGGCGGTTGGGTAGGAGGCAACGTCATTAACTTCAGTGGCGGCTCGACCACGGTTGAGCTCAGAAAAAATCAGCCCGGCAGTATCACGTTAGGGGTGAGTGGCTCATCACCCACAACCAAGCCGTTTGCCACTACCTTATGTCAAACGGGCGGCGGTTGGTCAGCAAGTCACTGCTCGACCACCTTTGCAGACAGTGGCTTTGTCATTGATGTGCCGGATTTCATCGCCAATTCATCGGCAACAGCGACTATCACAGCGGTCAAGACCAGCGATGACTCTTTGCAATGTGTGCCTGAATTTGCCAACGTCGATAAGACGATTAAGTTTTGGAGCAGCTATATCTCGCCAGACAGCTCATCAGTGGTGGGAAGCCCGGCGGTCAGCATTAATACGGCAGATATTGGCAACAGCCAAGCGCTCGTCAGCGAAATTGAGATGAGTTTTAACGCCTCTGGCGAGGCGAGTTTTACGCTAAATTACCCTGATGCAGGCAAGATGCAGCTTAATGCCCTTTATGAAGGCAGCGGTGCTGAAAATGGTTTGTTGATGGTCGGCAGCGATCAGTTTGTCAACTTTCCCAAATATCTCCAGATCAGTGCAAGTAACAGCCAGAGTGACAACGGGCAGTGCGCCACTGCCAATACGAGCTGCGACGTGTTTGCTGCGGTGGGGGAGCGGTTTGATTTGCTTGTCACCGCGTACGGTGAAGGCGATGTAGTGACCCCCAATTATCAGCACGGCAATATGGAGCTGACGCACACTTTGGTTGCGCCTGCCTTGGGGCAAGCCGGAACTCTCAGCACCGCCAGTTATCAGCAAGTGCCGATTGTCGGCGGAACCAACACGGTTCCACAGTCGGTCAGCGAAGTGGGGGTGTTTAATTTTACCGTCACGCCTCAAGGTGCTTTTCAGGGCAGCAGTGCGTATACAATTACTGCCGCCAGCACAGGCAATATCAGCCGCTTTATTCCAGCTTATTTTGCTGTTTCACCCATGACTGTTGCGCTTGAGGCGGCATGTAGTGCTGGAGTCCAGCCCTTTACTTATCTTGGTCAATCGTTTGGTTTTAGCTCAGATCCGGGAGTGTATCTATATCCACGTTCTACCAGTGGGGGAGCGATTTTTAATTACCAGCACAGTGATTGGTGGCGTTATGACAATAGCTGGGGGAACCGTAGCTATCTCGCCAGTAATGGCCTAACAATAGAACGGGATCCAACCGCAACACCAGACATTGTTTTGGGTACGTTGGGAGCGACGGCGACCAATTACCGTAGTGTAGAACTGCGTGATGAGCAGATCCGCTACGTTAAGCCGTTTGCTCCAATGGAGCCCTTTAGTAGCGACTTTGATCTGCAACTGACAGTGGATGATCTGAAAGATCAGGATGGGGTCTGTTACCAAACCTCGGCCGATGGACCTTGTCTACCTTATGTGTTTGAAGATATTGATCAGTCTCTCGCTCAGCGTTGGGGACGCTTGCTAATCCACGACACTAACGGCCCAGAAACTAACCCGCTTTCGCAAAAAGTGGAAGCGCAGTATTTTAGCGGCGGGATCTTTCGTACTAACAGCGATGATAGTTGCAGTGATCTAGGTTCGGTAAATCATTTTACTTTCGACTCGACGGACTTTGCCGTGCTCAAAAGTGGCACGGCAACCCCGCCAGAAGTGAAAGCGACACTTGCTCCTTCGGTACTCAGTTTGGGGGTTGCGAATATTAACTTCAGCGCCCCCGGATTGCGCAATCGTGGCGTTATCAAAGCCTTACTAGATTTAGAAACGCATGGTTTACCTTGGTTGAGAACATATCACCAGCAAAGTCTGAGTTGGCAGCAGAGTGCGGTTGGGCTAGCCCAGTTTGGCTTTTACAGCGGGAGCAATCGAGTCATCTGGTGGCGAGAATCGAATTGATGACAAATCGGTGTTTTTTAGCCGTTTGATGATGCTGCGTTAAAGTATGGTCAGAAATTGCGTGTTTTAGTCCATGTTTATGGATCAATGCCTTGCTGTGATAGCAAGGCATTGGTACATTTAGGGCAATTTTTATCTTCTATTTTTCTTGCAGGATGAGCGAAGAGTATGTTTAAGAAACTTCGTGGCATGTTTTCCAATGACCTATCGATCGATTTAGGTACCGCCAACACTCTGATTTACGTAAAAGGACAAGGCATCGTTCTTGACGAACCGTCTGTAGTTGCAATCCGTCAGGACCGTGCTGGTTCGGCGAAAAGTGTGGCTGCGGTCGGCCATGCAGCCAAACAAATGTTGGGACGTACTCCTGGCAACATTTCTGCGATTCGCCCGATGAAAGATGGCGTGATTGCGGACTTCTACGTTACTGAAAAAATGCTGCAGCACTTTATTAAACAAGTGCACGACAACAGTATCCTAAAACCAAGCCCGCGCGTTTTGGTGTGTGTGCCTTGTGGCTCCACCCAAGTTGAACGCCGCGCGATCCGTGAATCGGCGCTGGGTGCGGGCGCACGTGAAGTCTACCTGATTGACGAGCCAATGGCGGCGGCGATCGGTGCGGGCTTGCGCGTTTCTGAACCCACAGGTTCTATGGTGATCGATATTGGCGGTGGTACCACAGAAGTGGCGGTGATCTCGCTCAACGGTGTGGTGTACTCCTCTTCCGTTCGTATTGGCGGCGATCGCTTTGATGAAGCGATCATCAATTACGTGCGTCGTAACTACGGCAGCTTGATTGGTGAAGCGACGGCAGAAAAGATCAAGCACGAAATCGGCTCTGCCTACCCGGGTGATGAAGTGCGTGAAATTGAAGTGCGCGGCCGTAACTTAGCTGAAGGTGTGCCACGTAGCTTTAGCCTCAACTCCAATGAAATTCTCGAAGCGCTGCAAGAGCCACTGTCTGGCATTGTGTCAGCGGTGATGGTGGCTCTGGAACAATGTCCGCCAGAATTGGCATCGGACATTTCCGAAAACGGTATGGTCTTGACGGGTGGTGGCGCACTGCTGAAAGATCTTGACCGACTCTTGACCGAAGAAACGGGTATTCCTGTAGTGATTGCGGACGATCCGCTGACTTGTGTGGCGCGTGGCGGTGGTAAGGCGCTTGAAATGATCGACATGCACGGTGGCGATCTGTTTTCAGAAGAATAATGGTCACCGCTTGGGTAAGCGCGGCTTGCCCAAGCTTGCCAGCCTAAGGTTCTAAAACACAATGAAGCCAATCTTTGGTAGGGGCCCTTCTCTACAGTTGCGTCTGTTGTTTGCGGTGATCGCATCCGCCAGTTTGATGTTTGCAGACAACCGTTTAGACGCATTCTCGGGTGTTCGATACTTTCTCAATAGCTTAGTGGCACCGATTCAGTATACGGCGGATTTGCCACGTACTATGTTTGATGGCGTGTACGAGCGCTTTAATACCCAACAGTCACTGTTGGAAGGCAACCAGAACTTAAGACGTGAAGTCTTGCGTCTGCGCAGTGACTTACTGCTACTCGATCAATACAAAGAAGAAAACCTGCGCTTACGTAAGCTGCTCGGATCCTCTTTTGTGCGTGATGAAAAGAAAATGGTCACGGAAGTGATGGCGGTGGACACTTCTCCGTATCGTCATCAAGTGGTGATTGACAAAGGCCGTATCGACGGTGTGTATGTCGGTCAGCCAGTGATCAACGAAAAAGGCATTGTTGGTCAAGTGACCTTTGTTGCGGCGCACAACAGCCGCGTTTTGCTGCTTACTGACGCGAAAAACGCCATTCCAGTGCAAGTGATCCGCAATGATATTCGTGTGATTGCCTCGGGCAACGGTGAAATCGATGAGATCCAGTTGGAATACATTCCAACCAGTACCGATATTCAGGTGGATGATCTTCTGGTGACTTCGGGCCTTGGCGGGGTTTACCCGGAAGGCTACCCTGTAGCCCATGTTACTTCGGTCGAGCATGATACTCGACGTGAGTTTGCGGCGATTAAAGCCAAACCCGTGGTGGAATTTGACCGCCTGCGCTATCTGCTTTTGGTATGGCCAAATGAAGATCGTCAACACAAAGTATTGGATGCCAATAGCGGTGATCAAGTGACGCAAGAGGTAAGCGATGGCGAATAGTGTGTTACGCAGTCGGATGGTGATCGGCCTTAGCTTTTTTGTCGCGCTGGTTCTGCAAACCATCCCTTGGCCGGGCAGTTTGGATCTGTTTCGTCCCTCGTGGTTGCTGTTGGTGACTTGCTACTGGGTGCTGGCATTGCCGCACCGCGTTAATGTCGGCAGCGCGCTGATCCTTGGCCTGTTGTGGGATCTGCTGATCGGCTCGACCTTAGGCATACGCGGCATGATGATGTCAATCGTCATCTATTTGGTTGCATTGAACTTTTTGCTGATCCGAAATATGGCGCTCTGGCAACAAGCCCTGCTGGTGGCGGGCTTAAGTGCCACACTGGAAGTGCTGATATTCTGTGGAGAATATTTGATCCAGGACGTGGTATTCAATCCATTATCGCTATGGACCGCAGTAATTAACTGTATACTTTGGCCATGGGTGTTTTTATTGATGCGGCGGATACGTCGCCACTGGCATGTAAGGTAATAAGCATGAGCCGTTTGGTGCTTGCGTCTGGCTCTCCAAGACGTAAAGAGCTTTTGTCCCAACTTGGCCATGATTTTGCCGTGGTCGTGCCAAATATCGCAGAAGCCAAAGCTGAGCATGAGTCGCCCGTCGAGTATGTCCAGCGCCTATCGCAAGAAAAGGCGCTCGCAGGGCTTGCTTTGGTCAGCACCGAGAGTGTGGTGATCGGCTCCGATACTGTGGTGGTCTGTGATGAACAAGTGCTAGAGAAACCGCAGCATCTCGACGATGCGAAGCGCATGCTTAAACAGCTTTCAAATCGTCGTCATCAGGTGATGACGGCGGTGACTGTCGTGACATCCACCAAACAACGCTCGGTCGTGGTAACGACGGAGGTGTGGTTTAAAGCCCTGACAGACGAAGAAATCGAACAATACTGGCAGTCAGGTGAACCATGCGATAAAGCTGGCAGTTATGGAATTCAAGGTTTGGGTGGACGTTTTGTTACCCGTATTGAGGGCAGCTATCACGCTGTCGTAGGACTCCCTCTGTTTGAGACTGACCAGCTGCTGCACGAATTCTTATAATTTTTAAACTGAGGTGCGCACATGAGTGCAGAGTTGCTGCTTAACGTGACCCCGAGTGAAACTCGCGTGGCCATGATTGAAGGTGGAGTACTACAAGAAGTTCATATTGAACGCGAAGCTCGTCGTGGCATCGTCGGTAACATCTATAAAGGGAAGGTCAGCCGGGTTTTGCCGGGCATGCAGGCCGCCTTTGTCGACATTGGCTTGGATAAAGCCGCCTTTCTTCACGCGTCGGATATTGTCCCGCACACCGAGTGCGTCGCGGAAAATGAAAAACAGCAATTTCAGGTGCGCGACATTTCTGAGCTGGTGCGCCAAGGGCAAGACATCGTCGTGCAAGTGGTTAAAGATCCGCTCGGTACCAAAGGTGCCCGTCTAACCACCGACATTACTCTTCCGTCGCGTTATTTAGTTTTTATGCCGGGGGCCAGCCACGTCGGTGTGTCGCAACGTATTGAAAGTGAATCGGAGCGCGAACGTCTCAAACGCATTGTTACTCACTACTGCGATGAACACGGCGGCTTTATCATTCGCACTGCCGCAGAAGGGGCGGATGAAAAAGAGCTCTCACAAGATGCAGCCTTTCTCAAACGTTTGTGGAACAAGGTGATGGAGCGCCGGGCGAAGTACAAAACCCGTTCTACCTTGTATGGAGAATTGGGCCTCGCACAACGTATTTTGCGCGATTTTGTGGGCACCGAGCTGGATAAGATTCTGGTCGACTCCCGTCAGGAGTTTGAAAACCTGAAAGAGTTTACTTCCGAGTATGTGCCGGAATTGACCGATAAGCTTGAACTCTACGAAGGCGATAAACCGATCTTCGACATGTACGACACCGAGAACGAAGTGCAACGTTCTCTAGAACGCAAAGTTGAGCTTAAATCTGGCGGTTATCTGATCATCGACCAGACTGAAGCGATGACCACGGTGGATATCAATACCGGGGCGTTTGTTGGTCGCCGCAATCTCGAAGAGACGATTTTTAACACCAACATCGAAGCGACCCAAGCGATTGCCCGTCAACTTCGTTTGCGCAACCTAGGCGGCATTATCATTATCGACTTTATCGATATGACTTCCGAAGAGCACCGTAAGCGGGTACTTACCTCGCTGGGAAATGCACTGAGCAAAGACAGAGTGAAAACCAACATCAACGGCTTTACTCAACTTGGTTTGGTGGAGATGACGCGTAAACGTACGCGAGAAAGTATCGAACATATTCTCTGCTCAAGTTGTCCAACTTGTGAAGGGCGCGGTAGCGTGAAAACGGTCGAAACCGTCTGCTACGAAATTCTGCGAGAGATTACGCGAGTGAACCGCGCCTACGACGCCGACAAGTTTGTTGTGTATGCGTCTCCAGCGGTGGCCGACGCGCTGCGCGGTGAAGAGTCGCATGCCTTGGCCGAGTTGGAAGTCTTTATTGGTAAGCAAGTACGTATTCAAGCGGAGCCTCTGTACATACAAGAGCAGTTTGATGTCGTGATGATGTAATGGAAAATTTGTGATCTCTGTTGTTACCCGCCTTGGGCGAGCGCTGCTGTGGCTGATCGTGTCAGCCCTGCTGCTGCTGGCTGTCACTGTCACTGCGCTGCGGATTGCCCTGCCGCGCATGAACCATTTTCAGCAAGAAATCACCAGTTGGGTGAAACAGGGCACGGGCCTTGATGTGGCTATCCGCAGTGTGGCTGGCGCCTGGCGCAATAGCCATCCGTCGGTGGCGTTGCAAGGGCTTCAGGCGCAACTGCCCGGTGAGCAAGAGATCAATTTGTCGGTGGATGAAATCCACGTCGAGTTCGATTTACTCCAATCTTTACTGACTTTACAGCCAGTCGTCGCCAATCTCGATCTCAATGGTCTGGCTTTGGATGTGCGATCGCTGAACCTTATTTCGCCGCCATCCGAGAGCAGTCAAACCTCTGCGCAACCTGTGGTGGACAGTGAAACTTCGCAACTGATTGAACGGCTCGATACCTTGTTGCTCAGGCAACTTGAAGAGGTGTTGCTCACTCAATCGAAAATCTGGTATCGCTCGGTGTCGGGCGAAAATCGCCGACTGGATATTGAGAAGCTGCGTTGGCGTAATCAAGGCGCGCACCACTTAGCGGAAGGGGTGGTCAGCATTGCTGGCACCAATCTCAATGCGCTGTTAGTAACCGCTAACTTTGTCGATCATGGTTCGCTCTTGGATGTTAGTGGTGAGTTTTACGTTAATGCCGAGGAGATCTCCGTGACGCCTTGGCTGACTCGCTATATGAAAAGTGAGAGCGGGATTGAATCTGGCAAGGTGAGCCTCAAGTCTTGGCTGACCTTACAGCACTCGAAGCCGCGTTATGCCTATGTGGAATTGTTGCCTTCCGAGCTTATCTGGAGTGAAAAAAGTCGCCATGCGCTGATCCTCGAATCGGGCGTGTTCAAGCTTTTTCCCGATAAAGAGGGGTGGAAAGTGAATGGCCACTCACTGAGTTTGCGCACCGACGAAACCGACTGGCCGGAGCTGGATGTCGCCTTTGATTGGCAGCCACAAGGTTGGACGCTGAACCTCTCACAACTGAGCATTCAGGCCTTGCTGCCACTGGTTAAGCTGATGCCAGACTCTACCGACGTGACCGATGTGTTGGTCAAACTGGAGCCAAAAGGGCTGATTGAAGACATTCGCCTGAAAATGACCGATGGGCTCGACTCGCTGCGCTACTCGGCAGAAGTCGATTCCTTAGCCATGCAGCAGTGGGATCTGTTGCCGGGTTTTCACAATGTGACAGGATCAATCTTCGGCACGCCGACGCAAGCCAAAGTCTCTTTGGCGGTGATTGATGATGTGTTTCCCTACGGAGACGTCTTTCAGGCGCCGCTCAATATCAAGCAAGGGCAAGTCGACCTTGTGTGGCAAAACTACGCTGGGGGCTGGCGACTATGGGCCGACAAGGTGACCGCCGCCACGCCAGATTTGCAAGTGTTGGGTGAGTTTCGTTTAGACTTCCCAGACAACCAGAGTCCGTTTCTCTCTTTTTATGCCGAAGCCGACGCTTACAATGCCGGCGAAACGTGGCGTTATTTGCCGACGTTGGCGCTTGGCCGCGAGTTAACCGACTATCTCTCCAGCGCGATTCAAGGTGGTAAAGTCAATACCGCCAAGCTGCTTTGGTACGGTGAACTGGGTCAGTTCCCTTACCGAGACAACGATGGCATGTTCCAAGCTTGGGTCGGTTTGCAAGAGGGGAAATTCAGCTTTGATACCGCGTGGCCGCCGATCACGGATTTGCAGATGGATCTATTGTTCCAAAACGATGCCATGTACCTTGATTCAAAATCGGCGACCTTAAAAGAGGTGCAAGCGTCGCGTATCACCGGACGTATTCCGGAACTGGTCGAAGATGGCCATATTGAAATCGAGGCGAGCGCCACGGCGGAAGGCAATGCGGTGCGTGACTACATGACCGCGACACCGCTGGTGGACTCTGTCGGCGCTGCGCTCACGGCTTTGCAAGTTAAAGGGCCGGTGGTATCGCAGTTCCAACTCAATATTCCCTTTGAGAGCAGCAAAGAGCCGCGTGCGTGGGGATACGCCGATCTGAAAGGCAATCATGTCGATATTGATGCGCCGCCGATGGCTTTGGAAAAAGTCTCCGGACGGATTGAGTTCGACAACGATGTGGTGAAAGCCTCCGGTTTGGCGGCCAAGTTGCTCAAGCAGAACATCGCCATCGATTTTGCCGGTGAAAGCGCCGATTACGGCTACAGCGTTAAGATCAACACCGTGGCGGATTGGGATGTGAAGCCGCTGGTCCCTTATGTCGGCGAGCAATGGCTAGGGCGACTTTCCGGCCATGCGCCTTGGTTGATGGACATCGATTTGCAGCTCAATGATGTCGGCTTCACCTATCAGTTAGATCTCAGCGCTAAGTTGGATCGCGTCGCCAGTCGCTACCCGTATCCGCTCAATAAATCGGTGGGTGAAAGCTGGAATGCGCGCTTGCAAGCCTCTGGTAATCAAGAGTCGATCACCGCGCGTCTGCAACTTCCCAATGCGAAATATCAAACCGAAATCGACATTACCGGTAAAGTGCCGCAGTTGACCGCGACCAACCTGGTACTGGGCAATGGCGGGTTCAAAATCAGCCCAGTGGTGGGGCATCATGCGTTGATCCGCACTGACTACGTTGATTTTGATGAATGGCTGGATGTGGTGATGGCGAAGCCCGCGAGCAACCAGTCCGCGCTCGACGGGATGCAAACGCCAGAAATTCCGCTACCCACTCGAGTCAAACTGGAAACGCCGACATTGCGCCTTGCAGGGATCGAGTTCCACGATGTGGATTTCTCTGCGCGTAAGAAGAACCTCAGTTGGCAACTGGAAGTGAAAAGTCAGGAAGTCGACGGCAAAGCGCACTATCTTGAACCTTATGACTTAGCGGTGTCGTTGGAGAAACTGCACCTTTATATCCCGGGGTTGGATGAGAAAAAAGCCAAGCAAGAGTCGCTGTTGACCGCAGAAAGTGAAGATGCGCCGCTCATCAGCGATTTTGACCGTCAGTTCCACCAAGCGATGCCGAATCTGACTCTCAATATTGATGATTTTTGGTTACAAGGCTACAAAGTCGGTACCGTTAACGTCGATTTACAGCGTCAAGGTAACGCGCTGGAGTGGAAACAGCTCAAGCTCGCCAGTGGCAATAGTCAGGTGGACGTGAGCGGGCGCTGGATGCTGGATGGCGAGCGCAGTCACTCTCAAATGAACCTCAAAGTGAGCGGTGAAAACAACAGCGACTTGATGGAGCGCTTTGGCATTACCTCGGGGATCCAAAAGGCGCCGTTTGAGATCACCTCACAAGTGGGGTGGGATGGCGCACCTTGGTCGATGCGTGTCAGCACCTTAGATGGCGAAGTACAGAGCGAGTTTGGCAAAGGGGTGATCTCCGATGTGAGCGGCGCGGCGCGTCTGCTGGGGCTGTTCAGTCTAGACTCGATCATCCGTAAAATGCAGCTCGATTTTACCGATGTGTTTGATCAGGGCATGGCGTTTAACTCGATCAAAGGCACCGGCAAAATTCAAGATGGTGTGTTTGTCACTAACGACATTTTTATGGATGCGCTGGCCGGTGAAATGCGTATTCGCGGTTTGGCGGACATGGGGCAGCGCACGGTCGATGCCGAAGTGCAGTTTATCCCCGATGTCACCTCGGGTATTCCGATTCTGACGGCGTTTGCCGTAGCGCCGCAAACTGCACTGTACGTGCTGGCGATCTCGACGGTGATTTCGCCCGTGGTTGAGGTGTTTACGCAGGTCAACTACGAAGTCAAAGGGCCGCTGGAAGCGCCGACGGTAAAAGAGATTTCGCGTAGCCGCGGTGAGTTTACCCTGCCAGAGAAAATGCGCAGCGAAGCGCAACAATAGGAGTGTGCAATGGAAAGGATTGCCATTATTCAGATGACCTCAAGCGCCGAACCCGCAGCGAATCTGGCGGCGATTCAACGCGGCTGTGAGCAGGCTGCCAAACAAGGGGCGAAACTGGTGGTGACACCGGAAAATGCGCTGCTGTTTGCCGACAAACAAGCCTACCACCAGCATGCGGAAGTGCTGGGAGATGGGCCGCTGCAACGCGCTTTGGCGCAGTTGGCGAAAAGCCAGCAGATCACCTTGGTGGTCGGCAGCATGCCGATTCGCAGCGCCACTGGCGTGACCACCACCAGTCTGGTGTTTGGTCCTGATGGTGAGCGTTTAGGCCATTACAGCAAACTGCACATGTTTGATGTCGATGTGGCCGATGGCCACGGTAGCTATCGCGAGTCCGACAGTTTTCAGCCCGGCAATGAAATTTGCGTGGTGGAGACGCCGGTTGGCAAACTTGGTCTGAGTATCTGTTACGACTTGCGTTTCCCTGCGCTCTACCAAGCGCTGCGCGAGCAAGGTGCGCAAATAATGTTGGTGCCTGCGGCGTTTACCGCCGTCACTGGCGAAGCGCACTGGGAAGTGCTGCTCAGAGCCCGAGCAATCGAAACACAAACGTGGGTGATTGCTGCGGGACAAGGTGGCCAGCACACCGCCAAGCGAGAAACGTGGGGCCATTCGATGGTGATTGACCCGTGGGGAAGTGTGGTGGCGCAACTCTCACAACAGGGCGACTTGCTTGTTGCCGAGATTGATTTAGCCTATAGCGAGAAGATTCGACAAAACATGCCCGTTGCTCAGCATGGTCGTTTTACCCATTTACTAAATAAAAAAGCAGAGTCAAGCTTATGAGTATTAATCAAGTAGAAGAGGCACTGTTAGCACCGGGAGGTCTAACAGCGCAGGACGTGGCGGAGACGTTAAGCAGCATTGCAACGCGCCAAATTGACTATGCCGACATCTATTTTCAGTCCAGTTGGCACGAATCTCTAGTGCTGGAAGACAGCATCATCAAAGACGGTTCTTTCAATATTGATTGTGGTGTCGGTGTGCGTGCTGTGACGGGTGAAAAAACCGGTTTTGCCTATGCCGACCAAATCCAGTTGGACGGCTTACGTCAAAGCGCTCTTGCCGCGCGCGGTATTGCCCAGCAAGGGCAAAATGGTCAAGTGCAAGCCTTTCGCCGTAGCGACAATCAGCACTATTATGCGGCGCTCAATCCACTCGCATGCTGGGAAAAACAGCAAAAAACCGAACTGCTTAAATCGCTCGATGCCTATATCCGCACCAAAGAGCCGCTTGTCAAAGAGGTGTCGATCAGCTTAAGCGGCGTGCATGAACAGATGCTGGTTGCCGCAACCGATGGCACTTACGCAGGCGATGTGCGCCCGCTGGTGAGATTGTCCATTAGCGTACTGGCGGAAAAAGGCGATCGCCGTGAGCGTGGCAGCTCAGGTGGCGGCGGCCGTTTTGGCTACGATTTCTTTATCGGTGAAGAAGATGGCGTGCAACGTGCTTTCCACTTTGCTGATGAAGCGATTCGCATGGCGCTGGTCAACCTTGAAGCAGACGCTGCGCCAGCGGGAACCATGCCTGTGGTGCTCGGTTCGGGCTGGCCGGGCGTACTGCTGCATGAAGCGGTCGGCCATGGTTTGGAAGGGGATTTCAACCGCAAAGGCTCTTCCGTCTTCTCCGGCAAAATCGGCAGTCAAGTGACCTCGCCACTGTGTACTATTGTCGATGACGGCACACTCAAAGATCTGCGTGGTTCTTTGAACGTGGATGACGAAGGGGTAAATGGTCAATACAACACCCTGATTGAAAACGGCGTTTTGCAAGGTTACATGCAAGATAAACTCAATGCGCGTTTGATGGGCGTGAACCCAACGGGTAACGGTCGCCGTGAATCTTACGCTCACCTGCCGATGCCGCGCATGACCAACACTTACATGCTGCCGGGTCAGCACACGCCGGAAGAGATCATCGCCACGGTGAAAAAAGGCTTGTACGCGCCGAACTTCGGTGGCGGTCAGGTAGACATCACTTCCGGTAAATTTGTCTTCTCAACCTCGGAAGCGTATTTGATCGAAAACGGCAAGATCACTCGCCCGGTCAAAGGTGCGACCTTGATTGGTTCAGGGATTGAAGCCATGCAGCAAGTGTCGATGGTCGGTAACGATCTCAGCATCGATCGCGGTGTCGGCGTGTGTGGCAAAGCCGGGCAGAGTATCCCGGTTGGTGTTGGGCAACCGACCCTGAAACTCGACTCCATCACGGTAGGCGGCACGGAATAATCCCACACAATAAAAACGAAAGGGGGCGAAATGATCGCCCCCTTTTTTAAGCTCACGATTGTCTCGTTTGCTCATTTATGAGTAACCTAGATCCTAGATCCTAGATCTTAGATCCTAGCCCCCAGCCCCTAGAACCCAGAACCCAGAACCCAGAACCCAGAACCCAGAACCCAGCAACCTCGTTTCCTAGTTCCTCACTTTCTCCACTACAAATTCTCCTCGGCAAATTCCGCCAAGCGACTGCGCACCACACCGTTGAGGTGGATGTTGGCACTGCCTTCGAAATTCTTAAAGCGCTCGACCATGTAGGTCAGGCCCGAGGTGACTGGAGTCAGATAGTGGGAATCAATCTGCGCGAGGTTACCAGAACAGACGATCTTAGTGCCTTCCCCACAGCGGGTGATGATGGTTTTGATTTGCGATGCGGTAAGGTTTTGGCACTCATCCAGCAAGACAAACGCATTTTGAATCGAACGGCCGCGCATAAAGTTGATCGATTTGAACTGAATGTTGGCTTTATCGACGATGTATTTGAGCGAGCCTTCGGTGCAGTGATCGTTTTTGTGCAGCGCTTCCAGCGTATCGGTCACGGACGCAAGCCAAGGCATCATTTTTTCCTCCTCTGTGCCGGGCAAGAAGCCGATCGACTCGCCGATGTCTGGCGTGTTGCGCGTCACGATGATCTTATCGAACATCTTCTTCTCTATGGTTTGCTCTAGCGCGGCGGCCATGGCAAGCAAGGTTTTACCGCTGCCCGCCGCGCCAGTGAGGATAACAAGGTCAATGGTCGGATCCAGCAGCGCATCCAGCGCCATCGCCTGATAGATGTTCTTCGGTGAGATATCCCAAGCACGGCGGTGCATCATACGTTCGCGGCTGATGTCGAGCAGCGTCAGTTTATCGCCGTCAATCTCCGCCACACGGCCGGCGAAGTCGCTCTCTTCATCAATCACATATTGGTTAATAAAGGTCGGGTCGAACGGCGCTCTATCGAGGGTGTGATAGGTCCGGCCGCCGAGCGTGCGGCTTTCAACCTGATCCACGTTTTGCCAAAAATCGCCTTCACGCTGTTGAAAGCCTTTGGTCAGGTATTGAATATCGTCAATCAGTTGGTCGGTGCGATAGTCTTCAACAAAGCGTACTCCGGCCCCTTTGGCGCGCAGACGCATGTTGATGTCTTTGGTAACCAGCACCACTTCGCGTGGCGCACGTTTGTTTTGCAGATAGAGCACGGCATTGAGAATGCGGTTGTCGCCCGCTTTATCGGCAAAGGCTTTGACCGTTTCTTGCAGTTCGAAATCGGCCAAAATAGCAATGGTACCGCGATTGTTGCCTTCCCCGGAGACGGGAATGCCTTCTGAAATTTCATCCGGAGTGGCATCGCGAAAGAGGTCTTCCAGTGCACGAATTGCCACGCGCGCATCGCGTGCCACATCTCGTTTACTGTCTTTGATTCGGTCCAGCTCTTCAAGCACCGTCATGGGTATCACCACGTCGTGCTCTTTGAACGAGTAGATAGCGAAGGGTTCGTGTAGCAGTATGTTGGTATCAAGTACAAACAGTTTCCGGTCGGTATCGCCCATAGCGTCTCCTTGCCGCAACGCGGCTTTGCTTGCTCAGTACCAAGCGAAGACAGAGGTCTTCTGCTTGGCCGTATGCTTGCAGCAGAGGTCGAATACTTCCGGCCATTACCGACAGAGGCACCATTGGGGGCGCATATGGCATGTCAACCGAGTAGCGAGACGACTTACTGCAAACCCGTGTTGATCCTAAACGTGTACCGAGAACCTGCATTATCTGTGCCGCTGTCAGCTTTCTGACGAGACAGGGCGAACAGGTTCTGTTTAAGTATACGCAAATTTGATCACACCCGATCCCACAAATGCCATGAGTTTTTTACATTTTGATTTCATCCACGTTCGGCGAAAAAAAATAGGGTGAATCCCAGTGTTTGGGCGTGACCTCCATCACGGCATCAAGTAAGATTAGCGGCCTTTTTCTGCGGCGATTTTTACAGCGAATTATTCGCCTTTTCCCGGTTGGCGAGGGGCGTAAGCAGAACTAAGCTTTTAGAATTCATAATCAAAACGAGGTAGTCAATTCATGACATTTGCTCTGGGGCAACGCTGGATCAGCGATACGGAAAGTGATTTGGGTTTAGGTACGGTGGTCGCATTAGATGCGCGAACGGTGACATTAATGTTCGCCGCTTCAGAGGAAAACCGTGTTTATGCCAGTAACGATGCCCCAGTAACCCGAGTGATTTTTAACGTCGGTGATGTCGTGGAGTGTCAAGAAGGCTGGTCACTGCGTGTGGAACAAGTGGTGGAAGAGAAAGGCCTTTACACTTACCTCGGCACGCGCGAAGACACCGAAGAAACGGGCGTGGCACTGCGTGAAATTTTCCTTAGCAACCAAATTCGTTTCAACAAGCCGCAAGACAAAATGTACGCCGGTCAAATCGACCGCATGGACAACTTTGTGCTGCGTTACCGCGCATTGAAAAATCAGTATGAGCAGCATCGCAGCCCAATGCGCGGCCTCTGTGGCATGCGCGCTGGCCTTATTCCTCACCAGCTTTACATTGCCCACGAAGTGGGTCGTCGTCATGCGCCGCGCGTGTTACTGGCAGATGAAGTTGGCCTAGGTAAAACCATCGAAGCGGGGATGATCATTCATCAACAAGTGCTGCTTGGCCGTGCTGAGCGCATTTTGATTGTGGTGCCGGAAACTTTGCAGCACCAGTGGTTGGTGGAAATGATGCGTCGTTTCAACCTGCATTTCTCGATTTTTGACGAAGAGCGCTGCATCGAAGCATTCGCCGAATCGGACAACCCGTTTGACACCCAGCAGTACGTGCTCTGCTCACTGGATTTCTTACGCAAAAGTCGCAAGCGTTTTGAGCAAGCGCTGGAAGCGGATTGGGATCTGTTGGTGGTTGATGAAGCGCACCATCTGGAATGGAGCCAAGACAAACCGAGCCGCGGCTACCAAGTGATTGAAGGGCTGGCTGAGCGCACGCCGGGCGTATTGCTGCTAACAGCAACGCCTGAGCAGCTTGGCCGCGAGAGCCACTTTGCCCGCCTGCGCCTGCTTGATTCAGACCGTTTCTACGACTACGAGGTGTTTGTCGAAGAAGAAGCGCAATACGCGCCAGTTGCCGATGCGATCACTGCCCTATTTTCGGGCAAGTTGCTGCCTGATGAGGCAAAAAATCAGATCACTGAGCTGCTTTCGGAGCAGGACGTTGAACCGCTGTTTCGTATTATCGAAAGCAACGCCGATGAAGAGAGCAAAGCCGCTGCGCGCCAAGAGCTGATTGACAATCTGATGGATCGCCACGGTACGGGGCGTGTTTTATTCCGTAACACCCGTGCTGCCATCAAAGGCTTCCCGGTGCGTAACGTACACCTGCTGCCGATGCCGATCCCATCGCAATACACTACCTCAATGCGTGTCTCTGGCATGATCGGCGGTAAAATGACGCCGGAAGCGCGTGCGATGAAAAACCTTTATCCGGAAGAGATCTTTCAAGAGTTTGAAGGGGACGATTCAAGCTGGTGGCAATTTGATTCGCGGGTAAACTGGCTGCTGGAAAAAATCCTCGCCAAACGCAGCGAGAAGATTTTAGTCATCGCATCACGCTCCAGCACCGCGCTGCAACTAGAGCAAGCGCTGCGCGAGCGTGAAGGCATTCGCGCAACCGTGTTCCACGAAGGCATGTCGATTCTCGAACGCGATAAAGCAGCCGCGTACTTTGCCCAAGAAGAGGGCGGTGCCCAGGTGCTGATTTGTAGTGAGATCGGCTCAGAAGGCCGTAACTTCCAGTTCGCAAACCAGTTGGTGATGTTTGATTTGCCGTTTAACCCGGATCTGCTTGAGCAGCGGATTGGTCGTTTGGATCGCATCGGACAAAAACGTGATATCGACATTCATGTCCCTTACCTGCAAGGCACCGCGCAAGAGGTGCTCGCGCGTTGGTTCGATGAAGGCTTGAACGCGTTTGCTGAAACCTGTCCAACGGGCCGCGCGGTGTATGACCAATACGCCGACACGCTGATTGCGATCCTCGCATCCGGTGACAATACGCCGCTGGAAGAGGTGATTGCCCAATCAGCCAAAATGAACCTCGAGCTGAAAGCGCAGTTGGAGCAAGGGCGCGATCGCCTGTTGGAAATGCACTCTAACGGCGGCGAAAAAGCGCAGCAGATCGTGGCAGAGATCGCGGGCAAAGATGGCGATACCAACTTGGTGAGCTTTGCGCTGAGCCTGTTTGATACCATTGGCCTTAACCAAGACGATAAAGGCGAAAACGCGATTGTCGTTACGCCATCCGAGCACATGATGGTGCCAAGCTATCCGGGCTTGCCGTACGAAGGGGCGACCATTACGTTTGATCGCGATACGGCGCTGTCGCGTGAAGACATGCACTTTATCAGTTGGGAACACCCGATGATTCAAGGCGGTATCGACCTGCTGATGAGCGAAGGCGTCGGTACCTGTGCGGTGTCGCTGCTGAAGAACAAAGCGTTGCCGGTCGGCACAATTTTGCTCGAGCAGATCTACGCCGTGGATGCTCAAGCGCCAAAACGCAGCGGTATCGGCCGCTTCCTACCGCGCACGCCCATCCGTTTGATGATGGATGCGCGCGGCAACGATTTGTCGGCTCAAGTTGAGTTTGAAGGCTTTAACCGCCAGCTCAGCCCAGTTAACCGTCATCTGGCCAGTAAACTGGTTTCATCGGTGCAACAAGATATTCACCGTTTGATTGAGTCCGGCGACACGCTGGTGGTTGAGCGCGTCGAAGCGATTCGTCAGCAAGCACAGCAAGAGATGCAGCAAAGCCTCAATGGTGAGCTGGAACGTCTGCAAGCGCTGAAAGCGGTCAACCCGAATATTCGTGACGAAGAGTTGGAAGCGATTGACGCGCAAATCAAAGAGCTGAGTGGTTACATTGGCAAAGCGCAGTACCAGCTTGATTCACTGCGTTTGATTGTGGTCAGCCACAACTAATTCGCGTCGCCCGTTGTCGTGATATGCCACTCAACGGGCGACCTTGATTGATTTTGTTATGAGACACTTTTATGTCTGAGTTTGAATACCATCCGCCGACCGACCCTTGGATAGACATTGTCTATGAAGATGGGCATATCTTGGTGGTTAATAAGCCGTCTGGCCTGCTGTCGGTGCCGGGGCGCTTGCCGCAATACCACGACAGCGTCTGGAGTCGTTTGAAACAGCAAGACCCAGATATTCAAGTGGTACACCGTTTGGATCTCGCCACCTCAGGCTTGATGCTACTAGCCAAAGGCAAACATGCAGAATCGGCACTGAAGAAGCAGTTTCAATACCGTTTAACGCACAAAATCTACTACGCTCGCGTTTGGGGCCATGTGGAAGCCGATGAAGGCATGATCGATCTGCCGTTGATTGTCGACTGGCCAAATCGTCCGTTGCAGAAAGTGTGTCATGAAGAGGGCAGGCCATCGCAGACCAAGTTCCACGTGGCCAAGCGTGAAGTGCACCCCAATGGTGAGCAGACCACCATCATGCGCCTGCTGCCGATCACCGGCCGTACTCACCAACTGCGTGTACATATGCAGTCCATCGGTCATCCGATTGTCGGGGATGAGTTTTACGCTAGCGGTGAAGCGCGCGCCTTTTCTGCACGTTTAGAGTTGCATGCCGCCGAGCTGAGCTTTTATCATCCGAAGAATCGTTGGCTGCGCAGCATCTTTGTGCCGTGTGATTTTTATCCGGAGGCGCAAGAGATGATCTTTTCTTATTACGATCCTGCGCGTAAATTACCGGATTACAAAACGCTGTCCAACCCTTAATCAACGAGCGATGGGCAGTGCATTACAGGAGTTGCTATGTCACTGCCCACTATCGTTTTTCTCGACCGAGCCACCATTCCCGCTCACATTCCACTGCCGCAAGTCGATTTTGCTCACCACTGGATTGAGTACCCTCTCACCTCGCCAGAGCAAGTGGTGGACCGCCTGCAAGCGGCTGATATGGTTATCACCAACAAGGTGGTGTTAGACCAAGCGCTGTTAAGTCAACTGCCCAATCTGCGTCTGATCGCGGTGGCAGCCACCGGGTTTAATAACGTGGATGTGGACTACTGCGCGGCCAAGCAGATTGCGGTGAGTAATGTGCGAGGCTATGCGGGCAACTCAGTGCCGGAACATGTGATGGCGATGCTGTTTGCCCTAAGACGTAATCTGTTTGCTTATCATCAAGATATTGCCGCTGGCGTCTGGCAAAAAGATAAGCAGTTCTGCTTTTTTACCCATCCGATTGGCGATATTGCTGGCACAACCTTAGGCATTATTGGCGCAGGTGCACTGGGCCAAGCCACCGCCAAACTGGCGCGAGCTTTGGGTATGCAGGTGCTTTTTGCTGAGCACAAAGGGGCGACGCAGTGTCGTGAAGGGTATCTGCCGTTTAGCGCAGTGCTGCAAAACAGTGACGCCATAAGCTTGCACTGTCCGCTGTCTGAGCACACGGTCAATTTGATTGGCGCGGAGGAACTGGCGCAAATGAAGCCATCGGCGATTTTACTCAATGCTGGGCGAGGTGGTTTGGTTGATGAGCAGGCGTTGGTCGCTGCGCTGAAAAATGGTGTAATTGCTGGTGCTGGCGTGGATGTGTTTAGCCAAGAGCCTGCGGATGAAACCAATCCGCTGTTGGCGAACATGGCGTTGCCGAACTTGCTGCTCACACCGCATGTGGCGTGGGGCAGTGATTCGGCGATCAGCAAACTGGTCGAGATCCTGATGGAAAACATCAATGCATTTTGGCGCGGTGAAGCGTTAAATCGCGTAGTGTGACCTCGCGCAGAGACAAAAAAGGGTGACCTCGTGTCACCCTTACTTTTTGCCGCTCTCGGTGAGCCGACTCAATCAATTATTTGCGTACCGCAATCGCTTCGATTTCGATGCCAACATCTTTCGGTAGGCGAGCCACTTCTACGCAAGAGCGGGCTGGGTAGTGCGCCACGTTGTGCTCGTCAAAAAACTTGCCGTACACGTCATTCACTGTGCCGAAGTCATTTAAATCTTTGACGAAAACCGTCATTTTTACGATGTCGCCCACGCTCAGGCCAGAGGCTTCGACCACGGCTTTGACGTTGTCGAGAGACTGACGTGCTTGCGCTGCGATCTCTGCTGGGATTTCGCCGGTCGCAGGGTTGACGGGGATCTGGCCAGAAGTTAGGACCATGTTGCCAAGGTCAACGCCTTGAATGTAAGGGCCGATGGCCGCAGGCGCCGAATCAGTGTGAAGTACTTTAGTCATTGTTATGTTCCATCTTGATTGAAGGGAAAACAAAAGAGGCTTCAGTGTGCCGCGAAAGGGATGATTGGTAAAGAGAAAATCCCCCAGCCGCGAAGGCTGGGGGAGTGCTTGTAATGATTAACGCTCGGTGACGATTTCGCGTGAAAATACTTTCTCGCAGTACTTACATTTCAAGCGCACATCGCCTTTCTTTTCAAACACGCGAAAGCTACTGGCTACTGGCTCGTTGTGAGAAATGCAGTTGCTGTTCGGGCACTCGAACACATCGCTGACAAACTCCGGCAACTCTAATGCCAGTTTCTTCACCACGTGATAGTTTTCGATTTGGTTAACGGTCGCGTGCGGGGCATACAGCGCCAGTTTGCGCGCTTGTTCTTCACTGATGAAGACGTTCTCAATTTTGAGCAGATCTTTACTGCCAAGCGCGGAAGAGGGCAGATTGAGGCCGATGGTGACGCGCTGGGAAGAGTTGTGCATATCGAACAGTTTCAGCACCTTAATGCCCACTTGTCCCGGAATGTGGTCAATCACTGTACCGTTTTTAATCGCTTCAACCTGCAATTTTGTCTCTTTTTCCATGCTATTTCTCTCCGATTACAGTGATTCATTCAAAACTAGGGCTAACAGGGCTTCACGCGCGTACACGCCGTTGCCCGCTTGTTGGAAGTAGTAGGCGTAAGGCGTTTTATCCACATCGGTGGTGATCTCGTCGACGCGTGGCAGCGGGTGCAGCACTTTCAAGTTATCGCGGGCATTTTCCAGCATGGCGGCGGTGAGGATGTAAGCCGATTTGATGTGCACGTATTCCGAGGCATCGAAACGCTCTTTTTGCACGCGGGTCATGTAGAGAATATCCAACTCTGGGATCACGCTGTCCATGTCGTTGTGCACGCTGTAGGCGATGCCTGCTTCATCCAACTCTTCCAGAATGTACTCTGGCATCGCCAGCGCATCTGGCGCGACAAAGAAGAAACGGATGTTGTTAAATTTCGCCAGTGCTTGAGTGAGCGAGTGGACCGTGCGGCCATACTTGAGGTCGCCGACAAACGCCACGTTGAGCTCGTCCAAGCGGCCTTGGGTTTCAGAAATGGTGAACAGATCGAGCAGGGTTTGCGTTGGATGCTGATTGGCACCATCGCCCGCGTTAATCACGGGCACGCCGTTTGAGAACTCCGACGCCAAACGCGCTGCGCCCTCTTGCGGGTGGCGCATGACAAACGCATCCACATAGTTAGAGATCACTTGCACGGAATCGGCCAGTGTTTCGCCTTTTTTCGCCAGCGAGGTGTTACCGCCATCGTCAAAGCCAATCACGTCGCCGCCGATGCGCTGAATCGCCGTTTCAAACGACAAGCGGGTACGGGTCGAGGGCTCGAAGAAGCAGCTCGCCACCACTTTGTTTTTGATCAGATCTGGATTTGGCTCTGCTTTGAGTTGACCAGCCGTTTTGACAATCAATTCCAGCTCAGCACGGCTCAGCTCCGGAATGGAAATAATGTGCTTTTTATAAAGCGAGTTTGTCATAGTCGTCTTCCCTATCTGAATGTTTCAGGCAATAAAAAAGCCTCCCATTACGGGAGGCTTTAAAAATCAATCGGATTAGTCAATGCAACGACAGAAGAAACAGCGCCATGCAGGTGAGATTGAGTGCCTGCTCGTCGTGCTGTGTTGGTTGTCAAACGCATTGTCATTTCATAACCCTCGGACAAATTGCCGGGTATTATACGCATCAAGCGCGTGAGCGCAAGCGATTACATCAAGCTTTTACGCGCCAATGTAATCGATTAACTCACTTGTGTTTCGGTTAACTGCCCAGCGTTGCCACCATCACCGCTTTGATGGTATGCATGCGATTTTCTGCTTCATCAAAGACAATTGAGTGGTCTGATTCAAACACCTCTTCTGTCACTTCTAGCCCTTTCATCCCATATTTTTCGGCCACTTGTTTGCCGATGACGGTTTCATCGTTATGGAAGGCGGGTAAGCAGTGCATAAATTTCACCGCAGGATTGCCCGTTTGCTTGAGCATCGCCATATTGACTTGATACGGCTTCATCAGCGCCACGCGCTCATCCCACGCTTCCGGTGCTTCGCCCATTGAAACCCACACATCGGTGTAGAGAAAATCACACCCGGCTACGCCCTCTTCGACGCTTTCGGTCAAGGTGATTTTTGCCCCGCTTTCGCTGGCAATGGTTTGGCAAAGGGCCACTAACTCCTCTTCCGGCCAAAAGGCTCTCGGCGCGACTAAACGAATGTCCATGCCCATCTTGGCCGCGCCAACCATGAGCGAATTGCCCATGTTGTTGCGCGCATCGCCAAGATAGGCAAATTTGATTTGATGCAACGCTTTACCTTGGCCGTGCTCTAGCATGGTGAGGAAATCTGCAAGAATTTGCGTGGGATGGAATTCGTCGGTCAGGCCGTTCCACACTGGCACGCCTGCGTACGCGCCAAGCTCTTCAACAATCGCTTGGCCAAAGCCGCGATACTGAATGCCATCGTACATTCGCCCGAGCACCCGAGCGGTATCTTTCATCGACTCTTTGTCGCCGATTTGCGAACCGGATGGACCGATGTAAGAAACCTGTGCTCCTTGATCAAAAGCGGCCACTTCAAACGCGCAGCGTGTACGGGTCGACGCTTTTTCGAAGATCAGCGCGATGTTCTTGCCTTGTAAGGTTTTCTTCTCGGTTCCGGCGTACTTGGCTTTTTTCAGCTGCGCGGAGAGGTCCAGCAAAAACTGAATTTCCTTCGGCGAGAAGTCCAGCAGCTTGAGAAAATTGCGATTGCGAAGATTAAATGCCATGAGCCAGCCCTTTTTCTATGAAGAGTTATGGCCCTAGTAAAACATATAAATGCTATATTTGTGAATAAATATTTTTATTTGCGTAAGGAAAAACCGATGCGTAAACATCGGTTTTTGTTGAAAAGGCTAGGAGTTAGCGAGATTAAATGTCATCGCGTTCAATCGGGCAGCTCATGCAGCGTGCGCCGCCACGTCCGCGTCCCAGTTCATTGCCGGGAATGGTTAAAACCTCAATCCCTGCCTTGTCATACTTTTCATTGGTGTAGACGTTGCGCTCGTAGCCAATCACCACGCCCGGTTTGACGGTCAGCACGTTATTGGCATCATTCCACTGCTCGCGCTCGGCTTCGTAGTTGTCGCCACCTGTGGTGATGATGTTGAGCTGATCCAAACCAAGAGCCGTTTCGATAGCATGCAGATAGTTATGCGATGCCTCGACGCGCATTTCACCGTTTCCTTGCGGTGTGAGGCGCCAAGTATCGAGATCTTTGCGCATGATTTCTGGATAGACCGAAAAGGTATCGACATCCATGTGCGTCATGACGGTGTCTAAATGCATGCAAGAGCGGTGTTTCGGCAGGTCGATGGCGATCACCTCTTTTGCTTGGCCGGACTTAAACAGGCTCGCCGCGAGGTTTTCTACCCCTTGTGGCGTAGTGCGCTCAGACATACCAATTAACACCGCGCCTTTGCCGATCACTAGCACATCGCCTCCTTCGATATTGGCGTTGTCGTAGTGCAGGTCTTCATCACCGAAGTATTTGATGAAATCTTGCCCTGCAAACGTCGGGTGCCATTGGTAAATCGCGCGTAAATGGTTGGTTTCGCGTTGGCGCGCCGCTTTCATCATTGGGTTGAGTGACACGCCTCTATATACCCAACACGAGGTGTCGCGGGTGAAGAGATGGTTGGGTAGCGGCTCAATGACGAAATCCAGCGGGCGCTTCATTCTCGGTAGCATAGACGCGGATTTGATCGGCAGTTCAGAGTAGGCTAATCCGCCGAGTAGAATGGTTGCCAGATGCTCATCGTCCATATCAGAGAGATAGTGGCGCAGATCGCGGGCGAAAATCGGCCCGTAGCGAAAATCCGAAATTTGCACATTCAGCAGCCAATGTTTGGCTTGCGGCACGGCTAGGGTTTGAACCAAGAGATCGTGCAGCAGTAACACTTCAACCCCTTGGCTGCGCAGTGTGTTGGCAAACGCATCGTGTTCTTGGCCCGCCGCCTCAACTGCTAACACATCATCAAACAGTAACTCGTGGCAGTTGGAGGGGGTGAGATGGGTTAGGGCTCGTTCTGGGCGGTTTAGCAACACTCGTCGCAGTTGACCGACCTCGGAACCGACATACAGCTTACTCATTTTGCATCCTTACAATTTATCCTGCCGCTATTTATGACAACCTTATCTATAAGATGCAAATCACTTTGCTTTGTTTAAATTCTGCATTTTGTCTTTATAATGGTTGTTTATGCCATTATTTGTTTCAATATTGGAGTTATGGCTCAGTCTGGTGTTCATCCTTGTAGAGGGCTAAATATGCGTTTTTATGCGCGTCTCTTAGCGCTCCCTGGCTGAACAATCTCAGGAAATGATTGAATAAGCATTCAATAATATGCACTTATTGCCGCTCCATTAGTCGTAATCTTACTTTTTGACAGAATTTAATCGTGAATGAAGCGGCAAATTTTAGGCAATTATATTTATTAGCCGTCCGTTTTTGCTCACGTAGGATCTTCTGAATCTTACTGAAAAGGTAAATTTGTTAATTTAGTGTAGCAAAGTTGGCGTGCTTGTGACTTTTGCTCGCCGCAGCAGAGAAAGATAAAGGGGAAAAGAGTTTGTCGGTGGCTTTTCCGCTCGATCCATGCCATATTTCACCGCATTAACGATGAACCAAGTTAGAGTTACGATTCCGGAGCTAAACCATGTCTCACGAAGATGAATATCTGTCAGTTGAAGAATTAATCGAGATTCAAAAGGAAGATACTCGCGATATTATTGCTGCCCTACTCGAGGATGGCAGCGATCCTGATGCTCTGTATGAAATTGAGCACCATCTGTTTGCCGAAGACTTTGAGACGCTGGAAAAAGCGGTGGTTGAAGCCTTTAAGATGGGTTTTGAGGTTTTGGAAGCGGAAGAGACCGAAGATGAAGATGGTAGGATCTTGCTTTGCTGTGATGCGACCATGCAATCTGCCCTTGATGCCGAAGCGATTGACGCCCAAGTTGAGAAACTGGTTCATCTAGCTGAAAAATATGACATTATTTATGACGGTTGGGGCACGTACTACGAAGGCGAAGACGCGCTTTACCCTGATGATGACGAAGACGACGATTACGAAGATTAATCGCTTGATTTGAAAGCTGGCAAACGCCAGCTTTTTTATTGCCTGCTTTGCTCGCCACCAAACGATTTGATTATGTGGTCATTAATCTACGCCGCGATGTCTCGCCTCTGCGATACGAATGTGCGTATAATGGCGCAAATTTGATCTGGCTCAATATTATTATGCAACTCTCGCTTAGCGGCCTTTGGCAACTTTCTCCTCTTACCGATATCTCCATCGCTCAAGATGACATTACTTTTCCCGCTCCGCTGAGCCAAATTTTGCCTGACGATCTCTCAGAGCAGGAAATTGCCCAGCAAGAGTGGCATTTGATGCATGACATTGAGGTTGACGAGGCGATGCTGGTCTTTCCTGCGGTTGAGCTGGTACTCGGTGGGGTTGATTATCATGCTGAGGTGCGCCTCAATGGGGTAGCGGTGTTTGATTGCGACCAAAGTCAACTTGTCTATCGCAAAGATATCCGACCTTACCTGCAACTGGGGCGAAATCGTTTCGAGATCCTTTTTCTTGAGGAAGAAGAATCCTTACTGTTTGACGAAGATGAGCCGGGTGTGTGCGTACTGACGGCCAATGGCTATCAAAAAAGCGATGAGCGTATCGGCATCTGGCAAGTGCCGTATCTGCAATTTATCCGTCATGTGCGACTCGATCACATCACCACCGAGCAGATCTGGCATCACGGCGGTGGCTGTGAGTTTAAGGTTGACCTTTATTATCAAACTTTTGCGCCCGGCTTAGTCTCGGCGGCGGTGAAGTTCAACGGTATGACGTATCAGATCCCGATTGATGTGAGAGCGGCACACGAATGCGCGCTGTTTCATATCGAGGCGCCGCGCTATGCCGATCTCAACGATCCCGATCCGCGAGATCTTTACTCACTGACGGTGGAACTCGATGGGCAACGCCAAGAGTTCTCAGTGGCGCTTAGCCAAGATCTCTGTGTCACCCATTGGGTGTGGTGAATTATAGATCAGTGATCATCACCACTTCACAGGCGTCATGTCCGGTGTTGCCCAGTGGCGCATCGAGATGGCGAAAGCCGACTTTTTCATACAGTGCCAGCGCTTCTTTCAAGTTGGCGGTGCTTTCAAGATAGCATTGTTGATAGCCCATGTTTTTCGCCAACGCTTTACACAAGGCGATGATTTGCTTGGCCAGCCCTTGGCCGCGGCAAATGGGTAAAAAATACATTTTTTGTAGTTCACAAATATCTTCAGCGCCGCTGAGCGGCGAGAAGCCACCGCCCCCGACCACTTCGCCTTGATGTTCCACCACCCAATACGCAGCGCGTGGTTGCTTGTAGACACTGTACAAATCGTTCAGTGTCGGATCGGCAACGCTGTAGCCTTTATCGGTGGTTAAGCCATATTCGGCCGAGACTTGGCGAATAACTTGGGCAATTGAGGAATTATCCTCAACCGTGATAGGGCGTAAGACAAATTCCATCTCTTTTGACATAAGACCATTCATATTTCAGTTCACGATGGCCAAAACTATAGAGTGGCTATGCCGTTGGGTGCAAACAAAAACGGTGTGAATCGCGCGTTTGTTTGCTTGCACTGTGGCGTAACCAGACCTTTTCATGAAAGTAGTACACTACTGTATTGATCGAAGGTTCAATCATCGCCATGATGCCACCGACCAAAAGGTCACCAGTCAACAGGTAGGCTACGGAAAACGCCACGCTGAAATGGACGGTCGCAAAGCTGGCGGTTTTGAGTTTGGTCATCCACTGACGCGCTTTTAATGCGGGTGCTTGCGCCCATGTTTTCTCATGAAAGTAAAATGCCACGGTGTTCACTGAGGGCTCAATCATGGCGATCAAGCTGCCGATGAGGATGTCACCAGTTAACATGTAGGCGACAGTGAAAGCGACCGTAAAATGAAGTGCTGCAAAAGTTAGTGTCTTTTTCATGATAATGACTCATCGTTGCGTTGTTTCGATAAGTCTATTATTGAGAATTGTTATCATTAATTCTAATGGGCAGTTAAGATTAGTTTGATAGATAAAAACTATTGATTGGGATGGAATGAGAAAGCGATATCTTCTAACGCGTTCGAGCCATAAAATGCAAAAAGGGTTGATGCTTTCACATCAACCCTTTGATCCTTAACTTCTAACTTTTAGCGATTAAAGTGCCGCGATCGTTGTCTTCTGCTCTTCTAGCTTGACGAGTGTCTCTTTGTAACCTTCCAGCTTTTCACGCTCTTTGGCGATAACCGCTTCAGGTGCTTTTGCCACGAAGCCTTCGTTGCCCAGCTTACCTTCGATGCGTTTGATTTCGCCTTGTGTTTTCGCTACTTCTTTATCCAAACGAGCAAGCTCGGCATCTTTATCGATGATGCCCGCCATTGGGATCATCAGCTCAGATTTACCGACCAGTGCTGTCGCGCACGCAGGTGTTGCTTCACCGGCTGCGAGCACGCGTACTGACTCCAGCTTCGCCAGAGAAATCAGTACCTGCTTGTTCGCTTCAACGCGCGCAGCATCTTCTTCTGTCGCCGCTTTTAGCATTACAGACAGAGGCTTACCTGGGTTGATGTCATACTCAGCACGTAGGTTACGGATGCTGGTGATGAAGGCTTTCACCCACTCGATGTCATCGAGCGCTGCTTGGTTGAAGTTCGCTTCATCGTATTGAGGCAGAGCTTGCAGCATAATGGTCTCGCCTTCCACACCGTCAACCAGTGGCTTGATGCTTTGCCAGATGGTTTCGGTGATGTAAGGAATCACAGGGTGAGCCAGACGTAGCGTCTTCTCCAGCACTGTGATTAGCGTACGACGCGTACCACGTTGCTGTGCTTCAGTCCCTTTCCATAGAACGGGTTTGGTTAGCTCTAAGTACCAGTCACAGAATTGGTTCCAGATGAATTCGTACAGGGTGTTGGCTGCCATATCGAGACGGAAGTTGTCGATATGGTTGTTGAACGCTTTCGCTGCCAGTTCAAACTGAGATTCGATCCATTTGTCCGCCAGTGAATATTCGATCTCACCACCGCCAAAGCCACAATCTTGCTCTTCGGTGTTCATCATCACGTAACGGCTGGCGTTCCATAGCTTGTTACAGAAGTTACGGTAACCTTCCAGACGCTTCATATCCCAGTTGATATCACGACCTGTGGATGCCATTGCAGCAAGCGTAAAGCGCAGTGCGTCTGTACCGTAGGCTTCAATGCCGTTTTCAAATGTCTTACGTGTGTTCTTCTCGATCTTCGCTGCTAGCTGAGGCTGCATCATGTTGCCAGTGCGCTTCTCAACCAGAGACTCAAGATCAATACCGTCGATCATGTCGATCGGGTCAAGCACGTTACCTTTCGATTTCGACATCTTGTCGCCGTTTTCATCACGGATTAGGCCGGTAACGTAAACGGTTTTGAATGGCACTTGTGGCTTACCGTTTTCGTCTTTGACGAAGTGCATGGTCATCATGATCATGCGCGCAACCCAGAAGAAGATGATGTCGAAACCCGTCACCAGTACATCTGAAGGGTGGAAGACTTTCAGATCGTCCGTTTGCTCTGGCCAACCTTGCGTGCCGAACGTCCATAGGGCAGAAGAGAACCAGGTATCCAGTACGTCTTCGTCTTGGTGTAGTTCAATCACCGACTCTAGGTTGTGCTTTTGACGAACTTCTTCTTCGCTGCGACCTACGTAAACATTGCCTTGGTTGTCGTACCAAGCAGGAATGCGGTGACCCCACCACAGCTGACGAGAGATACACCAATCTTGAACGTCACGCATCCAAGAGAAGTACATGTTTTCGTATTGCTTAGGTACGAATTGAATGTCACCGTTTTCAACCGCTTCAACCGCGGTTTTTGCCAGCGGTGCAGTGCGCACGTACCATTGGTCAGTCAGCATAGGTTCGATCACCACGCCACCACGGTCGCCGTATGGCACTGTCAAGTCGTGATCTTTGATCTCTTCCAAAAGGCCAAGCTCGTCGAATTCCGCCACGATCGCTTTACGCGCCGCGAAACGCTCCATACCTTGGTATTTGGCTGGAATCTCGGTGGAGTACACATCACTTGGCTCACCGTTGGTGGTGAACACTTCTGCAGCGTCGCGGATGTTGGCATCGAAAGTGAAGATGTTGATCATCGGCAGTTGATGACGTTTACCCACTTCACAGTCGTTAAAGTCGTGCGCTGGGGTGATTTTCACACAGCCTGTACCTTTTTCCATGTCGGCGTGTTCATCGCCTACGATTGGGATACGACGATCAACGATAGGCAGGATGATCTCTTTACCAATCAGATCTTTGTAACGAGGATCTTCTGGGTTCACCGCCACACCAGTATCGCCGAGCATGGTTTCTGGACGTGTGGTGGCGACAACGATGTAGTCTTTACCATCTGCGGTTTTTACGCCATCGGCTAGCGGGTAGCGGAAGTGCCACATGTGGCCCTTAGTCTCTTTGTTCTCAACTTCGAGATCTGAGATCGCGGTGTGCAGTTTAGGATCCCAGTTAACTAAGCGCTTACCGCGGTAGATGAGGTCATCTTCGTATAGACGCACGAACACTTCTTGAACCGCATTCGACAGGCCTTCATCCATGGTGAAGCGCTCACGATCCCAGTCGACTGACGCGCCAAGGCGACGAAGCTGCTGAGTAATGGTGCCGCCTGATTGGCCTTTCCATTCCCAGATTTTGTCGATGAAAGCGTCACGACCGTAATCGTGCTTAGTTTTGCCTTCTTCTGCAGCGATCTTACGCTCAACCACCATCTGAGTGGCGATACCTGCGTGGTCGGTACCGACTTGCCAAAGGGTATTTTTGCCCTTCATACGTTCACAACGGATCAGCGTATCCATGATGGTGTCTTGGAACGCGTGGCCCATGTGTAGGCTACCTGTGACGTTCGGCGGCGGGATCATGATGCTGTATGACGCTTTCGTCGTGTCACCGTGTGGCTTAAAGTAGCCTTGCTCTTCCCAAGTCTGATACAGAGCTTGTTCGATTGAAGTTGGGTTGTATGTCTTTTCCATAGCGCTCTTTAAATGGATACGTTGATGGTTGAATCTGAGTCAATCTCTATAAGTGAACTCTCTAAAGAGAGAGCTTAACTATAAGGATTGACGGTTAGTTGTGTTCAATTTCGATGGTTTGCAAGTGATAACCAGCTTGGCGGTAGATTTTATACCTTTCTCTCGCGAGCTGTTTAGCTTTTTCTTCGCAAGGGACGAAGTCTACCACCTCAGCAAACTGGTTCGCAAAGGTTGTCTCATTTTCCGCCAAGTTTATGACCAACTGCCGATTCCAACAAGGGCGCACAGCAGAATGGCCGATCTCAATGTTGGTGGCGTATTTCGGTCCTTCTCCGACCAAATTGTGCGCGACAAACTGTTCGGGTTCGACTTGCCAAAAAAACTCCGCCATCTGCTCGGCGTGAGTTTTGCTGTTGCAGTTGAGATACACTTTGGCCCCTTGCTTAGCAAAATGATGAGCGAGAAACACCACGTAGTGGGCGAATCCGAGGTCACTCGCTTGAGGGCTTTGTGGCTGAATAATGTAAAACGTGGCTCTTTGCATCGTCGTTTAACCTTAGGTTGAACGATTAAAAAAGGGCCTTGAGGCCCTTTTTGTTGTTGAGAGTATTACTCTTCAATTTCGTGGTGGCCGCTGCGGTTCAATAGGAATTGGACCAGCATTGAGACCGGACGGCCCGTTGAGCCTTTGGCTGCGCCAGAGCGCCACGCCGTACCCGCGATATCCAAGTGAGCCCAGTTGTATTTCTTGGTGAATTTAGACAAGAAACAGGCCGCAGTAATGGTGCCGCCAGGACGGCCACCGATATTGGCCATATCCGCAAATGGACTCTTAAGTTGCTCATGGTATTCATCTGCCATCGGTAGACGCCATGCGCGATCGCTTGCTTGCTCAGAGGCATTCACCAGCTCGTGTGCCAATGGGTTGTGGTTCGCAAGCACACCAGTAATGTGGTGGCCAAGGGCAATCACACACGCACCCGTTAGCGTCGCTACGTCGACCACACAATCTGGTTCGAAACGTTCAACGTAGGTGAGCGCATCACACAGCACCAAGCGGCCTTCCGCGTCGGTATTCAACACTTCGACCGTTTGACCTGACATGGTGGTTAAGATGTCACCTGGGCGGTATGCGTTGCTGCCCGGCATGTTTTCACAACCTGCTAGCACGCCAATCACGTTGAGTGGCAGTTTGAGTTTTGCCACCGCTTTCATCGTGCCGAAAACCGAAGCCGCACCACACATGTCGTACTTCATCTCATCCATGCCTTCGCCGGGTTTGAGCGAAATACCGCCTGAGTCAAATGTGAGGCCTTTACCGACCAGTACAATCGGTTTAGCGTCTGGATCTGGGTTACCCTTGTACTCAATGACCGACATCATGGATTCGTTTTTCGAACCACGGCCAACCGCCAAGTAAGAGGTCATGCCCAACTTTTCCATCTCTTGCTCGCCAATGATCTTGGTAGAAATGGTGTCGTAGTCGTCCGCTAGGCGGCGAGCTTGAGAGGCCAAATAGGCTGGATTGGCGATATTCGGTGGCATGTTGCCGAGGTCTTTACACGCTTTCACGCCAGAAGCAATCGCAAGGCCGTGAGTAATAGCGCGCTCACCCATGTTCAGTTCACGACGAGTCGGTACGTTGAATACCAATTTGCGCAGTGGGCGACGAGTTTCAGGTTTTACGCTCTTAAACTGATCAAAGGTGTACAAACCATCTTTCGTTGCTTCAACGGCTTGGCGTACTTTCCAATACGTGTCACGTCCTTTCACGTGCAGTTCAGTTAAGAAGCATACGGCCTCCATAGAACCTGTTTCGTTGAGCGTGTTAATGGTTTTTTGAATGATCTCTTTGTACTGACGTTCGCCCAGTTCGCGTTCTTTGCCGCAACCGACTAAAAGAACACGTTCAGAAAGCACACCCGGTACTTGATGCAGCAGTAGCATCTGGCCTGGTTTACCTTCGAGATCACCACGGCGAAGCAATGAACTAATATAACCGTCACTGATTTTATCGAGTTGTTCGGCTACTGGAGAAAGGCGACGTGGTTCAAACACACCAACAACGATGCATGCGCTACGTTGTTTCTCTGGACTGCCACTTTTTACACTGAACTCCATGCGTACTCCTACATCCTGAAGACAAATAGTTCTAAATGTTAGATAATGACCGCTTACTTGTTGAATTCTATTCTCGGTCTACTCTGTTAAAGCTCAGATTAACATTTAGTCAGTTTTTTAAAAAAATAAAAGGTTCAACGGGAAACTATAGTGATTCGACCAAAAAAACAAGTTTTGTATAGGTAATTTCAGCGTGATTATTGTTAGATATTTGATCCGCGAGACACTCAAGAGCCAATTTGCGATCTTTTTCGTACTTTTTTTGGTGTTTCTCAGCCAACAGTTCATTAGCGTACTGGCCGATGCGTCGGATGGTGATATCCCTACTAGTCTGATTGTTTCAGTGGTTGCATTGAATATGCCTTCAATGGGGCTTTTGATGCTGCCATTGAGCTTGTATATCGGTATTTTGATTACTTTTGGTCGCCTCTACGCCGAAAGTGAAATTGTCGTCATGAATGCTACTGGCATCGGCAATAAATTTCTCATCCAAGCGGCCCTCTATCTCGCTGTGATGACCTCTGGCTTGGCGGCTTTCAACGCGCTTTGGCTTTCTCCTTGGTCGATGGATAAAGTAGAGCAACTGACTGAGCAAGTGGCGGCCGAGAACAGCGTCGATTTACTGAAAAAAGGACAATTTCAGTTCACACCTGACCGTTCTTCGGTGGTTTTCATTGACGATATTAAAGACAAGCAGCTGTCTAATGTGTTTGTCGCACAGTTATTACCCCGAGACTCAATTCTTCCTAGTGTGATGTTTGCCAGCTCTGGCGAGGTGAAAGAGTTGTCTGACGGCAGGCAGATCATCTCAATGAAAGAGGGGACACGCTATGAGGGCATTCCGACACGCGTTGAATATATGATCACCGAATTTGCCCAGTATGACGGGCTGATCGGTCAGCGAGCGGTGAAGTATCGGGGTCGAGATTGGGACGCAACGCCAACGCTGGACTTAATTGGTCACCCCGATCGTGAAGCGCAAGCTGAACTGCAATGGCGATTCTCACTGTTTGTCTGTATTCCACTGCTGACCATGCTGGTGATTCCTCTCTCTGCGGTCAATCCACGTCAAGGCCGATTTGCCAAGATGGGGCCTGCTATCTTGATCTACCTCGCTTACTTCTTAGCGATCAGTGCCACCAAATCGGCATTAGAAGAAGGGGACATTCCAACATCGGTTGGTATGTGGCCAATTAATGGCATGCTGCTGTTGGTGGCGATCTTGGTCAATCTGATGGACAGTGTTCCGGTGCGACGCATGAAAGACAATTTTAAGAAGAAAAGGTTGGCGTAACTCGTGTTCAAAATTCTAGACCTTTATATTGGTAGAACCATCGTTGCCACCACCTCTTTGGTTCTGGTCACCTTTGTCGGCCTCTCCGGCATCATCAAATATGTGGAACAACTACGTAAAGTCGGCAAAGGAGCTTACGATCTGTTGCACGCGCTCTACTTTGTTGTTTTGAGCATTCCACGCGATATCGAAATGTTTTTCCCCATGGCCGCATTACTTGGGGCGCTGATTGGCCTAGGCATGTTGGCATCTAGCTCAGAGTTAGTGGTGATGCAAGCGGCGGGATTTTCTAAGTTGGACATCGGCCTCTCAGTGCTGAAAACAGCGATTCCACTGATGTTGGTTGTGATGACTTTAGGCCAGTGGGGCGCTCCTGAAGCGCAGAAGTTAGCGCGAGACTTACGCGCTTTTGCCCTTTCTGGCGGCAGCATTGTCTCGGTGCGCAGTGGGGTTTGGGCCAAAGATGCCAATGATTTCATCTTTATCGGCAAAGTGGATGACGATAAGTTGTACGGGTTGAACATGTGGCGCTTTGATGCTGACAAAAAGCTGCAAGCAGTGGTGTTTGCTGAAGAAGTCGACTACTTACAAGACAATCGTTGGCTGATGCGCTACGTGCAAATCACCAATATGCAAGATGAGAAGGTGATTACTAAGCAGTCACTAGAGCAGATGGATTGGGAAACGTCCTTGGCTCCAGACAAACTGGCCGTGGTCACCGTCAAACCTGAAGAGCTTTCCATCAGTGGATTGTATCACTACGTCACTTACTTGAAAGCGTCAGAGCAAGATGCTTCTCGCTATGAATTAGCGTTTTGGCGTAAGATCACTCAACCTATCTCTATTGGCGTGATGATGCTGATGGCGCTGTCGTTTATTTTTGGCCCGCTGCGAAGTGTGACTATGGGGGCGAGGGTACTGTCTGGTGTAATTGCCGGATTCGCATTTTATATCTCCAGCGAATTTTTCGGTCCGCTCAGCTTGGTCTACGGCATTTCCCCTGTATTTGGTGCCATTGCGCCCAGTATCGTCTTTTTAACTATCGCGGTGATGCTGCTCAATCGGAAATTATAAAAAAATGGAAGGCTTCGGCCTTCCATTACTTATTTTGCCACAGGCAACACTACGACTTGGGTTTTTGCCCAAATATCATGGAACCCTCGTTTCTGAGGGTCAAAAGGCACAGCGAGGTTGGCAAGGCCAAAGGCGGAAGTGGCGATACGAATCAAGGCTTGAGTGGTGCTGATCATCGTCCCGTCTTGATTTCTTACCTGAATCTTCCAAGCGCGCATACCCAACGTCTGCCCTGCTCGGGTCCAGAAAAAGACAAAGAAATAGACCCACACCGCCGCTAAGTAGAAGGTAAACATTGGGCTAAATATCGGATGTCTGCTGAGCAGATCCGCGGCATCGAGATATTCCCCATAGCTTAGTATTCCCATCCCATTTAAAGCGAAGAGCACTGCCATCACTACGCCAGCAGCAATCATCTCTAGGGCAATAATAATCAGGGCATCATAAAAAAGCGCCGCAAGCCGGCGGAACAGGCCAGCAGGTGGCAATGTTGTTATAGTCATAAATGCATCACTTACCGTTAAAATCGGGCGTCAGGATATAGTTCTCGCCATTGGAATAAAAGAGAGCTAACGCACACTGTGTTCATTTGTGGCGAAAATCTAGGCAAACGGTAATTATTTCAATCTTTTGCTCTTGCACAACCGAAAAGCTTACGTATAATGCCAAGCATCGAAAGGCAATAGCCTAAAGATGCCGGTGTGGTGAAATTGGTATACACGACGGATTCAAAATCCGTTTCCTTCGGGAGTGGCGGTTCAAGTCCGCCCATCGGTACCATGATTCATATGACAAAGCCTCGACGACAGTCGGGGCTTTGTTGTTTCTAGGCTAATCAAAAGCTTACCTCAGTTTTCCTTTTCTGCTATCGCCCCTTTTCTCGCCCTAATAGACTCACTTTATCCGCCTTGAAAAATCTCCCATGGTCCATTCATGGTTCATCACATGACGAATCTGTGCGCAAGAGAATCCTAGTAAATCCAACAAACTCCGGTGACTGCTAACTCGCAAGCTAGTATTGCCAAGGGTTGCGGTCTGGAAGAACCATGGTCGTACCATGGTGACTTTACGGTGCTATGCGCTTCTGGTTTGGCTGCTATGTGGTTATTGATCGTTTTGATGGATTGTAGAAAGTCGATTTGCAATGAGAGGTTTTGCGGTGTGTGTGGTAAGGGCGTTGGGGATATCAACTCAACTATCATTTTGAGTGTTTTGGAAGTATGGCATTTGGTGTTACTTATCTAATTCAGTCGTGGATGATAGTGGCTTACCTTTGAATGGTAGCTCTCTAGTGTTAACCTGTCGGGAGAATTGATTCACACGACTTAGATTAGAGTAGTTAAATGAAAAAAACTGTACTCATTACCGATTTAGATAACACTTTATTTGACTGGTTTAGCATTTGGTATGCTAGTAACTCGGCGATGTTTGATAAGGTGTACGAGATTACAGGATTAAGTAGTGACGTGATCCTTCCTGAAGTGAAGAAAATTCACCAAGAACACGGCACTGCCGAGTATGCCTTCTTACTTCAAAATTTACCGTCTTTACTTGCTATGTATGGTTCTGAAGATGGGATCAATGAAGCGCTAGATGAAGCTATTCATGCATTTAGGTCAGAACGAAGAAAACACCTCTGTTTATATCCTACAGTGGAAGATACTCTTAAAACTTTAAAAAATATTGGTGTCCTAGTTATTGCGTATACAGAGTCTAAGTCATACTACACTTCATATCGACTGAAGAAACTGGGTTTGGATAACTACATTGATTACTTGTTCTCTCCGCCAGACCACGAACTTCCTGAGGAACTAGGCTCAGGGACAAAGTTCAGTTTTTCGCTAACCAAGCCAAAACACACTCCCGAAGGAGAGACGAAGCCTAACCCGAAGTTGTTACTAGATATTATAAATGACCTTGGGGCTGATGTAGAAGATTGTGTTTACATCGGTGATAGTGAAATGAAAGACATTGAGATGGCGCAACAGGCATGTGTTACAGATGTATTTGCTAGATATGGTACTACTCATTTTGAAAATAATGCCGAAGGTTATGAGTTGTTGAGGGCTGTTACTCATTGGACTGATGAAGATGTAGAACGAGAAAAGAGAATTAAAGAGAATTATCATCATATCCCACCAACTTATACGGTAGATAGTTTCTCAGAGTTATTAGAGATATTTAATTTTCAAATGTTTAAAGGTGCTGATTCATGAGTGATGAAAAAGACATTGATCTAGAGTATTTGAAACTAAATGTGGAAGTATGGAAGAAAATAGTTGATGTTCAACAACACTTTAACGACCTTGAAATGAAGGTTAGAAACTTTGGATTATTAATCGTTTCTGCTTTTATCAGTGCAATTGGTGTAAGCTTAAAATCCCAATATGAAGCTGAAGTGGTTGGATATAATATTCCTGTTGCCACCTTTCTTGCCCTTGGTTCTTTTATTGTTTGGATGCTGGTTTTTTTAGTAGATGTTTATTGGTATCACCCCCTTCTAAAAGGGGCTGTGCTCAAAGGGATTGAGATGGAGAAACAAATAAAGACTCAATTACCTAATATTAATCTAACGGGAAAGATTGGTGAAGAAAGCGCTGTCAGTATCCTGGGATTTAAAAATGTCAGAAGTACAACGAAAGCAAAGATTTTTTATTTAGGGATCGGTGGAGTTTTACTTATTTTAACAGTGTTGATTTTTTGTATGGGTGAGAAGGTGCCTGATATTGGTAATACAAGTTCCCAAAATATACCTGAAAAAACAGAATCAAAAATCAATGATGTGACACCTAATTTAACAAAGGTAGAAGGACAAACTTCACCTGTCATACCTCAAGAGCTGTCAACGAAATCTAGTGATTGATTAGTCGATAAAAGATAAGCTGGATGATACTATTCTCGTGTTGTTCAGCTTTTATTTAACCGTAATAAACACCCATTCAAACAAATATTAACTAATCGAATATCTAGTTAATGGAGGTTTGAATGAGCAAATTACAACGACTCACTACTACTTTCCTCAATAATCTTAAACCCAACCCCTCAACTGCAAAATCCACCGATTACGAAGTCAATCTGTCCGCTATGAAGGATTCTGGTTTACCTACTGGTGTTCGCTGCTTAGTGGGTAAATCTGGCGGGAAACGCTTCCTGCTGCGTTATACCAGTCCGGTAACAAGTAAAAAGGCAAGCATTGGTCTTGGTAAGCACCCTGAAACTGACCTCGCCACATTACGCAAGACAGCCAAAGAGTATCGCCAGCAAATTATTGAAGGTATTGATCCAAAGCTTGAGCGTGACAATCAGACTACCGAGAAGACAATGACCCTAGCTCGGTTTTTTGATGAAGTTTACCTGCCACTGGCTAAACAGAAACGCAGTTGGAAGGACGACGCAGCGCGATTTCGTTTAGCAAAGTCTATCCATCACATATCGATTCATGACCTAACCGCCGCCGATATCATCAAAGTCCAAATGGAGATGCAGAATACTGTGACTATTAAAGGAACTCCGTATGCTCCCGCTTCGATAAATCGCGTTTTGGCCTTATTGAAAACTATTAATCGTCAGGCATACAAGTTGATGGATGCGCCACTTATCGCGGACAAAGTGAGCTTGTTAAAAGAAGATAACGTTCGCACTGGCTACTTATCCGAATCACAGCTAAAGGAGTTCATAGGTCACGCTCTGAACCATGAGGATAAGAGCATTGGTGCGTACTTAGTTCTGCTGTTTCTGACTGGCGCGAGGGATAAAGAACTGCGTTTACGCTTGAAATCCGATGTGAATTGGGAAGAGAAATCGCTCACTATCCCTCATACGAAAAACGGTAGTAGCCACGTTATTTATCTGAGTGATTACATGCTTGATATTTTGAGGTCAGTGCCTCATGTGGCGAATAATCCGTATCTCTTTCCTGGACGCAAAAAGGGTAAACCAGTAGGACAACCTAGGCATGCTTTCAAGGCTATCAAAGCCAAGATGGGACTGCCCGACATACCCGGAGATAAAGCGAATCTAACCCTGCACAGTGCAAGGCATACTGTTGGTAGTCTTCTGGCATCACAAGGTGTTTCGTTACACGACATAGCCAAGCAGCTCAATCATGCTGACCTGTCATCAACAAGACGCTATTCGAAGCTGACAGTTGGACGTAGGCGCGAAATTGGTTCACGATTGTCGGATATGGTGACTGCGAAGCCGGAGATACATTGGGATTCGAGAGATAATGCCAATGAATTACAGAGAGATGTAAATGAAATACGATGATTGGTCCGATTGGACTGACTGGGAATTACTGTCCATTGTTGACATAAATTCGATACCCAAGGGACCGGGAGTGTACATCATTGCTGCGGAGAAAGAGCTCAGTCGAGCCGTTGGTGTTGATGAGCATGGGATTCTGGATATCGGTGAAAGTGAGAGATTAAACTTTCGAGTTCGTGCTTTTATAAGTTGCGCTACCGGAACTAGACAAGAAGGTCATATGGCTGGATGGCGATATCGTAATTTTAACTTTGAGGATGTATTTCCCATCGATACTCTCTATGTGTGCTGGAAATCATGCAACACGAAGGAAGATGCATATACATTGGAAGGTAAACTGCTCAATGAGTATGTACGACAACATTACGAGCTACCGCCGTTGAACTACAAGTTTAATTGGTCCGAATAACGCAATACATATTAGAAAAGCCCCTGTTTAGCGATGAGCTAAACAGGGGCTTTTTCATTATTAGAAGGAAATTCACGATGAAAACAGTAAACAAGTTTGAAGACATTCAATCACTACCAATGCCTGATGGTGTGAAAGCAAAACTACTCGAACACCTGATAGAGCCATTCGGTGATGAAGAAAACACCAAAGCATTCTGGGATGAAGTCGGTACGACCTTGTACTTGATTGAGGAGTCCGATACCGACGAAGCCTTGAGTGAACAATCTGAGGAAGATCTGCACTTCCTTCGCTTTGTTACTAATTACCCAGAATGGGTGCTGTTGTTAAACGACGATGATTGTCCTTGGTTGCTAGCGGTTGCCATCGTAACCATGGAAGGCGCTGGTGTGTACTGCTGCGCTCCAATCAACAGTCCAACGTTCCCTGTCGCTAAGTTAGCTGACCAAGCTGAATCTTAAAACCAAATTAAACCTGAATAGTTCCATCTTAAAGGAGGTGTCCTATGGCACGTAAATCAAACCAACAACAAGAAACGGTTCAACCTGAAATCGTAGAAGGCAATGAACAAGTCACGGTCACTGACGATCAACCAGTAGACCATTTCACTAATATCGTGCGCGAGGGCAAAGCTAAAAAGCTATCACCGAAAACAGAGAACCATGTGTTCTATGAAATCGCCTTACATGACGAGGAAACCGAGCTCTATATCCGCATGTCGGGCAATGAAGGTGGCGGTCTACACAGCAAGGAATGGATCCCGCTTAAAGATATCACCGCTGTTCTGGATGTGCAGGGTGATAAGTCGTTCAAGAGCTCTGTGATGAAGTGTGTGTTTTCAGGACAGTCAGCGAACAACGCGGGTTTTATGTGCGGAGTTTGCAGGGGGCTTGGTCTTATCATCCAGTCGGAAAAATCGGTGTTTCTCCACGTTCTAGCGCCTGACTACGAGCAACGTCGTGATGAACTTCTGTCTATCGTGGACTCTGAAACCAAAGCTGAATAACCCCCTAAGCACATCAATCCTTATCCACTAAGCCAACTCTGGCTTTTCATACCGAGCACTTAACAAGAGTGCTTCCCTAGCAAACTAAACGAGATTTTATTATGAACTTAACTTTTGACGTTGAGCGATTACTGCTGCCTGTCAGTGTCGATCTTCAAGATGCTTTAAACCGAGTGATCAGCGAATCAGGCAAATGGACACCCATGATCCAATCGGTCGTGTTTAACTTCCGAGATTCATCCTACAGTTCGGAAAATGGTGGTTTTCATCCTGTTGAAATCAGACTTGTCCACTGCAACGGCCAGTGGATCTTTGATTACATCACTGACTTTGCGTATTGCGATGGTCCTTATCCCGAACTGGTTAAAGAGGTGGACTTTAACTTCTCATCTGGAACCGCAAGTTTTTCCTATGTTCCGGAGCTGTCGATAACGAGTAATGACGTTGCTGAGTTTTATTCGATGTGGGAATCCAACTTTCTTAGCTACGTCGAAATGGGCGTGTTCGATGAGATAAAAGTCACGGTGGATTAGTCCATTCGTTTGGAACCAAGTTGAAAGCACCGTATATGAACCATAAAATTGGTTACTCACTTCCTAGTGACTCAGAGGCTTCCCATTGATCCATGTTAATCATGGCGTGATGGGAAGCCTTTTTCATTGGGGCAAGTTTTAGCAACGTTTACCCAATCCGTTGCCTTCGGGATTCAGAGGGGATGGCGTTGCTGGATTGCGATGGACGGTGGAAACACCAAGGAAGGGAGCGTTAATTTTAACGAGTTTGGTTGGTTTGTTCTGGTGTTTTGTTATTAAAAACCCCCATTGCTATGTCGAAGCAATGGGGGTAGTAAAGGTAGGGAAGCCTATGGGAAATACCGAGAGAATGATTTGTCTGATGCTATCTCTGCTACTAGGGGTAAAGGCTAGGCCCTATTCAGCGCCAAGAGCGCACCTTAGTAAATAGTTCGTAGTTCGGTGCGAAAACTTGGGCATTTTCAACGTTTCCATTTGGGATAACCTAGTTTGATGTTCTTAGGCAGTGCTTATGGTTACGTTGATATGAGAAAACCTATTGAGACAGTTCCTCAAGCATACTTAAAGATAGTTGCTCTTTTTCGTCCAGGCTCGAAGGTAGTACATGCTTCTTGATATTAGGCAAGGTGTTCAGGTAACTAAAGAACCCCTTAACAGTCATTGGAGAAACTGGCTCAAAGTATTCCTCTTTATCCTCGCCTCCAAATGAAAACTCAACACAGTGCATCACTAGATCTTCTTTCTCGTAGATGATGGCGATAGAGCGAGAATGTTCACAATCGCTATACGCTTTGAACTCTAGAAACAATACTTCTTGGCCTTCATAGTTTTCTAGGTATTCAGCACCTGCTTCGATAGTGTAATGGTCTTCGTCAGCATAGAAAGTGGCGATTGTAGTAATCGCTTCATGTGCATGAGCTGCTGCTGCACATTTGGCGATTTTTTCACTTTGACAGCCATTGTGTAACCAATCTAATTTATTGAATGGAATAGACATTTTAGTGTTCCTAGTTGTTGTTTATTTTGAGGGAGGGATTAAACATGTTTGAAACAAATAATTCTAGGAAAATACTCGTTGAATGGATTTCTTAGTCTAACTTTTCACTCTTTCTGCAGTAGGAGAACATTTGTCCTTGGTTAAAAAAAGGAACTTGTCACTGGAATCTATAGTGACAAGTTCAATTCATGGCTCAGTTATCCGGTAATCAAGCAAATCAGATAGCCAATGGCAGCAAAGCTTAACAGGTTGGCTATATCAACAAGGAAAAGATACGGGCTTGAGCTAGCGAGTTGGAGCAGAGTTCGTGCATCAGACATCATGGTTTTACCCTCTATTAAAATTCAGCTTCCTTCGGAATTATTTTAGTGTTTTCTAATTAACGACGAAAAACAGCATCGTTTTGAGTTTTACCTTGCTCGGTATCGGTTTGTGATTCTGCTAAATCAGTCACTTTCCATACCCAACATAGGTGACTTAAAAATCAGAGCATAGGGGTAAGTTCTTGGTGAGGGTGGGCTGTAGTGGCCCAGTGAAACAACATTATGTCGAGGTAACTGGACGACACCGCATTCTACCCTCAAGAAGGCACTGTTTACCGTCAATCAGTGCGCTAGCTTTCTACTTGGTTGAGTCCAGGTAGGTTTGTAACTCTTGCTTCAACAAGTAACGAATCCAGTCAGGTGAGAGCACTTCGGCATGAGGAAGCCACGCTTTGAGCTGACGTAGTAACCGAGGAATGTTCTTGGTCTGGTGGCTGATAAGCAGGCTGCCCGAATCCAGTTCTTTCAATACTTGGAAGTCGTCAGTATTACTGTCATTCAAGAATGCGTCGGTCATTTTACTGCTCATCTGTATAAGAACCTCAACGGGATTGAGTAACTCCCCTTCATATCCTCGACCAGTGAGCTTTTGTTCAACGCTAGGGTCGGGAGAGTATTTATCTTCGTAGCAGATTAAATCCCGAATCTTCACGATTCTGAGTGACTCTAGGCGGTTTCTCTGAGTCCCTGCCACGTACCACAATCCATATTCATTCACCAAGCGGTAGGGATGAAACTCATCGTAAGTCACCCCTTCACAGGTAAAGCTGATGACATTTCGCCTCTGGACCGATTCGATAAGTTTCTCGAACATATTGGAGTAATCACTGATGTCTTCGATGTGCGGGTTCTTGAATAGAAACGGCGGCGTCGATTTGTTGTTGAGCACACCGTTACTCAGATAGTGCTTACCCGAAAACAATGTATCGAGTCCCATGTTGGCGAGTAACGTTGATATTTCGTGGTTGGTCTGCCTACCCAGAACCTTTGGGTCAAGAAAATAACACGCACCTTCGCGTTGAATAGGGAGGTAATTTAAACGCTCATTGAAATCCCGTTGTAGAGTTCGTTCACTCACACCGAATTCTCGACTCAATTCTTCCAGATATAACCGTTCTCCCGTATTCAAACGGGTCAGGATAATACCAAGTCTTTTCGCTAGGGTGTCATGCTCTTTCATGCTACGCATTGTAGATAGACCACTCGTCAGGGTGTGTCGGGCTTTCAGAAACTCCGATTATTTCTAGCGAAACTTCATAAGGTTACTGATATTGCTATCGCTTTTATTGGTCGCCGCAAAGTATGTCTGACAAGGCATATATAACCTGAGTGAAATTGATTCACTCGTCTCGACACAACCTGTCGATCACCCTCTTTAAACTATTAACCATTCGCGCTCTCGGTGCCTTCACTGATGGCGTCATGATGTATTCAAGGAAATAACACAATGAAAAAATCAATCATCCTGCTAGGTCTAACTTGTCTATTCGCTACCACCTCATCATTCGCTGGCGGTACGCTCGGCGGTAATCCGGGTGATATTTCACAAATGAAAGAACTGCTTGAATCGAAGTGGAACGGTAAGCCTGGCACTCAGAATACAGCGGCTTATGGTGTCATTGTGCAGTGGCAAGCTGATGTATGCGGAACTCTGAACGGTAAAGAAACGGATGCAACAAAGTGCACTGCTAAGTAGTATGTCATTAATCGACTAATTTAAAGAGTTTGTTGCACTGACCTACTCTATAGCTTGAATGTAGAAAGTGGGGACTCTCGGCATTTGAGCAGGCTCAAGTAGAGTTGGTGTGACATCACTAGGGCGGCAGCGTTATTCACGTTGTCGCCCTTTTTCGTTTAAGTAAGGAAATATGATGCGAAATGAAGCAGTTCATATACGTTATCCCAATCAAGACCAAGATAGAAAAATCGAAGTTGAACTCAGTTTGAGCGGTGCTAAGAAGGGATGTGCCATTGGCGCTATTGTTGCTTCTCGAATACCACATCCTGCCTCAATACCCATTGGCGTTCTTGTCGGTGGTATCCTAGGTGGGGTTTTGGGAAAAGCTGACTAAGCCTTGAAAAGAGGGGGAACTCTCTTTTCATTAGGTTTGAATTATAATTGTTGACTTTATATAAGTTGCAGCTAAGGATTTAGTCGATTAGATTGACTAAACTATAACTAGAATATGGGGCCATGTGGGTAAATGTTTGAAAAATTAAATTTAAGAAAATTGATTTTAATCTTAGGTGTATTCAGCGTAGTTATTACCCTTTTTAATGCATTTTACTCCATCTATAAAGTTCAACGGGATTTGATTGTCAACAACACAATGGAGTCGAATCGCGTATACGCAGAGAAAATGGCAGAAATGACGGACGCTTTTATCGAATCCGCCTTTTCGCAACTAAAATTTAGTGCGCATGTTCTCAGTTCTAAAATGAATAACTCACAGGTGCTCGAACTTGAAGCAGAGCGTCTCCGTACTCAAACTGATTCATTTAACTCAGTAGTTATCGTTAATACAGAAGGGATCATTGTTGCCGTTTCACCTGAAACTGTACAGGTTAAAGGTGTTAAATTGACTAGTGAAAGGTCCCTTCAGTCTTTAAGGGCTCAAGCGCCAATCATCACTGATCCCTTTGTGTCACCAGCAGGCAACTATTTAACCAGCATTTCCTATCCAATTTTTTCTTCTTCAGGGGAGTATTTAGGGTATGTTGGTGGAACAATTTACTTGGAAAAGAAAAATATCCTAACCACATTATTGGGGCAGCATGGTTATAAAGATGGGTCATATCTTTACGTTGTTGATAGAAATCATACACTCATTTACCATCCTGATAAGCGAAGAATAGGCCAAGTTATCGTTAATAATGAAGTTATTAACGATGTTATCCAAGGAGATTTTGGAGGGAAGGATATTTTTAACTCTCAAGGGGTGGAAATGCTTGCAGGATATGCTCCGGTGAAGAATGCAGGTTGGGGGATTGTTGCTCAAAAGTCAAAGCAATTAACGCTCTCTACTCTTGACGAACAAATGTGGAAAGTATTTCTAGAGTCACTGCCAATTGGCATACTAACGCTTTTACTAATTTGGGTGTCATCTATCTTCATTTCTAGGCCACTTTGGCAACTGGCCAGCGCTGTTAGAAATTTCGAAAGTCATGTAAAGACAATGGATGACTTGAAGAAGATCAAACCGTGGTATTTTGAAGCCTCGCATTTAAAAATAAGTTTCTTACGAGCTTTTAGTATCGTGTCTAATACGATAGAAAAACTTCATTCTGATAGTTTAACCGATTCAATGACTGGACTTTTGAATAGACGTGGTTTAGATAAAGCAATCGAAAGTTTCCGTCTTGAGAATATTCCATTTTCAGTTCTTGCTCTGGATGTTGATTATTTTAAAAAAGTTAATGATACATATGGTCATGACGTAGGTGATGAATTACTTAAGAATGTTTCACAACTTATGAAAAACCAAGCTAGGGAGCACGATGTTCTCTGTCGAGCCGGAGGAGAAGAATTTATGATTTTCTTACCTAATACGGATTTAAACAGAGCATTTGAAGCAGCAGAGAGAATACGTAAGTCTATTGAAATATATTCATTCCCGACAGTTGGAAACATCACGATTTCAATAGGAATTTCGTCTTGGGAAGGTTTGGCTGAACGAATTGATGATGTGATAAAAAAATCAGATCAAGCTCTTTATAAAGCTAAGAATAATGGTAGAAATAGAACTGAAGTAAATTGATTTAGTTTCTTACTTTTTATTGATGATGTAATAGCCCGGATAAATACGTACACGGGCTGTATTTATGAGGTTTACAATGAACGAACTTATTAAAACGTTACTCAATTTGCGTAGTCTTCGTGCTTTTGCTCGCGATTTAACCATGGAGCAGCTAGAGGAAGCATACGGTAAATTCACTACAGTGATTGAAGAACGCCGAGAAGAAGAGGCGAAAATCCGTGAGGAGCAAGCGGAGAAAGAAGCTCAGTTAGCGGCGATAGCTAAACAAATCACGGAACAAGGTCTGGATGTGAACGAGTTAATCTCGGCCCTTTCTTCGAACAAGCCTGCTAAGACACAAGCTAAACGTCAACCTAGGCCTGCGAAATATAAATATACTGATGCTTCAGGTCAGGAAAAAACCTGGACGGGGCAGGGGCGAACGCCTGCTGCGATTCAGGAAGCATTGAATAATGGCCAGTCCCTAGAGGATTTTGCGATTTAGCAGGAATAAATTTAAGTTGATAGAAAAAGCAGAGACATTCCGTCTCTGCTTTTTTGTTGGTCGTAATTTTTGATTGGTGCTTTCTCTTTTTATCATAGGGACTTTTAGCTTAGTGATCATTTAGTTCGTTGGGGAGTTAATAACACGGACTAACATACCCAATACTTATGATAGGATTATCAGTCGTTGTATTGTGAAACTGCGTAAACAATGTCTAGAAAAAAGAAAGAAATTAATGTTCTTAAGAAGCGAATCAAAGCTTGTGAGTTACAGTTAAAAGCGCTTTTAGATGAGAAAGGATTGAAGTATCACGCTAGCGCATTTGAAACAGAGAGCACATTGATCAATGGTCGAGAAACCGTTTTAGCTGGTAGTGGAGTCTGGCATTACGTCAAAGCAGCTATAGAAGACGTTCGATGTAATGCCGCCGAGTTTGTTGATGATGATTTTTGCTCTAGTATCGGTTTGCCGTCACCTAAACAATCTGCGGGTTATACAGATGTACAAGCGCTGTATTTGTCGATGATTGTTCCGGAGTTATACCCTGATTTTGATGACAGGCTCCTAAAAGATCCTCATCTACCTGAACTTTTGTTTCCAGCCCTAGCGCACCATAAGTTAAAAACTACTAAAAAAATTGTCGAAGATCATATTATTACATTATCTGACGTTGATGAGATTCTGACTAAGGTTAGAGACTCTTTGTCTGCAGTTGATGAGATTCCGACTAAGGTTAGAGACTCTTTGTCTGCAGTTGATGAAATTCTGACTAAGGTTAGACTCTGCTTCTTTTTTATTGGTGGGTTCGTGCTGAAATTATGTCGTTTCAAGAATGGAAAGCAGAGGGTAGAAAGGTGTTTGCCAACGTCTGTCAACAAACACCTTTCAGATAGGATATTGAAATTCTTGCATGAAATAATCGCTAAGGTCTGGGCAATTTATTTGATAAAGAACGTACTATTAAAAAACTATTAAGTAGTGAGAGTAACTTGTAACACGTTAGTGACCAGTGACTTCGCTAATCACCTGCTTCAAGCGCTTCGCTGTCTCCTTGTAACCGAAAGAATCGCGTTTAGTGTCATAGTCGTGCACCAGCGCGGTTTCAAGCTCATCAAGGATTTGATCCCAGTGTTGGATCTTGCCACCTTTCGACTCGATATTCTGACCAACTTTACGTACCTCACGAAGGCGAGTTTGGCGGTTCTGGTTAGTGCGAATTGCTTCAGCGGTGAAAGCATTAACGATTAAATCATAGATAGACATGTTCATGATGGATACTCCAATAGTTAAGTAAAAGATGTAGTTAAACTGCGTTTTGATAAAAGTTCCAAGTCGGTTTGTAACGACGGGACGGTGATGAGGCTGCTGCAGCCTTCTGAATTTCCTGTTTGATCACTAACTGTGTATCTAGATCATCACAGGGAATAAATGAAAGAATCCGGTTACCTTGAGTTCTCAGGATAAGTCCTTGATATTTTTCACTAAGGTGACATTCATATCCTAGAATGGCGTTTTTCCGCACCCAACTACCTGTTGGGAGGGTTATCCAGTAATTCGCGTCTCGGATACAAAGCTTCTCAAGGTCAGCAAATAGCGTATCGAGATTTTGCTCACTTTCTTCATCTTTGAGAGTCAAATGAGCTAGCTGTTTACCGCTCGCTGCTCTGACACTGATATTGCTATCAGTGATATTGATTGATGCCAAGATACTCGTTGACACCTGTAACTTGACACTGAATAAATTCACCGTGTTCTTTTTTACTTCGGTTGACATGGGTGTTCCTTAATAGTCGATAGCAAAACCGAAACGTCATAATGTCGTTTCGGTAACAAGTTACGCAGCTTCAAGAGTGGGTTGACCTTCTAACTGTTGACGTAGGTTGGCATTTTCCTGCTCTAGCTCTTTGAGGCGAGCTTCCAGTTCCGATACCTTGTCAACTAAGTCATCATTCACAACGGGGGTGGTCTGTTTCTTCTCTGTTTTTAATTGAGTTGCAAAATCGTTGAACATTTCATTGATAGTGTCGGATTCAACATCCGGGTGTTGTTCTAGGTGTTGTTTAATTTGCTCACGCAAAGGGGCATAGCGTTTACTCGATAACTTGTAAACTTTGGTAAATCCTACTTTACGACATTCATCTAGCGTTCCGAATTCACATAAGTTAGTCCAACGTGTAAGCGTGCGCTTATCTACCGTACGTTTACCGTTGCCGATAATATTTTCATCACGCCATTTACCGAACTTATTCTTGTTTCCTTGAAAGAGCTGTTTAGCTTCGCACATTGCAGCACCAATATCGTACTGGGCTTGCTCACACAGTTCCTTATCAACAACACGACCAGCACCCGCGTTCGACAACGCGTTTACAACTGCATCGGCTAACTCGCTTAAAAGGTTTTCAGTGAACTCTAATGCTTTGTTTACATCAGTCATTTTTCTTGTCTCCATATTTAAAAAGAGTCCTCATTTAAGCCCCTTTTAAGTTTTCGGTCAATATTGAAAACCCCTTTAAAACAACAACTTATATATGGTTTTGAGTGTTTTATAGTGAAAAAATGAAAAGTGGATTACAAGGGGGCGTATCGTTGTTTAAAAGGCGTGTAACGAGGGTATTACCGAATTGCTTGTCACTAAAAAGGGATATTCATCCACTCGGGAGAATTGGTTTAAGAACCTGCTAGATATGTATCGGTATTTGTCAAGAGAAAATTGGATCAATATTCTCATTTTTATTTTTGTGACGGGCGTCACGAAATTTAAATTTAGAAAAAATTGAAGCACTGACCCCCTTTTTAAGATTGGATAAAGGCAAGAGGTCGGGATAGGTTAACTCGGTTAGGAACGAATAATGATATTTAAATCATCATGTTATGAGAAAATATGGATGTTGTATCTTGATAGTGTAATTAGGTCACGCAATTCCCCTCTGATTACGTCAGTAATCCCATCACGAAATCGTTAACCTAATCCCCTATCAAGATATAACATCCATTTATGTTGATATAATTTATTAAAATCAACCAGTTAAATGTTTGTGTGTAAGCGGTTCTCTTCACGTTTTCCGCTATCGTTACCAACTATCACGAGTTCTTCAGCATCATTTTTACTTCATCCAGTTCGTCTTTATGGAAAAAGTGTTCTATCTCCATGTCAGGGAACGTTGCAATTAACCAACGTAATAGTGGTATCAGTCTTGGGGTTGCAGCGAGTACGTTAGGACGAAAAGCAGTGTCTCGTGAATTACTAATGGCATTATCTGCAATTCTAAATCCTGCATTGTTAAACAGTTCAGTAAGTTGTTTGAGAGTAAGTTTCTTACCATTAATGGTTTTGGTCAGTCCGTAGCTCTCTTTAGATAGGGCACGTAACGCGAGTTTTAGTAGGGCACCCTGTGAACCGCCTTCCTCATACTTGATGTATGATCCCTTCAGTAGCGGTTTGGTTTTGCTGTAGTCGAACCAGTTCTCCCAATCTTCCATTGTTTTAAGACAGTTATCGCGTCGCCATCCATCAAACAATGCGCGAGTCTGTTGTCCCTCTTGCTCGTTCTTCCAAGGTACGGTATCGAAGTAGATATGCTCGACGATGTGACCTTTAGGGTGGCGGATTTTAGTCATGCGAGGATTAACGGGTTTACGCTTAAAGTCGAACTCTAAGTTGAGCGTCTTTTCTCGTTGGATTTCTATCAAGTCCATGTCTTTAAGGTACATGTCACGAGGTGAAATCAATGAGTTGTTTGGGATCTTCTGTCCGGGGTAACGGTCTAAGAACAGTTCGACCATATAAGCATTTTCATCCTTTGCCGATGATAAGGCTGATTCTGGTGGCTTAACGCCTGCTTTTGCTATGACAGGTTCGGTATCGCCATATTCACCAGTAATTTGTCCACGGGTTTTCATTGCGATGATTTGTTTAGCATGGTGCTTATGTTTAATCATCTTACCGTCACCCGTTTGCTCGCATATCTTACTGAACCGTTGGCTAATGGTTCCTGAAACGTAGAGTTGTTCTTCAGTACAGTCTACGAGATACCCATCTGTTGTGGCACTTACAACGGTAAAGTCGTCGCCATGGTGTTTATGAATCCCTGCCAATTGCTCTGAGAGAACCGCTCTAACGAACCCTGTGGCACTGGCAGCAAAATATGGATTGGTAACAGGAGAGTGTGGGATATTTTTGCTTAACCCATCTAATGAGTTGAAACCGCGCTTTCCTTTGAGTCCTTGCCCTAATTTACCGTATAGTGTGTTGCCAATCTCCTTCCAGAGCTTCTCTCTGAATTTATCGCCTTCATCCGTGTATTTTTGTCTTTGCTCTCTGATTAGTTCCGTAAAGCCTTTGAAAAGTGGCTCTTTATCTTCAATCCATGGAACGATAACACCGAACTGAATTTCAATATCACACCCCATGTTATATGCGACTTCTATTTCAGGTGCGGTGCAGTAAGAGTAGCCCTCTAGTGGGTAGTACAGGCCGTATAAGTCCGTTCTGACTGGAAGAGATGGAAACTTAGTGTGCTCTGGGAATTTAAACTTAACGTAAGCAAACCCCATTTTATGACCGAGATAGTCATTGATATTGGTTGAAGTGAAGCTTTTCTCGAAGTCTACGGGTTTAATGTCCATTAAGGCATTGACGTACGCTGTAGCAAGATCGAAATCGTTGTAATCGCCTAAGTTTACGCCACCAAACACGTAACATTCGTTTCTTCCGCCATGGAAGCAGTCTATTGCCAGTTGTTCGAAGATACGACGACCAGCAGTGATGACAGTTTCTTTCTTCTGCATGACTCGACCTTGAGTTTGATTCCAGTATTGAATCGTTTTGGTCTCCATACCGAGTGCTTGGTTCAGATCGTCTTTATCACCCGTGAGGGCTTTGAATAGTGATACAGAGAAGTTACCCAGTGTTGATGGTAGGTGCTTAAACTGAAGTTTATCTAACCTGTTTGCTGGAACTTTATCTTTGAGTGATTTTTTAATGTCTTCGAGGGCGAAGTGTTGCATTTCCAATCCGTACTTAACGGTGATTTCGGCGTCTCTCAATGCGTAACGAAGGAAGAGTGGTTCATTTTCTACTAGTAGTTCATCCATTCGGTCTTTGCGATATGGAGCTGGGATCACTTCTTTTGGCATGCCGATGAGTTCTCCCGCACTATCAAGTCCACTTTGCCCTGGGCTAAGTAGTAAAGTATCTACAAAGCGGACACGACTCTCACGTTTCTTTCCATTCTTGTCTGTAAAGTGAACGGGCTCTGAAGCTTGCTTGGTTCTACCCACTGCGTCTAGGTCGATGCCGTATGCGCCACGTGTGGAGGTTAATGTGCTTCTGACGACTTCCAGTTTCGCTTTCTGACTGGTATCCCAGAACGCTTCGAATGACACCATGTCAGCTCTGAGGTAGTGAGCATAGATGTAGATTTTCTTTGGCCATCCTGTGATGAATCCGCGCCCCATTGCAGTTTGGAGTACTTCAACCAAGAACTCTTCAAATTTCTTACGAGGTTTCTTGATTCGATTAATCGCCTTGAGTTCATCTTCACGGCTTTTGTTCGCGGCTCTGGACTTCTTGATAACATCAGCAACGGGGGTAAGTACCACATCGCTCATGTGGTGTTCACCTGCGATTAGATAATACTGATAGGACAGAATGTCGTTTCGGTTTTCCTCGGCGTTGTAGACGTACTCACTGTCTATACCAATGTGAACCGCTTCATCATCGCCTTTGAGAGCTTGCCATGGTGACTGCTGTTCATTCTCGAAGTAGATGTCGAGCTCATCATCGACAGCTTTACTTGAGTATTCATCGGTTTGTTCTTGAGTGAGGAATTGGTCGAGTTCAATGCTGGTTGATTCTTTAGTTTGGTCGGTGGTTTCTGCTTGGAAGTATTCGTCGAGTTCTTTATCTATGGCTTCAACATGGTCAGGTTTGTTTTCATTGTTCATCGTTGCTCTCTTATAACCAAGTGCATTGTTGGTGGGTGACGCGCCCCTCTTTATACCACAGAGCTCATCCGCTGATGAGTGTGGCTTCGTCTTGGCTTGGTGCGTGAGTTAAAAGGTTATGTAGAAAGTGGGAGGGGCAGAACGATGATTTTTGAGATTTTGATGTGTGGTATGGAGAGTGGGGCAATTGATGAAAGTAGAAACCCATACCGGGTATGGGAACTCTCAAAACGGTGCTGTTTTTCATCGAGTGTAACTAAACATATAAATAACTCCGCTAGGAGGCCCGATTTAATATGGTATTACCCTGATAGTGAGTGGTGAACGATTTGGTCTAACTGTGTGCGGGGTGTAAGAAAATGCCTGATTCGATAAGTTCAAAGTTCAAGTTATTTGTAACTAGTTGATCACAATAAGTTTTAAAGTGGGTTATTGAAGTTAAAGGTGCTGTTGCACTACTATAGTAACTCACTATAAAAATTAGGCTAGTTTATGGGTAAAAAATTTAAGCATTACGATCATGAAGATGCTGTTGCTGCTAGAGATAACGTTATCAATATCATTGATGAGGTCGAGCCCGAAGACTTAGTTAACGCTATAAAGCGAGCTCCAAGTTTGAGAGGGATGATACTAGGTTATATTGCTGAGGAGATGTTTGAGAAACATGTTCTTGAGCCTCATCAAGAAATCGATGACGTAAGAAAGCATGATGATCATGATCGGGAGAATAACAAGATTGATAGAGACTTTGTTTTTAATGGAAGAAGGTACACAATACAAAATAAATCTATTCAAACCAATAGCATATGCTGGAATGACAATCTAGGTAGTTTATCAGCAGATGTACAAAATGACGCTAGTGACAAGCGACCAGTGACTCTTCCGAATGGAAATGTGGTGGAAACCACGAACTATAAACGTGGTGACTATGACATACTCGCAGTTCCTTTGTTTCCTTTTACGGGTAAATGGGATTTTGCATATAAAAGAAATCGAGATTGTCGACTGACAACCTCTAAGAAATATAGTACGGAAGATCAACAGTACTTGCTTGCGACAACTGAAGTGATCACGTATCCCCTATCTGAAGAGTGGACTACTGATATTGAAGAGTTATTAGACGATTCTTTAGGTCAAGAAATCGACGAAGAGTAACAATGGAAAAAAAATCACTAGTAAATACCATTGTTCGACAGTAAATCTAAATTGCCGAACAATGGCGTTTTTAGTCTGTTTTTTTATCCCAGTAGCTTCTTACTAGGTCACTACAGTTAGAATATCCTTTTTTTCCTGCATTCTTAATAAAAACAAGAAAGTAGGAGTGGTTTTTCCTTGCGTGAACTTGAGTTTTAAGCTTGCTCACAACTGGTTTATTGTTTCTTGTTAAAACGTAGAGATCTTTACAGTAGAATCCCAACCCTTCGAGTCCGTATATAATTTCAACATGACTGAGCTTTTGTCTGTTGGCACTAACTTCATCTTGGCATTTTACGATATATACACCGTTATCTTTAAGGACTCGTCGAGCCTCCAGAGCAGATGACATATACATATCGACTACAAGATCATGGTATTTTAGTTCAGTTGTTTGTTTTGTAGCTGTGCCGTTAGAGTATGCTTCTCTGAAAGAGCTATGACTTGATGAGCCTGCTAAATGAGTCTCGCTTCTCCTGTAGAATCCTTCCATGTATGGTGGATCAAATACGAGAGCATCTAGGGAGGAGTTTTCGTATGGTAGATCTCTGGAGTCTATGTTGGGAACGACTCCTTTATCTTGGTCTTTAACGTTAGGATCAATATCGGAAAAGTGGATGTTATATTTTGTTTTATCTACTTTTTTCCAAAATACTCCTTTGCCGTATGTAACATCAGCTATAGTCGACCCCTCTTTTACAAAAAGTTGGAGTATTTTAGGAAATAGATCGTCATTTGTTCCGGTGTGTGATGATAGGATTAAATCACTTGTAGTTTCGCCTGATTGGGTTCTCTTTGTACTCATTTCGCGTTTCTCAGTTTTAGAAAAGGGATTTTTACTAATTTTGAAGGAACACGCAAGGAGATCTGTTATAAGGGAGAGTGTTAATAATACCAATGGCTAACTTAATGCTATGATCTCACAACAGCTACGGTCTTTTGTGGGATTCCGCTTGTGTGACGAGTTCTGGATTGATGGAATCGTCTATTTCAGCTGTAGTTCGTTGAGAGTTTCTTGGCGAACTATGGGCAAACGTGATGGTTGGATGGGGTTATTCTTGCGCTATCTAACAGTGCATTTCATGCCGATAAGTTACCATGGATTCTGGTGTGAAAATGACTTTAAGTGATTGTTTATACACGGATCAGCCTTGCTGATTTTGTATTCAAAATCCGTTTCCATTATCTCGTAACACTATGATTCATATGGCTTGATGGAAACGTCTATTTCAGCTGTAGTTCGTTGAGGGTTCCTTGGCGAACTATGTGCAAACGCAATCGTTATAATGGTTTATATTGCGCAGGTTAATTCTTGAATTTGATGCCGATAAGTTACCATGAATTCTGGTGTGGAAATGATTTTAAGTGATTGTTAGTACACGGATCAGCCTTGCTGATTTTGGATTCAAAATCCGTTTCCTTCGGGAGTGGCGGTTCAAGTCCGCCCACCGGTACCATACATAGAAAGGTCGCTTTTATAGCGGCCTTTCGTCGTTTTAGGTGTTTGAAAATGTTCTACTTTTCAGGTGTTTACCTCAGTTTTCCTTTTCTGTTGTCTTCTCTTTTTTCGCTCCAATAGACTTCCTTTATCCTCCTTAAAATTTCTCCCATGGTCCATATATGGTTCATCACATGACGATTCTGTGCGCAAGAGAATCCCAGTAAATCCAACAAATGCAAAAAGCTGACATCTCGCAAGCCAGTATTACCAAGGGCTTCGAGCGAGAAGAACCATGGTACGACCATGGTGACTTTACGGTGCTATGAGGTTTTAGTTTTGCCTTTGTGGAACAACTGATCGTTTTGATGGATAGTCGAAAAGTCGGTTTGAGATAAGAGGTTTTGCGGTGTGTGTAGTAAGCGCGTTGGGGATATCTACATAATTATCATTTTGAGTGTTTTGGAAGTATGATATTTGGTGTTACTTAGTTACTTCCGTCGTGAATGATAATGGCTTACCTTTGAATGGGTGCTCTCTAGTGTTAACCTGTTGGGATACTTGATTCCCACGACTTAGATTAGAGTAGTTAAATGAAAAAAACTGTACTCATTACCGATTTAGACAACACTTTATTTGACTGGTTTAGTATTTGGTATGCTAGTAACTCGGCGATGTTTGACAAGGTCTACGAGATTACAGGATTAAGTAGTGACGTGATCCTGCCTGAAGTTAAGAAAATTCATCAAGAACACGGCACCGCAGAGTATGCCTTCTTACTTCAAAATTTACCGTCTTTACTTGATATGTATGGTTCTGAAGATGGGATCAATGACGCGCTCGGTGAAGCTATTCATGCATTCCGATCTGAAAGAAAAAAACATCTGCGTTTATATCCTACAGTAGAAGACACTCTTAAAGCTTTAAAAAGCATTGGTGTGCTAATTATTGCGTATACAGAGTCTAAGTCATACTACACTTCATATCGATTGAAGAAGCTGGGTTTGGATAACTACATTGATTACTTGTTCTCACCACCAGACCATGAGCTTCCTGAGGAATTAGGCTCAGGAACAAAGTTCAGTTTTTCACTTACCAAACCAAGACACACACCTGAAGGTGAGACGAAGCCTAACCCGAAGTTATTACTAGATATTATAAATGACCTCGGTGCTGATGTAGAAGAATGTGTTTACATCGGTGATAGTGAAATGAAAGACATTGAGATGGCTCAGCAGGCATGTGTTACAGATGTATTTGCGAGATATGGTACTGCTCATTTTGAAAATAATGCTGAAGGTTATGAGTTGTTGAGAGCTGTTACACATTGGACGGATGAAGACGTAGAACGAGAAAAGAAAATTAAAGATAATTATCATCATATCCCACCAACATATACCGTAGATAGTTTCTCCGAGTTATTAGAGATATTTGATTTTCAAATGTTTAAAGGTGCTTATTCATGAGTGATGAAAAAGACATTGAGCTTGAATATTTGAAGCTAAATGTGGAAGTATGGAAGAAAATAGTTGATGTTCAACAACACTTTAACGACCTTGAAATGAAGGTTAGAAACTTTGGTTTATTAATCGTTTCTGCCTTTATCAGTGCGATCGGTGTAAGCTTAAAGTCCCAATATGAAGCTGAAGTGGTAGGATATAACCGACATTCCGCAGCTAATTTAGGAATAAACTACCTCATAGAATCTACCGAGTAATTTGAGTAGTTGTGTTTGGTGCTCTTGAAGTCCAGTGATGAACCGTTGGCCGTTGATTTCTAACGTATCTATGCCTTCGAATTGCAAGAAGACCCAACGTGCCGTCGGTCTGGAGGTCGTCTTGTTCTTTACCATACTTGGGAAGAACGCTTCGGTTTGTGCGAGTTGCTCTCTGATTTTGTGTTCTAAACTGGCGTAAACAAGCAAGCTCAACGTCATTATCATTAGCAACGCTTCAATGCGTTCAGGCTTTTTCAAGAAGATGGAAGAGGTTAAAAATTCAGGGCTTTTTAGAAAGCGGAAGCCGCGCTCGACTTTTTGTTGCGATTTGTAATGTGCTAGAAGAGCCGTCATGGTGAGTTCTTCATTGTCGGTGTCATTTGTCGCGAGGATAAACATGCCTACTTTGAGCTTAGCCAGTTTTACTTTTTCTAGGTCGGTGAAGGGAGCGGCTTCGATAAAGTATTGGTATCCTGTCGGTGCTTCATCTGTCTTTGGGCGGCCCGAATGAGAGTAAGTCGGCAGTTTGATGAGAGTGCCTTGTTCAAACCCTAGTAAGTCAGATTGTTTCTTGAAATCGTTAAACGCTAATTCTGCGTCAACTTCACAAGCGAATGGTTTTTTACTTAGCTTTTCCAACGCTTTGATTTCTTTTGCTATGTTTTTCTCTAAGTTCTTGAAGAAAGTGATTTCTTCCCGCTTGGTGGCCTGTTCACTGTGAACGAGCAACCAACGTTGATTGACCTTTCCGTAATCCGAGTCTATCCAACATCCTGAGTAGCCATCATCAATAGCGATTAATTGCTCTGGCTCTAGCGCAAACAGTGCTTGTTTTGCGAGCTTGATGGTCATGGGTACACGGGTAATGAACTTTTGATTTTGCTCATCTAGCGAGGAGATGCTTTCTTCGGTGTACAAGGCGGCATCAGCGATAAAGTAACGACTATTTTGCGCGGCTTTTAGGCAATGTATGTGTCTTTTAGTGACTTCAGCGAATGCCTTGGCATCATTGGTGTTGCCACTCAGTGCTTGCATGTAAACAGGAATACCTGCTTGGTTTTCACAGATGAGTTCAAGCACCACTTGGTTAAGCTCTGGCCTATGATCCCGACTGTAGCCTCTTACAAGCTTAATGACGTTGGTGTTTTCATCTTGTGCATACTCACCATCAACGTGGAAGCTAGTGATATCAAGATGAACAGAATCCGTCGTCAAGCCCAGTTTATCAACAACACGCTCAGCAATAACCTGATAGAGCGCTGAGACATCGGCTTCGTATAGAGCATCTAAGGTGCGGCCTAGTACATCATCAGTAAGGTGGTGTGCTTCAATGTCTTTGGCGAGTAGCTTAGACACAGGCTTGGTCTTAAAAAAGTCCGAGAACATGTGCAGTGTTCTGCTATGAAAGCCAAGTCCATTTAGGAGCATGGCCAATACCGCGTCACCATGAGAAACATTGTGGTCAGAATATTTTGGGATAACGGCATCTATCATCCGTGGCAGGCCAATTTCGTGACAAAAGGCGGCAATGAGACCAAGGTGATCTAAGCGTTTAATAACAGGATGGGTAGACATATTTTGAGACCGTCAAATAGCAGTAATAGATCAAAACTGTCGATCGCGGTCAAGATGGTGTCGTGGTTTTTATGAAAAACTGATCGCCAGATCACACTATTTAAATTCTGGAATTAGCTGCGGAATGACGGATATAATATTCCTGTTGCCTCCTTTCTTGCTCTTGGTTCTTTTATTGTTTGGATGCTGGTTTTTTTAGTAGATGTTTATTGGTATCACCCTCTTCTAAAAGGAGCTGTTCTCAAAGGAATTGAGATGGAGGAACAAATCAAAACTCAATTACCTAATATTAATCTAACAGGGAAAATTGGTGAAGAAAGCGCTGTCAGTATTCTTGGATTTGAAAATATCAGAAGTACAACGAAAGCAAAGATTTTTTATCTAGGGATCGGTGGCGTTTTATTTATTTTAACAATATTGATTTTCTGTATGGGTAAGAAGATACCTGATATTGGTAATACAAGTTCTCTGAATGTACCTGAGAAAATAGAATCAAAAATCAATGATGTGACGCCTAATTTAGCAAAGGATGAAGGACAAACTTCAAGTACAATACCTCTAGAGCAGTCAAAGAAACCTAGTGACTGATTAGTAGAGTGATATATAAGCTGAATGATACTATTCTTGTGTTGTTCAGCTTTTATTTAACCGTAACAAACAACCATTCAAACACATATTAACTAATTGAATATCTAGTTAATGGAGGTTTGAATGAGCAAATCACAACGACTCACCAGCACTTTCCTCAACAACCTTAAACCCAATCCGGCTAGCGCTAAATCCACCGATTACGAAGTCAATTTATCCGCTATGAAAGATAGCGGTTTGCCTACTGGCGTTCGTTGCTTAGTGGGTAAGTCTGGTGGGAAACGCTTCCTGCTGCGTTATACCAGTCCGGTAACAGGTAAGAAGGCATCTATTGGTCTTGGTAAGCATCCTGAAACTGACCTCGCCACACTGCGCAAAACAGCCAAAGAGTATCGCCAGCAAATTATTGAAGGTATTGATCCCAAGCTTGAGCGTGACAATCAGACTACGGAGAAGACGATGACTCTTGAACGGTTCTTTGATGAAGTCTATTTGCCTCTCGCTAAACAGAAACGTAGCTGGAAGGATGATGTAGCGCGATTTCGTTTAGCTAAGTCGATACATCACATATCCATTTATGACCTAACCGCCGCCGATATCATCAAAGTCCAAATGGAGATGCAAAATACTGTGACGATTAAAGGCAAGCCTTATGCTCCTGCTTCGATAAACCGTGTTCTAGCTCTGCTTAAAACGATCAATCGTCAGGCATACAAGTTGATGGACGCGCCACTTATTGCTGACAAGGTGAGCTTGTTGAAAGAAGATAACGTGCGCACTGGTTACTTGTCCGAGTCACAGTTAAAGGAGTTCATAGGTCACGCTCTGAACCATGAGGATAAGAGCATTGGTGCGTACTTAGTTCTGCTGTTTTTGACTGGCGCGAGGGATAAGGAACTGCGTTTACGCTTAAAATCCGATGTGAATTGGGAGGAAAAAACACTCACTATTCCGCATACGAAAAACGGTAGTAGTTACGTTTTATTCCTAAGTGATTACATGCTTGATATTTTGAGGTCGGTGCCTCATGTGGCGAATAACCCGTATCTCTTTCCTGGACGCAAAAAGGGTAAACCAGTAGGGCAACCTAGGCATGCTTTCAAGGCTATCAAAGCCAAGATGGGACTGCCCGACATACCCGGAGATAAAGCGAATCTAACCCTACACAGTGCTCGTCATACTGTTGGGTCGCTTTTGGCGTCACAAGGAGTCTCGTTACACGACATAGCCAAGCAGTTAAATCACGCTGACCTTTCATCAACAAGGCGCTACTCAAAATTGACTGTAGGGCGTCGGAGGGAGATTGGCTCTCGTTTATCGGATATGGTGACTGCGAAGCCAGAGATACGTTGGGAATGAAGAAGTTAGGTTTAACCAGTTAATTTAGAAATGACATTAGAAAAGCCCCTGTTTAGCTCATCGCTAAACAGGGGCTTTTTCATTATTAAACGGAGATTAGAAATGAAAACAGTAAACAAGTTTGAAGACATTCAATCACTGCCAATGCCGGATGGTGTGAAAGCAAAACTGCTCGAACACCTGATAGAGCCATTCGGTGATGAAGAAAGCACAAAAACGTTTTGGGATGAGGTCGGTACGACCTTGTACTTGATTGAGGAGTCCGATACCGACGAAACCTTGAGTGAAGAATCTGAGGAAGACCAACACTTCCTTCGCTTTGTTACTAATTACCCAGAATGGGTGCTGTTATTAAACGATGAGGACTGTCCTTGGCTTATAGCGGTCGCCATAGTGACCATGCAAGGTGGTGGTGTTTACTGCTGCGCTCCAATGAACAGTCCAACGTTCCCTGTCGCCAAGTTAGCTGATCAAGCTGAATCTTAAAACCAAACTAAACCTGAACAATTCCATCTTAAAGGAGGTGTCCTATGGCACGTAAATCAAACCAACAACAAGAAACTGTTCAACCTGAAATCTTAGAGGGCAATGAACAAGTAACAGTCGTGGAAGAGTTACCAGTTGACCATTTCACTTATATCGTGCGTGAGGGCAAAGCTAAAAAGCTATCACCGAAAACAGAGAACCATGTGTTCTATGAAATCGCCATTCACGGTGAAGAAAACGAGCTCTATATCCGCATGTCGGGTAATGAAGGTGGAGGTCTGCACAGCAAGGAATGGATCCCGCTTAAAGATATCACTGCTGTGTTAGATGTGCAGGGTGATAAGCCGTTCAAGAGCTCTGTGATGAAGTGTGTCTTTTCCGGGCAGTCAGCGAACAACGCTGGTTTTATGGCAGCTTGTTGCAGGGGGCTTGGTCTTATCATCCAGTCGGATAAATCGGTGTTTCTCCACGTTCTAGCACCAGACTACGAGCAACGTCGTGATGAGTTGCTGTCTCTCGTGGACGCTGAAACCAAAGCGAAATAACCCCAAAACCACATTACCCCTTACCATCCAAGCCAACTCTGGCTTTCATACTGAGCACTTAGCAAGAGTGCTTCCCTGACAAACTAAAAAGAGAATTTATTATGAACTTAACTTTTGACGTTGAGCGATTACTGCTGCCTGTCAGTGTCGATCTTCAAGATACTTTAAACCGAGTGATCAGCGAATCAAGTAAATGGACACCCATGATCCAATCGGTAGTGATCAACTTCCGAGATTCATCTTACAGTTCGGAAAACGGCGGTTGGCACCCTGTTGAAATCAGGCTTGTTCGCCTCTACGACCAGTGGATTTTTGATTACATCACTGACTTTGCGTATTGCGGTGGTCCTTATCCCGAACTGGTGAAAGAGGTGGACTTTAACTTCTCATCTGGAACAGCCAGCTTTTCCTATGTTCCGGAGCTGCCGATAACAAGTAGTGAGGTAATGGAGTTCTACTCGATGTGGGAATCCAACCTTCTCAGCTACGTCGAAATGGGCGTGTTCGATGAAATAAAAGTCACTGTGGATTAGTCCATCGGCAACAAACCAAGTAGAAAGCACCATGTATGTACCATAAAATAGTCGACTCACTTCCTAGTGACACTAAGGCTTCCCATTGCTCCATGTTAATTATGGCGTGATGGGAAGCCTTTTTCATTGGGGCAAGTTTTAGCAACGTTTACCCAATCCGTTGCCTTCGGGATTCAGAGGGGATGAAGTTGCTGGATTACAATGAACGGTGGAAACACCAAGGAAGGGAGTCTTAATTTTAACGAGTTTGGTTGGTTTACACTGGTGTTTTGTTATTAAAAGCTCCCATTGCTATGTCGAAGCAATGGGAGCTAATGTTTAGGTTTTGCTATGGCGCGTAACGTATAGGGGTATTGAGAACGAGTTTCCATGAGATTTTCCATAGTCATCTGTTCTAATTACAGCGCCAAGAGCGCACCTTAATCTTATGTTTACAGGTCGGCGCGAAAACTTGGTCATTTTCAACGTTGCCATGCGCTGTAAGCGGTAATCCACGATTCCCACACATTGGCTCTAAAACCGTTGGTTTAAAAAAGGAACTTGTCACCGGGATCTATAGTGACAAGTTCAATTCATGGCTCTGTTTATCCAGTCATCATACCCAGTAGATAGCCAACGGCGGTGAAGCTTAACAAGTTGGCGATATCAACTAGGTAAAAATACGGACTGGACTGAGTGATTTGGAGCAGAGTTCGTGCATCAGACATCATGGTAATACCCCTTTAATAGCAACCTCCTAGCGGAGTTATTTATTAGTTAGTCTCAACCCGACCAAAAACTGCATCATTTTGAGTTTTCCCTTGCGCGGTATCGGTTTGAGGATTCGCCAAGTCAACTCTTTTCCTTATCGCACATAGGTAAGCTCAAAATCGGTACATAGTGGCAAATTCATAGGTAGGACGATTTGTAGCGGCGCAGTGAAACGACATTATGTCGGGGCTCTTTGTTGTCTTGGAGCTGTGCTTCTAGAGAGAACGCTAGGGCCTTATTTATTAACGTGGCAACGTGATGAAACGATACTCATGTACAGCAAATAAAGCATTTGGATCATCATGATCTAATTACTCCGCAAGCTGATCGGATTTGGTTGTTCGGAACGTGGCAGCTACTTGTAACGATCCAAAGTAGCGTGGAGATCGCGTATCAGTTCAAGCTTAAGGCTGACAGGGGAAAGCACCTCGACTTGAGGTATCCAAGACTTCAACAAAGGCAAGATATCGCTCAATCTTGATACTCGACTGCTAACCAACAAACTACCGTCACTCAGTTCTTTCAATAGCTGCTGGTGAGGGAGAATCGTTCCTTCAAGAAAGCGCGGGGCAACGTCCCTATCAACCTGTACAAGTACTTCAGCATTATCGGGAGTTAACCACTCCATGCCTTGTCTGTGTATCTCCTCGTGGACTTTTTGACTGGGTTTGTATTTATCTTCCCGTAGGTGAATCTGTGAAATATTCCTCAATCGGTACGAATGTAGCTGGTCACAGTAGGTTGCGGCGAGATACCAGATGCCCCTGTCATTGACCAGCCGATAACAGTGGACAGATTCAAACGGTTTTTCATTGTAGTTAAGGTCAATGACCACTTGAGCAGCGATGACTTCGGTCAGTTGCTTAAACAGTGCATTGAATTTGTCAGTTCGTTCAGAGCGTGGGTTCTTAAACAGAACAGGTGCGTGACCATTGAGCTTGTAGTGTTTAGGCAATAGCTCGGACAAACCAATATCGTACAGCACTTTATTGATGTTTAAATTGCCCTGACTTCGAATGATCGGATCTAACCGATAACCCTCATTGGTGCGGATAATCGGAGCGTTGACGAGCCTTTCATTAAAATCACGTCTCAGGGTTTTCTCGCTTACCTGATAGTCCGCTACCAACTGCTCAGGGGGGAGCACTTCTCCCATAAACAATCTCGTCAATATGTCACCTAGCCTTAAAGCTAGCTTTTCACTCTTATCGCTCATGCTACTAGCGTACGGTTTCCGCCGGACAGGTTGAGGGCAAAACATTTTTAAATGTTTCAAACCGTCGCGCACTGAGATTTGGCATAGCTTTCATTGGATAAGGTAGGGCAATGACGATGACTATTTTCACACTCATTCTGCGGTCTTGGACACATCCTGTCCGAGCGCAGTGGGATACTACACAACGTAGATTTACTACAACGTCAATTAAAGGAAGCAAGCAATGCAAGTGACATTCATTAAGCCACTTATGGTATCAGGTTATTCATGCCGCTCTTTAGGTTGTCCCGGTTGGGTCAGTAAGGGCGGATCATGTGATACATGTGGCGCAATGGATTACAGCTAAGAAGGAGTATTCGTTATGGGCAACTGGACAGAAGACCAAGGTGACTATGATGATGGTACAGAAGACTCTGGCTTCAGTCAGGACTTCGACATGGAGAAGTGGACCCCAATGGTTGGACGCATAAGCTCATTTCTTAAGTGGTTGACCCAGCTCATGCTGCGTATCTTTGCCTACCGAAGTAGGCCTCATCAGGAGTGAGGTTATTGAGTCCTTGATGGTTACGCTCTTCATTATAAAACACCATGTAGTTGCCGATTTCAAGCTCGGCTTCACGGGGCGTGGTATAAGCCTTTAAGTAAACCTCCTCATATTTCAGGCTTCGCCATAATCGCTCAATGAAAACATTGTCAACCCAGCGGCCTTTCCCGTCCATGCTTATACGTATGTCATGTTCAATTAACTTCTGTGTGAACTCTGTGCTGGTAAACTGGCTGCCTTGATCTGAGTTAAAGATATCAGGTGGCCCATAATGCTTCAGCGCTTCCTCAAGCGCTTCGATACAAAAACTCGTGTCCATGGTGTTGGATAGTCGCCAAGCCAGCACTTTGCGGCTATACCAGTCGATAATAGCAACGAGGTACAGGAACCCCTTCGCCATTGGGATGTACGTGATATCAATCGCCCAAGCTTGGTTTGGGTAAGTGACTTCGATATCACGCAACAGGTAGGGATACACCTTGTGTGCTTTGTTCGCCAGCGTCGTTTTGGGCTTGGGGTAAATCGCCCCAATCCCCATATCGCGCATGAGTCGAACAACACGCTTACGATTAACGCTATGACCCTTCTTAGCCAGCTCAGTTCGAATGCGCCGACTGCCCATAAACGGATACTGAAGATGAATTTCGTCAATCATACGGCGCAACGCAATCTCCTCAGCAGAGAGTCCTATGGGTTGATAGTAAGCGGTAGAGCGAGCAATATTGAGCAGCTCACACTGGCGCTTTATCGGCAATGGGGTGGATTTAACCAGCGAACTCTTTCGCTGGGCTCGGTCTAACGACCGAGCACTTTGGCCAAAAAATCATTTTCCATGGTCAATTGACCGATCTTGGCGTGAAGTTTGTCCACTTCTTCGGAATTCTCTTTTCCTGTGTGATTTTCGGTGGCAAAAATCATGGCTGCGTTTTCAAGCAGCTCCTTTTTCCATGTCGAGATTTGGTTAGCGTGCAGGTTGTATTTCTGAGCTAACTCAGCGACGGTTTTATCGCCTTTAGCGGCATCGAGTGCCACCTTAGCTTTAAACTCAGGAGAGTGGTTTCTACGTTTTCTAGTCATAATCTGTCCCTGTATTGTTGGGTACTATCAAAACAGATCGACCACTTAAAGTCATGTCCGAAAATCGGGGGCCACTTCTTCCATCCAGTGGTGTCTGAAAGTGTTACAGTTCATGTTGGATTAACGGGAACCTAAGCTCTCCATCATGCCATGGTAGGAAATGGCGTGTGAGTGCCCGTAGCGGAGCATGGATCGTATTCAGGCAAACATGGCGAAACGGTTGGCTGCGCTGCGGGTCGGCAATTGCATTAAGTAGACCGAAATGAACCTGTTTTAAATAGATCTCGAATCACAAAGTCCTCTTGTACGTTTTCTTAAACTTAGATAATCCGACGCTAAAGGCGCAGAGCACTATTAGGCTATCGGCATATTCATTTCTAACTGTTTGAGGACATACTTGAGAATGCCTCCCGAGTTGAAATATTCTAGCTCCTTTGGATTATCGATGCGTGCAATAACGGGAATGATATGCTCTGAACCTCGGTCGGTTACGACGATAATGTTTAGCTCTAGTAAGGGCTTAAGAGATTCATTTGGCGCGATAAAAACCGTCTCATTACCTTCTAGGACGAGTGCATCGAATTCACCTTGTCTCGTTAGTTGCAGTGGCAATACGCCCATACCGACCAGATTACTGCGATGAATCCGTTCAAAGGATTCCGCGATGACCGCTTTTACATTCAATAACAAACATCCTTTTGCAGCCCAATCCCGGCTAGAACCTGAACCATAGTCTTTGCCAGCAAATATTACCAACGGGACGTGAAGCTCGATTGACCTTCTGCTCGCGTCGAAAATAGGTATGACTGGAGGAGCATTTTCAGTCGTCGACATGTTACAGTTATCCAGTTTGGTATCGCCGTAATATCGCGTGACACCGCCTCTGGTCGGGAAGGCGATTTTGTTTTCCAAACGTATATTGGAAAAAGTCCCACGAACCATGACGTGATGATTTCCTCGGCGTGCTCCGTAACTATTGAACTCTTCTGGGCGAATGTTTTTTGAAAGCAAATAATGACCCGCCGGACTATGTTCTGAAATGCGCCCCGCGGGTGAAATATGGTCGGTTGTAATTGAATCCCCTAAAATGGCTAGTATACGCGCTGATTCAACAGGAAAAGTCGGCGGTGGTATTTCCAAAAACGGAGGGCGTTGTATGTACGTGGAGTATTCGTCCCATGGGTAGCAGGGACTGTCTTTCATCGACAATTGTTCCCAGTTTTCATCACCTTTACTAATGTTGTCGTAGCTCAATCGAAAGTGGCTCTTATCTACTTGATTCAGCATTTCATTCAGCATGGTTTGGCTTGGCCAAAGATCTCTTAAATAGACAGGTTCATTGTTATCATTGATAGCAATCGGGTCGTTTTCTAAGTCAATACAGGTCGTGCCCGCTAACGCGAACGCGACGACTAATGGCGGCGAGGCAAGCCAGTTTAGGTTAACAGAGGGGTGTATTCTGCCTTCAAAGTTTCGATTACCTGATAGTACTGCCGATACGTTCAGGCTTCTCTCCAAGATCTCGGTTTCAAGATTCTTTTTCAGTGGGCCAGAGTTACCAATGCATGTTGTGCAGCCGTATCCAACTCGGTTAAATCCCAATAGGTCGAGGTAATGTTGCAGGCCCGTATCATTAAGATATCGAGCGACAGCTAATGAGCCGGGTGCGAGAGAAGTCTTGACGTAGCTAGGAACGGACAACCCTTTTTTTACTGCTGCCATAGCAACCAGCCCCGCCGTCAGCATAACAGCAGGGTTCGATGTGTTAGTGCATGAGGTGATGGCTGCAATGACAACATCACCATGCTTTAAGTGTCTAGATGAGCCTGACGGGTCTGAGTTTGAGGCACCTTCTATAGAACATTGATCAAGAGTCGCTTGTTTAATTGCACTGATGTTGAGTCTATCTTGAGGTCGTTTGGGGCCTGCTATTGAAGTGACAATTGCAGATAAATCCACTACAACATCTTCATCATACTCAGGTGAGAAGCTGTTTGTATCCCACCATAGCTCTTGCTCTTGAGCGTAAGCACGCACTCGCTCGATCAGTGATGAGGGGCGGTTTGTCAGCGTTAAATAGGCAATTGTGTTTTTGTCAATCGGGAAAAAACCACATGTAGCGCCATACTCTGGAGCCATATTGGCAAGCGTAGCACGGTCTGCCACAGATAAGTGCGCTAAGCCACAACCATAGTACTCAACGAATTTACCAACCACTCCGTGGGACCTTAACTTTTCTGTAATCGTTAAAACCAGATCAGTTGCAGTAACCCCTGGACGCAATTGTCCGTCAAGACGCACGCCGACAACACGTGGAACAGCGATATTGATCGGCTGACCTAACATTACGGCTTCAGCTTCAATGCCGCCGACTCCCCAACCAAGCACGCCTAACCCATTTACCATAGTCGTGTGGCTGTCGGTTCCTATAACAGTATCTGGTGTTAACACTCCATTTTCGTCTACACGAACAACGTGTGATAGATATTCCAGATTCACTTGATGGCATATGCCCTTACCAGGCGGTATCACGGTCAAGTTACGGAAATTTTTTTGTGCCCATTTTAGGAAGGTATAGCGCTCTCTATTTCGTGTCATTTCATGTTCACGATTCGTATTTATTGAGGACTCTGAACCTGACTGATCAACAATCAACGAGTGGTCTATGACAAGATCTACCGGACACTGGGGCGTGACATGGCTCGGATCCCCGCCAGCTTGTACAACCGCATCTCTGATAACGGCCAGATCGACCAAAGCAGGTATCCCGGTATAATCCTGCATCAGTACTCTGCTAGGATAGAAACTAAACTCTGATGAGTTACCGTTGTGCTCTGAATTGAGCGTCGTATTTTTAAAGAACAATGCTCCTATAATCCGAGATGATTCATTTAAATCAGAGGTTTGACGCATGACATTTTCAATAAGAAGACGTTTAGTAAACGGAATTTTGGACAGGATTACCTGATAATCTTGAGCAACTTTTTTTAATGACCAGTATATATATTCAATGCCTTTTATATTCAGTGATTTTCGATATTTTTGGCGCCATGTATTTTCGTTGGTAGGTATCATGATCTATTTCCTTTCAATGATGTCTTATCCTTATAAAATGAGCGTTCTGGCATATAGATATTTTCTGGTATACTTTTGTTTTCCATCCAAATCGTTTTAATCAACTGCAAATCTATAACCTAAAGGGAGTAGATTTGGAGTTCCAAACGAAGGACGAAGTTAGACTGGACTTTTGCAATCAAATAATAGCTGGACTAAAAAGTGAAGGTAAAGCTTTTGATTAGTATGCCTCCAAGCGTATCTAGATGAGAGGGACATTTGGTGCTTTTGGACCTTCCTCAACGGGCCCAACTTCAAAGCTGACTTTTTGTCCTGCCAATACAGTCTTAAACCCATTAGAGCAAACTGAAAGGAAATGAGCAAAAGTATCTATTCCATCAATATATTTGGTGATAAATCCAAAGCCTCTATTCTCATTAAGCCATTTAATCATTTAACTGTTCCAGTTTCTCTGTCAGATATATATACCTCGGCTTATTCCATAGGTTACGCTCTGATAACTAGAGTTATTTCATAGTCACTCAAGAGATCTGTCGCAGAAGTTAAACGATAAGTTCAAAAATTACTGTTAAAGGAAACTTGTTTTATAATGGGAAATAACTCAAATTTGCGGAGCTACGTTAAGTATAGGCCTTAAATTGAAAATAGTCAGTTTAGTCCTCGGTCATATTTTAATTTGGTGCAACGAGCAGGTATTTGCCCTCTTTCTAATAATTCGCGATTTGCTAGTTTAGCTAGTGCTACAACTCACTTTTGTCCGTGTGACCTAAAGTCGTATGAAGCGTCTCTCCTCATTCCCGTTACCACGCAAACAAGTCGAGCATCTATTTACTCTCCTTTCTATACCATGAAAGACTGACGCAAAGCTTTTTGATAGGATACCTGGCGATAGAAGGAAAATGCCTCTGTGGTGCGGTCAGTTTTAAAAATAGAGGAGCCATTACCCAACTTGTATCAGTGTCACTGCTCTAAATGTCGCAAGCTGTCAGGCTCTTCATCTGATACTGCGAACTTTTTAGATAGAGATCAGTTTAAATGGCTTAGTGGTCTTGATGTGATCCAGTCATATCGAATGGAGTCTGGCTATCGTTCGGATTTTTGCCAAAAATGCGGCAGTAGCGTTCCGTATTTGATGGACAACCAAAAACAGTATTGGGTACCCGCTGGATTGCTTGATGAAGCTGGTGATGAGAGAGTCGTAGCCCAGTTGTATGTTTCCAACAAAGCAATGTGGGACGAGATCGGCGGACAAGGAACACAGTTTGCAGCAATACCGTCGATGAAGGAGTTAAATCAGTTATTGCAAATCAAGAGAAATTCATAGAAAGCACACTTGAGTTATCTGCAACTTAGCCTGTTGTCAGCTATCTTGTACTTAAGAAGAAAGTAGTACTCGCCTGTCTGTTTACTACATATGAGATGAGTTGACAACTTTCTAAGTATTGAAAGTGGTGCTCATGATGTTGTCGGCGCCTTTTTATTAGCTTTACCAATATGAGTGTGAAGTGTTATTGATGAATTAACTCGCAATCTCCAGTAATATTCACAACTTACGTAGCAATTTTAGGTCAGAACGAGAAGTGTCAACGATTAAAATTACTGTAGATCGTATTCAGCCTGGATTACATATACGTCTGCCATTGAAGTGGAACGAACACCCCTTCCTGTTTAATAGTTTCAAAATTAAAGATCAGGAACAGGTCGACATGATTCGCCACCTCGGCGTGAAGTACGTCTATCTGAATGTGAGTCAGAGTGATACACAGCCTCTTCCTGCCAATCAAACCGCAAGTCACGATGAAAGCCAGTCAGATAAACTGGATGTCGAAACCAAAAAATTATGGAGTGAAAAGCAAAAGCGCATTGAAAAACTCAGTTCATATCGACGCCGTGTGATTCAATGTGAGAAAGAGTTCGAGCGTTCATTGGCAAGAATGCGCTCCGTCATGACGAAGATACGTAATCGGCCGATGGATGCGGTTGATGAAGCAAAACAGCTCATTGACGATATTGTTGAAAAACTTATGAGTGATGACAATGTCACTTTGCATTTGATGAGTGGGAAGAGTGAATTTGAAGACATCTATTTTCATTCACTTAACGTATCTGTGATCGCTATGATGATAGGCCGAGCGAAAGGCTTTGATGCTGAGCGTTTGAAAGAGCTCTCTTTTGCCGCTCTTTTTCACGATATTGGCAAAATTAAAGTGCCCTCAGCGATCATCCGTAAGCAGACACCTCTGACCGAGCCCGAGTTTAACTATCTCAAGTTGCATACTAAATACGGTGTTGATTTGGCGAGTACCATCGGCGACTTCCCTGAAAGTGCCAAGTTAGTGATAGCACAGCATCATGAGATGAACGATGGCTCGGGTTATCCTGAAGGACTAAAAGGTGCAGACATTGATGAACTCACTCAAGTGATTGCCGTTGCCAATGCTTTTGATAACTTGTGCCACCATAACGTGCAGGCGGAGCAAAAGATACCTTATACAGCGCTTTCCTTCTTATATAAGAACTGTAAGCATCTTTATAATGTTGAGAATCTTAGCATTTTGATCAAATTCATGGGGGTATTCCCTCCGGGCACGGTTGTTCAGCTTTCCAATAACATGGTTGGTTTAGTTATTTCGGTGAACGCATCTCATCTCCTTTACCCAAATGTACTGGTCTATGATCCTACTGTGCCTCGAACGCAGGCTCCGATCATCGATCTTGCCGATAAAGACATTAAGATTATCAGTGCTATTCACCCCAGCAAATTACCTGAAAAAGTGAAAGAGTACCTGAATCCTAGATCGCGGATCTCTTACTTCTTTGATAGTGATGACTAGTTATCCACAAGGTTTTGTGAATATCCTCTGTGCAAGCTGAATATAAATTAAGAGAAAATGGGCGTTTGAGTGAATAATGTTCGCTTAAGCGTTTTTTTATCAAAAAACGCGATTTTTCACTTGCCAAGAAAAAAGCGTTCCCTATAATGCGCATCCACTGACACGGCAGACGCCACAAGGCTTCAGCAGTACAGTAAGAGGGTAAATCTTCTAAAGAAAGAAATTTGAAAAAGTGTTTGACTCTTCAAATTAACTCGCTAGAATTCACCTCCGCTTCGAGAGAAAAGCTTCTCAAAAAGCAAGCTCTTTAACAATATAAACCTATCAATCTGTGTGGGCACTCGTTGATGATAATCCAAAAGATTTATCAATGAACTGAGTGACCAATTTGATACTTCGGTATCGAGCACAGTCAATTCAAGTTTTCTAGGAACTAGCTTCTAGGGACTAGAAACTTATCAGTATTCATTGAGCCGAAGCGTAAGCTTCAAAAAACTTTTAATTGAAGAGTTTGATCATGGCTCAGATTGAACGCTGGCGGCAGGCCTAACACATGCAAGTCGAGCGGCAGCACAGAGGAACTTGTTCCTTGGGTGGCGAGCGGCGGACGGGTGAGTAATGCCTGGGAAATTGCCCTGATGTGGGGGATAACCATTGGAAACGATGGCTAATACCGCATGATGCCCTTGTTTATAATGAACAGGGGCCAAAGAGGGGGACCTTCGGGCCTCTCGCGTCAGGATATGCCCAGGTGGGATTAGCTAGTTGGTGAGGTAAGGGCTCACCAAGGCGACGATCCCTAGCTGGTCTGAGAGGATGATCAGCCACACTGGAACTGAGACACGGTCCAGACTCCTACGGGAGGCAGCAGTGGGGAATATTGCACAATGGGCGCAAGCCTGATGCAGCCATGCCGCGTGTGTGAAGAAGGCCTTCGGGTTGTAAAGCACTTTCAGTAGGGAGGAAGGTGGTAGTGTTAATAGCACTGTCATTTGACGTTACCTACAGAAGAAGCACCGGCTAACTCCGTGCCAGCAGCCGCGGTAATACGGAGGGTGCGAGCGTTAATCGGAATTACTGGGCGTAAAGCGCATGCAGGTGGTTTGTTAAGTCAGATGTGAAAGCCCCGGGCTCAACCTGGGAATTGCATTTGAAACTGGCAAACTAGAGTACTGTAGAGGGGGGTAGAATTTCAGGTGTAGCGGTGAAATGCGTAGAGATCTGAAGGAATACCGGTGGCGAAGGCGGCCCCCTGGACAGATACTGACACTCAGATGCGAAAGCGTGGGGAGCAAACAGGATTAGATACCCTGGTAGTCCACGCCGTAAACGATGTCTACTTGGAGGTTGTGGCCTTGAGCCGTGGCTTTCGGAGCTAACGCGTTAAGTAGACCGCCTGGGGAGTACGGTCGCAAGATTAAAACTCAAATGAATTGACGGGGGCCCGCACAAGCGGTGGAGCATGTGGTTTAATTCGATGCAACGCGAAGAACCTTACCTACTCTTGACATCTACAGAATCCTGCGGAGACGCGGGAGTGCCTTCGGGAACTGTAAGACAGGTGCTGCATGGCTGTCGTCAGCTCGTGTTGTGAAATGTTGGGTTAAGTCCCGCAACGAGCGCAACCCTTATCCTTGTTTGCCAGCACGTAATGGTGGGAACTCCAGGGAGACTGCCGGTGATAAACCGGAGGAAGGTGGGGACGACGTCAAGTCATCATGGCCCTTACGAGTAGGGCTACACACGTGCTACAATGGCGCATACAGAGGGCGGCCAACTTGCGAAAGTGAGCGAATCCCAAAAAGTGCGTCGTAGTCCGGATTGGAGTCTGCAACTCGACTCCATGAAGTCGGAATCGCTAGTAATCGTGGATCAGAATGCCACGGTGAATACGTTCCCGGGCCTTGTACACACCGCCCGTCACACCATGGGAGTGGGCTGCAAAAGAAGTGGGTAGTTTAACCTTCGGGAGGACGCTCACCACTTTGTGGTTCATGACTGGGGTGAAGTCGTAACAAGGTAGCGCTAGGGGAACCTGGCGCTGGATCACCTCCTTATACGATACGGATAGTTTGCTTCTGCTTTTTTTAAAGCGGAAACAAATAAGTCGCGATGAGTGTTCACACAGATTGATGGTTTTGAAGCGCAAGCTTCGAGCTGTTATTGCTCTTTAACAATTTGGAAAGCTGACAAAACAAACCTTGTCTTTAATCGATAAGCGTTTGTTTGTAAAGTTCTCAATGTTTGTCTTTAAGACAAACACCAACAAACACATTCAAGTGTTCTTGGGAATGTCACTGTATAGTGACGATTCAAAATTGAGTCCGGCAAATCAATGCTATCTCGCTCATTCAAATAATGAGATAGCGAACCTTGGTTGTTTAACAAAGACCCTTTCGGGTTGTATGGTTAAGTGACTAAGCGTACACGGTGGATGCCTTGGCAGTCAGAGGCGATGAAGGACGTAGTAACTTGCGATAAGCGGTGATGAGGCAGTAACAGCCACTTGAGTCACCGATTTCCGAATGGGGAAACCCACTGGCATAAGCCAGTATCGCTGCATGAATACATAGTGCAGCGAAGCGAACCGGGAGAACTGAAACATCTAAGTACCCCGAGGAAAAGAAATCAACCGAGATTCCGAAAGTAGCGGCGAGCGAAATTGGATTAGCCCTTAAGCTTTACATGCGTTAGACGAATGGTCTGGAAAGGCCAACGATACCGGGTGATAGTCCCGTAGTCATAGGCGCATGTTCAGTGAAATCGAGTAGGGCGGGACACGTGTTATCCTGTCTGAATATGGGGGGACCATCCTCCAAGGCTAAATACTCCTGACTGACCGATAGTGAACCAGTACCGTGAGGGAAAGGCGAAAAGAACCCCTGTGAGGGGAGTGAAATAGAACCTGAAACCGTGTACGTACAAGCAGTAGGAGCACCTTCGTGGTGTGACTGCGTACCTTTTGTATAATGGGTCAGCGACTTAATGTTAGTAGCAAGGTTAACCGCATAGGGGAGCCGTAGGGAAACCGAGTCTTAACTGGGCGTATAGTTGCTAGCATTAGACCCGAAACCGAGTGATCTAGCCATGGGCAGGTTGAAGGTTGAGTAACATCAACTGGAGGACCGAACCGACTAATGTTGAAAAATTAGCGGATGACTTGTGGCTAGGGGTGAAAGGCCAATCAAACTCGGAGATAGCTGGTTCTCCCCGAAAGCTATTTAGGTAGCGCCTCGGACGAATACTACTGGGGGTAGAGCACTGTTAAGGCTAGGGGGTCATCCCGACTTACCAACCCTTTGCAAACTCCGAATACCAGTAAGTACTATCCGGGAGACACACGGCGGGTGCTAACGTCCGTCGTGGAGAGGGAAACAACCCAGACCGCCAGCTAAGGTCCCAAATTACAGCTAAGTGGGAAACGATGTGGGAAGGCTTAGACAGCTAGGATGTTGGCTTAGAAGCAGCCATCATTTAAAGAAAGCGTAATAGCTCACTAGTCGAGTCGGCCTGCGCGGAAGATGTAACGGGGCTAAGCTGTAAACCGAAGCTGCGGCAATGTGCTTTAGCACATTGGGTAGGGGAGCGTTCTGTAAGCCGTTGAAGGTGTGTTGTAAAGCATGCTGGAGGTATCAGAAGTGCGAATGCTGACATGAGTAACGACAAGGGGGGTGAAAAACCTCCCCGCCGGAAGACCAAGGGTTCCTGTCCAACGTTAATCGGGGCAGGGTAAGTCGACCCCTAAGGCGAGGCCGAAAGGCGTAGTCGATGGGAAACGGGTTAATATTCCCGTACTGCTTATAATTGCGATGGGGGGACGGAGAAGGCTAGGTGGGCCAGGCGACGGTTGTCCTGGTTCAAGTGCGTAGGCTGAGTGTTTAGGTAAATCCGGATACTCTTAAGGCTGAGACACGACGTCGAGCTGCTACGGCAGTGAAGTCATTGATGCCCTGCTTCCAGGAAAAGCCTCTAAGCTTCAGATTATAAGCAATCGTACCCCAAACCGACACAGGTGGTCGGGTAGAGAATACCAAGGCGCTTGAGAGAACTCGGGTGAAGGAACTAGGCAAAATGGTACCGTAACTTCGGGAGAAGGTACGCTCTTGATGGTGAAGTCCCTCGCGGATGGAGCTGACGAGAGTCGCAGATACCAGGTGGCTGCAACTGTTTATTAAAAACACAGCACTGTGCAAAATCGCAAGATGACGTATACGGTGTGACGCCTGCCCGGTGCCGGAAGGTTAATTGATGGGGTTAGACTTCGGTCGAAGCTCTTGATCGAAGCCCCGGTAAACGGCGGCCGTAACTATAACGGTCCTAAGGTAGCGAAATTCCTTGTCGGGTAAGTTCCGACCTGCACGAATGGCGTAATGATGGCCACGCTGTCTCCACCCGAGACTCAGTGAAATTGAAATCGCTGTGAAGATGCAGTGTACCCGCGGCTAGACGGAAAGACCCCGTGAACCTTTACTACAGCTTGGCACTGAACATTGACCCTACATGTGTAGGATAGGTGGGAGGCTTTGAAAACGTGACGCCAGTTGCGTTGGAGCCGTCCTTGAAATACCACCCTTGTATGTTTGATGTTCTAACGTTGGCCCCTCATCGGGGTCGCGGACAGTGCCTGGTGGGTAGTTTGACTGGGGCGGTCTCCTCCCAAAGAGTAACGGAGGAGCACGAAGGTGGGCTAATCACGGTTGGACATCGTGAGGTTAGTGCAATGGCATAAGCCCGCTTAACTGCGAGAATGACGGTTCGAGCAGGTGCGAAAGCAGGTCATAGTGATCCGGTGGTTCTGAATGGAAGGGCCATCGCTCAACGGATAAAAGGTACTCCGGGGATAACAGGCTGATACCGCCCAAGAGTTCATATCGACGGCGGTGTTTGGCACCTCGATGTCGGCTCATCACATCCTGGGGCTGAAGTCGGTCCCAAGGGTATGGCTGTTCGCCATTTAAAGTGGTACGCGAGCTGGGTTTAGAACGTCGTGAGACAGTTCGGTCCCTATCTGCCGTGGGCGTTGGAAGATTGAAGGGGGCTGCTCCTAGTACGAGAGGACCGGAGTGGACGAACCTCTGGTGTTCGGGTTGTGTCGCCAGACGCATTGCCCGGTAGCTAAGTTCGGAATCGATAACCGCTGAAAGCATCTAAGCGGGAAGCGAGCCCTGAGATGAGTCTTCCCTGATACTTTAAGTATCCTAAAGGGTTGTTCGAGACTAGAACGTTGATAGGCAGGGTGTGTAAGCGCTGTGAGGCGTTGAGCTAACCTGTACTAATTGCCCGTGAGGCTTAACCATACAACACCCAAAGGGTTTTGGTGGACTCAAAGCAAGAACGAAACTTGAGTGTGTTAAGAACTGAAAACAGCTTTCCGAATTATTCTCTAGAAATAGAGAGAAAGAATTTGCTTGGCGACCATAGCGTTTTGGATCCACCTGACTCCATCCCGAACTCAGAAGTGAAACGAAACAGCGTCGATGGTAGTGTGGGGTTTCCCCATGTGAGAGTAGAACATCGCCAGGCTTTAACTTGTTGTCTTTAGATTTTTAAGAAAAATCTGAAGACAAAAAAAGTAGACGAAACGTCTAACCAGACAGCGGAGCGGTAGTTCAGTCGGTTAGAATACCGGCCTGTCACGCCGGGGGTCGCGGGTTCGAGTCCCGTCCGCTCCGCCACTTATTAAGAAGCCTCGCTGGAAACAGCGGGGCTTTTGTCATTTTTAGGTTTTATTGAGGATACTCATACCAATCTGGAAAATTAACTGGTCAGATTAATCCACTCTCTTGTACACATCTTGCTAACTCTATCTGTACTGTCCAAGAATCGATTCCAAGCCTTGCACACTTTCTCCACGATATCCTCATAATCGGTAAAACTCTGATTGGCAAGATGGTGTTGTCTGAGCCAGCTCCACACTTGTTCTATCGGGTTTAGCTCTGGTGAATAGGGCGGGAGCTTGATGATACTGACATTGCTAAACGGTTCTGCAATGTCATTGGTATGCCAACTCGCCCCATCCATAATGATGACGGCATGACGCCCTTTTTCAGTGATTGCCGATATTTGCTTTAAATGCTCGATCATGATCTCTTTATTAACCCAAGGAACGACCATCGCTTCGCCAATTCCTCTCGCGGGACAGACAGAACCAAACAGATACGCATATTCAAATTGTTGTTGCTTCACGGCTCGGGGGCGTGTTCCTTTCTCTGCCCATAACCGTGTTGTCGTGTTTTGTTGCCCAAATCTGGCTTCATCTTGAAACCAGACATCAACATGCTCTAGAGCGATATGTCCTGGGATCTTCAGGATCGTTTCAATTTTGAATTTTTTTTAAAATCGTCTTGGACTTCTTGAGATTGCTTGGGGTGTTTTGAGCGGGAAGTTATCCATGACAAGCCCATGTGGTCGAGCAGGTAATAGATAGAGTCAGGGTGGTAGTGCTGGCCAAATTCTTTCACGATATAAGCGTGGATGTCGGCCCCAGTCAGTCGTCCGCCTTGTGTATCATTGGCTTTATCTTTTATGTATTGGCTCAACTGCTCTCTTTGCTCAAAAGTTAAGAAGGGGGGTCGTCCCGTTCTTGGCTTTTCCTTCAGCCCTTCTAATCCTTCTTCAAGAAAAGTGTGAACCCACTTATTAACACTGGTTCGGCTCACCATAAGAAACTTGGCGATTTGGGTGCGAGAGTGTCCCTCTTTGAAATGAGCGAGGGCCAGCAATCTCATTTTCATCTGAATAGATTTCTGCTGGCTTGCGAGCTTTTTAAAGTCGATATTATTGAGACTGTCCATAGCGAATAAGTTTTATCGTTGAATGGCCTCAATTAGATCACATTTTTACTTATATTGGTATCATCTTGAAACCAGACATCCACATGCTCTAAAGCGATATGTCCTGGGATCTTCAGGATCGTTTCAATTTTGAATTTTTTTTAAAATCGTCTTGGACTTCTTGAGATTGCTTGGGGTGTTTTGAGCGGGAAGTTATCCATGACAAGCCCATGTGGTCGAGCAGGTAATAGATAGAGTCAGGGTGGTAGTGCTGGCCAAATTCTTTCACGATATAAGCGTGGATGTCGGCCCCAGTCAGTCGTCCGCCTTGTGTATCATTGGCTTTATCTTTTATGTATTGGCTCAACTGCTCTCTTTGCTCAGAAGTTAAGAAGGGGGGTCGTCCCGTTCTTGGCTTTTCCTTCAGCCCTTCTAATCCTTCTTCAAGAAAAGTGTGAACCCACTTATTAACACTGGTTCGGCTCACCATAAGAAACTTGGCGATTTGGGTGCGAGAGTGTCCCTCTTTGAAATGAGCGAGGGCCAGCAATCTCATTTTCATCTGAATAGATTTCTGCTGGCTTGCGAGCTTTTTAAAGTCGATATTATTGAGACTGTCCATAGCGAATAAGTTTTATCGTTGAATGACATCAATTAGATCATATTTTTACTTAGATTGGTATAATCGATTCCATGCGCAACACACCTTCGCGTTTGCAACAATATCATTATCATTCGTAAAACTTTGGTTCGCTGAATAGCGTTGTCGTAGCCAACTCAATATTTGTTTTGCAGGTCATCCACTATGCAACCTTTGTTTGCTTTACAGTGCGTGCTAGTCGCATTACCCTGCGCATGGAATAGCTAGGAGAGACAATATGCTGCAACTAAATGATCCGATACTCGATGCGTTACTGACAGAACTTTCCGTCTCTGATGGCCTGCATGTTATCAATCCGGCAACGCAAGAAACGTTGATCTCACTTGAGCCGAGTTCATTGAAAAGCGTGGATAGGCAGATTGAAGCATGCGGCGAGGCTCAAAAAGCGTGGGCTGCTAGGAGTGTGAAAGAACGTGCCCTGCTGTTGATGCGTTGGTTTGAGTTACTTATCCAACATCAGATGGCACTGGCCACCTTAATGACGCTTGAGCAAGGGAAGCCTCTTAGCGAAAGTCTTGCTGAAGTTGCCTACGGAGCTTCGTTTGTGGAGTGGTTTGCTGAAGAGGCAAAACGCGCGTATGGCGAGGTTATTCCGGCAAACAAGGTGTATCAGCGCATTACGACCATTCGCCAACCTGTCGGGGTTTGTGCGGCAATAACACCATGGAATTTTCCATTAGCGATGATCACGCGAAAAGCGGCTCCCGCTTTAGCGGCTGGATGTGGCATGGTGGTCAAGCCTTCAGAGCTGACACCGCTGACCGCCCTTGCTGTTGTGCATCTTGCGCATCTGGCGGGTATCCCCGAACACTTACTTTCAGTCATAGTGAGTGCTCAGTCCTGCGAAGTCGGTGAAATGCTCACGGGGGACAAGCGAATTAAAAAACTCTCATTTACCGGTTCTACTCGAGTTGGAAAAATATTAATGCAGCAGAGCGCATCCACTGTAAAAGCGGTGTCGATGGAGCTGGGCGGCAATGCTCCTTTTATTGTGTTTGATGATGCGGATCTCGACCAAGCCGTTGACGGCTTGATGGCGTCGAAGTTTCGCAATACCGGACAAACTTGTGTGTGCACTAATCGTTTGTATCTGCATCGCAATATTAAGGACGCTTTTCTTGCCGAGCTCATACCACGAGTAGAACAGCTTAAAGCCGGGAATGGATTGGAAGAGGGTAACTCATTGGGGCCGCTGATCTCGATTGCGGCGAAACATAGGCTGGAAGCACTTGTTGAAGAGGCTTTGGCTGAAGGGGCACAACTGCTGATGACTCCTCAATCTTTACCCGGTCATTTTATGCCTCCAATATTACTTGATTGTGTAACGCATCAAATGGACATTATTCATCAAGAGCTTTTTGGCCCGGTGTTGCCGATTATTGAGTTTGCGGATGATGATGAAGTGATCGCAATGGCAAATGATACGGAGTACGGGCTGGCTAGCTATTTCTATACCGAAAGCCTCAAGCGTGCTGTACGAGTCAGCGAGGCGCTAGAATACGGTATGGTCGGCATCAATGAAGGGATCATCTCGACGGAAGTGGCGCCCTTTGGCGGTATCAAGGAATCTGGCCTTGGTCGAGAAGGTGCGAGACAAGGTTTGGATGAGTTCCTGGAAACTAAATACATTTGCTTAGGGGGCTTGTAGAGTTCGGCTCTACTCAAGCGAGATGTTTAACAGGCTGGCGTTGGAAATACGCCAGCTTTTTATGCCAGGAAATAGGCTGCTTGGAACAAGTGACACAGAAATAAAGCGCAAAAAAAAGCCGCATCAGTGATGCGGCTTTCTGAATTTGGCTCCTCCTGCTGGGCTCGAACCAGCGACCTGCGGATTAACAGTCCGTCGCTCTACCGACTGAGCTAAGGAGGAACTATTTTAATTTGATGGTGCCGACTACCGGAATCGAACTGGTGACCTACTGATTACAAGTCAGTTGCTCTACCTACTGAGCTAAGTCGGCTTTGTTAACAAGATAAGTCTTGCTAACGAAAAGTGGCTCCTCCTGCTGGGCTCGAACCAGCGACCTGCGGATTAACAGTCCGTCGCTCTACCGACTGAGCTAAGGAGGAACTATTCTTTATTGTGTTTTAGCACAACTTTAATAAGTGGTGCCTCGAGGCGTAATAACGGGCCCGCCTAGGGCACTGGCCGATGTTTTTCAAAAAGTTATTTTAACTTCATCAAAACACAGCTATCAAAAGTGGTGCCTCGAGGCGGAATCGAACCACCGACACGAGGATTTTCAATCCTCTGCTCTACCGACTGAGCTATCGAGGCAAAAGAATGGTGCCGACTACCGGAATCGAACTGGTGACCTACTGATTACAAGTCAGTTGCTCTACCTACTGAGCTAAGTCGGCACACGATATTCTTTTTACTGTCGTTCGTACTAAGCACCAACAACTTTAATTTGTGGTGCCCGGAGGCGGAATCGAACCACCGACACGAGGATTTTCAATCCTCTGCTCTACCGACTGAGCTATCCGGGCGACGAGGTGTATTAAACGGTTTTTCGTTAGGGAGGTCAATACAAAAATGCAAAAAAAATATCGTTTGCTGTTTTTGTGTGCGTAACGGGGCGTTTTTATCCATTTGATGACAAGAGTGTACAGTCTGTAAACATTATCGCGCCTGTTTTTTACGAGATTAATTGGGTGTTTTATGGCTTAGAATACGAAAAAGCACGCGATAAAGCGTGCTTTTTGTTGAAAACGAGTTCGCTTAGTTTTTAACGGAGAACTTGTTGACCCAACTTTCCAGATCATTCGCTAATGACGCTAGACTGCGGGTGCTGTTATGGCTCTCTGTCACCACGGCCGTTAGTTGGTTGCCGCTGTCTTCAATCATATTGATTCTTTTTGCAATGTCATCGCTCACTTGGGTCTGTTCGGCCGCCGCAGTGGCGATTTGCTGGCTCATTGAGCTGATGGATTCCAGTGCAATGACGATTTGTTGCAGGGCATCGGAAGCATTTCTTGATTCAACGACGGTACTCTGGCTAGTCTCGGCACACACTTCCATGGTTTGGATTGCGTTGCGCGATCCTTGTTGCAAGTTATTAATCATCAGTTGAATTTCTTTGGTGCTTGCTTGGGTTCGACCCGCAAGATTACGAACCTCGTCAGCAACTACAGCAAAGCCACGACCCTGCTCGCCTGCACGAGCCGCTTCAATCGCCGCATTCAACGCCAATAGATTGGTCTGTTCGGCAATGTCGCCAATGACATCCAGCACTTTGACAATGTTATTGACATCTTGATCGAGATCGGCAACTGCTTGACTCGCGGTACCCAATTGATTAGCCAGCCCTTGAATATTCGCTACGGTGTTGTTGATGAGTTTTTGTGTGTGCTGACTTTGTTTATCCGCTTCATCGGTATTGCGCGCAGTATCGCTGGCCGAATCAGCCACATGGTTAGCCGATGAAGCCATTTCCGTCATAGCAGTGGCAATCATGGCAGTGGACTGCTGTTGAGAAGCAGACAGATGAGCAATGGAATCCGAGCGGGATTCTACCGATGCCAGTTCGCCACGTAGGGCATGCATTGAACCGTCTAAGTTAGTGATCATCTGCGCTAATGAACGGCTCATCTCTTGTACCGCTTGGTAGATGCTTCCCTGCGGAGCTTGAGTATCAAAACTGGTTTGAATATGGCCTTGGGCTACGGCTTGTACCGCTTTGCGCACGTCATTGGGTTCACCACCCAACAAATTGAGCATCTTTCTGATGGAGATGATAAGTCCGGTCAAGATGGCGCCCGCAATCACTAAGCACAAGAGAAGTTGCCACTGCGCGGTTGACCAGAAACGCGCGTTCACTTCGTTGAAACCGATGCCCGTGCCAACCACCCATTTCCAATGTGGTGTTCTTTCTGCTATTGACAGTTTCTCTTCAATTGAGCCATCGGCTTGTTTCTGCGTCCAAGTGTACTCGACCAGTTGCCCAGTTCGGCGCCCCAACACATCCAAGATCAACTGACCAACACTGTTGCCTTTGCCATCTTTAAAGTCATGGAAGCTGGTGCCGTGAAGCTGCGGATCAAGTGGTGTGGCGATGAATATCATCTTGTCGTCGGCGACATAAACATACTCATTATCTTTATAAATATTGTTACGCAATAGGCGAGTTGCGAGTGCTTTGGCTTCAGCCTCGGGGATTTTGCCTTCTACCGACATTTTTTCGATCTCGGTTAATATGCTGTAGGCGCTGCGAAATAATTCGGTAACTCGGGCTTTATTGTCTAAGTTACTGGCCACGCGTAGCGTCCAGAGACCCGTTGCGGTTAAAGCAAGCAGGGCGATTAAGATAATTCCCGATAACAAATAAGCTTGTGTTTTTAGTTTCATATAATGGCTCACATGATGATGGCGTCGACAAGTCAGGGCGATTGCTAGATCTATTTCACGTATTTTTCATCTTAGTGTAGTCAATTTGAAACGAACAGCAGCCTGTATAGAAAGCATGATATGGATTAAATTTTTTCTGTGAAATAAGTGCTTTTTTATGTGGTACAACACTCGTTTGAATAATGCAGAACGGGGGATATGAGAACATAGCGATACGCAGAAAAGAAAAAAGCCAAGTCAGTGACTTGGCTTTAAAAGTGGCTCCTCCTGCTGGGCTCGAACCAGCGACCTGCGGATTAACAGTCCGTCGCTCTACCGACTGAGCTAAGGAGGAACTATTCGCTATCTCTTGCTAGGCAAGATTATGTAAATGGTGCCGACTACCGGAATCGAACTGGTGACCTACTGATTACAAGTCAGTTGCTCTACCTACTGAGCTAAGTCGGCACACGATATTCTTTTTACTGTCGTTCGTAATAAGCACCAACGACTTTAATTCGTGGTGCCCGGAGGCGGAATCGAACCACCGACACGAGGATTTTCAATCCTCTGCTCTACCGACTGAGCTATCCGGGCAACGGAGCGTTATTAAACGGATTTTCTCTTCAAGCGTCAACCCCTTTTTTCAATAAATCGCTGAAAAAAATCTGAGTGATGAAACTTTACTCTTTGTCTCTAGAAAGATTAGTCCTGATTAAATTCTTTCTTAAACTGAGTCACTTTCTCTAAGTAGTGCCGGGCTTCTGCATTGGGGTGTTTTTTTGTTAAGGCCCAATACACTTGGTTAGGCTGTAGTGCATTGAGATCGCGCATGGCGCGTTTGCGATCGCTACGGTTAAAGGTGTTGAGGACGCCGCCCGTACCGCCGTTGTAGGCCGAAATCATCGAGTACTCGAGCGATGTCGGGTGGGCCACCTCTTTGAGATAACGATTTTTCAGCAGATAGAAGTAGGCAGTGCCAGTGTCGATGTTGTTTTCAGGGTTAAACAGATATTCCGGCGAAGGTTCACCAGAGCGATTTTTGACTAAATTGAACACATCGCGACCGGCGGTTTTTGGCACCACCTGCATCAGGCCATAGGCATTGGCCCAACTCACCGCATAGGGGTTGAAACTACTTTCGGTCTTAATGATGGCGTAAATCAGATCTTCATCAATGCCGTATTTCTGCGATGCTTTCCTCACGATATCAGCGTACTGGTAGCTGCGTTTCATGATGTGGTCAGCCACCATGGGAATTTCTACGTAGTAGGCTTTTTTGAAGTCTACGGTGCGGGTTTTAAGCTGGGTAGCAATCAAGTAATCGGCAAAGCGGTTGGCACGCCAAGACCATTGAATGGCTTTTTTGTCTTGATCAACCACCTGGTTGTAGAGAAACGGGCGTCCTTCTAAATGGATCTCTTTGGAGGAAAAGAGATCGACATTCGCCGGATCATCTGGGGTGAGCAAGGTGGTGATGATGGCATTTTTGAGATGTTTTTCCGGCTCAGTGGGTGAGACGGTTTCAATTAAAATGTTGCCCGTGGTGAAGTTGACGTCGGCTCGGCTGAGGTAGTTGTCGATGTATTTGACGTAGTTGCTCTTGCCCGCCATTTTGATCTCTCGGCTACCCCAACGTTTTTCGATGTTGCCTGAGAAACTATCGATCAGCGCGTCTAGCGCAGCGGTATCTTTCTCAAACTGACCGGGCAACTGCGCTAGATTATTGGCAAAGCGGTTGGTCGGTTCATAGTTCACATCGTAGATGTTCTCGATGAATTCTCGACTACAACCTGTCAGCAATAGTGCGATCAGCATGTATCCAAGTTTCTTCATGGTGGTTCCATTAAACAAAAAATGACATCAGTGCGTTGGCAATGATGTCATTGATTGAAGAGGTTGCAAACCCAGTTTATTGGCTTGGTGGAGTATAGCCTTCGATATGCACTTCTTTACCTTCAAACAGGAAGTTCACCATTTCGGTTTCGAGCAGTTTGCGATGTTCTGGGTCCATCATATTGAGCTTTTTCTCGTTGATCAGCATGGTTTGTTTATGCTGCCACTGTCCCCAAGCTTCTTTGGAAATGGTATCGAAAATACGTTTACCCAGCTCGCCCGGGTAAAGTTGAAAATCTAGGCCTTCAGCCTCTTTGTTTAGACGAGCACAAAAAACAGTGCGGCTCATAATGACTCCTTAAATAAAGCTCTAACGAAGTTCATGGGGCAGGCTTTCCAGTAGTTGTTTGACCGGAGCCGCCAGACCTATGGTTTCGGGGTGAGCTAAGTTATACCAAAGACCGTTGCCCGCTTCCATTATCACATCGGGTTGCTTTGATAAATCCAACAGAATCGGCGTGATATCGAGGTGATAGTGGCTAAAGGTATGGCGAAACGCGATCAGGGTTTGCTGGGTACGAATGTGCTCGTCACGGATACCACGTTTGGCCAACAAATCGCTTAGGTCATCCTCTGGTTGTTGCGGGAAACAAAACAGCCCGCCCCAGATTCCGCTTTGCGGTCGCTGCTCTAGCCACACTTGATTGTCGTGATGCAGCATCACAAACCAAGTCTGCTTGGTCGGTTTCTCTTTTTTCGGCTTTTTGCCGGGATAATTGAGTGGGTTGCCTTGCTTTTGGGCGACACACAAATCCGCTACCGGGCACAAGCTGCATTTGGGCTTGCTGCGCGTGCAGATCATCGCGCCCATATCCATCATCGCTTGATTGTATTTATCGACATCTTGCTGCGGTGTATGCGCTTCGGCGAGCTGCCAAAGCTGATTCTCAACCGCTTTTTGCCCAGACCAGCCTTCAACGGCAAAGGCGCGAGATAAGGTGCGTTTCACATTGCCATCAAGAATGGCATGTGGCTGTTTATAAACAGAAGAGAGCACCGCTGCTGCGGTAGAACGGCCAATGCCCGGCAGGGCGTTCATCTGTTCAATGTCGGTGGGAAACTCGCCTTGATATTGCTGCGCAACGATTTTGGCCGCTTTGTGCAGGTTACGCGCCCGCGCGTAGTAACCAAGCCCAGTCCACAGATGCAAGACTTCATCTTGCTCGGCGTTGGCCAGATCGGTCACGGTCGGGAAACGTTGCAAAAAGCGTTGATAATAAGGGATCACCGTCGCAACTTGTGTCTGTTGCAGCATGATCTCCGACAGCCAGACGCTGTAGGCAGTTTTGTTCTGTTGCCAAGGGAGATTTTTTCTTCCGTAGGCGTCGTACCATTTCAAAATGGCATTAGCAAAAGGGGTCACGACTTGCTCTGTGTTCTATTATTTGTAGGCAAAATTGCATCACAGAATAGGGTGAAAGTACAACCGACAAAGTGTGGGGATACTCGTTTTTACGGATAACACTTGCGCCAAAGAAAATTCTTTGGATAATCCCCGCTTTGATTAATCAATGTGCAGGCAGAATCCATGAGTGAAGTGACCACTAACGAATTCAATGAAGACGGTAAGTTGATCCGTAAGATACGCAGTTTTGTTCGTCGCGAAGGCCGTTTAACTAAAGGCCAAGAGAATGCGATGAAAGAGTGCTGGCCGACAATGGGCATCGACTACCAAGCACAACTTCTTGATTGGAAAGAGGTCTTTGGTAACGACAATCCAGTGGTTCTGGAAATCGGCTTCGGTATGGGTGCTTCGCTGGTCGAAATGGCGAAAAACGCGCCGGAGAAAAACTTCTTTGGTATCGAAGTGCACAGCCCAGGTGTCGGCGCGTGTCTGTCGGATGCACGCGAAGCGGGCATCACCAATTTACGCGTAATGTGCCATGATGCGGTGGAAGTGTTTGAACACATGATCCCCAATGACAGCTTGGCAACGCTGCAACTGTTTTTCCCTGATCCGTGGCATAAAAAGCGTCACCATAAGCGCCGCATCGTGCAGCTTGAGTTCGCCGAAATGGTACGCCAGAAATTGATCCCGAATGAAGGGATTTTCCATATGGCGACAGATTGGGAAAACTACGCAGAGCACATGATTGAAGTGATGAATCAAGCGCCCGGTTTTGCCAATATCGCACAGGACGGTGACTACATTCCGCGTCCAGAAGAGCGTCCTCTGACTAAGTTTGAAGCACGTGGACACCGTTTAGGTCACGGTGTGTGGGACATCAAGTACAAACGTACTAATTAGTGTTTGACTGGTTTTTGTAAAATCCGCACACTGCATAACAAAGAGCCAACATTATCGATGTTGGCTTTTTTGACCCTACAAGAAAAATAACAAGCAGTCAGGTAAAAAGTCATGAAGCCGACAAAAGCGTTGCTCGCTGAAATTATGGACGAAGTTCGCCCCTTGATTGGGCGTGGCAAGGTTGCCGATTATATTCCCGCACTGGCGAAAGTTCCGGCGGAGAAACTGGGTATGGCGGTGTACACCAATGAAGGTGAGATCATCGCGGCTGGTGATGCCGAAGAGAGCTTTTCCATTCAATCGATTTCCAAAGCGCTAAGCTTAACTCTGGCAATGTGTTTGTATCAGCCCGATGAGATTTGGCGTCGAGTGGGCAAAGAGCCTTCGGGGCAGGCGTTTAATTCGCTGATCCAGCTTGAAATGGAGCAAGGAATTCCGCGCAATCCGTTTATTAATGCTGGGGCGATTGTGGTGGCGGATTTGCTCGCCAGCCGTTTGTCCGCACCACGCCAGCGTCTGCTGGAGTTTGTTCGCCAGCTCTCGGGGGATAACCAAATCTGCTACGATAAAATCGTGGCGGCTTCCGAGATGATGCACAGTGATCGTAACGCGGCGATTGCGTATCTGATGCGCTCGTTCGGTAATTTCGACAACGACGTGATTCCTGTGTTGAACAACTATTTTCACGCCTGCGCGCTGAAGATGAGCTGTGTCGATCTGGCGAAAACCTTCAGTTATCTCGCCAACAAAGGCACTTCGGTGCACACAGGTAAGAAAGTGATTACCCCAGTGCAGACCAAGCAGCTTAACGCGCTGCTGGCGACCTGTGGGCTGTACGATGGTGCCGGAGAGTTCGCTTACCGTGTCGGTATGCCGGGTAAATCGGGGGTTGGCGGCGGGATTATTGCCGTGGTGCCGGGCGATATGACCATTGCGGTTTGGTCGCCAGAGCTTGATGCGTCGGGTAACTCGCTGGCAGGGACCAAAGCGCTTGAGCTATTTTCACAGCGTATCGGGCGCTCTATTTTTTAATACGGCTATTTTTAACGGAACTATTTTTCACGAGATGGAGGCAGGGAAGCTAATGACAATCAGCTGTGAACAGATCCATCAGCAGTTATTAAGCCAATGTGCTGCGTTCTCTCATCTGAGTCGAGTCCTTACGCTCAATGGCCCGCAAAGCCTTGAGCGCCAAGAGGCGGATAAGTTTTTACCCTATCTGAGCCGCGCGGTGGCTGGGCAGCAGTTGTCTGTCAACGCGGCGAAAACAATCTGGGGGCGTGTAGAAACGCTGTGTCAGCAACATGGCTCGCTGCACGCGGTGCTGGTGGATGAACAGTATGAGGCGCTGCGCACTTGTGGCCTATCTAACGCTAAAGTAAAAACCTTGCTTGGGATTAACCGCGCACTCAACGACGGCACAATTTCTGCGCAAATCTATCACAGCGATGACGCGGACTTTATTACCAAGCAGTTGGTGCAGTTGTGGGGAGTGGGTCAGTGGACGGCGGAAATGGCGCTGATGTTTTTCTTTGCTTTGCCCGATGTGTGGTCGGCTGGCGATGTTGCCCTCGCTCGTGGTCTTAACCTCTTGGCCGAAAAAGAAGGCGTTGCCGCAGAGAAGATTCTTCAAGCCGCAACGCCTTACCGCACTTATCTTGCCTTACACATTTGGCAAATGCTCGACGCGAATTTGATGGTGGAGTAACTTACTCTTCGTCAGGCATAAACGCTTCGAGCAGGTCATTGAGGAACAGTTTGCCTTTCTCCGTGATCTGCCATTGCGTGGCATCTTCACGCAAGTAGCCCATTTCCAACGCCCATTGAATCGTCGTTGCAATCGCTTCTAATCCTAGCCCAGTGGTGTCGATAAAATCTTGCTTAGGGCAGGCTTCCATTAGACGAAAACGGTTCATAAAGAATTCGAATGGTCTCTCTTGCGCCGCAACCAACTGCTCACTATCAAGATAGGGTTTGACCATATTCTGATATGCCGCTAAGTAGCCTCGAGGGTGTTTGATTTTGGTGGTGCGAATGATACGCCCATCGGCAAAACTCAGTTTACCGTGGGAGCCACAACCGATGCCGAGATAGTCGCCAAAGCGCCAGTAGTTGAGGTTGTGACGGCACTGATAACCAGGTTTGCTGTAACCGGAGATTTCATACTGCACATACCCTGCTGCGGTCAGTTTCTGGTGGCCTTGTTCGAAAATGTCCCACAAATCATCATCATCAGGTAACACGGGTGGTTTGTAGTAAAACATGGTGTTCGGCTCGATCGTGAGCTGATACCAAGAGAGGTGCGGCGGGTTGAGCTCAATCGCTTTATCGAGATCCGCCAAGGCTTGATCAATACTTTGATCCGGCAAACCGTGCATCAAATCCAAATTGAAACTGTTGAGACCTATTTGGTGAGCAAGCTGCGCGGCAGCGACCGCTTCTTGCTGACCATGGATCCGTCCTAAACGTTCGAGTTTTTCCGCTTCAAAGCTTTGCACACCAATCGAAATCCGTGTTACTCCCGCAGCGCGATAGCCAGCAAAGCGCTTGGCTTCTATCGTACCGGGGTTGGCTTCCATGGTGATTTCGATCTCTGGCGTGAAGGCAATCCGCTGCTCAATGCCTTGCAAGAGCTGCGCTATCCCTTCTGCGGAAATTAAACTGGGTGTGCCACCGCCGATGAAGATTGAGTGCAGCGGGCGTGGTGCAGCATTGAGACGATATTTCTCAATGTCGCGATCCAAATCTTCCAACAAGGCAAGAATGTACTGCTGCTCCGGGATCGCTTCTTTTACAGCGTGAGAGTTGAAATCGCAGTACGGGCATTTTTGTACACACCAAGGAATGTGCACATACAAACTGAGAGCAGGAGGCTTTAACATCATGCTGCCTTACGCTAATGGCTGCTGGCTAAGGGTGGCGAACAACTGTTGTAACGCTTTGCGACGATGTGAAAGCTGCTTTTTCCGCGCAGGTGCAAGTTCAGCCGAGGCACAGTTCTCTTCCGGTACGAAGAAGATGGGGTCGTAACCAAAGCCGTTTTCACCGTGTGCTTGGGTTAGGATTCGCCCTTCCCACGTTCCATGACAGACGATCGGCGTTGGGTCGTTTTCATGACGCATCAAAACCAATACACAATGGAAACGAGCGCTACGTTGCGCTTCTGGCACACCTTCCATCGCGGTTAATAGCTTTTCTAAGTTCTCTTGATCTGAGGCTTTCTCGCCTGCGTAACGTGCGGAATAGATGCCGGGTGCGCCTTGAAGAAAATCGACCTCAAGGCCAGAGTCGTCGGCAATGGCTGGCAAGCCCGTTTCTTTGGCGGCATGACGCGCTTTGATAATGGCATTTTCAATAAAAGTCGTGCCCGTTTCAGCCACTTCAGAGACGTTAAATTCGCTCTGCGCGACCACGTCAAAACCAAAATCGGCCAATAAATCCGCCATCTCGCGCACCTTGCCTTGATTGCCAGTGGCCAATACGATCTTCTTCATGCTTGTTGTTACTCTTCTATATAAAATTTTTGCGTAAAGGTGAGTTTGCCTGCCCCTTTGAGGCCGGCATTGATGTCTAAATCAAACGTCAGTGACTCTTCATGATTCACTGGCAGCTCTGCGATGTAGTAAATCGCCTCGCCTTCACGTATTTCTTTAAACGTTAAGGTGCGGATCTGGCCGAGCAGGTTTTTCGCTTGCCCTTTGACCGTTGCCGTTAGCGCAGGTTTGCCGACTCGGCTTTTATCCAGCACGCTGATATTCACGATGGCGGAATATTCACTGCGTTTTAGCCCATAACTTTTCGCCACTTGCGGCGTTAAGAAGGTAGAGCTCAGCGCCACGTAGTGTACTTCGGTATCTTTGATCTCTTTAAATTGCCCAGCCCAAGTCGGCAGGGCGACCAAGCAAGTCAGCAGGGCGGCGATCCATTTTTTCATTGTAAACTTCCTTACACCTTGTGGTGTGTGACAAACAAAAAGCCATCACAAGATGGCTTTCACTTCCTCTGGTATCTGTGTCGGGGCATGGATGCGCACTTGTTTGTGACGGCCAAGCTCGCCTTTTTCAATCTCAACCAGACTTTTGGCGACTTTAAACATCTTGGCCAGTAATTTAGCTAGATGGGCATTCGCTTTGCCATCCACGGGCGGCGCGGTAATGGCGATTTTCAGCTCATCACCATGCAAACCCAGAATTTTATCACGGCTGGCTTTGGGTTGGATGTAGAGCCGCAGCACCACATCCTGCCCCTCTTGCCAAGCAGCTTGGCTCATTATAGTTGATACCAGATAGGGCCGATGAGATCGCCCATCAGGAAATTGGCAAATTGCAGCACAATAAACAGCACCAGCACACTTAAGTCAAAACCGCCCATGGCCGGCAGAATGCGGCGGATCGGCGCCAGCATAGGTTCAGTTAATTGATGGAAAACGTATTCAATTGGGCTGCGGCCTTGGCTTACCCAGCTTAAGATCGCGCGGATCAACAACACCCAAAAGAGTAGTCCGCCCGCGGCTTTAATTAATGACAGTAGCCCGAGGAAGAGGAAGTCTGCGCTAAAACTGACTGAGCCGCCTGACGCGACCATCACTAACGCGACAAATTTCAGTATGCACAGCAGGTAGGCAAACAGCACAGTGGCAAGATCAAGGCTACCAATCGATGGGATCACGCGGCGCAGCGGGCCGATCACTGGCTGGGTTGCTTTGACGATAAATTGTGAAAATGGGTTATAGAAATCGGCGCGTGCGGCTTGCAGCCAGATCCGTAAGATCACCACCATGATGTAGAGATCGAACAGCGTCGAAATCAGGAAACTCATTGAACTCATAGATGCCCCTTAAAAGGTTATGCTGCCTGAGGCAGCAGGGTAATTAAAACAGTTTTTCCATCTCTTGTGCGCGTTCTACCGCGGAGCGCATCGCTCTGGCGACGATATCACTGAGCTGATGGTCATTAAACGTGCGGATCGCTTCGGCGGTAGTCCCCCCTTTGGAGGTGACGTTTTCGCGCAAGGTCGAAAGCTCGCAATCCGGATTGTTGACCACCATACTTGCTGCGCCCAGCGCAGATTGCTCCACCAGCAGACGCGCGGTGGCTTTATCAAATCCCTGTGCCATCGCTTCCGCTTGCATCGCTTCCATAAACAAATAGAAATAGGCTGGCGCGCTGCCTGCTGCGGCAATCACGTTATTGATGCCAGATTCTTGCGCCACCCAGCAAGTTTTGCCGACCGCTTGCATCAGGTTTTGCGCAAATGTTTTGTCTGCATCGCTTAGCGAGTCGGGCGCATACAGTCCGCTCATTCCTAGCCCCAGTTGCGATGGCGTGTTGGGCATTACACGCACCAGATCTTGCGAGGTGCCAAGCATCTGCTTGAGGCGTTGACAACTGATGCCAGCGGCGATGGAAATCACCAGTTTGCCGTTAAAGTCGAGCGCTTGCAGCGGTTGGCACACCTCTTCCATCATTTGCGGTTTGACGGAAAGGACCACCACATCTGCTTCACGAGCGGCAGCGAGATTATCCGCCTTGGTGCCAATGCCAAACTCTTTCTCCAGTGGCAACCGGCGAGTTTCGCTTGGCGCTGTGGCGGTAATGTGTGTTGCAGGGTATCCGTTGCCCACGAGGCCAGAGACAATCGCACGCACCATGTTTCCTGCACCAATAAAGGCAATTTTTTTTTGTTCCATCTCTATCAATTCCACTTGTGTCAGTGTGCTGGCGCGCCTTTTACGCTTTGCTTGCGTAATCGCGCGCACCAAAAATGGCTGTGCCGATACGAACCATGGTCGAGCCTGCTGCGATTGCCGCTTCCATGTCTCCGCTCATGCCCATCGAAAGGGTGTCCACCAGAGGATAATGCTGGCGCAAGCGCTGTTGCAAGGCGGCTAATTGCTCAAAAGCGGCCAGTTGCGCGGCGTAGTCATCGACATTTTCCGGGATGGACATCAACCCTCTTAAGGTGAGGTTGGGTAAGCGCGAAATCAACTCGGCGAGGGCAAATATTTCTGTTTCGCTGGCACCGGATTTTGAGGCTTCGCCGCTGGTGTTAACCTGAATCAGCACTTGTAAAGGCGGCAGATCTACTGGGCGCTGATCATTCAAACGCTGGGCGATTTTCTCGCGATCCACGGTGTGCACCCAGGCAAAACGCTCCGCCACCAAACGGCTTTTATTGGACTGAATAGGGCCAATAAAGTGCCATTCAATGTTTTTGTCTGGATGACGCTTGGCAAAAAAGTCGACCTTCTCGCTCCCTTCTTGCACATAGTTTTCACCAAAAGCGCACTGTCCGGCATGGTACGCTTCGAGAATTGCCTCGACAGGTTTAGTTTTACTCACTGCCAGAAGTTGCACTGACTCTGGAGCTCGTCCACACTTTTGTTCAGAGCGACGGATCTGTGTGGTGATATGTTCAATGTTTTGTTGAATACTAGTCATAGCAAGTTTTTGTAAGGAAAAATAATGGATATCACTGAGTTACTGGATTTTAGTGTAAAGCATAACGCGTCGGATCTACATCTTTCTGCTGGCGTTCCGCCTATGGTACGCATAGATGGCGATGTAAGAAAGCTTGGCGTGCCCGCTTTTAGTCATGCTGATGTTCATCGTCTGGTGTTCGAAATCATGAATGATTCTCAGCGTAGTGAATTTGAGGAAAAACTGGAAGTCGATTTCTCGTTTGAATTACCCAAGGTAGGGCGTTTTCGTGTTAATGCTTTTCACCAGTCGCGTGGCTGCTCGGCGGTGTTTCGTACCATTCCGACCAAGATCCCGACCTTAGAAGAGTTGGATGCGCCAGAGATTTTTGAAAGAATTGTGCGCAGTGAAAAAGGGCTAGTGCTGGTGACTGGGCCAACAGGCTCCGGTAAATCCACCACATTGGCGGCGATGGTTGATTACATCAACCGCCACTACAACAAGCACATTCTCACCATTGAAGATCCAATTGAGTTTGTTCATCAAAACCAAAAGTGTTTGATCAACCAGCGTGAAGTGCACCGTGATACGCACAGTTTTAAAAATGCGCTGCGTAGCGCGCTGCGTGAAGATCCTGACGTGATTTTAGTCGGTGAGCTGCGCGATCAGGAAACCATCAGTCTTGCGCTGACCGCCGCTGAAACGGGTCACTTGGTGTTTGGCACGCTGCATACCAGCAGTGCGGCGAAAACCGTTGACCGGATCATTGATGTGTTCCCCGGCAGTGACAAAGACATGGTGCGCTCTATGCTCTCTGAATCACTGCGCGCGGTGATCGCCCAGAAGCTGCTCAAGCGGATTGGCGGTGGGCGTGTCGCGTGTCATGAGATCATGATGGCGACGCCTGCGATCCGCAACTTGATCCGTGAAGACAAGGTGGCACAGATGTATTCGATCATTCAGACGGGTGCGGCGCATGGCATGCAAACCATGGAGCAAAATGCGCGGCAGTTGATTGCTCAAGGTAAAGTTGGCAAAGAAGAAGTGGACGCCAAAATCGAAGTCGAAGCGATCAAGTTCTAGCGGAGAGCAGCATGAGTATTGAGTTAAACCGAGTGCTGGAAGGGATGCTCTCTCTTAAAGCGTCGGATTTGTATATTACGGTGGGCGCGCCGGTGCTGTTTCGCGTCGATGGCGAATTACGCCCGCAAGGCGCTAAGCTCTCAGAAGCTGAGGTCGCGCAGTTTCTCGACGGTGCCATGGATGAAGAGCGGCGCGCCGATTTTCGTAAAACCCGTGAATCAAATTTCGCGATTGTGCGTGATTCTGGCCGTTTTCGCGTCAGTGCGTTTTATCAGCGAGAGCTACCGGGCGCGGTGATTCGCCGCATTGAAACCCATATTCCGACGTTTGAAGAACTCAAGTTGCCCCAAGTGCTGCAAGATTTGTCGATTGCCAAACGCGGTCTTGTGCTGGTGGTGGGAGCGACGGGGTCGGGGAAATCCACCACCATGGCGGCGATGACGGGCTATCGCAATAGCCATCGTAGTGGTCATATTCTGACGGTGGAAGATCCGATTGAATTTGTTCACGAGCACAAGCGGTGTATCGTCACCCAACGGGAAGTGGGGCTCGATACCGAAAGTTACGAAGTGGCGCTGAAAAACTCGCTGCGTCAAGCGCCAGATATGATCCTCATCGGCGAGATCCGCAGCCGAGAGACGATGGAATACGCCATGACCTTTGCCGAAACGGGCCACTTGTGCATGGCCACTCTGCACGCTAACAACGCCAACCAAGCGTTGGAGCGGATCCTGCATTTAGTGCCGAAAGAGCAAAAAGAGCAATTCCTGTTTGATCTATCCATGAATCTCAAAGGGGTGATTGGTCAGCAGTTACTGCGTGATAAAAACGGCAAAGGCCGTCACGGCGTGTTTGAAGTGTTGCTCAACAGCCCAAGGGTGTCGGATTTGATCCGCCGCGGCGAGTTGCATGAGTTGAAAGCGACCATGGCGCGCTCCAAAGAAATCGGCATGCAGACCTTTGATCAATCGCTGTATAAGTTGGTGGTGGAAGGTAAGATCAACGAAGAAGATGCGTTGCACAGTGCCGATTCGGCCAACGATCTGCGTTTGATGCTCAAAACCCAGCGCGGCGATCTCAATAACACCGGATCCTTGGCCAATGTGAAGATCGATATGGATTAAGCCCGGACTTTTCTGCAATGAGAGGGAAAGTTGTCCCTCTCTTGCGATTTTCCTCGTCCGGTTAGCCCCACTGCGCTTCAAACCAGCTTTCTAGAATGATCACCGCAGATTGACAATCGACATTGCCCTTGCTTAAGGCTTTGTAGCCGCCCATCGAAAACAGTTCGGCGCGTGCTTCGGTGGTGGAAAGGCGCTCATCGTGCAGCTCCACGGGCAAACCGAAACGGCCATGCAGCCGCTGGGCAAATTTCTTCGCCCGAGGAGTGATGGTTTGCAGATCTTTTCCGTGCAGATCGGTCGGCAACCCGACCACAAGTAACGTGGGCTGCCACTCTTTGATCTGCTTTTCAATCTCGTCCCAATTGGGAACTCCATCGTTGGCTTTGAAGGCCTTTAACGGCGATGCGGTGCCGGTAATTTCTTGGCCAATGGCGCTGCCAATGCTCTTGGTGCCAAAATCGAAAGCCATGATGGTACGTGACATAAATAACCTAAGTAACAATAAGTGAGTGAAGGGCAGCGAGTTAAGCGTGCCCTGCCTGATTGGAAAGTTGGATGGCATTAATACCCAGCATCTGTACCGCTTTTTGCCAACGCTGGGCGATAGGGGTATCGAAAATGATTTCCGGGCTGGCTTCGACGGTTAACCAAGCGTTTTCCGCTAGCTCGCTTTCCAACTGTCCAGCGCTCCAGCCTGAATAGCCTAAAGCGACGAGATAACTGCTCGGTTCCGCTTCCGTGCCGAGTACCGTCAAAATATCTTTGGACGTAGTGACGGCGATGTGATCGGTCATCTGAATGCTCGACTCGTAGTAATCTTTGGGGCGGTGCAGAATGAAACCGCGATCCTCGGAAACTGGGCCGCCGTTGTACACCGGTTTGGTCAGGCTTTGTGTATGCAGCTGCGGATGAACTGGCTGCACATCGACCTGTTCCAGCATTTTGCCCACGGTGATGTCGATTGGCGCGTTGATCATCAGCCCCATCGCGCCCTCTTCATTGTGTTCACAAATGTAGATCACGCGGTGCTGGAAATAGGGATCTTTCATCCCCGGCATGGCCACCAGAAAATGATTGGTCAAATTCATACATGACTCCCCGTCAAAGGGGCCATCCGGCCCCAACTGGCTCTTGAGTGCTCAAGCTTTGGCTTGCAGGCGGCGCTCAATCGCATCCATCAATTTACCGGTAATCGAGATATCAAACGCCGCTTCAATCTCGCGAATACAAGTTGGGCTGGTCACGTTGATCTCGGTGAGCTTATCGCCAATCACATCCAAACCAACAAAAATCAGCCCTTTTTCTTTCAGCGTTGGTGCGACGGCTAGTGCAATTTTCTTATCGGTTTCGCTCAGTGGGCGAGCTTCACCACGACCGCCAGCAGCGAGGTTACCGCGCGTTTCCCCTTTGGCTGGGATGCGCGCTAAACAGTAAGGCATGGGTTCGCCGTCCACCACCAGAATACGTTTGTCGCCATTGCTGATGTCTGGCACGAAGGTTTGCGCCATCGCGTAGTTTTGTCCGTGATTGGTCAAGGTTTCGATGATCACTGAGACGTTCGGATCGTTCTCTTTGACTCGGAAAATTGATGCACCACCCATGCCATCAAGCGGTTTAAGGATGATGTCGCCATGCTCTTCACGAAACGCTTTTATCTTTTCTGCTTTGCGCGTCACCATGGTGATTGGCGTCAGCTCTGGGAACCAAGCGGTAAAGAGTTTCTCGTTACAATCACGCAGGCTTTGTGGCTTGTTGACGATTAAGGTGCCTTGCTCTTCTGCGCGCTCTAAAATGTAGGTGGCGTAAATGTATTCTGTGTCAAATGGTGGATCTTTACGCATCAACACCGTATCCAGTTCAGCCAGTTCAATGGTTTGCTCTGACTTAAATTGGTACCAGCCGTTAGGATCTTCTTTTAGCTCGACCACTTTGGTGTCGGCAATCGCCACGCCTTGCTCTAAGTGTAGATCATTCATCTCCATGTAATGGATTTCCCAACCGCGACGTTGCGCTTCCAGCAACATGGCGAAGCTGGAGTCTTTCTTGATGTTAATGGACGAAATAGGGTCCATTACGATGCCGAGTTTGATCATGTGTGTTCTCCGTATTAACCCAAATCGCCGAAACGAACTTGTAGCGCGGTAATGGCAGTCAGTGCTGCTGTTTCAGTACGCAACACGCGTGGACCGAGTAGGGTCTCTTCAAAGTGATAGGTTTGCGTCATGTCGATCTCTTCTGCAGAGAGGCCCCCTTCAGGACCAATCAGCAGGCGCACTTTGCTGACCGGCGCTGGTAGCGTGTTGATCGAATATTTGGCGCGAGGGTGCAGATTGAGCTTTAGGCCGTCGTACTCTTCCGCGCACCAAGCTTCGAGCGACATAATGGGTCGAATCTCTGGGATGGTGTTACGTCCGCATTGCTCGCAAGCGCTAATGGCTATTTTCTGCCACTGAGCGAGTTTTTTCTCAAAGCGTTTTTCATCCAACTTAACGCCGCAGCGCTCCGAAATCAGTGGCGTGATGGTATTGACCCCAAGTTCTACCGATTTCTGGATGGTGAACTCCATCTTTTCACCGCGCGAGATCACTTGCCCCAAATGGAGATCTAAAGGCGACTCGCTGCTGTTTTCTTCCCGCTGTGTCACTTTGACCAACACCTGCTTTTTGCTGACTTCGGTGATTTCGGCAGGAAATTGTGCGCCACTGCCATCAAACAGCAGCACTTCTTGCCCTTCTTTCATGCGCAAAACGCGGCCGATATGGCCAGCAGCGTCTTCCTGCAAGGCGACGATGTGGTGCAGATGGAGTGTTTCGGGGTGATAAATTCGAGGGATGCGCATTGTGTTTCGAGTTCCTGCAACAGACAGAATGAATTAGAGATTAACATGGATGCTCAGAGGAGAAAAAACAAGTCAGTATGGTAATTTAAGCGCAGGGTCGTAATTTTTCGCCAAAGTGATTGTTATTTATTGTTTTCCTGAATAGTTTGTATGCCGCTTTGCGGGGGCGAACGTATTCAAGCTGGCAAAGTTTAAACAAATTAATAAGTACAATAATCATGGATAGTGTTATGAAAAAGACCAAACTGGCAGTGGCTTGTGCCCTGCTGATGACTTTAGCTGGCTGTAATGGCGGCTCTTCTTCATCTGATGGCCCAAATGGCCCTGGTTCACCCAATATCAAAGGTGATCCATCATTGAGTAAAATCTATGCCTATCAAGCCTCTGAACTTTCAGACGCCGCGCTGGAGTGTGCCAAGATCTACAAGCAGCGACGCTCTTGCTTGTTAGAAAAAATTCGCCCAATCGGTGCTGACAAGCAGCAAAATGTCACTATTGAGGATATTCGTTCCCGTTTATTGGTTTCTCATGCCTGGATGGCGGAAAGCTTTATCGACGCGCTACGTGAAATCAATGATCAGGACCTGCTGAATATGTTTAAGCCACTGAACACTATAGTGCTCAGTTATGATATTCGTCCGTCATTTTATCATCCATCGACCGCTTCTATGTATATTGATGCTGCCTACCTGTGGCGTAATGCTAGCGATTGGAGCACGATTTACCAGCAAGAAGATTATCGTCAGGCATTTTCAAAACAGTTCAGCTATGACAGCGCTACTCGCTATTTGGATAGCAGCACGTTTGACTATGTTACTTACTCAAATGACTACGATGCTACGCGCAATGGGGAGCGTAAAACGGAACAAATTGCACCGGGTCTATTCCGTTTGTTGTCTCATGAACTGGCGCACGCGAACGATCTGCTACCGCCAAATGACTTGTTGCAATTGGCCGATAGCGGCACCATTTACAGCGAGATTGAATCCGCTGATCATGTGGCTAAGCAGTTGACCGGCAGTCAGCCTCTCACTTCTGCATTGTTATTGGAAGCGGCACAAGTCTCATTTCATGGTGAAGCCATGACCGATAGAGTTCGTCAGTCTACGGGGCAACAGGCGGGTGGCGAATTTGAACGAGATGGCGCGGCGGCGTTTTACGGCTACTCTACGCCACAAGAGGATGTCGCTATGCTGTTTGAAAGCTACATGATGTACAAAAAGTACAAGGTGTACTCAGAAGTGGCGTTCTTGTCGGTTCCACAAACGACGTATTATAGCTGTAACGATTGGAAAGTGTTGTGGGGACAGCGCAATCGTCTCGCCGATGCTAATGTGCGTGATCGTGCCGTGTTGGTCGCACAACGCATTTTGAATGTGAGTGAAAATGACATTCGCGCCAATATGCCTAGCAGCACAATGCGTCCAAAGACAATGCCGCTAGGGAAAGGGTGGTGTGAAATTGTTGGTCGTTCTTACGATGAGTCCGGCGAAATGCGTTATGCCCCACAGCAAGAGCGTAAAGAACGCTTTGGTTATCTTGAGGATATCGGCGCGAAAGAGTAAGTATGATGAAATCCCAGTGGCGACACTGGGATTTTTCTATCGCGTTTGACACGCTTCCTTCACATAAGAGTTGTGGTTGCCCTGAACTTTGGCAATTCGCTCATCGCGTATGCATTCCCACTCCGATACGGGATAAGTTTTATTCCATGCTTGCATCAACTGAGTCTGCTGTTTCGACAGTTGGAAACCGTACTCTCGGCTCATGTAGAGGTAAGTGCGAGCAATCGAGCCCCGAGCGCGATCCGGCGGCATCACTTTACGCGCTTTGAAATTGACCTGCATTTCACAGCGGCCATAGGTCTCACCATCAACGCCATTCCACTGGCTAAAGTTAAAGTTCGAGCGATCGCCGTTGACTTCACCAACCGCTGGGGTGAGGTTATGCAGATCCGCTTCCATCGAGCGAAACTGAACATCATGTCTGCTGCAATTTTTCCGTCCACCGTTTTGCCAACATTGTCGCTGGTGGCCGAACTGCCAAGCGGGCACCACATGTTCCCACTCAATACGACTGGCACGATTTTGTTGCTTACGCACTTGATAACCACAAGATTGCAAATCTGGAATGCCTTTCTTTCCTTGCCATTGAATCTCGCAGCCACAGTAAAAACTGACCGGATAATCTTGGTAAATTTGTAGCGCCTCTTTCTTCGCCGCAGAGAAGTTGGCCGGGGGCGCAGCCAGTACAGGCAAGCTGCTGAGAGCCGCCAGTAGTGAAAATAGGTATTTCATCTAAAAAGTCTTAGAAAAGTATGACTTTTTAGATTGTAGCACTCAGTTTTGCCGCGAAGTAGTGAGCGAATTGTTAAAGCTGAGTCAAAACTGCGCTGAGGGCGAGCTTAGAGAGGCCGCTAACTGAGTTGTAATCCGGTAAACTGCAAAGGCTGACGGCACTTTGTGCAGCAATAACTGGCTTGATGACGTTGCACTTTGTTGTGGCGGCGAATTGACAGTGGGTACTCGGCGCAGGCGCAGCGATATTGAAAGGTTTTCCCTTGGACCGAATGGATATTAAAGCGATGCGTCGTTCTTGCTGGTTGCTGAAATACCTGCTCCATAATCGCTTGCCACTCTTTACCGTGAGGTTTGACGCGCCCGAATATCTGATAGGCGATGAGGTGGGCGACTTCGTGAGGAATCACCTCTTGCAAAAACTCATCAGGGTTCTCTTTGAACAATACGGGATTCAGGCGTATCTCATTCAGTTGCAAGTAAGCTTTTCCCGCCACTTTGCCTCGAACGTTAAAACTGAGTTTGGGCAGAGGGAAAGTGCGCTGAAAGCGTTGCTCGGCTAAGGCGATACAGTGGGCGAGGACTTGCGAGGATTGTTCGGCTAGTTCGTGGTGCAACATGGGCTCTTCTTCAAACGGCGAAATTTGTTTTCTTACGCATAATCAATTTATACGCATAATAAAAAGCCCCTGCATTGTAGCAGAGGCTTTCTGTTCGAGAAGAGGCTGATTATTTGATGCCAGCAAACTCACGCAGTAGTGCTGCTTTGTCGGTTGCTTCCCAAGGGAACTCTTCGCGACCGAAGTGACCATATGCAGCGGTCTTCTTGTAGATTGGCTGAAGCAGATTCAGCATCTCTTGCAGACCGTATGGACGTAGGTCGAAGAACTGGCGAACGGCTTCAATGATGATGTCGTGCGACACTTTCTCAGTACCGAATGTTTCCACCATGATAGAGGTTGGATCCGCTACACCAATAGCGTAAGACAGTTGGATTTCACAACGATCAGCCATGCCAGCTGCGACGATGTTTTTCGCCACGTAACGTGCTGCGTAAGCGGCAGAACGGTCTACTTTCGATGGATCTTTACCAGAGAAAGCACCACCACCGTGACGCGCTGCGCCGCCGTAGGTATCAACGATGATCTTACGACCGGTCAGACCGCAGTCACCCATGGGACCACCGATAACGAAACGACCGGTTGGGTTGATGAAGTACTTGGTTTCTTTGTTTAGCCATTCTGAAGGAAGAACAGGCTTGATGATCTCTTCCATCACCGCTTCGCGCAGATCCGGTGTTGAGATAGAATCACAGTGCTGAGTAGACAGCACAACCGCATCAATACCAACAATTTTGCCTTGATCGTATTGGAAAGTAACCTGTGATTTCGCATCAGGGCGCAACCATGGCAGCGTGCCATCTTTACGTACTTTCGCTTGACGTTCCATCAAACGGTGCGCGTAGGTAATTGGTGCTGGCATCAGTACTTCGGTTTCGTTACATGCGTAACCGAACATAATGCCTTGGTCGCCCGCACCTTGCTCTTTAGGGTCGGCTTTATCAACGCCTTGGTTGATGTCAGGAGACTGTTTGCCGATGGTGTTGAGAACAGCACAAGAGTTGGCGTCGAAGCCCATGTCTGAGTGAACGTAGCCGATTTCGCGTACGGTTTCGCGTGTCAGTTCTTCGATATCAACCCAGGCAGAAGTGGTAATTTCACCACCGACCATGACCATGCCGGTTTTTACGTAAGTTTCACATGCAACACGTGCTTTCGGGTCTTGCTCAAGAATCGCATCAAGAACCGCATCAGAAATCTGGTCTGCAATTTTGTCTGGATGGCCTTCTGATACTGACTCAGAAGTGAACAGGTGCTTTGCCATGAGAGCTCCACTTTTGATTGATTTTCGCAGCTGAACACTTGCTCTCAGCTCCGGGAATGAAATACGATTTGTAGGTGTTTCTACATCTAGACGTCTATTCTAGTTTTGAATACTCGAATTACAAGTGATTTTTTAGTATGAGTCAAAAGTAATCGTTTGCCTTGCTAGTGCGAAGAATTTGCTCTATTTCGCTTTCAGTGAAGTAGAGCATGGTTTGCTAGGGGGATTTCTCGGGTAAATCGTTTGCAGAGCAGAGATTGCTTTGCGAAAATAGCCAGCGCAATTTTTCTTATTACATCGCTTAATGCACTCAGGAGCAGACATGCCATCTCGTAAACATCTCGCTAATGCAATCCGCGCACTCAGCATGGACGGCGTACAAAAAGCAAACTCAGGCCACCCAGGGGCACCTATGGGCATGGCGGACATCGCTGAAGTTCTTTGGCGTGGCCACCTAAACCACAACCCATCAAACCCAGAGTGGGCGGACCGCGACCGTTTCGTACTGTCTAACGGCCACGGCTCTATGCTGATTTACTCGCTACTGCACTTGAGCGGTTACGAGCTATCTATCGATGATCTGAAAAACTTCCGTCAGCTTCACTCTAAGACTCCAGGTCACCCAGAGTACGGCTACGCACCGGGCATCGAAACAACAACTGGCCCGCTAGGCCAAGGCATCACCAACGCTGTTGGTATGGCAATGGCTGAGAAAGCGCTCGCAGCGCAATTCAACAAAGAAGGCCACGACATCGTCGACCACTTCACTTACGTGTTCATGGGTGATGGCTGTTTGATGGAAGGCATTTCGCACGAGGCTTGCTCTCTTGCTGGTACGCTAGGTCTAGGCAAACTGATCGCATTCTGGGATGACAACGGCATCTCTATCGATGGTCACGTCGAAGGCTGGTTCTCTGACGATACGCCTAAGCGTTTTGAAGCATACGGCTGGCACGTTATCCCAGCAGTGGATGGTCACAATGCTGAAGCGATCAACGCAGCAATTGAAGCCGCTAAAGCGGATCCTCGTCCTACGCTAATTTGTACGAAGACTATCATCGGTTTTGGTTCACCAAACAAATCAGGCTCGCACGACTGTCATGGTGCACCGCTAGGCGCGGAAGAAATTGCCGCAGCGCGTGAATTCCTAGGTTGGGAACACCCAGCATTTGAAATCCCTGCTGATGTATACGCACAGTGGGATGCAAAAGCCGCAGGCGCTGCAAAAGAAGCCGCTTGGAACGCGAAGTTCGAGGCATACGCAGCCGAGTACCCTGAGCTTGCCGCAGAGTTCAAACGCCGCGTAAATGGCGAACTGCCAGCGCAGTGGGAAGAGAAAGCAAGCCAAATCATTGCTGATCTTCAAGCAAACCCAGCAAACATTGCGTCACGTAAAGCATCGCAAAACGCGCTAGAAGCGTTTGGTAAAATGCTGCCAGAATTCATGGGCGGCTCTGCTGACCTAGCGCCTTCTAACCTAACCATGTGGTCGGGTTCTAAATCTCTAGAAGCGAACGACTTCTCTGGTAACTACATCCACTACGGTGTACGTGAATTTGGTATGACTGCTATTATGAACGGTATCGCACTACACGGTGGTTTTGTTCCTTACGGCGCAACCTTCCTGATGTTCATGGAATACGCACGTAACGCAATGCGTATGGCGGCTCTGATGAAGATTCAGAACATCCAAGTGTACACGCACGATTCTATCGGCTTGGGTGAAGATGGCCCAACTCACCAACCCGTTGAGCAAATCGCATCGCTACGTCTAACACCAAACATGAGCACATGGCGTCCATGTGACCAAGTGGAATCAGCAGTAGCATGGAAACTGGCGATTGAGCGCAAAGATGGCCCATCAGCGCTGATTTTCTCGCGTCAAAACCTAGCGCAGCAAGAGCGTACGGCACAGCAAGTGACAGACATCGCCAAAGGTGGTTACATCCTGAAAGATTGCGAAGGCAAGCCTGAGCTTATCCTTATCGCGACGGGTTCTGAAGTTGAACTCGCAGTGAAAGCCGCTGAGCAACTAACCGCAGAAGGTAAGAAAGTGCGCGTGGTTTCCATGCCATCAACCGATGCATTCGACAAACAAGACGCCGCTTACCGTGAAGCGGTACTGCCATCAGACGTAACAGCGCGTATTGCTATCGAAGCGGGCATTGCCGATTTCTGGTACAAGTACGTCGGCTTTGGCGGTCGCATCATCGGTATGACCACCTTCGGTGAATCAGCGCCAGCGGACCAACTGTTCAAGATGTTTGGTTTCACAGTAGAAAACGTGGTGAACACCGCGAAAGAAATCATCGCTTAAACGCTACAAAGTGGAACAAGCCGAGTCAACCTGACTCGGCTTTTATTTTAATGCGCAAAGGTTTTCGATCAGTTACTATGCGTGACACGAAAAAAATGTGGGGCGATGGAATTATGCTAAAAGTTGCGATCAATGGATTTGGACGTATAGGTCGTAATGTTTTAAGAGCCGTGTATGAGAGCGGTAAGCATCAGCAGATCAAGGTGGTGGCGGTGAACGAACTGGCCCAGCCGGATGCCATGGCCCATTTGCTGCAATACGACACCTCGCATGGTCGTTTTGGTAAGAAAATCAGCAATGACCAAGAACACATTTACATTCATCACAGCAACGGTGAAATGGATACGGTGCGTATTCTTCATCTGGCTGACATCGATTTACTCCCTTGGCGTGATTTAGAAGTCGATTTAGTGCTTGATTGTACTGGCGTATACGGCTCGCAAGCCGATGGTCAAGAACACATCAAAGCAGGCGCGAAGAAAGTGCTGTTTTCTCATCCTGGCGCGAACGATGTGGACAACACCATCATCTATGGCGTCAATCATCAAACGCTGACCGCGCAGCACAAAGTTGTGTCTAACGGCTCTTGCACCACCAACTGCATCGTGCCAATTATTAAGGCCCTCGATGATGCTTTTGGCATCGAATCTGGAACCATCACCACCATTCACTCCTCAATGAACGATCAACAGGTGATTGACGCTTACCACACCGATCTGCGCCGTACTCGCGCTGCCAGTCAGTCCATCATTCCTGTGGACACTAAGTTGCATAAAGGAATTGAAAGAATATTCCCGAAATTTTCCAACAAATTTGAAGCTATTTCGGTGCGAGTGCCGACAGTTAACGTCACTGCGATGGATTTGAGCGTCACAATTAATACAAATGTGAAAGTTAATGACGTAAATCAAACCATAGTGAAGGCGTCTCAGTGTACATTACATGGCATTGTTGACTATACTGAAGCGCCATTGGTTTCCATCGATTTCAACCACGATCCGCATAGTGCGATTGTGGATGGAACGCAGACACGAGTCAGTAACGGGCATTTGGTGAAAATGCTGGTGTGGTGCGATAACGAATGGGGCTTTGCGAATCGCATGCTGGATACTGCGCTCGCAATGCAGGCGGCTAAGTAGTCTGTAGTCGCCACGGAGAAAATTTATTTCTAGGCTTGAAATAAATTGCTAGTAACTCCATATCAAGACCAGTTTAAAGAATTAACAGGCTTGGCAGGGTTGCCGAGTTTTCAAAAACTTTATTTTTAATATTTGAGAGGACACAACATGTCTGTAATCAAGATGACTGACCTGGATCTCGCAGGTAAACGTGTATTTATCCGTGCTGACCTTAACGTGCCAGTTAAAGATGGCAAAGTCACTTCTGATGCACGTATCATCGCATCTCTGCCAACGATCAAACTGTGCCTAGAAGCGGGCGCGAAAGTGATGGTGACGTCTCACCTAGGCCGTCCTACTGAAGGTGAATACGCAGAAGAATTCTCTCTACAACCTGTTGTGAACTACCTAAACGACGCGCTAGATTGCGAAGTGAAACTGGCGAAAGACTACCTAGACGGTCTTGAGCTAAACGCGGGTGAATTGGTTGTTCTTGAAAACGTTCGCTTTAACAAAGGCGAGAAGAAAAACGACGAAGAACTTTCTAAGAAATACGCGGCACTATGTGACGTATTCGTAATGGATGCATTCGGTACCGCTCACCGTGCGCAAGCATCAACGCACGGCGTTGGCATGTTTGCTGACGTAGCGTGTGCGGGTCCTCTACTGGCTGCTGAACTAGATGCACTAGGTAAAGCGATGAGCAACCCAGAGCGTCCTCTAGTGGCTATCGTTGGTGGTTCTAAAGTTTCTACTAAGCTGACTGTGCTTGAGTCGCTATCAAAAATCGCTGATCAACTGGTTGTTGGTGGTGGTATCGCTAATACTTTCATCGCAGCAGAAGGCCACAATGTAGGTAAATCTCTGTACGAAGCTGACCTAGTGGAAACAGCACAAAAACTGATGAAAGAGTGTGCGATTCCAGTAGCCACTGACGTTGCGTGTGCCAAAGCATTCGATGAGAACGCAGAAGCAGAAATCAAACACGTTTCTGAAGTTCAAGACGATGACATGATCTTCGACCTAGGCCCTGATTCAACGGCAGCACTAGCGGAAATCATCGCAAACGCGAAAACCATTCTTTGGAACGGCCCGGTAGGCGTATTCGAATTCAAAAACTTTGAAGCGGGTACTAAAGGCATTTCTGAAGCGATCGCTAAGTCTCCAGCATTCTCTGTAGCAGGCGGCGGTGACACGCTAGCGGCGATCGACAAGTTCGGTATCAAAGCGGACGTATCTTACATCTCTACTGGCGGCGGTGCGTTCCTTGAGTTCGTAGAAGGTAAAGTACTTCCAGCGGTTGAAATGCTAGAAGCACGCGCTAAAGCTTAATCAATATGTCGAGGGCGGGAGAAATCTCCCGCTTTCTTGTTTGCTGCATGCGCCGGTTTCTTCTGCTAGAATGACGCCCGTTGTGAGCAAACGTTTGCAAGAATTTAAACTTAACAAGTTTTGTTTTTAAAACGACAGATAAATAGGATTCCATCCATGTCTAAGATCTTCGATTTCGTAAAACCTGGTGTTATCTCTGGTGATGACGTACAAAAAGTATTTCAAGTAGCTAAAGAGAACAACTTCGCTCTTCCAGCAGTGAACTGTGTGAACACAGATTCTGTTAACGGTGTACTAGAAGCGGCTGCGAAAGTGAAAGCACCAGTTATCGTTCAGTTCTCTAACGGTGGCGCGGCTTTCTTCGCAGGTAAAGGCGTTAAACTGGAAGGTCAAGGCGCACAAATTCTTGGTGCAGTAGCGGGCGCGAAATACGTTCACGCTGTCGCTGAAGCATACGGTGTGCCAGTGATTCTGCACACTGACCACGCGGCTAAGAAACTTCTACCATGGATCGACGGTCTGCTAGACGCTGGTGAAGAGTTCTTCGCTCAAACTGGTAAGCCTCTATTCTCTTCTCACATGCTAGACCTTTCTGAAGAGTCTCTAGAAGAGAACGTTGAAACCTGTGCTAAATACCTAGAGCGCATGGCGAAAATGAACATGACAATCGAGATCGAACTGGGTTGTACTGGTGGTGAAGAAGATGGCGTTGATAACTCAGATATGGACTCTTCTGAGCTGTACACTTCTCCTGAAGACGTTGCTTACGCATACGAGAAATTGAACGCAGTGAGCCACCGTTTCACTATCGCGGCTTCTTTCGGTAACGTACACGGCGTTTACAAGCCAGGTAACGTTGTTCTGACTCCAACTATCCTACGTGATTCTCAAGCGTACGTTTCTGAGAAATTCGGTCTTCCAGCGAACTCTCTGAACTTCGTATTCCACGGCGGTTCTGGTTCTACTGAAGCAGAAATCAAAGAGTCTATCTCTTACGGTGTGATCAAAATGAACATCGATACCGATACTCAGTGGGCAACTTGGGACGGCATCCGTAAGTACGAAGCCGAAAACCACGATTACCTGCAAGGTCAGATCGGTAACCCAACGGGTGAAGATGCGCCGAACAAGAAGTACTACGATCCACGCGTATGGCTACGTGCTGGTCAGGCTTCTATGGTTGCTCGCCTTGAGAAAGCCTTTGCTGACCTGAACGCAGTAGACGTACTGTAATTCGTCGCAAATTTTTGCTAAAAGCCCGCTCATTTGAGCGGGTTTTTTTATGCTTGTTAATCACTTATGGTGAAATTTCTGGCACATATGACGAGAATTGCTTAACCTTGTACAGATTGATATGAGTGCTGCCTTGTGGGGTATCCCATATCAATGGCACGCTAAATAGCCACGTATACATACAGGCTCGTAACAGATTGAGGAAAGAAATTATGGCAGGTGAATCTGTGGGGATTGAAACTCCACTTGTAGACAGTCTGGCACAGGCTGAAACTTGGCTGACGAACAACTCAGACCTATTTATTCAATACGGCGTGAATATTATTTCCGCCATCATTATTCTGTTCATTGGTAACATGATAGTGAAAGCGGTGGCAAACAGCGTCGCGAAAGTACTTGAAAGCAAACAGATGGATAAGGCAGTCGTGCAGTTTATTCACGGCTTAGTGCGTTACCTCTTGTTTGTCATTGTGCTGATTGCTGCTCTTGGCCGTCTTGGCGTGCAGACTGCTTCCGTGGTGGCTGTGATTGGTGCCGCTGGTTTAGCGATTGGTTTGGCTTTGCAAGGTTCCTTGTCCAACTTTGCCGCAGGTGTGCTGATTGTCGCTTTCCGTCCTTTCAAGTCGGGCGATTATGTTGAAGTGGGTGGCGTTGCAGGCAGCGTTGAAGCGATCCAGATTTTTCAAACAGTACTCAAAACGCCAGACAACAAAATGGTGGTGGTACCTAACTCATCGGTGATTGGCGGACCAATCACAAACTATTCTCGTCACGAAACACGCCGTGTAGATATGGTGATTGGCGTTTCTTACAAATCGGATCTGAAGAAAACCAAACAGGTGTTGCGTGAAACCTTGGAAAAGGATCCGCGTATTTTGAAAGATCCAGATATCACTATTGGGGTACACACGCTGGCGGACTCATCTGTTAACTTCGTTGTGCGTCCTTGGGTGAAAACCGCAGATTACTGGCCAGTCTACTTTGACAATATGCAGGCGATTAAAGAGGCGTTGGATGCCAACGGTATCGAGATCCCATTCCCACAAATGGATGTTCACTTAAACAAAATGAACTAACTTGTTATCTTGATAGAGAACAGCGCAAAGCGAGGCGAAAAGCCTCGCTTTTTCTTTATCAGGAAACAAAATATGCCGTGCACGTAAGATTAGCTGTACTGCAGATATAGCCCTTTGGTTAGCACAAAGGCGATAGTAAACATCATGGCGGCTACCAGCATATCGATCCCGCGTTTTACCTTTGGTTTTGACAACGTTGGGCCGAGCTTTGCGGCGCCAATCGATAAGGTATAAAACCAGACAAAAGAAGCCAAAATGGTGCCGAGAGCAAAAGCAATTCGATCATTTCCTTCAAACTGACCACCAATTGAGCCAAGAATCACTACGGTATCCAAATAGAGGTGCGGGTTGAGTACAGTGACCGCTAAAGCACCAAGAATAACGGTACGACGCCCGCGTGCCGTAATCTCCTGTTTATTTTCAGCAGTGTAGCCCGGTTTTAGCGCACTGCGCAGCGACATGAAACCGTACACGGCAAGAAAAGCAATTCCCCCTAAGGTGACGGAAGTCAGTAGCATCTCATTTTGTGACAAAATCGCGCCGCCACCAAAAATACCCAGAGAGATAAAAATCATATCCAGTACGCTGCAGATAGCGGCCGTGGTCAAATGATGTTGTCTTTTGATGCCTTGATTCAGCACAAAGGCATTTTGTGCACCAATGGGAATAATCATGGTCGCGCCTAAGCCAAATCCCTGTAATAACAGCCAGAAATTCACGGTAAACCTCAGATAAAAAGTGATACAGATAAGAGAATGTGAGCAAGGTATCCCTTTTATCTTAATAAGTGTAATTAATGATTTTAATCATATATAAGAATGTCTAATTATTAGTTCAGGGTGGGTTATTTGGATGCGCGGATTGGATTACAAATGGATAGAAGCGCTTAATGCCGTGGTAACACAAGGCGGTTTTGAGCGGGCGGCGGAGGAGCTGTTTATCTCCCAATCGGCTATCTCCCAGCGAGTGAAACAGTTGGAGAAGTTCCTTGCACAGCCCGTATTGATTCGCGAGCAACCACCCAAAGCGACCCCCGTTGGCAAGAAATTAATTGGCTTATATCGACGTATTCGCCTGCTTGAGCATGAATTGATTCCCGAACTGATGAACGACGATGTATCAAGACCGGTGCAGTTGGCACTGGCCACTAACGCTGACAGCCTTGCGACTTGGCTCTTGCCCGCGCTGAAAGAGGTGATGACGCAACGACAAGTGGAGCTCAATTTGGCTATCTATGGTGAGTCGCGCTCGATTGAAAAGCTGAAAAGTGGCGAAGTAGCTGGTGCGATCAGTTTGGAATCTCAGCCAATTACGGGGTGTCGAGCCGATTATTTAGGCCGAATGGACTATGTGTGTGTGGCCAGCCCGGATTTTGTTCGCCGCTATTTCCAGCAGGGCGTGAACTACCAGACGCTCAGCAAAGCGCCTGCGGTTTCCTACGATCAGTACGATGATTTACATCGCAAGTTTCTTTCGGATCACTTCAATATTGCCAGAGATAGCGTAATCAACCATAACGTGGGCAGTTCTGAGGCGTTTGTTCGATTAGCCGTATCGGGAATCGCCTATTGTTTGATCCCAAAATTGCAAATTGAAAGAGAGTTAACCGCGGGCGAACTGGTGGATATTACTCCGGGTTTTCTGCTCTCCAACCGTATTTACTGGCATCATTGGCAATTGGAAACGGGGATTTTGCAAGAAATCTCCCAAGCGATTATCAGCTATGCTCAGTCCCATCTTCCGCAGTAGAGATGTGCTGAGCGCGTCAAAATTGTGTAAGAAATCATCGCCAGATATTGGTTAATTGGCCAAACCTTCTATTATCAGAAGTGTCTGATAATAGAAGGTTTGATAAATGAAACGGTTCTCTCCTTATCTGCTTGTTAGTGCGCTTATCACCAGCACGCCAGCCTTGGCCAATACGCTGAATTTTGCCCACCTCTCGACGACGGGCTATGGTGAAGTGGTTGCGATTCCCGATAGTGCGGTGTTTTCTGTCAAAGTGGTTGAATCCAGCATGACGGCGGAGTCGGCCAAGCAGTCGGTTGATAGTACAGTCGATACTTTCCTCAATAGCCTCAATAAAGCCGGCATCGGTAAAGAGAGTATTCGCAGCTCCAATCTTTATCTTGCCCCGCAGTATCACTATCCAAACAATGCTAAGCCTGAACTTATTGGCTATCGCGCTTCACGCAGCATCACGGTGCAAGTGGACGATCTCTCGGCGCTCAACAACTATTTAGATCTGGCGCTCAATGCAGGGATCAATCAGATCGACAGCGTCGAGCTTAAAGTCAGCAATGAAGCAGAATATCAGCAACAAGCGCGCTTAGAAGCGATTAATGATGCGCGGCAAAAAGCCAGTTCACTGGCGAAAGGTTTCGGTAAAAACTTGGGCGAAATCTGGCAGATTAACTACAATCAGCCCAATGTGCAGCCAGTGTTGATGCGTTCTATGGCGATGGATGCAAAAGCGGAGTCAAACAGTTATCAGGACTCCAGTTTGATCATTCGTGATCAGGTGGATGTGATCTATCAGCTCGCGGAATAAAAGCGAAGTGGCAAAAGTAAAGGGCAGAAGAATCTGCCCTTTTGTATGATTTCTCGTGAATGTGCGATTAGTGCAGAATGCGCGCGCGGATCGTGCCTTCAATCTCTTTCAGTTTCACCAGCGCTTCTTCGGAGCGTTCTGTTTCAACGTCAATCACCACATAACCGATATCAGCTGAGGTTTGTAGATACTGACCTGCGATGTTGATCCCTTCTTTGGCAAAAATGGTGTTGATTTGCGTCAGAATGCCCGGACGGTTTTGGTGGATGTGCAGCAGACGTGAACAACTGCGATGTTCTGGCAGAGAAACCTCAGGGAAGTTCACACTAGACAGCGTTGAGCCGTTGTCAGAGTACTTAGCCAGTTTGCCCGCCACTTCAACGCCGATGTTTTCCTGCGCTTCCTGAGTGGAACCACCGACGTGTGGGGTGAGGATGACGTTGTCGAATTTTTGCAATGGTGACTCAAAAGGATCGGCGTTGGTTGCCGGCTCCACTGGGAAGACGTCGATAGCCGCGCCCGCCAAATGGCCCGATTCCAAGGCGTGGCAGAGCGCTTCAATATCCACTACAGTACCGCGTGCAGCGTTGATGAAAATAGAGCCTGGTTTCATGCGCGCGAACTCTTCCGCCCCCATCATATCTTTGGTATCTGGGGTTTCAGGTACGTGCAGCGAAATCACATCACACTTGTTAAGTAGCTCGCTCATAGTGTGCACTTGCGTCGCGTTACCCAGCGAAAGCTTGTTTTCAATATCGTAGAAGTAAACGCGCATCCCTAAGTTTTCAGCAATAATGCCCAGCTGAGTACCAATGTGGCCGTAGCCGATAATGCCTAGGCGTTTACCACGCGCTTCATAGGAATTGTCAGCACTTTTCTTCCAAATACCACGATGTGCCAGCGCATTTTTCTCAGGAATGCCACGCAGTAACAGGAGAATTTGCCCAAGGACAAGTTCCGCTACGCTGCGGGTATTGGAAAACGGCGCGTTGAACACTGGAATACCACGTTTGGCCGCCGCATTAAGGTCTACTTGGTTGGTACCGATACAGAAACAACCAATCGCAACCAACTTTTGTGCCGCATTGATCACGTCTGCGGTCAAGTTGGTGCGGGAACGAATGCCGATGAAGTGCGCATCTTTAACCGCTTCGATAAGTTTTTCTTCTGAAAGAGAACCTTTATGGTACTCGATATTGGTATAACCAGCGGATTGCAGTACTTCTACCGAAGATGGGTGAAGGCCTTCAAGAAGTAAGATCTTAATTTTGTCTTTTTCCAGTGAAACTTTGGCCATTGTTATCGTCCTTAAAATGGAAAGGTGGGCTAATGTGGCGCACATGCGGCAAAACGGCTAAAAGTGATAAAATTAACAGTTTTGTTATAGGACAAACGTTTCCTTGTGCGTCTTCTGTTCAATAAAGTAACAAAAAAAAATTGCTTTGGGTAAGAAAATTACGGAATAAGAGATAATTTTCTTAGTGAAAGTGATAAAAAACGGTGCCCTAAGGCACCGTCTGTAAGCAAATAACGGAAATAAGCACAAAGCCAGCGAATTATTCCTCGATTTTTGCCCCTTGTGGTGTGCCCGTGATCACCACATCGGCACCGCGATGAGCAAACAAACCAACGGTGACCACGCCAGCAATGCCATTGATTTGGCTCTCTAGCTCTTTAGGGTTGGTGATCTTCATCCCGTAGACATCGAGGATCACGTTACCGTTGTCGGTGATAACACCTTCGCGGTAGCAAGGGTCGCCACCAAGCTTAACGAGCTGACGAGCGACATAAGAGCGAGCCATTGGGATCACTTCAACAGGCAGAGGGAAGGTGCCCAGTACATCAACGGCTTTTGTGCCATCAACGATACAGATGAACTTATCGGCAATCGCTGCAACAATCTTTTCGCGAGTGAGCGCAGCGCCGCCGCCTTTGATCATTTCGCGATCGGCGTTGATTTCGTCAGCGCCGTCGACATAGATATCCAGAGACGCTACTTCGTTGCAATCAAACACTTTAATACCAAGTGCTTCGAGTTTCTCGGTAGAAGCGACCGAGCTAGAAACCGCCCCTTTGATCTCTTCGCTCATGGTGCCCAGAGCATCGATGAAGTGATTAACGGTTGAGCCAGTACCAACGCCAACAATACTGCCTTTCTCTACATATTTCAGTGCTGCCCAACCAGCGGCTTTTTTCATTTCATCTTGAGTCATGCTCATCTCCTGAATTGATGAAGGGGGTAAACGGTGCCGCGCGATTATAGCGAGTTAGTGCTCGATTTCCCATTGCCAGATCTGGCTTGGAGTCACGATCTTGGGCAAAGGAATATCCCATGCTTCGACAGGCAACGCTTCCACGTATTGGCAATCGTGAGCGATGCCGATCGGCTTGGCGCCCACTCCGGTAGTAAACCAGCCCGAGAGCGTGCGGTCATAATAACCGCCCCCCATGCCGAGACGATGTCCGTGGCGATCAAAGCCAACTAATGGGGTGCAAATCAAATCCAATTTTGCCTGCGGTTGAATCAGCCTTAGGTCGAGTTTGGGCTCAAGAATGCCATAGCGGTTGTAGACTAAAGCAGTTTGCGGCGTGTAATGCAAAAACAGCAATTGTCCTTGAGAGAAAGGATGAATGACCGGCAGATAGACGGCTTTGCCTTGTTGCCACAGCCAGTGGATCAGCAGCGAGGTATCCAACTCTCCGTCTGAAGAGAGATAGAGTGCGATATGCTGCGCTTGCGGCAGTTCGCTTAGCTGCGAAAACTGGTGGATAAGATCGAGAGCGGCTTGATATTGAGTATCGCTGCACAAGGCATTGCGTTTAGTGCGGATTAAGCGGCGAAAATCTTGACGAGACAATGTCTGCATAGAAAGGGTACCCCAGAGTGCCGTTGCGGATTATGGCCCTTGAACCAGCTGGTTCAAGGCGGATCGGCAATGATAACCGTAGGCTTCTCGGTGCGAGCCAAGCTTGCTCAATAGCTATCAAGTACCAACCCTTGGTTGTTGCTTATCGGCTCAGGGACGTAAATCCCGCTGACAAACACTCCAGGGTAAATTCTTTAGCGATGCAATCCTTGCTTGACGCTACTTAAGGCTTCTTCAATAGAAGCGGTCAATTTTTCCATCCGTTCAGTAAGGAGTACCTGTTGTTGATTCTCTTCACTGAACTTACTGTTGAGTTCATAGCAGATGTTGAGTGCTGCGAAGGTCAACAATTGGGTCTCATTAGTTACCTTAGTACGTTCACTCATCTCTTTCAATCGGCGATCGAGATCTTGAGCCGCGGCAACCAATGCCTGTTCTTGCCCTGCCGGACAGCTGACACGGGTCATTTTGCCAAGAATTTCAACGTCTACCGCTTGGTTGCTCATGATGAATTAACTCTGTAACGCGTTTACTTAGGTATTGTACTCAACAACGACCGAGGAGCAAACTATAGGTAAAGCGCTCTGAAGATTCAAGCTTTTCACCATGCCTCTGAGTGAAATGTCATGGCAAAGTGACAGTAATTGGACAATTTGCTTAATTGCTATTCAGAAAACCGTGACGTCGTCGTTTTCGCCCCACGGTCTAAATGGTACGATTGGCGCTACCAATTTTTCATCACAAGACTGAATCATGAGCGAAATTCAATTGCCAAGCTACCCACAAGCATCTGCCGTACTAAAAAGTGCCAGTTTGGCCGTGACGCCTGCTGAATTACACGGCTTGCTGTGTGGCATGTTGAGCGGTGGATTGCCACTTGACTCTCTGAGTTGGCAGCCAATGCTGTTTGACTACACCAATGATGGTATGGGATGGCCAAATGAAGCGCTAACGTTGGCCGAGAATCTATTTAAAGCGACCACTGCCGAACTGACCAGCAGTGAGATCGAGCTGAATCTGATCTTACCAGATGACTCAGGAGACGAGGCGCTGTTTGCTTTGGCTGATGGCTTGTCCGATTGGGTGAACCACTTTATTTCAGGCCTTGGTCTTGCTGGGGCAAAAGTGAACCAAGCGTCGACAGTGGCGAAAGAAGCGCTGTCAGACATGGAAGAAATTGCCCGCCTCGGTATCGACGAAGAAGAAGATTTAGCGGAACAAGCTGAACTGCTCGAACAGGTGATTGAGCATGTTAAAGCGTGCGCCTTGATCATCCACGCAGAATTCGGTGCGAAAGCTGAGAAGCAAGATAACCCAACGATTCACTGATGGAGTAGGCGATGGCGCAATATGATGTTGTGATTGCGGGCGGTGCGATGGCAGGAGCCACTTTGGCTTTGGCTATTGCCCATTTGAGTGGGAATAGATTGCGTGTGGCGGTGGTTGAGCCTCATGCGGTAGAGACGCAGTCGCACCCTGGCTTTGATTCGCGCTCGATTGCGCTCTCATTCGGTACCGTTACCTTATTGAAACGTTTTGCCCTTTGGGACGAGATGTTGCCTTTGGCCACGCCGATCCGCCATATTCACGTTTCCGACCGTTCGCATGCGGGCATGACGAACATTGGCGTGCAAGAAGTGGGGGTGGAGGCGTTAGGCTATGTGGTGGAGTTGGCCGACGTTGGGCGATTTTATCAGCAGCGGCTACAACATCATCCGTCGATAGACGTTTATCTGCCTGATGCCGTTATCGATGCGCAGCGTGACCCGCAACAAGTTCAGTTGACGTTGCAAAGTGGCCAATCGCTGACCTCACGTTTGCTGGTGGCCGCCGATGGGGCCATCTCGTCGTGTTGTGAGCAACTTGGCCTCGCGTTGCAAAAGCACGATTTCCAGCAAACCGCGATCATTGCCAATATTGTTACTCAGGAGTCGCATCTCGGTCGGGCGTTTGAGCGCTTTACTGAACATGGCCCGCTGGCGCTACTCCCGATGTCTGACAATCGCATGTCATTAGTCTGGTGCTTGCCACCGCAAGAGGCGGCGCGAGTCATGGCGTTGTCTGACAGCGAGTTTCTCGGCCAGTTGCAACAGGCGTTTGGCTGGCGTTTAGGCGCATTCAAGCGAGTGGGGCAACGTGTGAGTTATCCATTGGTACTGCACCATAGAACGCAAAACATTTCCCACCGCTTTGCCGTAGTGGGTAACGCCGCGCAAACCTTGCATCCAATCGCTGGGCAAGGGTTTAATTTGGGCATTCGGGATGTCGCCAGCTTAGCTGAAGAAATTGTCAACTCAGCGCAAGATGTTGGCGCTTACCCAACGCTGATGCGCTTCAAGCAAAGACGAGCAGCAGACCGCCGTAATACGATTCAAATGACAAGTGCCTTAGTGCATATTTTTTCCAATGATTACCTTAGCTTGCGCCTCGGGCGTAATCTTGGCTTAGGGTTGATGGACAATCTTTCGCTGTTAAAACAACCTTTACTTCGCCAGACTTTAGGGCTGGTGAGCCGATAACGAGTAAACAAAGCATGATGCAAAGTGTAGATATTGCCATCATTGGTGGTGGCATGGTCGGACTGGCGTTAGCCGCCGCCTTCAAAGAGAGCGAGCTGCGCGTTGCAGTCATTGAAGGCCGAGTGCCAGAAACACAACTTAGTGAGCTGCCCGATGTGCGTGTATCGGCGCTGAGTCGTTCGAGCGAAATCATGTTGCGTAAACTCGGCGCTTGGCAAGGCATTATTGAACGCCGTGCGGCTGCCTATCAGTCGATGGAAGTGTGGGAGCAAGACAGTTTTGCCCACATCAATTTTGACGCAGCGAGCATGGCGCAGGACAACCTTGGTCACATTGTAGAAAATCGTGTTATCCAACTGGCTCTGCTAGAGCAGGTGGAAAAAATGGATAACGTGACGCTTTTAATGCCGGCGCAATGCCAGTCTATGGCGGTGGGTGAAAGCGAGGTTTGGCTTTCACTTGATAATGGTCAGGCGTTGACGGCCAAGTTGGTGGTCGGGGCCGATGGGGCAAACTCTTGGGTGAGGCAGCAGCAAGATATTCCGTTAACCCACTGGGACTACGGTCACACCGCGATTGTGGCAAATGTGCGCACCATGGAAGCGCACGACAGCGTGGCGCGGCAAATCTTTACGCCCGATGGGCCACTGGCATTTTTACCTATGTCTAAAGGCGACATGAGCTCGATCGTTTGGTCTTGTGTACCGGATAAAGCGCAAGCCCTAATGGCATTGAGTGAAGAACAGTTTAATAAAGCGCTGACCAGTGAGTTTGATGTGCGTTTAGGGTTGTGTGAAGTGGTTGGTGAGCGCTTTGCTGTGCCACTTAAAATGCGCTATGCACGCGATTTTGTACGTGAACGGGTCGCGCTGGTGGGCGATGCGGCGCACACCATTCACCCTTTGGCTGGTCAAGGGGTTAATCTTGGGCTACTGGATGCAGCGAGCTTGGCTCAAGAGGTGCTGGCGTTGTGGCGCAGCGGTCAAGACATTGGTGCTCAGCGCAATTTGCGCCGTTACGAGCGCTGGCGCAAAGCTGAAGCGGCAAAAATGATCGCCGCGATGCAAGGCTTTCGTGATCTGTTTGCCGGGCAAAACCCGTTGAAAAAACTGCTACGTGGTGTGGGGATGACGGTGGCGGGAAAACTGCCGGGAGCCAAGGGTGAAATCATTCAGTATGCGTTAGGTCTGAAAGGAGAATTGCCTGATCTGGCACGTACGTCTGTGATACACAATTAAATGCAAATAGTTGCGCATAAAAATGCAAAAGGGCTGGTTCTCCAGCCCTTCTTTTTGATTCAATCACGATGCTAAGCGTAGGCGCATCGAAGTCGCATGATTTCCTGATTCACTTCTTTGACAGTCTGATAATGTTTTTTATCCGCTTTCTCAGGCAAGATGAGTTTTCCGTTATCAAACTCAAACTTGCCCACACCATAGATATAAATTCTTCCCTTAAAAAGACGACTTACATGCTTGGCTATCATACCCGGCGTATAGCGCTTAAACAGTCTCATATAGGTCTCCTTTCTCTCAAGCTGCACCGTCATTATACCGATTGGCGTATCTGAATAATGTGATATGTGCAGGTTAAAATAGAGCTAAGTATTATTCATTCAGATAATTGTGCTGTCATTGGCGGTTTTAAAAGTCAGTTGGATCAATTTAGTGATGTCTACCCCAAAAACAGTTTTTACGCTCATCTGAGCGTCTGTAACTGACACGAGAGCCACGCCACCTTGACTTATACGCGCCGTATTAGGCAATGGTTTTGTTACAGAAATAAGAATAGTTGATATTTTTTTGTTACGCGAAGCTGTGCAGGAAAGAAAAGAAAAAAAGCCCGCAGCAGCGGGCGAATAGTCACAGATGCATTACACAAAAGTGGATTTACTGAACAGTGTCAGTGGATTCACTTAGGCTGAGATGGTTTTTGTACGAAACTCACTCAGCCAAATCAGAGTAGCCTAATTTAATCTTTGTGACTATTTATGTTTTTTAAATGACTAAAAATTCCATGTGAGATTTATTTAGTTGTGATGCTAGTCAATAAATTGTGAGGGTGTTCACATTGTTTGCATCTAAAAATCAGAGGTCGCTCGGCTCCCGACAGATGGCAGCCAGTTGCGGTTGGCAAAGTGAGAGTAAACTTTTCAGTTCCAATTTGAGCCCTGCCATCAAATTGCCGCTGCTGATCGTGACCCATGGCTCGCTCAGTAGGGTTGAGTCGAACACGATTGGCATGGTGGTCTTTAATAGCAAAGGTGTCACCGTGCCAATATCATAGCCAGTGATTTCGGCCACTTCGGCTTTATCGACACACGTCATACGTCGATAACCGAACAGTGCGCGAACTTTTTTCGGATCAACGCTGCGATCGCCGGGGGCACAGGCCAACACATAGCGGTCGCTCATATCTCGCAGCAAAATGCATTTTACTATCTGTGCCGGGCGAATCCCTCTTTGCTGAGCCGCGTCTTCAATGCTGGTCGCAGGCGTCTGGTGGTGAAGCAGGTGATAACTCACCTGCTGCTGTTGGAGATACTGCGTGAGCGCGGTAGCGATGGGATCACTCATCGGCAAGTGAATAGGGCAGTGGCAGGATGCGCCAGCGAGTTTCAGGCTGCTCTGCAAGGCGAAGTTCTGTCTCTGGAGCGAGGTCATTTGGCAACACCATCAAGCCTAACGCTTGTTGGTCACTAAATTGATAGCAGTGCATTAGCTCGCCCGCTTTACGCCAGTTTTCTCCTACGCTGCGTTCGAGCGTAATCGGCTGCTGTGCGTTCAGTGCGAGCGGACAGTCGCCAGAGACTATATACATCGCGCGTTTGTTGATGCCGCGATATTTGGCACGAGCGACGGTTTCTTGCCCGGTGTAACAGCCTTTCTTAAAGCTTATCCCGCCCACAGCCTGCAGATTGACCGCTTGTGGAATATGTTCACCTTGAGCGGATAGGGGAATGCGCGGCGCTGCTTGTAAAATGTCATACAAATCCCAGAGCGAATGCGTGGTCAAAGGGGCATTGAACTTGGCCAAGACACTTTCGACTGCTTCTGGTTCAACGATCAAAAGCCACTGCTTGTCCGTTAGTTGCACGGCGGTCGCGTGCTCCAGTGCACGCAGTGCGCCGCGCGCCTCACCGCTAAGTGAGTTAATGCAATCTGTGGCTTTGACGCCGCTGATCCCAAATAACACTTTCTCGCTGATCTGAATGTCAACTTTGGAAAAAATGGCGTATTTCTTCAGCTCTTGCAGTTCAATTTCAACGGCAGATTGGTCTTGCAGCATGGCGTAGCCATCTTGAAAATGAAACAGACGAAAGGTCGACCAAAGTTTGCCTTTGGCATCGCAGTGTCCACCCCAAACGATTTGATCCGCTTGCAGCGAGACCACATCGCAAGTCACTTGACCTTGCAGGTATGACTTTTTGTCGTTGCCAGTGATGGTCACTAGGCTTAGGTTGTCCAGCAGGCTGACCGCCAATTCTGGCAACGCTTCGCTGCTGCTCAATTCGAGGCGGGAGAACAGATTCTTCCATTGCATAAGAAAAATACCTATCAATACGGTTGGTAATGCGACGATGAGGGATGCGCGCTTGGCACCGCAGCGTCATTTGTCTCTATGTTAATCCGTGCAGCACGCTTTGTCAGCACAGCAAAAACAGGGTCTTATTCAGTGGGTGAGATTGCAGTTTGTGACAGACACACTAGTGGCGGACTGACAGCCTTGTTACACTCCGCCTCAATAAAAACATAAGGTGAGGAATAACCGATGTACACTACGGAAGAAAAAGCACGCATCAAATGGGCCTGTCGTCGTGGCATGCTGGAGCTTGATGTGGTGATCATGCCTTTTTTTGAAGAGTGCTTTGAAAGCCTAAATGAGAACGAACAGCGCGATTTTGTATCGCTGTTGGAAAGCGATGATCCGGATTTGTTTACTTGGATTATGGGCCACGGACGCAGTGAGAACTTGGGTCATGCCTCAATGGTCGATAAAATTGTCGCTCACAACCTCAGCAAGGTACGTTAATCTTACCTGTTTTTCATCTCGTAAAGCCCATTGGCTCAGTGCTGGCGTGTTCAGCCTTGCTTTGTGGGCTTTAGTCTACTCTGCCTTGCCGCTGGTGACGCTTTTCCCTTTGTTCACCATTTTGCTGCAGCGTTATCAAAACCGAGACATCCTCTATCCGCAGTTGCAGGGCCATCTCTCTTTGTCTTTTTCGGGGCGCTTAAAATTGGGCCAGCAACAATGGCAGCTCGCTTGGGTCAATAGTCAGTTCTATTGGTGGTTTATCAGTTTAAAAACCGCCTCGGGTGAACGATTTTTGATTTGGCGTGACAGTTGCCAAGAAGACGAATATCGCCAACTGCTGGTCGTCATCAAGCAGCTGCAAATGAAAAGGGAGCTAACTTAGCTCCCTTGCATGATGACTCACAGAACAGAGCAATTAACGCTCTGGGGTGAGAATGGTCGGCGCACTGTGCTCCAATTGCTGAGGATAATCCAAGGTATAGTGCAGGCCTCGGCTTTCTTTGCGTTGCATGGCGCAGCGAACCATCAGTTCCGCCACTTGCAGCAAGTTACGCAGCTCAAGCAAGTTGTTAGAAACTCGGAAGTTACTGTAGTACTCGTGGGTTTCTTGCTGCAGTAACTGAATGCGTCGCAGCGCGCGCTCAAGGCGTTTGTCGGTGCGAACGATACCCATGTAATCCCACATAAACAGGCGCAGTTCATGCCAGTTGTGCTGGATGATCACTTCCTCATCGCTGCAAGTCACTTGGCTTTCATCCCAGTTGGGGAGTGAGGGTGCCAGCGTGACGTGCTTGTGTTTTTTCAGTACGTCTTTGGCGGCGGCCCACGCATAGACCACACATTCGAGCAGCGAATTCGACGCCATGCGGTTCGCGCCGTGCAAACCTGTGTAGCTGACTTCGCCAATCGCGTAGAGATTTTCCAAGTCGGTTTGACCGTTTTTGTCGACCATAACGCCGCCGCAGGTGTAATGAGCGGCAGGAACGATTGGAATGGGTTCTTTGGTCATGTCGATGCCCAAATCCATTAGGCGCGAGTAGATCATCGGAAAATGCTTCGTGATGAAATCGGCAGGCTTGTGGCTGATGTCGAGGTACATACAATCCGCGCCCAGGCGTTTCATTTCAAAGTCGATAGCGCGAGCGACGACATCACGCGGTGCTAACTCCTCGCGTGCATCAAAATCAGGCATAAAGCGCGATCCGTCTGGACGACGCAGATAAGCGCCTTCCCCGCGCAAGGCTTCTGTTAGCAGGAAGTTGCGCGCTTCTGGATGGTAGAGACAGGTTGGATGAAACTGGTTGAACTCAAGGTTAGCGACACGACATCCGGCACGCCAAGCAATGGCAATGCCGTCTCCAGAGGAAACATCTGGGTTTGAAGTGTACTGGTACACTTTGGATGCGCCGCCAGTGGCCAATACCACAAACTTAGCGCGAACCGTTTCGACGTGTTCAGCGTTGCGATTCCATACGTACGCGCCGATCACCTTATTTTTGTCGCCACCAATTTTGTCTTCGGTGATCAAATCTAGGGCGTTATGACGTTCTAAAACTTGGATATTGGGGTGATTGTGTGCGTTGTCTTGTAAGGACGTTTGCATCGCCATGCCCGTGGCGTCAGCCGCGTGCAGGATGCGCCTGTGGCTGTGTCCGCCTTCTCGGGTAAGGTGATAGCGTGGCTCGTCATCGGAGTCATCTTCTTCTCGATCGAAAGGCACGCCGCCATCAATCAGCCATTGCACACACTCTTTGGCGTTTTCGGCGATAAACTTCACCGTCTCTCGCTCGCACAGGCCATCGCCGGCTATCAGTGTATCTTGGATATGCGACTCGATACTATCTGACTCGTCAAAAACAGCGGCGATACCACCTTGTGCGTAAAAAGTCGCGCCTTCGCTGCGTGGCCCTTTACTCAACACGATAACTTTACAGTGATTGGCGACTCGCAAGGCTAACGATAAACCCGCAGCACCACTGCCCACCACTAACACATCACATTCATGTTCACGGTTTGCGTTCATAAAATTTTCAAAATCCCGAGCTAAAGTGAACCAGGTCACTTTGGTATATTCAGCACCTCATGTGCATCCAATCTGCATAACACACCGACACTGCCGGCGAAGAAAGCCCTAGTCAGCACAAACCGCCATTGCATTTCTCACTCTGTCCATCCAGAATCAATGGCAGAGCGTGTTTATTACATCACATCACGAACCAATATTGACAAAATATTTAAGAAAGCGTGGAACTTTCTTGTTGGTCACAAGTCACAATAGTGCTCAAGTAGACAGTGGTGTCAATACTACATTATGCATAATTATTGCCCATATCTGTAAAGAGAAGGGTCATAACGAATAGGAGTATCCGCTCGAATGAACGAGCAGCTTACCGATCAAGTATTGATTGAGCGAGTTCAGAGTGGCGATAAGCAAGCATTCAACCTATTGGTGATCAAGTACCAAAATAAAGTATGCAATCTTATTTCCCGATATGTCAGTAATCCTGGCGATGTCCCCGACGTTGCTCAGGAAGCTTTTATTAAAGCTTATCGTGCGATTCCAAGTTTTCGTGGCGAAAGTGCCTTTTACACTTGGCTATATCGAATTGCGGTAAACACTGCCAAGAACCATATTGTTGCGCAGAGTCGTCGCCCGCCTGCCACCGATGTGGATGCTGAAGAAGCTGAATTTTATGAGACAAGTAACGCCTTAAAAGAAATATCGAACCCAGAGAACTTAACGTTGTCCAACGAACTGAAACAAGTCGTTTTCGATGCGATTAATGCGTTACCCGAAGATTTGAAAACCGCAATGACTTTGCGCGAGCTAGATGGCTTGAGCTATGAAGAAATTGCAGAAGTGATGGATTGCCCTGTAGGAACGGTACGTTCGCGTATCTTCCGTGCTCGTGAGGCGGTGGAAAAGAAAATTCAACCTCTTTTGCAACGCTAGTACCAGTAATAACAATGGTGAATTAAGAATGGCTGATAAAGAAAAGCTTTCGGCACTCATGGATGGTGAAACGGTCGATTTGGTCTTGTTGCGAGAAATCGAGCAAGATCAAGACAGCCTCGATTCTTGGCGTCATTATCACTTGATTGGTGATGTGATGCGTGGCGAAGGGCCAAGCCAACCACAATGGAACATTGCCGAAAGTGTTGCCCTAGCACTGGAAGATGAGCCAGTACATCGCGCTCATCAGCATCGGATTGTGGAACTGAGCCAAGTTCCGCGTGAATCTCAGCCTTCCCCACGAGAGGCGAAAAGGCAATTGCCTGCTTGGCTTTCTCAGTTTGGTCAGGTGGCGGTTGCAGCTTGTGTTTCATTGGCGGTGATCATTGGTGTTCAGCAATATGGCGGCAGTGATTCCAGCGTGCCTCAAGCGGAACAGTTGCCCGTTTTGCAAACCATTCCTTTTGCAGGCAGCGCAGAGCCCGTGAGTTTGACGCGTGAATCGGTAGAAAAATCGATGACTGATGCGTCTTTGCAAGAGCAGCGTAAGCGGGTTCATGCTATGTTACGCGACTACGAACTCCAGTTAAGATTAAATAGTGATTCATCCATGCTTGAGGATGAGCAACTTAAATCGGAAATTGAATGAAGAAATTCCTGTTCAGCGTTTGTGCTCTGTTCAGTGTGATGACTCCTCAAGCCTTTGCTAGCGACAAGCCGGCAGAGGCTTTATTGCATCAAATGAGCGAAGCCAGCCAAAATTTGAGCTATGAACTAGCTTATATTCTCATCAAGAAGAACAGCATTGAGCCTTTGTTGTACCGTCACGCCAACAAAGATGCTCTGCAATATGCGCATTTGGTCTATTTAAGTGGTCCGGTCCGTGAAGTGATCAAACGGGGCAGTGAAGTCAGTTATATCGAACCTGGCATTGAGCCTTTCACCATCGAAGCCGGAGAAATGGTTGCCCCCGTGATGCCCATGCTTGGCAGTGACATCGACCATCTGCATCGCTACTACGATTACGTCCAAGTGGGCCGAGCGCGTGAAGCAGGCTCGCCCTCGCAAGTGATCCGGATTGTCCCTAAAGATGGTTTGCGTTATTCCTACGTCATCTGGATTGATGAGCAGAGCAAGTTGCCATTGCGAGCTGATTTGGTGGATCGCGACGGGGAAGTGCTTGAGCAGTTCAGAACCATCTCCTATTCCGTCAATCAACAGATCGCTGAGCTGATGAGCGGCTTGAAAGATGTCCAGTTACCTGCGGTTCTGAGTTTGCCCAAAGGCGCCGTCGATCAAAGTAATTGGAGCGTCTCTTGGGTGCCGGAAGGCTTTGAGCCCAATGAGCTCAACCGCTACCGTCTGGCGTTAACGGAACAGATGGTTGAGAGCCAACTGTTCAGTGACGGTTTGTTCAGCTTTTCAGTGTATGTCAGTGAAAAAGATGCTCATTCGCTCAAAGGGCAATTAGTACGCCAAGGGCGCCGTACACTCAATAGTGCAGTGCGTGGTAATTACGAGATTTCCGTGGTGGGTGACATTCCACCAACCACAGCGCAGCGTATTATCCAATCTGTAACCTTCTCCACCTCGCAGGCTAAGGGGAGTTCGCAATGATGACGGCACTGGCGACGGTCACTCAAGTGACCGCTCATCAACAACATTTTTCAGTGGAACTGAGCTGCGAGCAGCAAACCAGCTGCAATAGCTGCGCCTCACAAAAGAGCTGTGGCACTGGTATTGTCAGTAAAGCCGTTGGGAAAAAAGCCTTAGCGTGGCACCTGCAAACCCAGCAGCGCTTGCTGGTGGGAGAGGTGGTTGAAATCGGCATCTCAGAACAAAACGTGCTGCGATCGGCATTGATTGTTTATGTTGTCCCTTTAATGGCGTTGATATTAGGCGCCATGGTTGGCCAGTTATTGTTGGTTCCTTTGCTTGGATTGGGTGAAGGGATCGTCATCGCCGCTTCGGCCATCGGGGCTGGATTGGGGTTACTGACGGCGAAAAAACTCGCCCGCGCTACTGAACAGCAAAGTGCACAACAGGTCATTTTACTGCGAACCTTCGGCGCGCCTATTGCCTAAATTATGATGCGCCTCGCCCTGAAATTGGGTAGAATCTGCCAACTTAACAGAAATGCCGCCTTTGAGCGGCGTTTCTATGTCCCAGAATTAAAGAGTTTAGTCACCCCAAATCTATGAAGCACATTCGTAACTTTTCGATTATCGCCCATATCGACCACGGTAAATCGACCCTATCAGACCGTTTAATCCAAGTTTGTGGTGGATTGAGCGACCGTGAAATGGCAGAGCAAGTTCTAGACTCAATGGAACTTGAACGTGAGCGTGGTATCACCATTAAAGCGCAGAGTGTGACACTCGACTACCAAGCTAAAGATGGTGAAACCTACCAGCTCAACTTTATCGATACCCCAGGGCACGTGGACTTCTCTTACGAAGTATCGCGCTCGTTAGCGGCTTGTGAAGGCGCTCTGCTGGTGGTAGATGCTGGTCAAGGGGTAGAAGCTCAGACGCTTGCGAACTGTTACACCGCGATCGAAATGGATTTGGAAGTCGTGCCAATTCTGAACAAAATTGACCTACCAGCGGCCGAACCTGAGCGTGTGGCGGAAGAGATCGAAGACATCGTTGGTATTGATGCCATTGATGCGGTTCGTTGTTCTGCCAAGACGGGTTTGGGCGTCGACGACGTGCTCGAGAAGATTGTTTCTGCCATTCCTGCCCCAGAAGGCAACCCAGAGGCGCCGCTGCAAGCTCTGATCATCGATTCTTGGTTTGACAACTATCTTGGTGTGGTATCGCTGGTGCGAATCAAACACGGCCATTTGAAGAAGAACGACAAGATCAAAGTGATGAGCACGGGTCAGGTGTGGGGCGTGGATCGCCTTGGCATCTTTACACCAAAACAAATCGATACCACTGAACTCAATACGGGCGAAGTAGGTTGGGTGGTTTGTGGTATTAAAGACATTCTTGGCGCGCCAGTGGGCGATACCTTGACGCTGGCGAAAAACGGTGCAGAAAAACCGCTACCGGGCTTTAAGAAAGTCAAACCACAGGTGTATGCAGGCCTGTTCCCTGTTGCTTCTGACGACTATGAAGCGTTTCGTGACGCACTTGGTAAATTGAGCCTCAACGACGCTTCTCTGTTCTATGAGCCAGAAACATCAGCGGCACTTGGCTTTGGTTTCCGTTGTGGCTTCCTTGGCATGCTGCACATGGAGATCATCCAAGAGCGTCTTGAGCGTGAATACGATCTTGACCTGATCACCACAGCGCCGACCGTAGTTTATGAAGTTCTGAAAACCAACAAAGAAACCATCTATGTCGATAGCCCAGCGAAACTGCCAGCAATTAACGATATTGATGAGATTCGTGAGCCGATCGCGCGTTGTAACATTCTTGTGCCAGCAGACTACCTCGGTAACGTGATTACCTTGTGTATTGAGAAGCGTGGTACGCAGGTTGACATGGTTTACCACGGCAACCAAGTGGCGCTAACCTACGACATTCCAATGGCTGAAGTGGTACTGGATTTCTTCGACCGTTTGAAATCGACCTCACGTGGTTACGCCTCGCTTGATTACGGTTTCCAACGCTTTGAAACGTCAGACATGGTGCGCGTAGACGTTCTGCTCAACGGTGACAAAGTAGACGCACTAGCGATCATCACCCATAAAGATCAATCGCAGACTCGTGGTCGTCAGTTGGTTGAGAAAATGAAAGAGTTTATTCCTCGCCAAATGTTTGATATCGCGATTCAAGCGGCCATCGGCAACCACATTATCGCCCGTTCAACCGTGAAGCAACTGCGTAAGAACGTATTGGCGAAATGTTACGGTGGTGACGTTAGCCGTAAGAAAAAACTGTTGAAGAAGCAGAAAGAAGGTAAGAAACGCATGAAGCAGATTGGTAACGTCGAACTGCCGCAAGAAGCGTTCCTTGCGATTCTGCACGTGGGTAAAGATTAATTTCCTTGAACTTTATCCGCCTGACATCGGTCATACGACGATAGAAACTCAACAAGTGAAAGGGTTCTCGCCCTTTCACTTTCGTATTTTTTAGATAAGGGAAGTCAATGGCGACGATATTTTCACATTTCCTGGTTATCGCCACTCTAGTGACTGGCGTCATTTGGGTACTAGAAAAGCTGGTTTGGAGCAAACAACGTCAACAGAAAGTGGCGGAAATTGAAGCGCAAACCAACTCCGGTCTGGATGCAGCGACACTGGCAAAAGCGAAAATGCAGCCTTGGTGGATTGAAAATGGCGTCTCGATTTTTCCAGTGATCGGCTTTGTACTGATTCTGCGCTCTTTTATCTATGAGCCGTTTCAAATCCCATCGGGCTCTATGATGCCAACCTTGCTGGTCGGCGATTTCATCTTGGTGGAAAAATACGCTTACGGCTTGAAAGATCCGGTATGGCGCACCCAGTTGGTCGAAATGGGCAAACCGGAGCGCGGTGATATTGTGGTATTTAAATATCCGCCTTCACCGAACATCGATTACATCAAACGTGTCGTCGGTTTACCGGGTGATACAGTGCGCTACGACAGAAACAAAGAACTTTGTATTCAGGCGAAAGGGCAGAATGAGTGCAAATTGGTGGCGCGCAACAATGTGGTTGAGAGCGAATTCTCGCAAGGTGGCATTCCACTCATGCAGTTGGATGAAACCTTGGGCGAAGTGAAACACCGCATTCTGATTGATACCACGCGCAGCGATCGCATCAGTGCTTACCGTCCTCGTAGTGGCGTAAACGAGTGGGTCGTTCCACAAGGGCACTATTTTGTCATGGGCGACAACCGCGATAACAGTGCTGACAGCCGATTCTGGGGCTTTGTGCCAGAAGCTAACTTGGTGGGTAAAGCCGTCGCTATCTGGATCAGCTTTGAGTTTGATCGCAGCACCGACAGTTTCTTGCCATCATGGATCCCAACCGGAGTGCGTTTTAACCGCATCGGCGGCATTCACTAACATAAATGACTATCGAGAGAGTATGAATTCTCCTATTGATCAACTAAGTAAGAGGCTCGGCTATCAATTTAACGATGCTGAGCTGATCAATCTGGCGCTGACTCACCGCAGTGCCAATGGTAAACACAATGAACGTCTTGAGTTTCTGGGCGATTCAATTTTAAGTTTTGTCATCGCTGATGAACTCTATCACCGCTTTCCTAAAGTGAATGAAGGGGATATGAGCCGCATGCGTGCGACCTTAGTACGCGGAAACACATTGGCAGAGCTGGGCCGAGAGTTTGGTCTGGGAGATTACTTAAAATTAGGTCCAGGTGAGTTGAAGAGTGGCGGTTTTCGTCGCGACTCGATTCTGGCTGATGCGGTCGAAGCTATTATTGGCGCCATTTATCTAGATAGCGATCTGGAAGTGGTGCGTGGCATCGTCTTAAGCTGGTACAACGCTCGTCTGGAAGCCATCAAGCCTGGCGTATCACAGAAAGACCCAAAAACCCGTTTGCAGGAGTTTTTGCAAGGCAGAAGAAAACCGCTGCCGATCTACACAGTGACTAATATTAAAGGTGAAGCACACAACCAAGAATTCACGGTTGAGTGTGATGTCGCGGGTATGGACAAACCTGTGATCGGAAAAGGTACCAGCCGCCGCAAGGCAGAACAAGCGGCTGCTGAAACGGCTCTGGAGCAGTTAACCAATGGCTGATAACGAATTCGATATCGACGCGTTTTTCGCGTCAGAAGAGAAGCAACAACCTTCTTCACCTGAGAATCAACATTGTGGTTTTATCGCCATCGTTGGTCGTCCTAACGTAGGGAAATCGACCCTGCTCAACAAGATCTTAGGGCAGAAGATTTCCATTACCTCACGTAAGCCGCAAACCACGCGTCACCGTATTATGGGCGTGGACACGCAAGGCGATTACCAAGCCATCTACGTTGACACTCCGGGGCTGCACATTGAAGAAAAGCGCGCCATCAACCGTTTGATGAACCGCGCCGCTAACTCGTCACTGAGCGATGTCAATCTGGTGTTTTTCTTGGTTGACGGTACCAACTGGACTGCTGATGATGAGATGGTGCTGACCAAGCTACAAAAAGCCAATTTCCCTGTCGTGCTGTGCGTGAACAAAGTGGATAACGTGCAAGATCGCAATGAAGTGATGCTGCACATGATGGAGATGTCGAAGAAGATGGACTTCGTCGACGTGGTGCCCATTTCGGCCAAGCATGGTAAGAACATTGACGTGCTGCGCAAGCACGTGCGTGAGCATCTCCCTAAAGCGGTACACCACTTCCCTGAAGAGTATGTTACCGATCGCTCGCAGCGTTTTATGGCGTCTGAAATTGTGCGTGAAAAGCTGATGCGTTTTACGGGCGAAGAGCTGCCATACTCGGTCACGGTGGAAATCGAACGCTTTGACTACAACCCAGAAACCGATGGTTTTCATATCAATGCGCTGATCTTGGTTGAGCGCAGTGGTCAGAAGAAGATGGTGATCGGGAAAGGTGGCGAGAAGATCAAAACCATTGGCCGCGAAGCGCGTCTGGATATGGAAGAGCTGTTTGGCCGCAAAGTCTACCTAGAAACGTGGGTGAAAGTGAAATCCGGTTGGGCAGACGATGAACGCGCACTGCGCTCGCTCGGATACATTGATGATCTGTGATTGGACAGGCGAACGTATCGCTCCGCAATCATGACCGTAGGGAGCCAACTGGCTCCTTATTTTTATGGATGAAACAGTCGCATAATGAACCCAAGTGACGGCTTACAACGCTGCTTTATTTTGCATCGTCGCCCTTACAGCGAATCGAGCCTGATCCTCGACGTTTTTAGCGAGGAGTATGGTCGGCTGACTATTTTGTCAAAAGGGGCGCGTAGCAAGCGTTCCAATCTCAAAGGGGCACTGCAGCCTTTTACCCCGCTGTTGCTCAAATGGTCAGGTAAAGGGTCAATGAAAACTCTGCGCCAAGCCGAGCCGATCAGCCTTGGCTTACCGCTGTCGGGGATCACCCTGTATTCGGCCATGTACGTTAACGAGCTGCTTGGACGTGTTTTGGCGGCGGAAGTGGCGATGCCGGGGTTGTTTCATGATTATCTATTTGCGTTAACTGAGTTGGCGCAAAACGACAACCCGGAACCCGCTTTGCGCCGCTTTGAACTGGCGCTGCTGTCGGCGATGGGCTATGGCGTGGATTTTTTACACTGCGCAGGCAGCGGTGAACCGGTCGATCCCGACATGACTTACCGCTACCGTGAGCAAAAAGGGTTTATTGCCTCTGTACGTATGGATAATCTGACTTTTTACGGCAATGAACTGATTGCGATTAGTGAGCGGCGCTTTGTCACCCGAGAGCAACTTAAAGCGGCAAAACGCTTTACACGTATGGCCTTAAAGCCGTATCTTGGCGGCAAACCTTTAAAAAGTCGGGAATTGTTCATACAGACACGAATTCCCCGAGCAAGGAGTATTGAAAAATGAGCTCAATTTATCTGGGTGTTAACATCGATCACGTTGCAACGTTGCGTAATGCCCGTGGGACCAAGTACCCTGATCCTGTCCACGCCGCAGAAATTGCCGAGCGCGCTGGCGCAGACGGCATCACCGTTCACCTACGTGAAGATCGCCGCCATATTACTGATCGCGACGTGCGTATTTTGAGCGAAACCATCCAGACGCGAATGAATCTGGAAATGGCCGTCACCGACGAGATGGTGGAAATTGCCCTGCAAACCAAACCGGAATACGTCTGTTTGGTGCCTGAAAAGCGTGAAGAGCTGACAACCGAAGGCGGTTTGGATGTGGCTGGTCATCTGGAGAAAGTCAAAGCGGCGACGCAAAAACTGACTGACGCAGGCATTAAAGTGTCACTGTTTATCGATGCCGACCGTGAACAAATTGATGCGGCGAAAGCTTGTGGCGCGCCGTTTATTGAGTTGCACACCGGCCACTATGCCGACGCAGAAACCGAAGCGGATCGGCTCAACGAACTGAAGAAAATCGCCGCTGGCGCCAGCTATGCAGCCGATTTGGGTATTACAGTGAACGCCGGTCACGGCCTCACTTACCACAATGTGGCACCGATCGCCGCGTTGCCAGAGATCTACGAGTTGAACATCGGCCATGCCATCATTGGTCGTGCGGTGTTTGACGGGCTAGAAAAAGCGGTCGCGGATATGAAAGCGATCATGGTTGCGGCGCGTAAGTAAGATGGCGATTGTGGGGCTTGGCACTGACATTGCTGAAATCGAGCGGGTGGAAAAAGCGCTCGCTCGCAGCGGCGAAGCGTTTGCCGAGCGCATTCTAAGCCAATCCGAACTGGCGGTGTTCCACTCGACGAAGCAGCAAGGGCGCTTTCTTGCCAAACGCTTTGCGGCGAAAGAGGCGGCATCCAAAGCCTTAGGCACGGGCATTGCTCATGGTGTGACCTTTCATGATTTCACCGTCAGTAATGATGAGCATGGTAAGCCTTGTTTGCATCTTTCCGGTAAAGCGTTACAGCTCGCTGAGCAGAGACAGGTTGTCCATAGCCATTTGTCGATTTCCGATGAGCGCCACTATGCGGTGGCGACCGTGATCTTCGAATCGTAGTGGCTTATCGTGAGCGGAAGTTTTCCTTCTGCTCATCTTTTATCTTGCTTTTCAAAGACGAGTGTCACTCTAATTGAGATAAAACTGCGCAGTGGCGGTGACTTTGGCCATCTCATCTTGCAACTCGAACAATTCAGGCTCAAGTTCGGCCAACTCAACCCCCGAACGCAATGCGTGTTCTAGCGTAGCGCACAGTGATTTCAGGCGTGGCACACCGCAGTAAGAGCTGCTGCCATGCAATTTGTGGATGACATGAATTAACTCATCTCGCGGATACTGGCTGTCGTCCAGTGCCTGTTCGACCACCAGTTCAACATCGGGAATAAACTCGGTCAGCATTCTGAGCATGTCTTTGGCGAGGTCTTCTTTGTTGGCGGACTGTTTCAACGCCGCCTGCCAATCAATAATCACGTCCGCTTTGTGCTCTGTTTGAGACGTTGTCGTTGGTTCTTGGTCGACTTCGGCATAGCAAGGGCCGATTTTGTTGAGTTGTTGATCACAAGTGTTGGGATTCCAATGCACAAGAACCTGCTGCAAGATGTGCTCTTCGATTGGTTTGGTCAGATAGTCATCCATTCCCGCCTTGAGCAGGCGATCTCGCTCTCCGCTCATGGCATGTGCGGTGACGGCAATCACCGGAGTTTGGCGATTAAGCTCTCCTTCTTTGATCTGCTTACAAGCCGTGACCCCATCCATTTGTGGCATCTGGATATCCATAAAGATCAGATCAAATGGCGTTTTGCTCGCTAACTCGACCGCTTCTTGCCCGGAACTGCACGCCACGACGTGCGTTACACGCTCGGCTAAAAGGGCGGTGATCAGTTTGAGGTTGGCTGGGTTATCGTCCACGGCGAGTACGGTGAGCGCGGCTTTATCCTCTTGCAGTACCGGCTGACTTTGCTCAAGTTCTGGTTGAGCGGTTTGCGTGGCGATCAGGCTTTGCAGCAGTTTTCGACGGCACAGCGGTTTGGTCAAACACTGCACATCAAAATGCCCCAGCAGTTGATCGGCCAGCGCCAGTTCGGTACTAGGGATGCCGAGCACCGTGTTGGCGGAAAGTTGCAGTGCGCGGCTAAGCCAGTTTTCGATGGTGTGCAAGTCGTAGCTTTGATTGGCGGCCAAGTTGAGCAGAACGAAATCGTAGGTTTTGCTCTCCTCTGGCAAGGTCGAGCGGTAGACCACGTGAATGCCTTCTTGCGCCAATAGTTGTTGCGTGACTGCCGCCGCCTGCATGTTGGGTTCAATCAATAATAGCTCTTTGCCTTGCAGATACTCTGATTCGAGCAGGTCACTCATTGGCATTTGCGTTGAGTGCAAACGCAGAGTGAACCAGAAGGTTGAGCCTTGGTGCAGACGGCTGGTGAGGCTGATTTCCCCGCCCATTTGGCTGACCAGTTTTTGCGTGATAACCAGACCTAACCCAGTACCGCCGTAGCGACGTGAAATGCTCGCGTCTGCTTGGCTAAAGGCTTGGAAGAGCTGCGCTTGTTGGCGCTCTGAGATGCCGATGCCAGTGTCTCGCACCATAAATTGCAGATCGACCGCATCGCCTGCTTGGGCGCGCATTTCGACGCTGACATCAATGTTGCCTTTTTCGGTGAACTTAATCGAGTTGCCGACTAAGTTGGTCAGTACTTGCTGAATACGCAGCGGGTCACCCACCAGACCGGGAGGAATTTTCGGATCCACTTTTAAGGTGATCTCCAACCCTTTTTCGTGGGCGCTGGTGGCTTGCAAGCTGATCACCTCTTCCAAGCTCTCTCGGAAGTCGAACGGAATGTTTTCCAGCGCCAACTTGCCCGCTTCCAGTTTAGAGAAATCGAGAATGTCGTTGATGATGTTGAGTAGGTTGTTGGCCGATTTTTCAATGGTTTGCAGATAATCGGTCTGGCTGTTGGTCAACTGAGTTTTGAGCATCTGGCGAGTAAAGCCGATCACACCATTGAGTGGAGTGCGCAGCTCGTGAGACATGTTAGCCAAAAATTCCGATTTTACCCGCGCCGCTTCTTGGGCGCGTTTTTTGGCAATATCCAGTTCGACGTTCTGAATTTCCAGCTGTTCAAGCGTTTCGCGCAAATCGGAGGTTGCTTGGTCGATGCTGTGCTGCATCTCAACATGGTATTCCGAGAGCGACACCGCCATGGCGTTAATGCCGTTTTTCAGTGAATCCAGTTCACCATGCATTTTGCCTTCGATGCGAATGTCCAACTGGCCGCGGCGGATGCGATCCACCACGTTTTTCATATGGGTAATCGGCTGGGTAACATCTTGCATCAGGCGCGAGGCGAACACGCTAGCCAGACCAAGGCCAAGTATTAACACTAAAAAGGCGGAGAAGACTTCTTGGTATTGCTGTAAGCGCAGCGACGAGAGATCCATCTCGACCGCGATATAACCGACCGCGCGCGTGGCTTGCTCGGGTTCGACTAAGTTGCTGAGATAGTGCCCCTCGGAAAGGATCGGCACTCGCAGGATCATGGTGGTGTCGTGCAGCTCAGAATCGCCCAGCAGCGGAATCGGCTTGTCTTTGGGAAACGTCAGTGATTCGAAATTGGGGTGAAAGTTCGAGGTAACAAACAGCTCATGATGGCTATCAAATACGGCGATGCTGCGCACCAGCTCAGAGTTTTTGCGATGGGCGTAACTGATCAAGCGGCGCACCGCTTCACGGCTTTCGCTCAACAGATGGGGTTCGCTGGCAATCGCCAAAGGCTCAATGATGCTGTTACCGGTGGTGATCACCTGACGTTCCAGATCCCGATATCGATTAAAAGAGAAAAAACTGCTGAGCAATAGACCTATGATTAAGGTCGGAGCGAGAGTCAGCGTAATTACGCGGGCACGTAAGCCATATCTGGTCATGTTATCTAATTACATCAAGGTCGGGATATGGGAAAATAGGCGTCACAAAAAGCGAAGTGACCCAATCGAATCATCGCACAAGCATAATCAGATCATCCTGTGGGTACAACGGCGGCGCTAAAGAATAGTGACGCTGTGAGGACAAATTTGAGCAATTTATTTCAGGCATTAGAGCATGGCACGTTTTTTCCAACCGAAAAAGAAAACGCAACCGGATTTCAAGCATCTGCAAGTGCAGATTGAAAGGCTGGACAACCAAGGCGCGGGTATCGCCTATCTCAAGCAAAAACCGCTGTTTATTGAAGGAACGTTGCCGGGGGAAACCGTGGTGACGCAACTGGTGGAAGAGAAGAGTAAATTCGCCCGTGGCAAGCTGATTAAAGTGCTGCAAGCCAGTGAGCAGCGAATCGAGCCTTTTTGTCCGCACTATGGCCAATGTGGTGGCTGCGACATGCAGCATCTCAACTATCCGGCGCAGTTGGAATACAAACAGGCGGCGTTGCTGCAATTGATGAAAAAATTCGCCGGACGAGAAATCGAACTCGCCCCCGTCGTGACCGGGCCTGACCAAGGTTATCGCCGCCGTGCTCGCTTTAGCCTGATGCTGGATAAGAAAACGCGCCAACTGCAATTTGGCTTTCGCCGCAAACAGAGTAAGCAGATTGAGAACCTCACTGCTTGCCCAGTATTGGCCGCGCCGCTCAACCAGATTTTGCCTGAACTGAAAGTGCTACTGAGTGGCTTTGATAAACCGGAAACTTTGGGCCATGTTGAACTGGTCGCGGCCGATAATGGCGTGGTGGTGGCACTGCGTCACACGGCGAAGTTGGCCGAGCAAGATGAAAACGCGCTGGTGCAGTTTGCAACGAAACATGCGCTAACACTTTATCTCATGCCGGAAAGTGACCAGCTTGATCGCATCGTTGGCGAGCAGCCTTACTATCAGGAATGCGGAGTCAAGGTCCCTTTTGCGCCGAACAACTTTATTCAGGTCAACCCGCATATCAACCAGAAAATGGTCGCGCAAGCATTGGAATGGCTTGAGCTACAAGCCGATGAGCGCGTGCTGGATCTCTTCTGCGGCCTTGGTAATTTCAGCTTGCCTTTGGCGAGCAAAGCCAAGCAAGTCATCGGAGTGGAAGGGGTCGCACAAATGGTCAACAATGCCGCCGAGAACGCGGCGTTGAACCAGATCAATAACGCGCAATTTTTTCACGCTAATCTTGAGGCGGATTTTATCGGCCAACCTTGGGCAAGCGAGCAGTTTGACAAAATTCTACTCGATCCCGCTCGAGCTGGTGCAAGCGGCATCATCGATCAGGTATCCGTATTGGGTGCGAAAAGAGTGGTTTATGTTTCGTGTAATCCTGCTACCCTTGCAAGGGACAGTCAGAGCCTGCTTACGCAGGGCTATACCTTAACCAAATTGGCGATGCTGGATATGTTTCCACATACCAGTCACCTTGAGTCGATGGCACTGTTTGAGAAGTAACTCAGTGCAAAATGTCATCACTCAGGCGAAGCAAAGCGAACTAACCCGGATGCAGTTAGTCGAAACGAACAAAGAATAATTAGGATGACAAGATGGTTGCGGTAAGAAGCGCACATTTGAACCCAAAAGAGCAGTTTGAATTGGAAAGCTGGGTTGCCAGCTTGAAACAGGATAACAACATCTCCACTCGCTTGATTGAAGTGTATCGTCACTGCCAGACCATTTTGGCTGACCATGAACAGGCAGAGCTGCTGTTGTGGCGTGGACGCGAGATGATCGAGATCTTGGTCACCTTGTCGATGGATAAAGCGACGCTGGTGGCCGCACAGCTGTTTCCTTTGGTTTCAAGTGGTGCTTTTGCCCGTGAAGCGCTGGAAGAAGAGTACAGCAAAGAGATCATTAAGCTGATTGATGGCGTGGATGAAATGGCCGCCATTGGTCAGTTGAACATCACGTTGGAAGGCAGTGCGGGCTCAGCTCAGGTGGACAACGTCCGCCGCATGTTGTTGGCCATGGTGGATGATTTTCGCTGCGTAGTGATTAAACTCGCAGAGCGGATTTGCAACCTGATTGAAGTCAAACAAGCGCCGGACGACGTGCGCCGCGCGGCGGCAAAAGAGTGTGCCAATATCTATGCGCCGCTGGCGAACCGTTTGGGGATTGGTCAGCTCAAGTGGGAAATCGAAGATTACGCCTTCCGTTACCAGCAGCCAGACACCTACAAACAGATCGCCAAGCAACTGGCGGAGCGACGCATCGTTCGCGAGCAGTACATCAAGGATTTCGTCGAAGATCTCTCTTTAGAGATGAAAACGTGCGGCATCAAAGCCGAAGTCAGTGGGCGACCGAAACACATTTACAGCATCTGGCGCAAAATGCAGAAGAAGGGGCTCGCCTTTGATGAGCTGTTTGATGTGCGCGCCGTGCGCATCATTGCCGACAAACTGCAAGATTGTTATGCCGCGCTCGGTGTGGTGCACACCAAGTACAAACATTTGCCGAGCGAGTTTGACGATTACGTCGCCAACCCTAAACCCAACGGCTATCAGTCGATCCACACGGTGATCTTGGGCCCAGAAGGGAAAACCATCGAAATCCAGATCCGTACCAAGCAGATGCATGAAGAGTCTGAACTTGGGGTTGCGGCGCACTGGAAATACAAAGAAGGCAGCAGCGCCCGCAGCGGCTATGATGAGAAAATCACTTGGCTACGTAAACTGCTGGATTGGCAGGAAGAGATGTCCGATTCGGGTGAGATGCTCGATGAACTGCGCAGTCAGGTGTTTGATGATCGTGTCTACGCCTTTACTCCGCGTGGTGATGTGGTCGATTTACCGATGGGAGCGACGCCGCTCGATTTCGCCTATCATATTCACTCCGAAGTTGGCCATCGCTGTATTGGTGCCAAAGTCGCCGGGCGCATCGTACCGTTTACCCACAAACTGCACATGGGCGATCAGGTCGAAATCATCACCCAGAAGGAGCCGAATCCTTCGCGTGATTGGCTCAACCCATCGCTGGGGTTTGTTACCTCGGGGCGTGCACGCGCCAAGATCAACGCGTGGTTCCGTAAACAAAGCCGCGAGAAAAACCTCGAAGCGGGGCGCGAGATTTTAGAGCACGAGTTGGCGAAGATTGGCGCCACGCTGAAAGATGCGGAGCAATACGCGCTCAAGCGTTTCAACATGAATACGTCGGACGAGCTGTATGTTGGGGTCGGCAGTGGTGATTTGCGTATCAACCAGATCGTCAACCATATCAATGCCTTGGTGAATAAACCGACCGCGGAAGAAGAAGACAAACAAGCGCTAGAAAAACTGCAGGAAGCGGAAAGCAAAGGCGCATCGCCAAGTCGCCCGCGCAAAGATGCTGTGGTGGTCGAGGGTGTGGATAACCTGATGACCCACCTCGCGCGCTGTTGCCAACCGATCCCGGGCGATGAGATCTGCGGTTACATCACCCAAGGTCGTGGCATCTCGGTGCACCGCAGCGATTGTGAACAGTTGGACGAATTGCGCCATCACGCACCAGAGCGGATCATAGATACCGTTTGGGGACGTGGTGTGGTCGGTTCCTACATGCTGACGGTGCGTGTGGAAGCGATGGAGCGCAGTGGCCTGTTGAAAGACATCACCACCATGCTGGCGAACGAGAAAATTAAAGTGATCAGCATGAAGAGTCGAATGGACTATCGCACTCATCTGAATGTGATGGACTTTGAGCTTGAGGTGTCTAACATCGAAGTGCTCAACCGCATCATGAAGCGGGTCGAGCAAGTGCGCGATGTGATGTCAGTCAAACGACTCTGCTGATCGCAAATCGTTTAAATGAGAGGCGAGTGGTGCAGACTACTCGCCTTTTTTACAAACGCATTTTTTACAAAACGAATTGTCTACAAAGGAAGCAAAATGACTCATCCAATTCAGCAGTTAGAACAGATCATGGCCAAGCTGCGCGACCCTGAAAATGGCTGCCCGTGGGATCTTAAACAAACGTTTGACAGCGTGGTGCCTCACACTATCGAAGAAACCTATGAAGTGGTGGATGCGATTCACAAGCAAGATTGGCCCAATCTCAAAGAGGAGCTTGGCGATTTACTGTTTCAGGTGATTTTTTACAGCCAGATCGCTAAAGAACAGGGGCTGTTTGACTTTTCACAGGTGGTGGAAACGGTCAATGAGAAACTCACGCGTCGCCACCCGCACGTGTTTGCTGAGCAGGAATTTACGGATGAAGCGGAGCTCAATGCCAACTGGGAAGCCGAAAAAGTAAAAGAGAAAGCCTTAGCAGGCAAAAGTGAAGAAAGTATTCTAGACTCAATACCAACTTCGCTTCCGGCATTATTACGTGCCACAAAGATTCAGAAAAAGTGTGCGCGCTCCGGTTTTGATTGGGACTCACTTGGCCCGGTGGTAGACAAGGTGCGCGAGGAAGTGGATGAAGTGATGGAAGAGGCGCTGCAAGTGGATGCGCAAGCGGACAAAGTGGAGTTGGAATTAGGTGACTTACTGTTTGCGACGGTCAATCTGGCCCGCCATCTTTCGGTTAACCCTGAAGTGGCTCTGGCCAAAGCCAACCTCAAGTTTATTCGCCGATTTCGCGGTGTCGAGCAGAGAGTCTCTGCGTGTGGCAAAACACTGAGCGCGTGCAGTTTGCAAGAATTGGACGGGTTTTGGGATCAGGTCAAAGCCCAAGAGAAGGGCTAAACATCAGCAGATAAAGTGGCAAAAAAAGGGCTCAACTAATTTGCCACAGGCTTGATTGCTGTTAGTTCACTTTGATTTGAAGCAAAAAATAAAAAATTGGCGTGTGATAGATTTCACGTTGTGGCGGTTAGGGTCTTCTGGTATATTTTCGTCCCGTCCAGAAGAAATCCATTTCCCTCATTCAACCAATTTCAGGTTAAACATGACGACAAATTACATTTTTGTTACTGGCGGGGTTGTATCCTCTCTAGGTAAAGGTATTGCAGCAGCATCCCTAGCAGCGATCTTAGAAGCACGTGGTCTTAAAGTGACCATCATGAAGCTTGATCCATACATCAACGTTGACCCAGGCACCATGAGCCCAACTCAACACGGTGAAGTATTCGTTACGGAAGATGGCGCTGAAACTGACCTAGACCTTGGTCACTACGAGCGCTTCATCCGCACTAAGATGACTAAGCGCAACAACTTCACTGCAGGTCGTGTTTACTCAGACGTTCTGGCGAAAGAGCGTCGTGGTGACTACCTAGGTGCCACCATTCAGGTTATTCCTCATATCACCAACTCGATTAAAGACCGCGTTATTGCAGGCGCTGAAGGTCACGATGTGGCTATCGTTGAGATCGGCGGTACCGTGGGTGATATTGAGTCGCTGCCATTTATGGAAGCTATCCGTCAGCTAGCGGTTGAAATTGGCCGTGAGCGTGCCATGTTCATGCACCTGACTCTGGTGCCTTACCTAGCGGCGGCGGGTGAAGTGAAAACCAAGCCAACTCAACACTCAGTAAAAGAGCTGCTGTCTATCGGTATTCAACCAGACATTCTCGTTTGTCGCTCTGACCGAATTGTCCCCGCCAACGAGCGTAAGAAGATCGCGCTGTTCTGTAACGTGCCAGAAAAAGCCGTCATTTCTATGAAGGACGTGGATTCTATCTACAAAATTCCTCAGTTGATCAAATCACAAGGTTTGGATGATCTGGTCTGTGCCCGTTTTGGTATCCAAGCGCCAGACGCGGATCTGTCTGAGTGGGAACAAGTGATTTACGAAGAAGCGAACCCAACCGGTGAAGTCACCATCGGCATGGTAGGCAAATACATCGAACTGCCAGATGCGTATAAATCGGTGAACGAAGCGCTTAAACATGCAGGTCTGAAAAACCGCTTGAGCGTTAACATTAAATATGTAGACTCACAGGACGTAGAGACCAAAGGTTTTGAAGTTCTACAGGGACTGGACGCCATTCTTGTTCCTGGTGGCTTCGGTGATCGTGGCATTGAAGGCAAGATTCTAGCAGCGAAATACGCTCGTGAGAACAAAGTTCCTTACCTAGGTATTTGCTTGGGTATGCAAGTTGCTCTGATTGAATACGCGCGCAACGTTGCGGGTATGGAGGGAGCACACTCAACAGAATTTAATAAAGACACCAAGTACCCTGTGGTTGGTTTGATCACTGAATGGGTTGATAGTGAAGGTAACGTTGAAGAACGCACTGAATCATCAAATCTTGGTGGTACTATGCGTCTAGGTTCGCAGCTATGTCACCTAGCGAAAGGCACGAAAGCGCGCGAATTGTACGGTAGCGATACGATCCATGAACGTCACCGCCACCGTTATGAAGTGAATAATAATCTTCGTCCACAAATTGAAAAAGCGGGCCTAAAAGTCTCTGGCCTGTCAGCGGACAAGAAACTGGTTGAGATGATCGAGAACCCGAACCATCCATGGTTTGTTGCGGCTCAGTTCCACCCAGAGTTCACCTCAACGCCACGTGACGGGCATCCACTGTTCTCTGGCTTTGTCAAAGCAGCGGGTGAAAATGCGCGCGGCGAACTGAAGTAAAAGGATACGGGCGGTCGCGAAGGTTGTGCGGCGGCCCTTTAAATTTGACATTTATATTTAAACGAGAGGAAACATTAATGTCTAAGATCGTTAAAGTTCTAGGTCGTGAAATCATCGACTCACGTGGTAACCCTACTGTTGAAGCTGAAGTACACCTAGAAGGCGGTTTCGTAGGTATGGCTGCGGCTCCATCTGGCGCATCTACTGGTTCTCGCGAAGCGCTTGAACTACGTGACGGCGACAAAGCTCGTTTCCTAGGTAAAGGCGTACTGAAAGCTCTTGCTGCAGTAAACGGCCCAATCGCAGATGCTCTGGTTGGCAAAGATGCAAAAGACCAAGCTACTGTTGACCAAATCATGATCGACCTAGACGGTACTGAAAACAAATCTAACTTTGGCGCAAACGCAATCCTAGCGGTTTCTCTAGCAAACGCGAAAGCGGCGGCTGCATCAAAAGGCATGCCTCTATACGAGCACATCGCTGAGCTAAACGGCACTGCGGGTCAATTCTCTATGCCTCTACCAATGATGAACATCATCAACGGTGGTGAGCACGCAGACAACAACGTTGACATCCAAGAGTTCATGATCCAGCCAGTTGGCGCGAAAACTCTGAAAGAAGCCGTTCGCATGGGCGCGGAAGTATTCCACAACCTAGCGAAAGTTCTGAAATCTAAAGGTTACAACACCGCTGTTGGTGACGAAGGTGGTTTCGCTCCTAACCTAAAATCTAACGCTGAAGCGCTAGAAGTTATTGCTGAAGCAGTAGCAGCAGCAGGTTACACTCTAGGTACTGACATCACTCTAGCGATGGACTGTGCAGCGTCTGAGTTTTACGATGCAGAGAAGAAAGAGTACAACCTGAAAGGCGAAGGTCGTATCTTCACTTCTAACGGTTTCTCTGACTTCCTAGAAGAGCTGACTGAGAAGTTCCCAATCGTTTCTATCGAAGACGGTCTAGACGAGTCTGACTGGGAAGGTTTCGCATACCAAACTGAGAAACTGGGCAAGAAAATCCAGATCGTTGGTGACGACCTGTTCGTAACGAACACTAAGATCCTGAAAGAAGGTATCGAGAAAGGCATCGCCAACTCTATCCTGATCAAGTTCAACCAAATCGGTTCTCTAACTGAGACTCTAGCTGCAATCAAGATGGCTAAAGACGCAGGTTACACAGCAGTAATCTCTCACCGTTCTGGCGAAACTGAAGACGCAACTATCGCTGACCTAGCGGTAGGTACTGCAGCAGGTCAAATCAAGACAGGTTCTATGAGCCGTTCTGACCGTGTTGCTAAGTACAACCAACTGATCCGTATCGAGGAAGCGCTAGGTGAGCGTGCACCTTTCAACGGTCTTAAAGAAGTTAAAGGTCAAGCTTAATTCTAATCGCTTAGATTGAAGCTTTAAAAACACCCTGCGTTTGCGGGGTGTTTTTTTATCTAGAGGAAAACTTATGGTGAGCGCGCTCCCCTTGTTGCACTAACCCTCTATAGAGCCAACCCGCTAATTGTGCTATAAAAAGGGCTTCATAACTCTTTCCCCTGATAGGCCACAAGTAAAATCACTCATGCGTCTGTTTATTTTAGTTTTGACACTGCTATTTGCGCTGCTGCAATACACACTCTGGTTTGGTAAAAACGGCGTGTCGGATTATTACGCCACCGAGCGTGATATCGAGGTTCAGCAACAAGTGAACAGCAAGTTGCAGTCGCGTAATAGCGAAATGTATGCAGAAATTGATGATCTCAAACAGGGGTTGGATGCGATTGAAGAACGCGCCAGACATGAACTCGGCATGGTGAAAGAAGGAGAAACCTTCTACCGTCTTGTCGGTGAGGAAAATCAATAAGATGCCGAAAAAGACTCTATCTTTAGTCGCGATAGTTCCTGCTGCCGGAGTGGGCAGTAGGATGCAAGCCGATCGTCCCAAGCAATACTTATCCATCGGTGAGCGCACCGTGTTGGAACACACCTTGAATAAGCTGCTAGCGCATCCGTTGATCGCGAAGGTGGTGGTGGCGATCAGCGATGATGACCCTTATTTTGCCCAGTTGCCGATAGCAAACTCGCCGCAAGTGATCCGAGTCAGTGGCGGTAAAGAGCGCGCGGATTCGGTGCTTTCTGGCCTTAAATATGTTCAAACGCACCTAGATGCAAAATGGGTTTTAGTGCATGACGCGGCGAGGCCTTGTGTTTCGCTTGGCGATATCGATGCCTTGATCAGCGCTTGCTTGGTTCATCCAGTTGGCGGAATTTTGGCCACACCAGTGCGTGACACGATGAAGCGCGCTAACGTAGAGCGGGACATTGACCATACGGTCTCTCGTGATGCCCTTTGGCACGCATTAACGCCGCAAATGTTTCAAACTCAGACGTTGGCCGTCGCGCTTGAGCAGGCACTAGCCCATAATGTGGCCATCACCGATGAAGCCTCTGCGTTGGAGTGGCAAGGGCTACAACCCGCCTTAATTCCCGGTAAAGCGACCAATATTAAAATTACTCAGCCAGAAGATCTGGCGTTAGCGGAATTCTATTTAAGCCGAGCAGAAGGATAAACAATGATTCGAATTGGCCATGGTTTTGATGTGCACAAATTTGGTGGAGAAGGCCCCGTGATTATTGGCGGGGTTACAGTGCCTTATGAACAAGGGTTGATCGCGCATTCGGATGGGGATGTGGCCCTGCACGCACTCAGTGATGCCTTGCTTGGCGCGATTGCCGCCGGCGACATTGGTCGTCATTTCCCTGATACCGATGATCAATGGAAAGGTGCCGACAGCCGTGAATTGTTGAAAGATGTTTATCGTCGGGTGAAAGAACAAGGCTATCGTCTGGGCAATGCTGACATCACTATTATCGCCCAAGCGCCGAAAATGGCGCCTTACATTGAGGCCATGTGCCAAGCAATTGCAGAGGATCTGCAAACCGAGGTTGGCAATATTAATGTAAAGGCGACAACCACTGAACGTTTAGGTTTCACCGGACGTAAAGAAGGCATTGCAACGGAAGCCGTTGTATTGTTGATTAAAGAATAAATCGTTTACAAGCTGCATGGCAGTGGAAAAAAGCATGACAGATATCCTCTCTTCTTTGGCATACCTCGCGGGTAAGCCGACGGCACAAGCCAAAATCAAAGCCAAACCTGAGCACTTTCAAGTCAAAGAGGATTTGGGTTTTTCCTTCACCGGTGAAGGTGAGCATCTGATGGTGCATATCCGAAAAACGGGGGAAAACACCAGTTTTGTCGCCAATGAGTTGGCAAAAGTATGCGGGGTGCTATCGCAAAATGTCAGTTGGGCCGGCCTTAAAGATCGCCACGCCGTGACAGAGCAATGGTTGAGTGTGCATCTGCCTACTGGCGGCATTCCCAACTTTGCGGCCTTTCTCGCTCAGTATCCGAGCATCGAAATTTTGGCCGTGACTCGTCACAATAAGAAACTTCGCCCGGGCGATTTGCTCGGCAATGAGTTTGTGGTGACCTTAAGCGAGGTGACGGATGTGGCGGACGTAGAACGCCGCCTAGAGCGAATCCAACAGGTTGGTGTACCAAACTATTTTGGTAGCCAGCGCTTTGGTCGCGATGGCAATAATCTTGATGAGGCTCGCCGCTGGGGGCGAGAAAATGTGCGCACTCGCAACCAAAATAAACGCAGCATGTACTTATCGACAGCACGTTCTTGGATTTTCAATCGCATCGTCTCCGCTCGCTTGCAGCAAGGGATCTTTGACCAAGTGATCGAAGGGGATGTTGTCTTGTCTCAAGCGGGGCAAGAAACGATCGATGCAGCGACTTTGCCTCTGGCTCAAGCGCGTTTTGAACGTGGAGAGGTGATGATTAGTGCGGCCCTAGCGGGCGACAACGCACTGCCCACACAAGCTTCGGCGCTGGCACTAGAGCAGCCGATACTGGATGAAGAAACGGATTTGATGGCGTTGATTGGCGGCAATCGCATGCGCCATGATCGACGTGCTATAAGCTTGAAACCACAAAACCTCACTTGGTCAGTGGTTGGAGATGAGATAACGCTACGTTTTGCACTGGATGCAGGCTCCTTTGCGACTTCGATTGTGCGGGAATTAGTGCAGGAAATAGCGTTCGAAAGAGAGTACCAATAATGATGGATGAAAAGCAGAATAAACCGTTACGGATTCTATTAAGCAATGACGATGGCGTGTTTGCCGAAGGGATTAACGCGTTAGCCGATGAATTGCGTGAGATAGCACAAGTGATTGTTGTGGCTCCAGATAGAAACCGTTCTGGTGCGTCAAACTCTTTGACGTTAGAGCAACCATTACGTGTTAATCGCATTGGTGACGATGTTTATTCTGTTCAGGGCACACCGACCGATTGCGTACACTTTGCGCTCAATGAGTTGCTAAAAGATGATTTGCCGGATCTGGTGCTGAGCGGGATCAATCACGGTGCCAATCTAGGCGATGATGTGCTCTATTCTGGCACTGTGGCAGCGGCAATGGAGGGACATTTTCTCGGTGTTCAGTCCATCGCTTTTTCTCTGGTCGGCAAGCACCATTTTTCCAGCGCGGCTAAAATCGCGCGTCAGTTGGTTGAGCAACATTTAACTTGCCCCATTCCAACCAATCGTCTGTTGAACGTCAACATTCCTGATCGGCCATTTGACCAGTTGCAACAAATGGAAGTCACCCGATTAGGCGCTCGTCATCATGCTGAAAATATGATTAAACAACAAGATCCTCGCGGTCACACGATTTATTGGCTCGGCCCTCCAGGGAAAGAGCAAGATGCTGGGATGGGTACGGATTTCTTTGCGATTGAGTACGGTGTCGTGTCCATTACGCCTTTGCAAGTGGATCTGACCGCGCATGAGTCGCTACGGGCGATGGACGATTGGTTAAAGGATGCAAGCCATGAGTAATCCACACGCAGGTCGTTTGGTGCATTTTCTTGTTGCCCAAGGTATCCAAGATCAAGCGGTATTAGAGGCGATTCATCGTATCCCAAGGGAAAATTTTGTCTCTCAGGCAATGATGCATCAGGCCTATGACAACAACGCATTGCCGATTGGCCAAGGCCAGACCATTTCTCAGCCGTACATTGTGGCAAAAATGACCGAGCTTTTACGCCTAAAAAGGGGCAGTAAAGTGCTGGAGATCGGAACGGGCTCGGGTTATCAAACCGCCGTGCTGGCGTTACTGGTGGATCATGTCTACTCCGTTGAGCGAATTAAAGCGCTGCAATGGGAAGCGAAGCGCCGACTTAAGCAGTTGGATATCTATAATATCTCCACCAAACATGGTGATGGCTGGCAGGGTTGGGAAAGTAAAGGCCCATTTGATGCCATTATTGTTACGGCGGCAGCGGAAAATGTGCCACATGCCTTAATAGAGCAATTAGCAGAAGGGGGGCGACTGGTGATCCCCGTGGGTACCGAAGAGCAGCAGCTTCTGTGCATTGAACGCCGTGATGATCAAATTACCTCTAGCGTGATTGAAAGCGTCAACTTTGTTCCCTTAGTCGCTGGCGAACTGGCGTAGGGGTAGCGAGTGAGTGTGAGCCTTTTTAGGACATTTCAATTAGTTAGTTTACTTGGTGCGGTGCAGTTAGTTGGCTGCGCAGCACACTCGCCTGCACCCGTTTCGGGGTTAGAGAAAGACTACTCATCCGTAGAGCGCGGCAGCTATCGAGGCAGCTACTATGAAGTGGAAAAAGGGGACACGCTCTATTTCATTTCTTATGTCACAAATAAAGATGTAAATGATCTCATCCGTTACAACAACCTTTCTCCGCCGTACACCATCTTCCCAGGGCAAAAACTCAAACTATGGGGGCCTGCATACGTTGCCCCCACATTTGGCAATCTGGCCGAAGCTGCACCAGTTATAGTTTCTGCGCCGGTTGTCCCAACGAAAAGCGTGCCAGTTTCTCCTCCTGAAACGTTAAAATCGAGTAAAAACTCTATCGAAAAAAGCGAGCAAAAGCCGCTTGAAGTGGTTAAAAAAGATTCATCTGGGAAGGTTGAACAATCCAAATCAAAGGAGTATGTTGAGCCTAAAGGTAAAGAAAATGTTATACCAACAGCCAAACCAGCCCAACCAGATAATGACAAAATAGCCAAGTGGTTGTGGCCAACAAAAGGGAGAGTTATCAAGAATTTCTCTGCGGGAGAACAAGGAAACAAAGGGATTGATATTGCAGGACAGCGAGGTCAATCGATAGTCTCAACCGCAGCAGGAGTCGTAGTTTATTCAGGTAATGCGCTGCGTGGATACGGTAATCTGATTATCGTGAAACATAATGATAACTACTTAAGCGCTTACGCTCACAACGATCGGTTGCTAGTAACGGAAGGACAGAGTGTCACAGCCGGGCAAAAAATTGCTACCATGGGTAGCTCTGGCGCCAAATCTGTACGCTTGCACTTTGAAATCCGCTACCAAGGTAAGTCGGTGAATCCAAATCGCTATTTACCTTAATGAAAACTTTGAAAAACAACTTGCGACATAACTAGCAGCGGCATAGCTAAATACAATGCCTTGCTAACTCGCCAGGGGGAGGCGTTATGAGTAACAGCAATGCAGTAACCAAAGTTGATGATTTCGATATTGATCAAATGGATGTAGAGTTGAACGACTCTGATATCGAAGTTAGTGATAAAGAAGACAACAGTTCCGATACCAATACCGCACTCAGAGAAGAGTTTGATGCCAGCAACAAAAGCTTGGATGCGACTCAGCTTTATCTCGGAGAGATCGGTTTCTCACCGCTACTGACCGCTGAAGAAGAAGTGCTTTACGCTCGACGTGCATTGCGTGGGGATGAAGCCGCACGTAAACGTATGATTGAAAGCAACTTACGTTTGGTTGTGAAGATTTCTCGCCGCTACAGCAACCGTGGATTAGCGTTACTTGATCTGATTGAAGAGGGTAACCTTGGCCTGATCAGAGCGGTGGAAAAATTTGACCCAGAGCGCGGTTTCCGCTTCTCTACTTACGCTACTTGGTGGATTCGTCAAACCATCGAACGCGCACTGATGAATCAGACTCGGACCATCCGTTTACCTATCCATGTTGTCAAAGAGCTGAACATCTATCTGCGTACCGCACGCGAGTTGTCGCAAAAACTCGACCACGAACCTACGGCAGAAGAGATCGCTTCTCAGCTGGATATTCCGGTTGAAGATGTCAGCAAAATGCTGCGCCTCAACGAGCGGATTAGCTCTGTCGATACACCGATTGGTGGTGACGGGGAAAAAGCGCTGCTGGATATTATTCCCGATGCGAACAACTCCGATCCTGAAGTGTCAACTCAGGATGAAGATATGCGCAACTCACTGATTTTCTGGTTAGAAGAGCTAAATCCTAAACAGAAAGAAGTGTTGGCACGTCGCTTTGGATTGCTTGGTTATGAGCCATCGACTCTCGAAGAAGTGGGCAAAGAGATTGGTTTAACACGTGAGCGCGTGCGTCAGATCCAAGTTGAAGGGCTACGCAGATTGCGTGAAATCTTAGTCAAACAGGGACTTAACATGGAAAACCTGTTTGATGTCGATATGGATTAAGTCCTGAAGCGAGCTTGCCAATAGCATGAAAATAAAAGAAAAGGCTATGGAGTTATCCCCATAGCCTTTTTGCTATCTAAGAGGTGGCCTACTTAGAGTTAGAGCATTTTCTTCAAGCGATACAAAGCTTCGAGAGCTTGACGTGGCGTGAGATCATCAGGATCAATGCTCGCCAGTGCTTGTTCCACTTCGCTAGGCTCAGGGATCAAGCTAAGCTGATTGGCTACATCCACCATGGTTGGTCTTATCGTGACATCGCCTTTGCTCAACTGCTCTAATTGAGACAGTTTCTGCCGCGCATTTTTGATCACCGTTTTAGGTACGCCAGCGAGCCCCGCTACCGCTAAGCCGTAAGATTTGCTGGCGGCTCCTTCCTGCACAGCATGCATAAAGGCAATACTATCGCCATGCTCTACCGCGTCCAAATGGACATTGGCCAAGTGGGGCAGTTGGTTGGGGAGTTCGGTCAGTTCAAAATAGTGCGTAGCAAACAGAGTGAGTGCGCCAATCTGAGTCGCCAGCCACTGCGCACTGGCCCACGCAAGGGAGAGGCCATCGTAAGTGCTGGTGCCGCGGCCAATCTCATCCATCAGTACCAAGCTGTTTTGTGTTGCGTTGTGCAAAATATTGGCGGTTTCTGTCATCTCGACCATGAAAGTCGAACGGCCAGACGCCAGATCATCAGAAGCGCCGATGCGGGTGAAAATGCGATCCACTGAGCCGATGGTTGCGGATTGTGCCGGGACGTAAGAGCCAATGTGTGCCAGCAGCGCAATTAGCGCGGTTTGGCGCATATAAGTCGATTTACCGCCCATGTTTGGTCCCGTGATGATCAGCATTTTGCGCTGGGCATGCAGCTCAATGGGGTTGGCAATAAAAGGTTCACTGCTCACTTGCTCAACCACCGGATGGCGACCAGCAGAAATGTGGATGCCCGCTTCTTTGGTCAAGCTGGGGCGACAGTAGTCTAGCGTGTCTGCCCGCTCTGCGAGATTTTGCAGCACATCAAGCTGGGCAATCGCACTGGCCAAGTTTTGCAGACGCTCAAGATGCGGCATCAGCAGGTCAAACAGTTCTTCCCAAAGTTGCTTTTCCAGTGCCAACGCTTTGGATTTGGAATTGAGTACCTTGTCTTCGTGCTCTTTCAACGCCGGAATAATGTAGCGCTCGGCATTTTTCAGCGTTTGTCGGCGTACGTAATGAGGTGGGACTAAATGACTTTGGCCGCGGCTGACTTGAATGTAAAAGCCATGCACATTGTTGTAGCCAACTTTGAGGGTGTCGATGCCGTGACGATCGCGTTCTTCGGCTTCAAGCTGCTCCAAGTATTCGGTTGCGCCATCGGCAAGGTTGCGCCATTCATCCAGTTCAGCATTGTAGCCGCTGGCTATCACTCCGCCTTCGCGGATCACCACTGGCGGATTCTCTTTGATCGCCTGTTCAAGAAGGAGGCAAACGTCGTCGATTGGAGCCGCATCTTGGCTCAACTGACGTAAATGAGGATGAGTTAGGTTGGCTAGCTCGCTCTCCAAATCAGGCAGTTGCTGCATTGCATGTCGCAGCCTTGCCATGTCTCGAGGGCGCGCTGAGCGCAGTGCTAAGCGGGCGAGAATACGTTCAATGTCGCCGATTTGTTTGAAAATAGGTTGTAGCTCGGCAAAGCATGCTTGCTCTTTGATCTCACCGATGGCGTCTAAACGCGCGTTGAGCGTATCGAGATCACGCATGGGTTGATGGATCCAGCGTTTAAGCATGCGGCTGCCCATGGGCGTCGCACAGTGATCCAACACTGATGACAGGGTATTTTCCGTACCTCCCGCGAGATTCTGCGTTAGCTCCAGATTGCGGCGCGTGGCGGCGTCTAAAATCACGGAATGATCTTGACGATCGTAAGTGAGCGAGCGGATATGCGGCAGAGCGGTACGCTGGGTATCTTTGACGTACTGGATCAAACAACCCGCAGCACAAAGGCCGAGCTTGGCATGTTCAACCCCAAAGCCGACCAAATCGCGCGTGGCAAATTGTTGATTGAGCTGCTGTTTAGCGGTATCCAGTTCGAACTCCCAAACCGGGCGGCGGCGATTGCCTTTCCGGTTGGCCATTAAATGCACAGGTTCGAAATCTTCCGGAAAAAGTAATTCCCGCGGTGAGGTGCGCTGTAACTCTGCCGCCATCGCTTCTTCGCTTTGCGGTTCTGAGAGCTGAAAACGGCCCGAAGTGACATCCAAAGTGGCATAGCCAAATTTGCCATTGTGGCAGTAAATGGCGGCGATAAGGTTATCGAGACGTTCAGACAGCAGTGCCTCGTCGGTCACAGTTCCGGGCGTGACAATTCGCACCACTTTGCGTTCAACAGGCCCTTTGCTGGTGGCAGGATCGCCAATCTGCTCACAGATGGCGACGGATTCACCCAATTGCACCAGCTTGGCGAGATACCCTTCAACCGCATGAAATGGCACGCCAGCCATTGGAATGGGTTCACCGGCTGAAGCACCTCGTTTGGTCAACGAGATGTCTAACAGTTGGGAAGCACGCTTCGCGTCGTCGTAAAACAACTCATAGAAGTCTCCCATACGATAAAACAGCAAGATCTCCGGATTCTCAGCTTTCAGTTTGAGATATTGCTGCATCATTGGCGTGTGTTGTTGTTCGGCTTTCACGTCGTTGGTCTTTTGTTTGTCTGAAATGAGGCTTAGGATACGTGAATCACAGACAGGCGAAAAGAGATAGCAGGTATTTCAATGACGGTTTCTATCACAACACTTTCGGGCCAACTTGGCGAACAACTCAAACAGCACAAACAGATCCTAGCGACCGCAGAGTCGTGTACTGGCGGTGGTGTTGCGAGTGCGATAACTGACATTGCTGGCAGTTCTGGTTGGTTTGATCGGGCGTTTGTCACCTACAGCAATGACGCGAAAATGGAAATGCTCGGGGTGAGCGCTGAAACCCTAGAACAGCATGGTGCAGTTAGCGAGGAAGTTGTCGAAGAAATGGCGAAAGGGGCATTAAACTATTCACGCGCGACGATAGCGATAGCGATCAGCGGCATTGCCGGGCCAGACGGTGGTACGGCGATTAAACCTGTCGGCACAGTGTGTTTTGCTTGGTTGGATAAAAGTGGCTGGCTGAGAAAGGAAACTTGTCTTTTTTCTGGCGACAGAGCCGCTATCCGTCAGGCGGCGGTTTTGCACTCCCTGCAAGTGGTGAGCGATTATCTGGTCACCAAATAGCCGGATGCGATAAAGATCTCGCTGTGGGCAATCAAGGTCATTTTTTTTCATACAGGGGTGGACACTGTATGAATCAACAGTATAATGACTGGCAATTGTTGAGCAGGATGAAGCCGATTCAGCCTGCATAAAAGTTTTCTAAGTGGTTGCCTTGCGACGACACAATCGGAGAAAGTAATGGACGAGAATAAACAAAAAGCGCTCGCCGCTGCGCTAGGTCAGATCGAAAAGCAGTTTGGTAAAGGCTCTATCATGCGCTTAGGCGACAACCGTGCGATGGATGTCGAAACGATTTCTACGGGCTCTCTTTCTCTGGACATTGCACTAGGCGCTGGCGGCCTACCAATGGGCCGTATTGTCGAAATCTTTGGCCCAGAATCATCCGGTAAAACGACGTTAACACTTGAGCTGATTGCCGCAGCGCAACGCGAAGGTAAAACCTGTGCTTTTATCGATGCTGAACACGCGCTCGACCCTGTTTATGCTAAAAAACTGGGTGTTAACATTGATCAACTGCTGGTCTCTCAGCCTGACACGGGCGAGCAAGCGCTGGAAATCTGTGACGCTTTGGCACGCTCTGGTGCGGTCGACGTGATTGTTGTCGACTCCGTTGCTGCCTTGACACCAAAAGCAGAGATCGAAGGTGAGATGGGCGATTCGCACATGGGGCTGCAGGCTCGTATGCTCTCTCAAGCGATGCGTAAACTCACGGGTAACCTTAAGCAATCTAACTGTATGTGTATCTTCATCAACCAGATCCGTATGAAGATCGGTGTGATGTTTGGTAACCCAGAGACCACAACGGGTGGTAACGCGCTAAAATTCTACGCTTCTGTTCGTTTAGATATCCGTCGTACGGGGTCTATCAAAGAAGGCGACGAAGTGGTGGGCAACGAAACGCGCATCAAAGTGGTGAAAAACAAGATCGCGGCACCATTTAAAGAAGCTAACACTCAGATCATGTATGGCCAAGGCTTTAACCGCGAAGGTGAGCTGATTGATCTCGGTGTGAAATGTAAGTTGATCGAGAAATCAGGTGCTTGGTACAGCTACAACGGTGATAAGATCGGCCAAGGTAAAGCAAATGCCTGTAAGTATCTGAAAGAACACGTTGATGTGGCGAAAGTATTGGATACCAAACTGCGTGAAATGCTGCTCTCTGCCACCCCGCTAGAAGGCGCGGAACTGGCTGATGAAGCACCAGAGCAAGAAGAAGAGTTTTAATCATCTAGTGATATCCCAAAGCCCTGCAGTGCAGGGCTTTTTTACAGGTCAATTTTTATGTATTCCCATTATTCGACGGTGCAAACGTGCAAAGAGGCAGCGATTCAACTCCTGAGTCGGCGCGACTATGGTCAATATGAGTTGAGGCAGAAGCTGATCGCCAAAGGTTACGCCAGTGAAGAAGCCGATACAGTAATTGCTTTTTGTGTTGAACATGGTTACTTGGACGAGCAGCGCTTTGCCGAGAGTCAAATTCGTCAGCATGTAGCAAAAGGGCACGGGGAGCGTCGAATTCGCCAAGAGCTGACTCAAAAACGTGTCGCTGATTCAATCATTGAACAAGCGCTGGTCAATGAACCTCAAGATTGGTTTGAATTGGCAAAACAGACCGCATGGAAAAAGTTTAAAGGCCAGCAGGCGAGTGATCAAAAAGCCTATGCCAAGCAGGTACGCTTTCTTCAATATCGAGGCTTTTCCTTTGAGCAAATCAGCTATGCACTTTCTGAGGAAGAGTAACTCTCCATGCAGTTGATTGTGTCCGGTCTCTTGCTCGTCGGCTGTGAATAAGTGTTATTTTCCCACCTATTTACTGTTTCTCCTTTTCATGTCGTCTTTTCCGCAAGAAAACTAGTCGAAGCTTTAAGCATGATCTACAATACGGCGAAATTCTAACTCGACTATTTTCAGGAAGAGCTGCATGTACATGAGCACTGATGAGGTTCGCAATGCGTTCCTCAAGTTCTTTGAAAGCAAAGGACACCAAATCGTAGAAAGTTCATCGTTAGTACCGCATAACGACCCAACCCTGCTGTTCACTAACGCGGGTATGAACCAATTTAAAGATTGTTTCTTAGGTTTAGAAAAACGCGCCTACACACGAGCGACTACGGCCCAACGCTGTGTACGTGCTGGTGGTAAACACAACGACCTAGAAAACGTCGGTTTTACTGCCCGTCACCATACATTTTTCGAAATGCTAGGCAACTTCAGCTTTGGTGACTACTTCAAAGAAGACGCGATTGCTTATGCATGGGAATTTTTGACTGAAGTTCTGAAGCTTCCCAAAGAGCGCCTCCTCGTCACTGTGTATGAAACGGACGACGAAGCTTTTGACATTTGGCATCAAAAAGTGGGTGTAGCGGCCGATCGCATCATCCGTATCGGTGACAAGAAAGGTGGCAAGAAGTTTGAGTCAGATAACTTCTGGCAAATGGGCGATACCGGCCCATGTGGTCCATGTACAGAAATCTTCTACGATCACGGCGAACACATTTGGGGTGGTCCTCCAGGTTCTCCAGAAGAAGATGGCGACCGTTTCATCGAAATCTGGAACAACGTTTTCATGCAGTTCAACCGTCATGCCGATGGCACAATGGAGCCATTACCTAAACCATCAGTGGATACGGGAATGGGGATCGAGCGTATTTCGGCCATCATGCAGGGCGTACACTCAAACTACGAAATCGATGTGTTCCAAAAACTCATCAAAGCGGCGGCAGAAGTCATTGGTTACCAAGACCTTTCGAACCAATCTTTGCGCGTGATTGCAGACCACATCCGTTCGTGTGCCTTCCTGATTGTTGATGGTGTAATGCCGTCTAACGAAGGTCGTGGTTATGTGCTACGTCGTATTATTCGTCGCGCAGTTCGCCACGGTAACAAATTGGGCGCACAAGGTGCATTCTTCCATCAATTAGTCGGTGTTCTGGCTGAGGTGATGGGGACGGCTGGCGACGAGCTCAAAAAACAGCAAGCGTTAGTGGAAAAAGTACTGCGTATTGAAGAAGAAAACTTTGGCCGTACGCTTGAGCGTGGTATGTCGATCCTTAACGACGCGCTTGATGCTATGGATGGCAAAGTTCTTGACGGCGAAACCGTGTTTAAACTTTACGACACTTATGGTTTCCCAGCCGATCTGACTAACGATGTAGCACGTGAGCGCGACTTCACTATCGATGAAGCTGGCTTTGAAAAAGCGATGGAAGAGCAGCGTCAACGTGCACGTGAAGCGGGGCAGTTTGGCACCGATTACAATGCGAAAATCAAAGTTGACGCCCAGTCTGAGTTTTGTGGCTACTCGACAACTCATGGCGTGAGCGACGTGGTTGCTCTGTTTGTCGAAGGTGAAGAAGCGCAGGCGCTTTCCGCGGGTGACAAAGCGATCGTGATCTTACAAGCAACGCCTTTCTACGCAGAGTCTGGCGGTCAGTGCGGCGATGCAGGCGTGCTGCAAACTGAAGCGGGTCTATTCCGTGTGGAAGACACGCAGAAGCTGGCGAACGCGATTGCCCACCACGGCGTAATGGTTGAAGGTGTTTTGGCGAAAGGCGACCAAGTCAACGCCCAGGTAGACGCAGAGCGTCGTGCGGCTATCTCCCTCAACCACTCTGCCACTCACTTGTTGCACGCGGCGCTTCGTCAAGTGTTAGGTGAGCACGTAGCGCAAAAAGGCTCGCTGGTTAAAGCGGAAAGCTTACGTTTTGACTTCTCTCACTTAGAAGCGGTGACGCCTGCTGAACTCAAAGAAGTGGAACGTTTAGTGAACGCCCAGATCCGTCGTAACCACACTATCCAGACCGATATCATGAATATTGAAGCGGCGAAGCAGAAAGGGGCGATGGCGCTGTTTGGTGAGAAGTACGACGACGAAGTGCGTGTGCTCTCTATGGGTGATTTCTCAACTGAACTGTGTGGTGGTATCCATGCATCGAACACGGGCGATATTGGTCTGTTTAAAATCATCTCTCAAGGTGGTATTGCTGCGGGTATCCGCCGCATTGAAGCGGTGACGGGTGAAGGTGCACTGGACGCATTAGACAATCAAACGCGTAAATACGAAGATAAATTGGCTGATGCGGCCAGCAAAGCCAAATCTCTGGAGAAAGAGATTCAGCAGCTCAAAGATAAATTGGCTTCACAAGCCAGTGCCAGTTTGACCGATCAAGTCAAGCAAATCGCTGGTGTAAACGTGCTTGTAGCTAAGCTTGATGGCGCAGATAACAAAGCGCTACGCGGTATGGTGGATGAACTGAAAAACCAGCTTGGCAGTGGCATCATCATGCTTGGCAATGTGGCTGACGATAAAGTGGGCCTTATCGCTGGCGTTACCAACGATTTAACCAGCAAAGTGAAAGCGGGTGAATTGGTCAATATGGTGGCTCAACAAGTCGGTGGTAAAGGTGGTGGTCGCCCTGACATGGCGCAGGCTGGCGGCACTGATGCAGGAGCCTTGCCAGCTGCATTAGAGTCTGTTGACGCTTGGCTGGCTGAGCGTCTGTAATTTATAAATCCTACGCTCAATCAAAACTTTCTTTGATTGGGCGTGATTTTTTTCTGTCAACCAAGTGGTTTAATTGGTGCAATTTTAAACGAACCAATCAAATCGCTTGGTTTTTATTGTAACTACTGCGGATGATTTACGGATGTAGATAGGAAGTGGTCCTAATGAGACTTTGGTCTTGGGAAGGTGAAGACTGGTGAAAAAATCCCTTATCGTGCAAAAGTTCGGCGGAACCTCAATGGGTTCAATTAACACAATTCATACTGTGGCCGAACACATCATTAAGGCGAAAAATGATGGTAATCAAGTTGTCGTTGTTGTTTCTGCTATGGCGGGTGAAACTAACCGCCTAGTTGCGTTGGCCAAGCAGGTTGACGCTGTACCAACGGCTCGTGAACTTGATGTTTTGCTCTCTGCTGGTGAGCAAGTGTCTATGGCTCTGCTGGCCATGACCCTAAATAAACTGGGTTATGCCGCACGCTCACTTACCGGAGCACAAGCGAACATTGTGACGGATAACCAACACAATGACGCGACGATTAAACACATTGATACGGCCCCTATATTGGAACTGCTTGAGCAGGACCAAATCGTGATTGTGGCTGGTTTTCAAGGTGTGAATGAAAATGGGGATATCACCACTTTAGGTCGAGGCGGCTCTGACACCAGCGCTGTGACATTGGCTGGTGCGTTGTCAGCAGATGAATGTCAAATCTTTACCGACGTTGATGGGATATATACGTGTGATCCACGTGTGGTTAAAAATGCTCAGAAACTGGACATTATCGATTTTCCTTCGATGGAAGAGATGGCCAGAAAAGGAGCCAAAGTACTGCATCTGCCTTGCGTACAATACGCTTGGAAGCACAGTGTGCCGCTACGTGTCCTCTCTACTTTTGATGTTAACCAAGGCAGCTTGGTGAAGGGGGAAACAGGCACACAGTCGGTATGTGGTATTGCTCTGCAACGTGACTTGGCTCAGATCAAAGTCTCCAAAGAAACGGTGTCTAGCCTGACTAAGCAGTGTCAGATGTTAGGCATCGAAATCTGGAATGTGATCGAAGAAGCAGATTGGGCAGGTATCCTGATAAAACAGGATGCATGTGCTAAGTTGGATCTAGTCTTCAGCGATAAAATCCGTAATAGTGAAGCAGTAAGCTTGCTGACTGTCGTAGGTCTGGAAGCGAGCTCGTTGATGCAACACGCATGTGATGCGCTTATTGAACAAGGGATTGGTATCAACCATTGTTCGGTGACTCCGTTGTCCTGTATGTTAGTTGTATCTCCTGAGAGTGTCGATCTGGCAGCAAATGTACTGCATGATGCTTACATTACTTCTGACGAAGCGTTAAACATTCAGCAGAAACAAGCCTTTTTGGGTTGATTTTCCAAAATAAGGTAGTTTACGAAAATATAACTTTTGTTGGATAATAGTTTCGTAACAAGAAATTTAGAGAATACTCAAGGAGCAAAGAATGCTAATTTTGACTCGCCGCGTTGGCGAAACACTAATGATTGGTGACGAAGTGACAGTAACTGTGTTGGGCGTTAAAGGCAACCAGGTACGTATCGGTGTGAATGCTCCGAAAGAAGTATCCGTTCACCGTGAAGAAATCTACATGCGCATTCAAGCTGAAAAAGGTACTGGTAACGTTGCATCTGGCAACTACTAAACAGAAGCTTTGATTGAATAGGGCTGGCCTGTGGGTCAGCCTTTTTTATTTTAGCGTGAATAAGTTTTCTGTCGATTAGCCTTAGCTGATCGGCTTGAAAAGCTTGGTTTTTATTAGCAAAAGTTCATTTCTCATGCGTTTTGGTTAAATGTGCAACGGTTAGTCGATAGGGCGCTATTTTTTCAAAGAAATTGTTTGACTTATTTTTGGTAAATCGTAATATGTGCCTCCGCAAGACGGTGAGGTGGCCGAGAGGCTGAAGGCGCTCCCCTGCTAAGGGAGTATACGGTTTATCCCGTATCGAGGGTTCGAATCCCTCCTTCACCGCCATTCTTGCGAACATCGTTTTACGATACAATGCGCGCTCGTAGCTCAGCTGGATAGAGTACCTGGCTACGAACCAGGCGGTCAGAGGTTCGAATCCTCTCGAGCGCGCCATGTCGTAAATCGGAACAAAAAACGGTGAGGTGGCCGAGAGGCTGAAGGCGCTCCCCTGCTAAGGGAGTATACGGTTTATCCCGTATCGAGGGTTCGAATCCCTCCTTCACCGCCATTTATTGACAAATCAGTCAATTTTTTTGTTCCAAAAGAAATTGTTTGTGATAGACTTCACATCTCTTTCTGAAGAGAACATTGCGCGCTCGTAGCTCAGCTGGATAGAGTACCTGGCTACGAACCAGGCGGTCAGAGGTTCGAATCCTCTCGAGCGCGCCATTCTTCTCAAGTATAAAGGAACGTTAGTTCCTGATATTGGGAATCCGATATCAAACACCTGCGCGTCCGTAGCTCAGCTGGATAGAGTACCTGGCTACGAACCAGGCGGTCAGAGGTTCGAATCCTCTCGGACGCGCCACTTTTCTCACTCTAGGAAAAGTGTTGAGGTGAAACAAATTATTGCGCGCTCGTAGCTCAGCTGGATAGAGTACCTGGCTACGAACCAGGCGGTCAGAGGTTCGAATCCTCTCGAGCGCGCCATTATTAAGGGACTTTAGTTCCTGATAGCGACTCATTGTTTTTTGTGTCGATATCAAACACCTGCGCGTCCGTAGCTCAGCTGGATAGAGTACCTGGCTACGAACCAGGCGGTCAGAGGTTCGAATCCTCTCGGACGCGCCACTTTTCTTACTCTAGGAAAAGTGTTGAGGTGAAAACAAATTATTGCGCGCTCGTAGCTCAGCTGGATAGAGTACCTGGCTACGAACCAGGCGGTCAGAGGTTCGAATCCTCTCGAGCGCGCCATTTTGACAAAGCCTCGCAGTTTGCGAGGCTTTTTCTTTTCCTGCTAACCGACTTATTCTTTCTCTCGCTGCAAGCGGTTTGATTTGCGCTTCGATTCACTCTTCTCTACTAAGGCGATTTCCCTGCGCTTTGCTACTCAATGAACGCGTTTTTTGTTGCCATTTTGTTAAAATTTGCTGTTTTTACTTTTCTTATTTTTCAAATAGTTATTCTCTTTTCTTTAGCTTCATCGCAGTTTTAGTGCTTTCACTACAGTAAAGTGGTTAATGTCCACCTTAAATCAGAAAAAAGTGGCGAATTGTTTCAAGTTATGTGATCTGTGTGGTGAAAAAACAACCTGTGTTGTGGGCTGTTCGGAAACCTTTATTAAACAAAATTGACAAAATTTAACCGATCTAGATAATCGGTTAATCAGAAGCGCTGAAATAGCGATTCTGATGTTGTCAGGATGACACAGAAAGGAAGCAAAATGACAAATATTGGAAGCCAATTAATAGAGGCGGCCACCCTGATGGTTACAGGGATGGGGGTCGTGTTTATTTTTCTCACCATTCTTATTTTTCTTATTCGATTCATGTCGACATTGGTACCACAAGAAGTACCAGAGAAGCTCGTTGCAGCGAAAACGACTAAAGCAAATCAATCAACCTCATCCACTGTCAGCCCACAGGTTGTGGCGGCAATCTCTGCGGCGATTCAACAGCATCGCGCCTCGATTGCAAAGTAGCAAATGAAAGGATTAAAAGGAGTTTATGAGCATGTCTAAACCACTAGCTATTACCGATGTGGTACTTCGTGATGCCCATCAGTCACTATTTGCTACGCGTATGCGTATTGAAGATATGCTGCCTATCGCAGCTGAGTTAGACAAAGTGGGTTATTGGTCGTTAGAAACCTGGGGCGGTGCAACGTTCGACGCTTGTATCCGTTTTCTGGGAGAAGACCCTTGGGAGCGTTTACGTGCACTGAAAAAGGCGATGCCAAACACGCCAATGCAGATGTTACTGCGTGGACAAAACCTGTTGGGTTACCGTCACTACGCGGATGACGTGGTGGAAAAGTTTGTCGAGCGCGCACATACCAATGGGATGGATGTCTTTCGTATCTTTGATGCGATGAATGATGTACGCAATTTTACAAAGGCGGTCAAGGCGACCATTGACGTTGGTGCGCATGCACAAGGCACACTCTCTTACACCACAAGCCCAGTACACAATACGGACACTTGGGTCGATCTCGCTAAGCGTCTCGAAGATCTTGGCTGCCATTCGCTGTGCATTAAAGATATGTCGGGTTTGCTCAAGCCGTATGAAGCGCAAGAGCTGATTACGCGCATAAAAGCGTCTTGTGATATCCCACTCGCGCTGCACTGCCATGCGACTACTGGTCTCTCAACGGCAACGGCGATAAAAGCCGTCGAAGCGGGCATCGATATTCTCGATACGGCGATTTCCTCAATGAGCTGTACTTACGGCCACACGCCTACAGAAACGGTGGTGGCGATGCTTCAGGGAACCGAGCGAGATACCAATTTGCAGCTCGAACAGCTCGAACCTATTGCGGCTTACTTTCGTGAAGTGCGTAAAAAGTACGCAAAATTTGAAGGTCAGTTGAAAGGGGTGGATTCGCGCATTCTGATCGCTCAAGTGCCCGGTGGCATGTTGACGAACATGGAGAGCCAGCTCAAAGAGCAAGGCGCGGCGGATCGCATTGACGAAGTACTGCAAGAGATCCCTCGTGTGCGTGAGGATCTGGGTTTTATCCCTTTGGTCACACCTACCTCGCAGATTGTCGGCACTCAGGCAGTGATCAACGTGCTCACTGGTGAGCGCTATAAGAGCATCACCAAAGAAACGGCGGGCGTTCTGAAAGGGGAATATGGCGCTGCACCTGCACCGGTCAATGCTGAATTGCAAGCGCGTGTTCTCAATGGCGCAGAGCCAGTAGTGTGTCGTCCGGCGGATTTGTTACAAGAAGAGCTTGAGACGTTGACGGACGAGCTGATAACAAAAGCGAAGGATGAAGGCATTCGTTTGGCTGAAGAGAGTGTGGATGATGTACTCACCTATGCACTTTTCCCTCAAGTCGGTCTGAAGTTTTTGAAAAATCGCGGCAATCCAGAAGCCTTTGAACCTACGCCAAGCGCTGACGATGTCAAACCAGCCGCGCCCGCGAAAGCAAGTAACGGCAAAGTGGAAGCTTACAGCGTGCGTGTGGATGGTCAGGTGTTCCACGTTGAAGTGGGACCTGAAGGCCAGCTAACCTCTGTAACGCCAAGTGTTGCCCCAGCGACTCCCGCGACACCATTGCCAGCCAGTGCCGACGCTGAAGCCGTTTCTGCGCCTTTGGCTGGGAATATTTTTAAAGTACACGTGCAAGCGGGTGCTCCGGTGGAAGAGGGGGATATCCTGCTGATTTTGGAAGCGATGAAGATGGAAACGGAAATCCGCGCTGCCCGCAGCGGCATTGTGCAAGAGCTCAATGTAAAAGAAGGTGATTCCGTCACTGTTGGCGCACCACTGCTGAGTCTGGCATAAGGGAGAACCATGGACGGATTATTAACTCTCTGGTCTGAAACGGGGATCGCGCATTTTGAGTTTGGCCAGATCTGCATGATCGCCGTTGGCTGCCTGTTGCTGTTTTTAGCGATCAGTAAGGGCTTTGAACCCTTACTTTTATTGCCGATCGGCTTTGGCGCTATCTTGGCCAATATCCCCAACGCAGGTTTTACCGAGCCGGGTGGTTTGCTCTATTACGTTTACCACGTCGGCATTGAGTCGGGCGTGTTCCCATTGCTGATCTTTATGGGCGTGGGAGCAATGACTGACTTTGGTGCGTTGATCGCAAACCCGAAAACGTTGCTCTTGGGTGCTGCGGCGCAGTTTGGTATTTTCGCCACCCTATTTGGCGCGATTTTGCTCAACTATGTACCGGGCATGGAGTTCACTATGGCGGATGCCTCTTCGATAGCGATTATCGGTGGTGCTGATGGACCGACGGCGATTTTCCTCGCCAGCCGACTCTCCCCTGATCTCTTGGGGGCGATTGCGGTGGCCGCCTACAGCTACATGGCGTTGGTGCCGATCATACAGCCACCGATCATGAAAGCACTGACCACAGTGGAAGAGCGCAAGATCAAAATGGCGCAGTTGCGTCATGTTAGCAAAATCGAGAAAGTTCTCTTTCCCCTCGCTGTATTGCTGATGACCATCCTGTTTTTACCTTCGGCGACACCGCTAGTGGGTATGTTCTGCTTAGGAAACTTGATGCGAGAAGCCGGTGTGGTGGAACGTTTGTCCAAGACAGCGCAGAACGAGCTTATCAACATCGTGACCATCTTCCTTGGCCTCGGTGTGGGCTCGAAGCTTCAGGCGGATAAGTTCCTCAACATTGAAACGCTCGGTATTCTGGCGTTGGGAGCGGTGGCCTTTAGCATCGGCACTGGCGCAGGGGTTTTAATGGCGAAAGTGCTGAACAAGTTTTCCAAAGAAGAGATCAACCCGCTGATTGGTGCGGCTGGGGTGTCGGCTGTGCCTATGGCTGCTCGGGTGGTGAACAAGGTCGGGCTTGAGGCCAACCCGCAGAACTTTTTGCTGATGCACGCGATGGGGCCAAACGTGGCAGGTGTACTTGGTAGTGCGGTAGCCGCAGGGATTTTGTTGGCGTTAGTGGGTTAACACTGTGTTACGTGAAATGTCGGTCAAATTGTCTTTTCACGGTTAACGCCAAGAAACAAAATGGTTTATAGTCAAGGGGATGCTTTCGCATCCCTTTCTTTTTATCGGTAGAGAATGCCTGTTATGGAAAATAAGCAAATCGTCATTAGCAAATTTGGTGGACCAGAGGTTCTGGCAATACGTAGTTCTGAGATACCTCAGCCTCAAGCTGGGCAGGTATTGGTGAAAGTCTCTTTTGCTGGAGTCAATCCCATCGACGTCAAAACTCGAGCAGGTCTAGGTTGGGCCGCCGCGCAAAACAAAGACAAACTGCCTTGGACACCGGGTTATGACATTGCCGGCAAAGTGGTGAGCTGTGGTGACGGTGCCAACATTTTTGCCGTGGGAGATGCCGTTGCAGGCTTTGTGGGTTTCCCTTTGCAAGGGGGTGGTTACAGCCAGTATCTGTGTGTAGACGAGCGCCAATTGAGCAGAGTACCCGATTCGGTGACGCTGGAAGCGGCGGCGGCCTTGCCGTTAGCCGGGCAAACGGCGGCTCAGGCAATCAATAAAGCGGGCGTCAAAGAAGGGGAGCGGGTCTTAATTCTCGCTGGGGCAGGTGGCGTGGGCCACATTGCGGTGCAAATTGCCGTGGCAGCGAAAGCGGAAGTGTACACCACCTGTAGTGAGCGAAATCTTGATTACATGGCCACGCTAGGCGCGCACGCGATTAACTACCAGTTTGCTCCTGCGTCTGAGCGTCTTCAGGAAGTTGATGTGTTGATCGATCTCGTCGGTGGCGAAGTCGCCTTGGATGCGCTCAAATGCCTCAAGGACAATGCGCGAGTCATCACTGTGCCCACGCTGACGGCGGAGATGATCTGTGAAAAAGCGCACATGCTCGGTTTTGAGGCCTCCGGTATGCTGGTTGAACCCACTCCGGAGCAGTTAAACACCCTGCTGTATATGGTGGGCGTTGGTCTGTTGAAAAGCGAAATTCAACAGGTATTTCCCATGACAGAAGTGGCGGCGGCGCACCAACAGATCGAATCAGGGCATACGCGAGGCAAGGTGCTGCTTGATATGCAATGCTAGATGCTTTTAACCAAGGTTTCGCTCAGTTTGCCTTGTGGTTTTCTGATTCTGCCCTTTGGGTGCTTTTTTTCACTGGTTTTTTAAGTGCCACCTTGCTGCCCGGTGGGTCAGAAGCGGGGTTGATCGCGACCTTATCTTTGCAGCAATTTCCGGTTGTTCAGGTGATTTTCATCGCCACGCTGGGCAATACCCTCGGTGGGCTGAGCAATTATTGGCTGGGTTACTTGCTACCGAATCGAACTCAGCAGGAAAAACAAGGTCATACCGCTATGAGGTGGCTCTCTAACTATGGATATGTCGCGCTTTTTTTCAGCTGGTTGCCCGTGATTGGTGATCCGCTCTGTTTGGCGGCTGGTTGGCTGCGTATGAAATTTCTTCCTTGTCTAGCGCTGATTGCGCTGGGCAAAGCCGTCCGCTACAGCGTGCTGGCGGCTCTCTATTTCGGTTTGTTCTAAGGAAAACGCATGAAAAAATTTATGCTAAGTGCTTGCTCGCTCTTCGTGCTGGCAGGCTGTGCGTCGGTAAAATCGGTTTCCGTTCCCTTTTTCTCCTCGCTGCCTGAAGGCGTGACGTTGGTTGATGAATCAGAAGCGCAATCTGGCAAGGTCAAAATTCCCTACGAAAAATATCGCCTTGCCAATGGGTTAACGGTGATTCTTTCTTCGGACCATTCTGATCCCTTAGTGCATGTGGATGTCACTTACCATGTGGGATCGGCTCGTGAAGAGGTCGGAAAATCGGGTTTCGCTCATTTCTTTGAGCACATGATGTTCCAAGGCTCTGAGAACGTGGGCGATCAGCAGCACTTTAAGATCATTACCGAAGCGGGTGGCAGCCTTAATGGCACCACTAACCGCGATCGAACCAACTATTTTGAAACCGTCCCAGCCAATCAACTAGAGAAAATGCTCTGGCTGGAGTCAGATCGTATGGGCTTTCTTCTCGATGCGGTTTCTCAGCGTAAGTTTGAGATTCAGCGAGATACGGTGAAGAACGAACGTGCGCAGCGCTATGACAACCGCCCTTATGGTTTGATTTGGGAGCGCATGGCCGAAGCCATGTATCCGGAAGGTCACCCTTATTCTTGGCAAACTATTGGTTATGTTGAAGATCTTGACCGTGTCGATGTCAATGATCTAAAAGCCTTCTTCTTGCGCTGGTATGGGCCAAACAACGCGGTGATCACTATTGGTGGCGACATTGATACCGAGCAAACCTTGCAGTGGGTGAACAAATATTTTGGCTCGATTCCCCGTGGTCCAGAGGTAGAAAACGCACCGAAGCAACCTGCCACACTGGCCGAAAACCGCTTTATCACTTTAGAAGATCGCATTCGTCAGCCGATGGTGATGATTGGCTGGCCGACAACTTACAATGGCGAAGAACATCAAGCCTCATTGGATGCGCTGGCGAGTTTGCTTGGCTCAGGGAATAATAGCTTGCTCTATCAAAACCTGATCAAAACGCAAAAAGCGGTTGATGCGGGTGCATTCCAAGATTGTGCTGAACTGTCTTGCACGTTTTACGTGTATGCGATGGGCGATTCGGGAGAGAAAGGCGATCTGAGTAAACTCTACCAAGAGTTGATGCAGACATTGGCGCAATTTGAGCAGAAAGGGGCAGATCAAAGCCGTTTAGAGCAAATTACCGGCAAAGCGGAAGCGGATGCCGTATTTGCTTTGCAAAGTGTCAGCGGCAAAGTGAGTCAACTTGCGGCCAATGAAACCTTCTTCGGTCAACCCGATCGCATTGAATATCAGCTTGATCAACTACGTGCGGTGACACCAGAGTCAGTCAATCAGGCGTATCAGGACTTCATTGCTGGCAAAAACAAGGTGACCTTAAGTGTGGTGCCCAAAGGGCGTACCGATTTGGCGGTACAACAAGCCAACTTTGTTACGCCAGCTCGCACTCTGCCGGAATATCAGAAAATTAGCGACGATCAGCTGGTTTATCGTAAAGCGCAGGATGATTTTGACCGCTCGGTAATGCCACCCGTTGGTGAACCAGTTAAAGCGCAGATGCCGGAGCTCTACAAACTGCATTTTGACAACGGCAGTGAACTGCTCGGAGCCGTTAGCGATGAAACCCCCACGGTGTTGATGCAGTTTAAGTTTCCGGCGGGAAGCCGCTTCGAGGCGAAAGGCCAAGAAGGGCTTGCCAAGTTAACCGCGGCGATGTTGCACGAAGGGACCAGCAAGCGCAGCGCGGAGCAGATTCAGGCGGAGCTCGATAAGCTTGGCAGCACCATTTCCGTTTCGGCAGAGCGTTACACCACCAATGTTACTTTGTCTGCATTGGAGAAAAACCTCCCGGCTACGCTGCAGATTCTGCAAGAAATGGTTCAATCGCCCGCTTTCAAAGAAGAAGATTTTGCCCGTGCGCAGAAACAGATGATTGAGGGGGCGGTGTATCAACAGCAGCAGCCGAGCTGGATGGCGTCACAAGCCACTCGCCAAGTGGTGTTTGGCGATACCTTATTTGCCCGTTCCAGTGATGGCACGCTTGCTTCCTTGCAAGCGTTGACACTCGACGATGTGAAAGCCTTCTACCAGTCTCATTACACGCCGCAGAGCGCGCAAATTGTGGTGGTCGGCGATCTGAGCAAGCGAGACGTGAGCAAACAGTTGGCCTTTTGGAAAGCGTGGAAAGACGATGCTGCACCGCTGTATCGTCCGCAAGTCGTCAAAGCGCAGACTGAGCAGAAGATCTATTTGGTTGACAAGCCGGGGGCGCCACAAAGTGTCATTCGAATGGTTCGACTCGGCCTACCTTATGATGCCACGGGGGAAATGTTCCTCGCTCAGTTAGCCAACTTTAACTTGGCGGGCAATTTCAACAGCCGTCTCAATCAAAATCTGCGTGAAGACAAAGGTTATACCTATGGCGCTCAAGGCTATTTCTCCAGCAATCTTGAAACTGGCGTTGTGGTGTTTGACGCTCAGGTTCGAGCCGATGCCACCGTTGCAGCACTGATGGAGATGGAAAATGAGCTGAGTGAGTTCTCACTCTCAGGTATGTCGGACGAGGAACTGGCTTTCATGCGTCAAGCGGTTGGCCAACAAGATGCGCTGAAGTACGAGACGCCGGGGCAAAAAGCGGGGTTGATCGGTAATATCTTGGCCTACAGTCTGGATGAGGACTACCTGCAACAGCGCAATGCTTTAGTGGAACAAGTGAACAAACAAACGCTGAATGAGTTATCTGCGAAATGGTTTGATCCGTCTCAATATCAAATGATAGTGGTGGGCGATGCGAAAACGCTTCGGCCGCAACTGGAAAAGTTGAATAAAGAGATAGAAGAGCTTGAAATCATCCGATAGAGTACACATTTAGTAGCGGGGGGAGACTCCCGCTACATGATGTTGGTCTGGATACCCTTTTGTTGGCAGAAGGGTATCCAGACCAATGCAATTTCCGACAATTCAGTTTGCACACTGGCTGCTGCAAGCTTCTGACATAAGTGAATCTCATTTTGACTGATTTTGCTGAGCGACTCGAGTTAGTTGCACGAAACCCTGAAGTGTTCAAACAGTTTGGCCGCGGTGTGGAAAGAGAAACGCTGCGTTACAGTCAGCAAGGGCGAATTGCCACTACGCCGCACCCCCAAGGGCTCGGCTCTGCCTTCACCAACCAATGGATCACCACCGACTTTGCCGAGTCGTTATTGGAGTTCATCACACCCGTGTCGCATGACATTGATGAGCTGATGAATCAGCTTAGCGACATTCACCACTTCACCCAGACGAAACTTGGTGATGAGAAGATGTGGCCGATGTCGATGCCTTGCTATGTGGAGAACGAAGATCAGATAGCGCTGGCACAATACGGGACTTCCAATGCAGCCAAAATGAAGACGCTTTATCGCGAAGGTCTGAAACGTCGCTATGGCAGCCTGATGCAGATTATTTCTGGAGTCCATTTTAACTTCTCATTCCCGGAGATTTTCTGGGATGCGCTGTATGGCGAGCAAGAGGACGCAGAGCGTCAAGAGAGCAAATCGGCGGCCTATTTTGCCCTGATCCGCAACTACTACCGTTTTGGTTGGCTGATCCCCTATTTCTTTGGTTCTTCACCAGCCATGTGTTCATCGTTTTTGCAAGGTCGTAAAACCACATTACCGTTCGAGTACATCGGCAAAACGCTGTACTTGCCGCACGCCACGTCTCTGCGCTTAAGTGATTTGGGTTATACCAACAGTGCGCAAAGTGGCTTGAAAATTGGTTTTAACAGCATTGAAGAATACCTCGATGGGCTAGGGAGAGCGATTCGTACTCCGTCTGCTGAGTTCGCGGAATTGGGCGTGAAAGTTGATGGCGAATATCGTCAATTGAACAGCAATGTGCTGCAAATTGAAAATGAGTTGTACGCACCGATTCGACCTAAACGGGTTACGCGTGCGGGAGAAAAACCGTCAGAGGCGTTAGCGCGTGGCGGAGTCGAGTACATTGAAGTACGCTCGTTGGATGTCAACCCATTTAGCCCGGTGGGCGTCACTGAGGAACAAGTGCGCTTCTTGGATCTCTTCCTCACTTGGGCGGCGCTGACCGACTCTGATCCGATGGACAGCTGCGAGCTGGCGTGCTGGCGTGAGAACTGGAACAAAGTGGTGACCTCTGGGCGTCAGTATGGTTTGGAGCTGCAAATTGGTTGCAAAGGAGAGAAACTCACTTTGCAAACTTGGGCTCATCGCGTGTTTGCCGAGTTGCGCCTCGTGGCGGAAGTGATGGACAGCGCGCTTGGTACGCAAGCTTACCGTTCGGTGTGTCACTCATTAGAAACTTGGATTGAGCATCCTGAACGTACCCTCTCTGCACAGCTACTGGATCTTATTCAGCTGCAGGGCGGTTTAGGCAGCACCGGATGTGCCTTGGGCAATGCGTATCGCGAAAGCAATTTGGCTCATGAGTATCACCATTTTACTCAGCAGCAGATGGAACAAGAGGTACTCGAATCGCGCCGCAAACAGCAAGAGGCTGAACAAGCCGATGAACAGGATTTTGATGCTTTCCTCGATGCCTATTTTGCCTACCTTAAATAGTTTTAGCCGCACCAGGAGTACGAAAGTGCGAGCGTTGGGATTCGTTGTGCTTGGGCTGATGACAGGATGCGCGACCACACCGCCGACTCAGCAAAGCAATCTGTGTGATATCTTTCGGCAAAAGCCGGGCTGGTATGAAGATGCGCTGGAGATGGAAAAAGAGTGGGGCACACCTATTCACGTTGCGATGGCGTTTGTCAAACAGGAAAGTGCTTTTCGCCACGACGCGCGGCCAGCTAAAGATTATCTACTGGGCTTTATTCCTTGGGGACATGTGAGCAGTGCCTATGGTTATGCTCAGGCGCAAGATCCGGCTTGGGAAGACTTTCAGCAAGCGACAGGGCACGGTGGTTCGCGCACCAATTTCGACGATTCTTTGATGTTTATTGGTTGGTACACCAGTGAAACGCGCAAGCAACTAGGCATTTCACTGTGGGATCCGTATCATCAATATTTGGCGTATCATGAAGGGCGTGGTGGTTTTAAGCGCAATACGCATAAGAAGAAGCCCGCACTGCTGCAGGTGGCACGCAAAGTAGAGCAACAAGCGAAAGAGTATGGCTGGCAACTGAAACAGTGTCGCCAGGAGTTGGAAGATAACCGAAGCTGGCTTTTTTAGAGTTTAAGTAAGCCAGTCACGTCCTTCATGCAATGTAGGGACGATGCAATCAGGAGAGATGCAATGCCGTTATTAGATAGTTTTACCGTCGATCACACGAGAATGCAGGCACCGGCCGTGCGTGTTGCCAAAACCATGCAAACGCCAAAAGGCGACACCATTACCGTGTTTGATTTGCGTTTTACTGTGCCAAACCAAGACATTTTGTCGGAAAAAGGGATCCACACCTTAGAGCATTTGTATGCTGGCTTTATGCGCAAGCACCTCAATGGAGAGAGTGTAGAGATCATCGACATTTCGCCAATGGGGTGTCGCACTGGTTTTTACATGAGCCTGATTGGTGCGCCGACAGAGCAAAGCGTTGCTGCTGCGTGGCAAGCGTCGATGGAAGATGTACTGAAAGTGGAAAGCCAGAACAAGATCCCAGAGCTGAACGAGTACCAATGCGGTACGGCGGCGATGCACTCGCTGGAAGAGGCAAAACAGATCGCCAGCAACATTCTCGCCGCGGGTATCTCAGTCAATAAAAACGACGACTTAGCATTGCCAGCAGAGATGCTCAAAGAGTTGAAAGTCGACTAGTTCGCTTTGAGTTAAGAGACAAAGTATAAGGCCCAGAGTATCACTGTGGGCCTTATACTTTGGTGTTGCGAAAAACAAAACTTAACTGCTTTTTCGTTTGCGTTTAGGGAAGACTTTCACCAGCTTAATCCGGTTTTCTTCCAGTGCGACGATTTCCATCGGATGTCCGGCAACCCGCACGCTGAGGTGGCTTTCGGGGATCTCTTCCAAATGCTCAAGGATCAGGCCGTTGAGTGTGCGTGGGCCATCGGTAGGCAGTTTCCACTTCAGCCCTTTGTTGATATCACGAATATTGGTTGCCCCTTCAATGAGAAAACTACCATCGTTTTGCGGGGTGATTTCGTCAGACAGGCTAGGCGCAATCGAGGTCGTGAACTCGCCAACAATCTCCTCGAGAATATCTTCTAAAGTCACTAGCCCGATGATGTCGCCATACTCGTCAACAATCAGGCCAATACGCTGTTTGTTACGCTGAAATTTGAGTAACTGTACGTTCAGTGGTGTGCTTTCAGGGATGAAATAGACCTCGTCAGCGGCGCGCAGCAACGTCTCTTTATTGAACTCGTTCTTTTCTAGCATCAAGCGGTAGGCTTCACGCAGGCGCAGCATACCGACCGCTTCATCAATTTTATCGCGGTACAGCACAATGCGTCCGTGAGGAGAATGCGTCAGTTGGCGTACGATTGACTTCCAATCGTCATTGATATCAATGCCCGTGATCTCGTTGCGCGGCACCATGATGTCGTTCACCGTGACATGTTCAAGGTCCAAAATAGAGACCAGCATGTCTTGGTGACGACGTGGAATGAGATTACCGGCTTCATTCACCACTGTGCGCAGCTCTTCGGAACTTAAGTGATCTTCACCGTTATGCTTTGCCTTGAGGCCGAGCAAACGGATAAAACCGTTGGTAATAAAATTCACCAACAGCACCAGCGGTGAGAGGATTTTCATTAACAGTAGCAAGAGTACGCTACTGGCATAGGAGACACGTTCAGGGTAGAGCGCAGCTACGGTTTTTGGTGTCACTTCGGCGAAGACTAGCACCACCAAGGTTAACACCCCTGTGGCGATAGCAACCCCAAGATCGCCATACAAACGCATACCAAGAATGGTGGCGATGGCCGATGCAAGAATATTGACGAGGTTGTTACCAATCAGGATCAGACCAATAAGGCGGTCAGGTCGGCTTAGGAGCTTTTCTACTCGTTTCGCTCCTTTATGTCCGGTATTGGCAAGGTGCTTTAACCGATAGCGGTTCAGTGACATCATCCCTGTTTCTGAACCGGAAAAGTATCCCGAAATGACGATAAGACACGCGAGTAGCGCAAATAAGATACCCGTAGATATGTCGTCCAAAACTCAATATTTCCTTTTGGTTGGCTTGATTAATTAATGACTGAACCCGTTTCTAGTGTCAACGTCGCACAAAAGATTTTACGTTTGCTTGTCAAAAGTGGCGTCACGTCTATCTCAGAATAATCTCTTTCACAAAGCGGCTACCAAAATAAGCCAGTGTCAGCAGTGTTGCACCCGCCACGGCAAACCAAGTGACTTTTTTCCCGCGCCAGCCCCGCTGGTAGTGCCCCCACAATAAAATCGAGTAGACAATCCAAGCAATAAAGGAGAGCACCGCTTTGTGTGCTTTCCCTTGGGCAAACATATCTTGCACAAACACAAATCCGGTGATGAGTGTCAGTGTGAGGAGAAGATTGCCGATCAGAATAATTTTGAATAAATGACGTTCTACCAACATTAAGGGCGGTAAATTGGGATTGATCGCCAAAGCTTTCTTGGTTTTCAATTTGTGATCGAGCCAAGCCAACTGTAACGCATACAAGGCTCCGATGGTTAGCGTTGCGTAAGAAAACAGCGCCAGAGAAATATGAACCAGCAACTTGGGGTCATTTTCTAGATGTTTGATAAAAGTGCTGGGCAAAAACGTCGCGGCAGAGAGATTGATGGCCGCAAAACTGTAGACCACAGGCAACAAAAACCACAGGCGGTTTTTGAGCATCGCCGCACTCATCACCAGCGAGATGAGGAAACTAATCAGAGACGCCACGTTCAAAATGCTGAGATTTTGTCCGTAACCTTCGAAAATCAGATCGCTCAACAGCCAAGCGTGAAAACAGAGCGCTAAAACCGCGCTCACCAGCACCGTCTTGGCTTTTATCCCCGTTTGGTGGTAAAGCCCGGGCACTATGGTCGCAATCGCTAATCCATAAAGAATCGTCGCACCGATGGCAATTATGCTGTCCATATATCCGAAAGTTGGCAAAAAGAATGGGGCAAGTATACCTTGCAACTTGGTTTGGGGCTACGTTCAATCATCAACAATGGTGAGAGTTGAGATATTGAAATTAATAACTTACCCCCAATAGTGTGGATTAGAGCGGTTTCGCGGGTATCTCTAGACGATCGGCTAAGGTATACTCACGACAATTTATCGCCGGATTAAGCGAAGAGATAAGCATGTTTGAGAATTTAACGGATCGATTATCCAAAACGCTGAAGAATATCAGCGGCAAAGGTCGTCTGACAGAAGACAATATCAAAGATACCTTACGTGAAGTGCGCATGGCCCTGCTGGAAGCGGATGTCGCTTTGCCCGTGGTGCGTGAATTTGTTGCACGCGTGAAAGAAAAAGCGGTTGGAGTGGAAGTGTCGAAATCACTCACTCCAGGGCAAGAGTTTATCAAGATCGTGCAAGGTGAGCTTGAGGCGGTGATGGGCGAATCGAACGAAGCGCTTAATCTTGCTGCTCAGCCTCCTGCCGTGATTTTAATGGCTGGTTTGCAAGGTGCCGGTAAAACCACCTCGGTTGGTAAATTATCTAAGCTATTAAAAGAGCGCGATAAAAAGAAAGTCTTGGTTGTCTCTGCCGACGTTTACCGCCCTGCGGCGATCAAACAGCTTGAAACCTTGGCAAGTGACATCGGTGTCGATTTCTTTCCATCGTCAGCCGATCAAAAACCGCTTGATATCGCCAATGCCGCAATTGATCACGCGAAGAAAAAATTCTTTGATGTATTGATTGTCGATACCGCTGGCCGTCTAGCGATTGATGAAGCCATGATGGCGGAAATTCAGCAACTTCATTCAGCCATCAAGCCGGTCGAAACCTTGTTTGTGGTTGATGCCATGACGGGTCAAGACGCAGCCAATACCGCGAAAGCCTTCGGTGATGCCCTGCCATTAACCGGTGTGATCCTGACTAAAGTGGATGGTGATGCTCGCGGCGGTGCGGCGCTCTCTGTGCGCCATATTACTGGTAAGCCAATTAAGTTCTTGGGTGTGGGTGAAAAAACCGACGCGCTAGAGCCTTTCCATCCTGATCGTGTGGCGTCACGCATTCTTGGTATGGGCGACGTATTGTCGCTGATTGAAGATCTGCAGCGTAATGTCGACCATGAAAAAGCGCAAAAGCTTGCTCAGAAGTTCAAAGAGAAGAAAGGCTTTGATCTAGAAGATTTCCGCGAGCAGCTTGGGCAGATGCAAAACATGGGCGGTATGATGGGCATGCTCGACAAATTGCCGGGCATGTCGCAACTGCCTTCGGACATCAAAGACAAAGTCGATGACAAGATGTTCAAGCAGATGGAAGCCATCATTAACTCGATGACAATGAAAGAGCGACAAAATCCTGATCTGATCAAAGGCTCGCGTAAGAAGCGTATCGCGGCGGGTTCTGGTACTCAGGTGCAAGATGTTAATCGTCTTCTTAAGCAATTTACCCAAATGCAGAAGATGATGAAGAAAATGCAAAAAGGCGGCATCAAAGGCATGATGCGCAATATGCAGGGCATGATGGGTGGCATGGGCGGCGGTGGTTTCAATCCGTTCGGCCGCTAAACCACGCCGAGTTCTAGCGCTTTGTGCGCTAGAACCCAAACACTGCTCGACCTCTCCCCCCTCATCTATCAACCTGTTATCTTCATCACAAACTTGAATTGCAACTTATGTTGGCGAAAAAATGGCTATTCCCCTTGCATTGATTCGCAATAAGAGTAAAATTCCGGAGCTTTATTTTGGCACGAGACCCCAAACTGTTTAGTGATAGATGGTTTCTGGGGTTAATTTTATTTTTGAGAAAGCAAAGAGGACGACATGGTAACCATTCGTTTGGCACGTCACGGCGCGAAAAAGCGTCCATTCTATCAAATCGTAGTAGCGGACAGCCGCAATGTTGCAACTGGCCGTTTCATCGAGAAAGTGGGTTTCTTTAACCCAACTGCACAAGGTCAAGAAGAAGGTCTACGTATCGACCTAGATCGCGTTAACCACTGGGTTGGTCAAGGCGCGTCTCTATCTGACCGCGTTGCTAAGCTAGTTAAAGACGCTCAAAAAGCGGCTTAATTTAGAAACTAGTTATGTCGATGAAAGGTAAAGAAACAATGAGTGAAGAACGAATTGTAGTTGGTAAATTTGGTTCTACTTACGGCATTCGTGGTTGGCTCAAGGTTTTTTCCTACACAGACAATGCCGAAAGCTTATTTGATTACAGCCCTTGGTATATTAACCAAAAAGGTGTGTGGGTCGAGTATAAGGTCGAAAGCTGGAAACGCCATAACAAAGGTATGGTGGTAAAGCTGGACGGTATTGATGTGCGTGAAGATGCGCATCTGCTGACTAACCTTGAAATCTCCATTGACCCTGCTGTATTGCCAGAATTGTCAGAAGATGAGTTCTACTGGCGAGAATTGTTTGGAATGAACGTAGTAACCACACAAGGTTACGATCTGGGTGTCGTGACTGACATGCTGGAAACGGGTTCCAACGATGTTCTGGTGGTCAAAGCAAATCTAAAAGATGCTTTTGGGCAGAAGGAACGATTAATTCCGTTCCTTGAAGAGCAAGTGATCATTAACGTTGATCGCCAAGCTCAACGGATCGAAGTTGACTGGGATCCTGGATTCTAAGCTCCAAAACCTCAGAGCGAGATAGACATGTGGGTTGGCATTATTAGCCTATTTCCTGAAATGTTCCGTTCTGTTACCGATTTTGGAGTAACAGGTCAAGCGGTTAAGAAAGGTCTACTGTCGATTGAGACATGGAATCCTCGCGATTTCACTCACGACAAACATCGTACTGTTGATGATAGACCTTACGGTGGCGGCCCCGGTATGTTGATGATGGTTCAGCCTTTGCGCGATGCCATTCACGCAGCCAAACAAGCCTCACCGGGTAAGACGAAAGTCATTTATCTCTCTCCTCAAGGTCGCAAGCTCGACCAAAGAGGCGTAGAAGAACTGGCAACCAATCAGAACATGTTACTGATTTGTGGCCGATACGAAGGGGTAGATGAGCGCATCATTCAATCTGAAGTTGACGAAGAATGGTCAATTGGTGATTTTGTAATGACGGGTGGTGAACTGCCAGCCATGACGTTAATTGACGCAGTGTCTCGGTTTATTCCGGGCGTACTGGGGGATTTTGCGTCAGCGGAAGAGGACTCTTTCGCCAATGGCTTGTTAGATTGCCCTCACTATACGCGTCCTGAAGTGTTGGATGACAAAGAAGTACCTGCGGTGCTGATGTCAGGCAACCACAAGGAAATTCGTCGCTGGCGACTGAAACAGTCGTTAGGCCGTACCTGGCAAAGAAGACCAGAGCTCCTGGAAAACCTAGCTCTGACTGACGAACAGGAACAATTACTTGCCGAGTTTATTGAAGAAACTCACTCTAAGCGTAAGTAACCTATTTAATTTAGTATCAGTTTATTCTAGGAAATTTTAAAAATGAGTAACATCATCAAAGCTCTTGAGCAAGAGCAAATGAAGCAAGATCTACCTAAATTTGCACCAGGTGACACTGTTGTTGTTCAAGTTAAGGTAAAAGAAGGTGATCGTGAGCGTCTACAGGCTTTTGAAGGCATCGTAATCGCAATCCGTAACCGTGGTCTACACTCTGCATTCACTGTACGTAAGATTTCTAACGGTGAAGGTGTTGAGCGTACGTTCCAAACTCACTCTCCAGTAGTTGCTAGCATTGAAGTGAAACGCCGCGGTGCAGTACGTCGTGCCAAACTGTACTACCTACGCGACCTATCTGGTAAAGCTGCTCGTATCAAAGAGAAGCTTACTAAGAAGTAATGCTAGAACTCGCGTTCTCATAGTAAAAAGCGGAGCCAGTAGGCTCCGCTTTTTGTATCACTTAAACTGCACAGTTGGCGAAAGGGTTCGGCTTGCTGCCTAGAGTAAAATGGTAAAAACGACCAAATAAAAAAGGTTGACGTGTTACCATCAACCCTCTTCAATCCCTAGCACCTAGCACCTAGCACCTAGCACCTAGCACCTAGCACCTAGCACCTAGCACCTAGCACCTAGCACCTAGCACCTAGCACCTAGCACCTAGCACCTAGCACCTAGCACCTAGCCACCTCGCTTAGAACTGCTCTTCCGACCAACCATCACTATCAGACATATCCGGCGCGCCCGGGATAGTGTTCTCTTCATCGGCCCATTCACCAAAATCGATCATTTGGCATTTTTTACTGCAAAACGGGCGATGTGGGCTTTGCTCGCCCCATTCCACTTCCGTGGCACATTGAGGGCATTTAACTATGGTGATTTTTTTCATAGAGATAGAACCGTAAAACGAATGGATTTGCGAACAACAAATAGTAACGCAAGGCGAAATGAAAATAATGAAAAGCGTGAACCTTAACTGCAAACCGCCAAATCAAAACTAACGTCTTGGCTACAGGCTTGACCAGTTTCAAAGCTAATGAACTTGATGGCAAAGCGATTTTTATGTCCGGAAATCATCGGATAAACACCAAACTCCATTGGGATATGCAAGCGAAGGATGTTCGCTTCTTCAGCATCACTTTGGAAAAAACCATTGCGTGCAATCTGGCTTCTGAAATAGCCTGTTTCCCGAGTCAGTTTCAGCCATAAAAGCAGTGCGTCAGAGAGCGGTTGTAGACTATTGAGCCACTTTTGCGCGTCGTACTTTTTACGCTCTAGTGGCAAATGCAGCCAATAATGCAAAGCGGGCAAGTCAAAGCAGCAAGAGCCGCCGGGTAGGCTAAAACGTTGGCGAATCGAACTGAGAAAGCGATCTTCTTTGAGTGATTGGCCAAAACGCTCCGCATGCATCAAAGCGCTGTGAGTGCGATCGGCTTCGTTGAGCAGAGAACGCAGGGTGGCTTGATCCACGCCGTCGACATCTAACCAGCTGCGATACAACAGCCGCTGCTTTTCAATATCTTTAGCCAGTTCGCTTTTGAGTTGAATCTGTTCGAAAATCTCCAATAAATCGAAGATCGAACGGAAAAAAAGCTGGTACTGATGATTTTCCGCAAAACAGGAAGCCACGTGAGCCTGCCTTAAGAGTGACTCTACTCTCAAGTAAATACGCGTCTTTTCATTTAATGGATGTTCGAATTTGTGCGTGGTCATCTAACTGGCCTGTAAACGTTTCTCACTTATTTTCACCGATTTTGCTGGCTCATGGCTAGGTACTTTTGATGTAAATTTGTGACTTGCAGCAAAAGATCTTGGTCTGTTGTGCTATTTTTAATCACATCATTCGCGATGGCGAGACGTTCACGGCGGTTGGCTTGAGACTGGAGGATCGCTTTGACCTGCGTTTCCTCCACGCCATCACGACGCATTGCGCGTTCAATTTGCGTTTGCTCATCGACATCCACGACTAACACACGATCGCACAAGCTTTGCAGTTGGTTTTCCACCAGTAAGGGAACCACCAACAGAGCGTAAGTCGATTGCACGCTGCGCAAGTCATCAATCATCTTTTGCCGAATCAATGGATGAAGCAATTGATTTAACCACTGCTTCTCTTCAGGGTGAGAGAAAATCCGTTCGCGTAATTTGGCGCGATTTAAACGGCCATCGGGCAAAAGTATTTCTGCGCCGAAATGGTCAACAATTGCGAAAAGCCCCGGCGTGTCAGGTTCGACAACCTGACGAGCGACCACATCGGCATCAACAATATCAATCGAGAAATGGTGATGAAAAAGGTTGGCCACGGTTGTTTTGCCACTGGCGATACCGCCTGTTAAACCGACGACAAACGCCATGTTATGCCCCCATCATTACGCTGAAATACCAACTCATTAACGATTCGCCCCACATTAATGCGACCCAGCCGGCGATGGCGAGATAGGGGCCAAAAGGAAACGCTTTTTCGATGCCCTGTTTTTGTAAGCGAAGTTGGATCAGGCCAAAGATTAGCCCTACCACCGAAGAGAGCAAAATGATCATCAGAAGTGATTGCCAGCCTAGCCAAGCGCCGAGCGCGGCCAATAACTTAAAATCGCCATACCCCATGCCTTCTTTCCCTGTCATCAGACGGAAAAGGTGATAGACAGACCAAAGGCAGAGATAGCCTGCCATGGCGCCAATCACCGAATTTTGCAAAGAGACAGGGCTGATTTCCAGCAGCGCAAGGGCAATACCGGACCAAGTTAAAGGCAGGGTCAGTTGATCTGGCAATAGCATGGTATCGAGATCGATAAAGGTCGCAGCGATCAAGGTAAAGGTGAAAAACAGCAGTGCCAGCGAGTAAAGGCTGTAGCCAAATTTCCACGCCACCAAGGCGCATAGGGTTGCACTGAGCAGCTCAACCGCAGGATAGCGGCCACTGATCTTACTTTGACACTGATGACAGCGCCCTTTGAGCCAAAACCAACTCAGCAGCGGAATGTTATCGCGGATACGAATTGGAGTATGGCACGTCGGGCAAGTGGAACGCGGCGTGCTGAGGGAGAGCGTTTCCTTCGGCGCGGGGATGGCGTATTGAGGAAAGGCCTCGGCACATTCCCGTTGCCACTCCAGTTCCATCATTTTCGGCAAGCGATAAATAACCACGTTGAGAAAGCTACCGACAATCAAGCCAAATAACGCCGCTAGGCCAACATACAGCCAAGGATAGTAGTGCAATGCATCCATAAAAATTGGGTCTCGTGTCGCCACTTTGCTGCTGGCAACAATCAATGATTGAAATATTGACCAATAAAAGGCGACGATGGGTGCAACACTGCTAAAGCAGCACGACACACAGTGTCAAGCACTTGGTCAGAAAGGCATATTAGCCCATAACACTCATTAAGTTAAATATTGGTAGGTACATGGCCGCGACCAAACCGCCGACCACCACGCCCAGAAAAACGATGATCAGCGGTTCAAGGATCTTACCGAGGTTGTCTACGGTGTTGTCCACCTCGAACTCATAGATGGTCGCTATTCTATTGAGCATATCGTCGAGACGCCCCGACTCTTCACCGATCATCACCATTTGCAGCACCAGTTCGGGAAAGGCGTTGCTGTTGCGCATCGCAATGTACATCGGCATCCCTGCGGCGGTGTCGCGATAAACACTTTCAATCGCGTATTGATAGTGCAGATTGCCTGACGTTTTGCTGGTGGTTTGTAAGCTGGTTAGAATCGGAATACCCGAGCTAAAACTGGTGGCTAATGTGCGGCTGAACTTGGCAATCGCCGCTTTGGAAAACACGCCACCGAGTACTGGTAGCCTTAAACTGAGACGGGAAAACTTCAGTTTAACCTGATCGGACTTTCGACTGATGCTGCGCAACAGATAAACGGCGCTGATAAGGGAGATAAAAAACCAACTGCTATAAGCTTGGACAAAGTCCGATAAATTGAGCACCTTCTGCGTAAACCAAGGCAGCTCTGCACCAAAGCCGACAAACATTTTGCGAAACTCGGGAATTACTTGCGTTAGCATCAGATAAGAGACGCCCAAGGCGACGAGCACCACCATGCAAGGATAAATCAATGCTTTGATCACTTTGGAACGCAGCTCTTCGCTTTTTTCTCGATAGAGTGCCAAGCGTTCAAATACCAGTGCAAGGTTGCCTGACTGCTCGCCTGTTGCGACCAAATCCGTGTATAGCCCGTCAAAGTGATGGCTGGCGGTTCGTAAGGCTTTGGACATTGGTGTGCCCGCTTCAATCGCTTTACTCACGTTGGTTAAAATGGACTTCATCTCCGCTTTGCGGTGGTTATCGGCGACCAGTTTTAGCGCTTGTAGGATCGGCACGCCAGTGGCGAGCATGGTCGAGATTTGGCGGGTGAAGACGGTGATATCGCGGCTTTTTACTCGGTGACTCATGCGGGTCAATATTGAGACGCTGGATTTTTTTATCTTACGGATCTTAATCTGCTGCGCATGCAGTTTGTCACGCACTTCGATTTCACTGATGGCTAACACATCACCTGACACTCTTTTGCCTGAGCTATTGATGCCTTTCCAGCGGTAATTTTTAATCTGCGTAGGCGCATTTACCTTCATGATCTCTCCTAGGCAAGTGGTTACAGGTAGAGCACGCGTTGCAGCTCTTCAATGCTGGTGATGCCTTGTTTGACTTTTTCCAGCCCGGATTCTCGAAGCGTCAGCATGCCATTTTTTCTGGCAAGCATTTCCAAGCTTTGTACTGAGGCTCCTTTAACCAGCGCCTCGGCCATCGCATCGTCAAAGGGCATCACTTCGTAGATGCCGACGCGCCCTGAATACCCTTGATTGCATTCGTTACATCCTTGAGGATTGGCGCGATACAGCCCATCCTGCTGGTTTAAACCCAGCTCTTGCAATGCAGGTGAAAGGTGTTGTGGCTGCTTGCAATGGCGACACAAACGACGCGCTAGGCGCTGAGCGATAATTAAGCTCAATGAAGAAGCGAGGTTGAAGCTGGCAATGCCCATGTTTGATAGGCGTACTATGGTCTCTGCGGCCGAGTTGGTATGTAGGGTGGATAGCACTAAATGCCCTGTTTGCGCGGCTTTAATGGCTATTTCGGCAGTTTCTAAATCACGAATTTCACCGACCATGACAATATCGGGGTCTTGACGTAAAAATGAGCGCAGCGCCTGCGCAAAGCCAAAGCCGATTTTTGGCTGTACTTGCACTTGGTTAATGCCGGGCAAGTTAATCTCTACCGGATCTTCGGCGGTAGAGATGTTGACCTCAGGGCGATTGAGTAGGCTTAAACCGGTGTAGAGTGAAACGGTTTTGCCGCTGCCGGTTGGGCCCGTCATCAAGATCATCCCTTGAGGTTTGCGCAGCGCGTTGAGATAGAGCTGCTTTTGCGTTTCGCTGTAGCCGAGCTTATCAATGTCTAAGTTGCTGCTGGAACTGTCGAGCAGACGCAGCACGATTTTTTCGCCAAACAGTGTCGGTAGGGTAGAAACGCGCATATCAATCGCGGTGCTTTGGTTCAGTTTGAGTTTGATGCGCCCATCTTGCGGTAAACGCCGCTCGGCGATATCCAGCTTGGCGAGAATCTTAAGCCGTGCGGAGAGTCGACGGCTCAAGTGACTCGGTGGTTGCTGCACTTCGACCAAAATACCATCGCAGCGCAAACGCACGCGATACATCGCTTCATAGGGTTCAAAGTGAATGTCGGATGCGCCTTTACGCACCGCATCGAGTAAGATCTGGTTGATAAAACGGCTGACAGGGGAGCTGTCTTGGCTGAGATCTTCAATATTATCGACTTCATCGGCTGCCACATTGACTAAGTTGGCTAGCTCATCTTGGTGGATCTCTTTCAATCCTGAGCGGTTATCTTGAGCAAGCGTGCGGCCATATAGGCGACGTATTGCCCCTTGCAGTTGCTTAACATCGGCCAAGACCATTTCCACTTGCAGCCCTGTGGCAAAGCGAAAGTCATCTTCGGCCTGTAAATTGGTTGGGTCGGCACTGGCGAGAATTAGCGCTGAGCGATTTTTTTGTAGCGGCAGGGCTTGGTGGCGGGTGATAAGCTCGCGCAACCCCAGTTGGTTGCACACGCTTTGGTAGTCATAGTGGCTAAGCTCGACGGGCGGCAAGCCAAACAGCGCGCTGAGATGTTCAGTCAGTTCTTCGGCTTGGAAAAAGCCCAGTTGCAACAACACCTCCGGTGCACTGGCACCGGAAGCATTGAGATGTTCCAAACAGGCTTGCTCTTGCGTTGAGCTAAGTAAATTAGATTGACGAAGGATAATTACAAGATTGTTAGTCATTGTTTTATCAAGAACAACCTTTAGGTTTTGTCTCAGAAGTTACTGCTGAAGCAGAGTTGGCAGTAATTGCGCAAACCCATCCTGTCGAAGACTTAGCATATTTGATAACAGCGGTATTAACTGAAGAGTTATCAAAAGTGAAAGTTGCAGATGCAGTGCTCACCGTTAGATCTGTTAGTGCTAAATCACCCAATCCACTCATTGTTTGAGTCGCACCGATATCGGCTAAAGTCATTCCAACATAAGTGCCTTTTTCTTGATGAAACATGTCGATATTTGTTAGTAGATTTCTGACGGTGGCGGAACCAGCAGCTAGTTCACTTTTTGTTACATAGCTTTTATATGCGGGCATGGCGACTGCCGTTAATACCCCAATAATTGCCACCACTATCATTAATTCAATCAGGGTAAAGCCCTGCTGTTTTGTTACTCGATTATGTTGTTTCATGTCGTTTCCTTGAATTCGGTTTAACCATGCTGCGTGAGCATGTTGAGCAGATTATGCAAGGTGTTGAATTGTTGGAATATCGACGCGACGACATCGCGAGTGAGCTAAAACTCTTTCATCGCCAATTACATACGATTAGCAAGGTTTTGCGAGTGGGTTAAGGTTTTAAAACGAAAAAGGGGCCGTTGGCCCCTTATAAGTAATAGCTTTGTTAACTACTTGAAACGCATGGATAAATCCATCGCCTTAATATGCTTGGTCAGCGCACCGACGGAGATGTAGTCCACGCCCGTTTCGGCATACTCGCAAATGGTGTCTAGCGTGACGTTGCCAGAGTTTTCCAGCGCTGCGCGGCCAGCGTTAATGGCCACCGCTTCTCGCATCATCTCAATGGTGAAGTTGTCGAGCATGATGATGTCGGCGCCCGCTTCAATCGCTTGGCGCAGTTCATCGAGATTTTCGGTTTCGACTTCCACCGGTTTGCCGGGGTTAAGCTCTTTGGCTTTGGAGATGGCTTGAGTAATGCCGCCGCAGGCAATGATATGGTTTTCTTTGATCAGATAGGCGTCAAAAACGCCGATACGATGATTAAAACCGCCGCCACACGCCACCGCGTATTTGAGCGCGCTGCGCAGCCCCGGAATGGTTTTGCGTGTATCAAGCAGTCGACACTGTGTATGAGCAATTTTTGCCGCGTACTGGGCGGTCACGGTCGCGCAGCCTGACAGGGTTTGGATAAAGTTCATCGCATTGCGCTCGCCGGTCAGAAGGTCGCGCGCAGGGCCTGTGAGCGTGCATAGGGTTTGGTTCGGCTCGACACGATCGCCATCCTTGACATGCCATTCGATCGTCACACGTCCGCCAAGTTGCTTGAACACTTCATCGGCCCATGCTTGACCACAAAAAACACCGTGCTCGCGGGTAATGATGGTGGCGCTGTTGATCGCATCGGCTGGGATAAGAGAGGCGGTGATGTCGTTGGCCGCATCCAAACTGCCACCGAGATCTTCTTTTAAGGTATCGGTAACCGAGCGGGTAATTTCCAGAGGAAGCTGCTGCTGCAAATAGTCAAGGCGTTGTTGGCTGTTATGTCTGTTGTTCATCGCAAATCTTATCTTGAAAGGTCGTTGGCAAGGAATGATACTCTCGGCTGGTAAGAATTTCAGCAGTTAATTTGCAAAGCAGAGAGGTGGATATGCAAGCTGTGATCACGTATGGATGGCTGCAAGGCGTCACCCATCGGCCGTCGCCTTTTTATGATGCCCGCCCCGCGGGGGAGCCTGTCTCACTGCTGGTGATCCACAACATCAGTTTGCCGCCAGGCGAGTTTGGTGGCCCCTATATTGAAGATTTTTTTCAGGGTAATTTGTCGCCCGACTTGCATCCCTTTTTTCAGGTGATAGCGAAAATGCGAGTATCGGCCCATTGTTTGATCAAACGCGATGGTGAAATTGTGCAGTTTGTCTCTTTTAACGATCGCGCGTGGCACGCTGGTGCTTCCAGTTTTGCTGGCGTTTCGCGGTGTAACGATTATTCCATTGGCATTGAGTTGGAAGGGACGGATTTTGTCGCCTACACCCCAGAGCAATATGCTGCGCTTACCCAAGTGAGCCAAACTATCATCGAACGCTATCCGCACATTACGCCTTCGCGGATTACTGGGCATCAATACATTGCACCGCTGCGCAAAACCGATCCCGGCCTCAGTTTTGATTGGCGTCGTTACCGCGCGATGCTTGAAGACAATGACGACCTTTAAAGCGGCGGTGAGTCTGCACTGAATAAGAGTCTTGTGTCATAAAAAGGTAAGCTAAGTTGCTTACCTTTTTTATGCTCGTTAGTGGATGGAAAAAGCGTAACCCAGCGCCCGCTTTGACAAAATGAGCCGCGCTTAGATTCGCGTATTTGCCATTTTGTGACCAAACTGACCAGCACGTTATTCGCCCATCTGTTTCTACTTTGTAATTGGTCAGACCAATTCTATTGCTGTTTTAATATCCGGATGTTATCAAAGTGTTGAGGTGTGAGTTGTTCTATGATTTAGGTCAACTTTTGGCTGGACAGTGGCGTTTAAATTATGTTAATTTCTGCACCAACTTAAAATTGGTATTACCAATTGCCAGCAAAGCGAATTGCTAGTGAATTCAAGAGTAGAAGAACAATAAATTATGGCTTATCAAAGGATTCGTCAGCCAAAGCTCTCCGATGTGATTGAACAGGAATTGGAGCGGCTGATAGTGGAAGGAACGCTCTCACCTGGCCAGCAACTCCCACCGGAAAGGGAGCTTGCTAAACAGTTTGAGGTTTCGCGTCCCTCCATCAGAGAAGCCATTCAGCGCCTGGAAGCCAAACGTCTACTGACCCGTCGTCAAGGGGGCGGAACGTTTGTCAGCGATCGCATTTGGCAGAGTTTTTCCGATCCTCTGCTAAATTTATTGTCTAGCCACTCCGAGACTCAACTGGACTTACTGGAAGCGCGTCATGCGCTGGAAGGTATTTGCGCTTATTTTGCGGCGTTGCGCGGTACCGAAGAAGATTTTGCCCGTATTCAAACCTGCGTTTCCCGAATCGCTGAGGTTCAGGAAAAGAAAGACGCCGATGCGGAAGCTGAACAAGTGATGGCGTTCCTCATCGCGATTACTGAAGCGGCACACAACGTCGTACTGCTGCACATCGTACGTAGCCTTGCGCCTTTGCTTGAGCAAAATATTCGACAGAATTTTAAATTATTACATCGCCGCCCAGAAGCGGTTGAGAAAGTAAGTAAGCACCGGGCTAATATCGTGGATGCGATTGTTTCAGGTCAGCCAGAAAAGGCGCGTGAAATGTCCCATTCTCACTTAGCTTATATCGAAGAAACGTTGTTGGATTTGACTCGTGAACAGACTCGCCGTGAGCGATCGCTGCGTCGAATTCAACAAGGTAATGAGCCGCAATAGTGGTTCATTGCGATTCAAACTAGATCCAACCAACAGAAGGATAGATCGCCATGTCTGACATGAAGCATGACGTAGATGCACTGGAAACTCAGGAGTGGTTAGCCGCGCTTGAGTCAGTTGTACGTGAAGAAGGCGTAGAGCGTGCGCAGTTCCTACTTGAAGAAGTTCTGGAAAAAGCACGTCTAGACGGTGTTGATATGCCAACCGGTATCACAACCAACTACATCAACACGATTCCTGCAGCCCAAGAACCAGCTTACCCAGGCGACACTACGATCGAACGCCGTATTCGTTCAATCATTCGCTGGAACGCAATTATGATCGTTCTTCGTGCATCGAAGAAAGATTTGGATCTGGGCGGCCATATGGCGTCATTCCAGTCGTCAGCGGCGTTCTATGAGACATGTTTCAACCACTTCTTCCGTGCTCCTAACGAAAAAGATGGTGGCGATTTGGTTTACTACCAAGGTCACATCTCTCCTGGGATTTACGCGCGTGCATTCGTTGAAGGCCGCCTGACTGAAGAGCAGCTAGACAACTTCCGTCAAGAAGTGGATGGCAAAGGCATTCCTTCCTACCCACACCCGAAATTAATGCCAGAATTCTGGCAATTCCCAACCGTATCTATGGGGTTGGGTCCAATTTCTGCTATCTACCAAGCGCGCTTCCTCAAGTATCTGGAAGGCCGTGGTATGAAAGACACCTCAGAGCAGCGCGTTTATGCGTTCCTAGGTGACGGTGAGATGGATGAGCCAGAATCACGCGGCGCGATCTCTTTCGCTGCACGTGAAAAACTGGACAACCTATGTTTCCTCATCAACTGTAACCTGCAGCGTCTCGACGGCCCAGTAATGGGTAACGGCAAGATCATCCAAGAACTGGAAGGTCTGTTCAAAGGTGCTGGCTGGAACGTGGTGAAAGTGATCTGGGGTAACGGCTGGGATAAACTGCTGGCGAAAGACACCACAGGTAAACTGCTGCAGCTGATGAACGAAACCATCGACGGCGACTACCAAACCTTTAAAGCGAAAGATGGCGCGTACGTTCGCGAGCATTTCTTCGGTAAATACCCAGAAACAGCGGCTCTTGTTGCTGACATGACTGACGATGAGATCTTCGCGCTGAAACGCGGTGGTCACGAGTCTTCTAAACTGTACGCTGCGTTCAAGAACGCACAAGAGACCAATGGTCGTCCAACGGTTATCCTAGCGAAAACCGTTAAAGGTTACGGCATGGGTGAAGCGGCAGAAGGTAAGAACATTGCACACCAAGTGAAGAAGATGGATATGACGCACGTACTAGCGATGCGTAACCGTCTTGGCCTGCAAGATCTGATCTCTGACGAAGAAGTGAACAAACTGCCTTACCTGAAACTGGAAGAAGGCTCGAAAGAATACGAATACCTGCACGCTCGTCGTAAAGCGCTGCACGGTTACACGCCACAGCGTCTGCCTAACTTCACTCAGGAACTGGTGATTCCAGAACTGGAAGAGTTCAAACCGCTTCTGGAAGAACAGAAACGTGAAATCTCTTCAACCATGGCTTACGTGCGTGCACTGAACATCCTGTTGAAAGACAAAAACATTGGTCAAAACATCGTTCCTATCATCGCTGATGAAGCGCGTACTTTCGGTATGGAAGGTCTGTTCCGTCAAATCGGTATCTACAACCCGCACGGTCAGAACTACACTCCACAAGACCGCGATATCGTTTCTTACTACAAAGAAGCAACGTCTGGTCAGGTACTGCAAGAAGGTATCAACGAGCTGGGTGCGATGTCATCTTGGGTTGCGGCGGCGACGTCTTACAGCACCAACAACCTGCCGATGATCCCGTTCTACATCTACTACTCTATGTTCGGTTTCCAACGTGTTGGCGACATGGCATGGATGGCGGGCGACCAACAAGCGCGTGGTTTCCTACTGGGCGCAACGGCTGGTCGTACCACACTGAACGGTGAAGGTCTGCAGCACGAAGATGGTCACTCGCATATTCTGGCGGGCACAGTACCAAACTGTATCTCTTACGATCCGACTTTTGCTTACGAAGTTGCGGTTATCATGCAAGACGGTATCCGTCGCATGTATGGCGATCAAGAGAACGTGTTCTACTACCTAACGCTGATGAACGAAAACTACGCGCATCCAGCGATGCCAGAAGGTTCTGAAGAAGGTATCCGTAAAGGTATCTACAAACTGGAAACGCTGTCTGGTTCTAAAGGTAAAGTTCAGCTGATGAGCTCAGGTACTATCATGAACGAAGTACGTAAAGCGGCTGTTATCCTGAGCGAAGAATACGGCATCGCCTCTGATGTTTACTCGGTAACCTCATTCAACGAACTGGCTCGTGATGGCCAAGCGTGTGATCGTTTCAACATGCTGCACCCAGAAGCAGATGTGAAAGTGCCTTACATCGCTCAAGTGATGGGTACTGAGCCTGCTATCGCAGCGACTGACTACATGAAGAACTACGCTGACCAAGTTCGCGCGTTCATCCCAGCACAGTCTTACAAAGTACTGGGTACTGACGGTTTCGGTCGCTCAGACAGCCGTGAAAACCTACGTCGTCACTTCGAAGTGAACGCAGGTTACGTGGTGGTTGCTGCTCTAAACGAACTAGCGAAACGTGGTGAAGTTGAGAAATCTGTGGTGGCGGAAGCTATCAAGAAATTCAACATCGACACTGAAAAAACAAACCCGCTATACGCTTAATTGAAGGTAGGAAAGAATAATGGCAATCGAAATTAATGTACCTGATATCGGTGCGGATGAGGTTGAAGTTACTGAGATTCTTGTAAGCGTTGGCGACAAGGTTGAAGAAGAGCAGTCACTAATTACTGTAGAAGGCGACAAAGCTTCTATGGAAGTACCAGCATCTCAAGCGGGTATCGTAAAAGAAATCAAAGTGGTTGCTGGTGACAAAGTAACGACTGGCTCTCTGATCATGGTCTTTGAAGTGGAAGGTGCAGCAGCGGCTGCACCAGCTCCAGCGGCAGAAGCAGCTCCGGTAGCTGCACCTGCAGCAGCAAGTGAACTAAAAGAAGTTTGTGTACCGGATATCGGTGGCGACGAAGTTGAAGTGACTGAAATCATGGTTGCTGTTGGCGATTCAATCGCTGAAGAGCAATCTCTACTCACAGTAGAAGGTGATAAAGCGTCAATGGAAGTACCAGCGCCATTCGCTGGTACTCTAAAAGAAATCAAAGTTGCAGCTGGCGATAAAGTATCAACTGGCTCACTAGTGATGATCTTCGAAGTGGCAGGTTCAGGCGCAGCAGCTCCTGCACCAGTTGCAGCGGCTGCTCCGGCAGCGGCACCAGCAGTATCTGTCGCCGGAACGCCGGAACGCAAAGAAGTTAACGTTCCTGATATCGGCGGCGACGAAGTTGAAGTCACTGAAATCATGGTTGCAGTTGGCGATACCGTATCTGAAGAGCAATCTCTGATTACTGTGGAAGGCGACAAAGCATCTATGGAAGTACCTGCTCCGTTTGCTGGTACGGTTAAAGAAATCAAAGTTGCAGCTGGCGACAAAGTTTCTACTGGTTCTCTAATCATGGTGTTTGAGGTGGCCGGCACTCCGGTGGCGGGCGCAGCGCCAGTTGCAGCAGCGGCACCAGCTCAAGCAGCAGCTCCTAAAGCTGAAGCGGCGAAACCTGCAGCAGCTCCAGCAGCAATTGAGTTTGAAGAGAACAACGAGTACGCGCACGCGTCTCCAGTGGTTCGTCGCCTAGCGCGTGAATTCGGCGTTAACCTGTCTAAAGTGAAAGGTTCAGGCCGTAAGAGCCGCATTCTGAAAGAAGACGTTCAGAACTATGTGAAAGAAGCGCTGAAACGTCTGGAGTCAGGCGCAGCATCAGCCGCATCTGGCAAAGGCGACGGCGCGGCACTAGGTCTGCTACCTTGGCCAAAAGTGGACTTCAGCAAGTTCGGTGAAACTGAAATTCAGCCACTGTCTCGCATTAAGAAGATCTCTGGCGCGAACCTGCATCGTAACTGGGTAATGATCCCTCACGTTACACAGTGGGATAACGCAGACATCACTGAGCTAGAAGCATTCCGTAAAGAGCAGAACGCGATCGAAGCGAAGAAAGATTCAGGCATGAAGATCACGCCATTGGTGTTCATCATGAAAGCTGTTGCTAAAGCGCTTGAAGCGTTCCCTGCATTTAACTCTTCTCTTTCTGAAGATGGCGAAAGCTTGATTCTGAAGAAATACGTGAACGTAGGTATCGCGGTTGATACGCCAAACGGTCTAGTTGTTCCTGTCTTTAAAGATGTGAACAAGAAAGGTATCTACGAGCTGTCTGAAGAGCTGGCCGTTGTATCGAAGAAAGCACGTGCAGGTAAACTGACGGCGGCAGACATGCAAGGCGGCTGTTTCACCATCTCAAGTCTGGGTGGTATCGGCGGTACGGCGTTCACGCCAATCGTGAACGCACCAGAAGTGGGTATCCTTGGCGTGTCTAAGTCTGAGATTAAGCCTGTGTGGAACGGCAAAGAGTTTGCTCCACGTCTGCAACTTCCTCTGTCTCTGTCCTACGACCACCGTGTGATCGATGGCGCTGAAGGTGCGCGTTTCATTACTTACCTAAACGAATGTCTGTCTGACATTCGCCGTTTGGTTCTGTAATAGAAAACTCCAGAGGCGGCCTTATGCCGCCTCTGTTAATAGAATTGTCTGACAGTTTGGTGAATCGCCATGATCCATTGGCTTTTTATGCACTGAATTGTCGTCTGGCTCACAGGCTAAATTGATTTACTTTTCACACCATTAACATCTCTGTAAACTGTTGGCGGTCTGAAAAAATGTTTAAAACAAACCACTGTTAAACAAAAAATCAAAACTCACTCAGCCTGTTAGGGATAATGACTACAAGAGGTCAAAATGAGCAAAGAAATTAAAGCCCAAGTAGTAGTGCTTGGTGCCGGTCCTGCTGGTTACTCCGCTGCATTCCGCTGTGCAGACTTAGGTCTGGACACTGTTCTTATCGAACGTTACAACACTCTTGGTGGTGTGTGTCTGAACGTGGGTTGTATCCCATCGAAAGCACTACTGCACGTAGCTAAAGTTATCGAAGAAGCTAAAGCGCTGGCTGAGCACGGCATCGTATTTGGCGAACCGCAAACCGACATCGACAAGATTCGTCTGTGGAAAGAAAAAGTAATTAACCAACTGACTGGCGGTCTTGGCGGTATGGCTAAGATGCGTAAAGTGAACGTGGTTAACGGTTTTGGTAAGTTCACTGGACCTAACACGATTGAAGTGGAAGGCGAAGATGGTAAAACCGTGGTTAACTTCGACAACGCCATCGTTGCAGCGGGTTCTCGCCCAATCAAACTGCCATTTATTCCTCATGAAGACCCACGCATTTGGGACTCAACGGACGCGCTTGAGCTGAAAGAAGTCCCAGGAAAACTGCTGATCATGGGCGGTGGTATCATTGGTCTGGAAATGGCGACGGTTTACCACTCACTAGGCTCTAAAATTGATGTGGTTGAGATGTTTGACCAACTTATCCCAGCTGCGGATAAAGACATCGTTAAAGTCTACACCAAACGTATCAGCAAGAAATTCAACCTGATGCTGGAAACCAAAGTAACAGCCGTTGAAGCGAAAGAAGACGGTATCTACGTTTCAATGGAAGGCAAAAAAGCCCCAACTGAAGCTGAGCGTTACGACGCGGTTCTAGTCGCTATCGGTCGTGTACCAAACGGTAAACTGCTGGATGCTGAAAAAGCAGGTCTGGAAGTGGATGAGCGTGGCTTTATCAACGTTGACAAGCAAATGCGCACTAACGTTCCGCACATTTTCGCCATCGGTGACATTGTGGGTCAACCAATGTTGGCGCACAAAGGTGTGCATGAAGGCCACGTCGCTGCGGAAGTGATTTCTGGTAAGAAACACTACTTCGATCCTAAAGTAATTCCTTCAATTGCTTACACTGAGCCAGAAGTGGCATGGGTGGGTAAGACAGAGAAAGAAGCGAAAGCTGAAGGCATTAACTACGAAGTAGCCACCTTCCCGTGGGCTGCATCAGGCCGTGCAATTGCATCTGACTGTGCTGACGGTATGACTAAGCTGATCTTTGATAAAGAGACTCACCGCGTTATCGGTGGTGCTATCGTGGGTACTAACGGTGGCGAACTGCTGGGCGAAATCGGTCTGGCTATTGAGATGGGCTGTGATGCAGAAGATATCGCTCTGACCATCCACGCTCACCCAACTCTGCACGAGTCTGTGGGCCTGGCGGCAGAAGTGTTTGAAGGGACCATCACAGACCTGCCAAACGCCAAAGCGAAAAAGAAAAAGTAATTTCTAAGCGCCAAATGATAAAAACCGCTGATTGTTCAGCGGTTTTTTTATGGCTTTTATTGATTGCTAAACAGATCAGTTTCCTGCGGTAATAAAAAAGGTTGATACCCGAGTATCAACCTTAAACTATTCCTAGCACCTAGCACCTAGCACCTAGCACCTAGCACCTAGAACTGCTTAGTTCTCACCCTTATAAATGCAAAGCATTTGCAGGTAGCTGTTGACGAGTTTTGTCAGTTCCGCTTCACTCTTGGCACGATTGGCTTGCACAAACAGTGAGTAGCAGATGCCGAGGAACATATTCGCCAGATCTTCTGGGCTGTGTTTGTCACACACCTCGCCACGCTCGATGGCACGAACAAACATGTTCTGTACCAGCAGTTGATTAGTGCGGTTGGTGGTGACAAATAGTGGCCATACTTCATCACGCGTTGATGCGCTCCATTCAAACCACACTTTGAGCCAATGACAGTCTTGAGTCACCAGTTCAATCATCGCGTTGGTGATGTTTTTGAGGTTATCTTGCGCGTGAATGTCGAGATCAATGTTATCCGACAGGAAATTAGAGAACTGACGAACGACATGATTGAGTACCTCATCAACCAGATCTTCACGTGTCGGGAAATAGTTAAACACGGTGGCGACAGAAACCTGTGCAATCTCGGCGATATCTGCGTGACCACCGCGGCCGATGCCACGACGAGCAAACACTTCCAGTGCGATTTCCATCAGTTGTTGTTTACGTTTCAGTGGAGATAAACGAGTTCGAGGTCTCTTTGCTATTGAGTCCATAATAAGTTCCTTGCCAATGAGTTGGTATGTATAAAAAGTTATTCGGAACGCTAGTCCCTATTGATTGTTTTAATAATTGCTCTAAGCATCATGAGTGTAATGGTGCATATGCTTTGGGTCAACAAATTATGCCCAAGAAATAGACAGTAATGTCAATGTTGATAACATTTTGATCGGGAATTTTACTATTTTGGTACCAACATCTCTTTTATTTTCATCTTGTTGAGTAGTAACAAGCAGATAAAAAGATCTGCCTCGCAGGGCTTAAAGATTGAGGGTGGGAGTGTTACACTACGCCCCAGATTCAGGTGAACGTTTGCGCGTGCACCACGTTTGTCAGCTTAAGGCTGAAAAACGTCGCCATTCCCAACAAAAAAGATTGAGCACAGTATGAAACATACAGTAGAAGTAATGATTTCTGAGCAAACTGTTCAGGAACGTATTCGTGAATTAGGCAAGCAGATCACGGCGCATTATCAAGGTAGTGAAGATTTAGTGCTGGTTGGCTTGCTGCGCGGCTCTTTCGTATTTATGGCCGATTTAGCACGTGCGATCAACCTAACACATCAAGTCGATTTTATGACGGCATCAAGCTACGGCAACACCATGGAGAGCTCACGTGATGTCCGTATTCTCAAAGATTTAGATGATGACATCAAAGGTAAAGATGTGTTGATCGTCGAAGACATCATCGATACGGGTAATACGTTGAGCAAAATCAAAGAGATCTTATCGCTGCGTGAACCTAAATCTATCCACATTTGTACGCTGCTCGATAAACCGACTCGTCGCGAAGTGCCTGTCGACGTGACTTGGATTGGTTTTGAAATTCCCGATGAGTTCGTCGTGGGTGTTGGCATCGACTACGCACAGAAGTATCGCCATCTACCGTTTATCGGCAAAGTGGTTCCGCAGGAGTAAGCGGCAGCAAAGAAGCTTGAGCAGAGCTCTGCAAGCGATTTTCAGTAAAAAAACGCCCTGAACACGGGCGTTTTTTTGTTTCTTTGATTTGAATCGGTGGGTATAACGCAACCGCGTCTTAACGACACAGCAGTTTATGTTCTGGGTTGAGGATTTTTTCCAGCGAGCTTGCGTAGGTCGTTTCTACGCAGTCGCTTGAGTGGCAACGCGCCCCCAGGTATTCCAAACGACCGTCCTCAATACCGTACACGAGGCCATGAAGTTCAATCTCTTGGCCGCGCTCCCAAGCATTTTGCAAGATAGTGGAGTTACCTAAGTTGTAGATCTGCTCTGCGACGTTAAGCTCTGCCAATTTATCGGCTCTTTGATCTTCAGGCATGAAATCTAAGTAGTTGCGGTGCTTCAAATAGAGATCGCGAATGTGTAATAGCCAGTTGTTAATCAGCCCTAGCTTGGGGTTCTTAATGCTCGCTTTCACTCCGCCGCAGTCGTAGTGGCCGCAAACAATGATGTGTTTAACCTTAAGCACATCCACTGCGTACTGTACCACCGACAGACAGTTGAGGTCGGTATGAACCACTAAGTTCGCCACGTTGCGGTGAACGAACAGCTCGCCAGAGTAAAGACCGGTTAATCGCTCAGCGGGGACTCGGCTATCCGCACAGCCGATCCAGAGAAAGTCTGGATTTTGTCCTTGGGCAAGTTTGGCAAAGTATTCAGGCCGTTCAGCCTTGATTGAATCTGACCACTTTGCATTGTTTTCAAATAGTTGTTTTAACTCTGGCATCTTACTTCCCTCAATCGATTCAGCCAACTATACACAATGTTACAATTTCGTTCTCTTACTAATTGGTGACAAGTGCACTCATCTGACGAGTTTTAGCTGCAAACATTATAGACTTTTCGGCTAACGTCGTTAAAAAACATCATTGAGAAAGCAAAATACGCTGACTCGTATTGTACTGATGCATGATTTAGGCAATATGCTGCCATTTATCTGCTTATTTTGGGGAAGAAGAGGAAGATGTCACGCTTTTCAGATATGAACGTCAAAGGGGACCTGTTTGGCGGGGTTACCACAGCGATTATCTCATTGCCGCTTGCACTGGCGTTTGGGGTTGCTTCTGGCGCGGGAGCGGAAGCGGGCCTATGGGGCGCCATTTTGGTTGGCCTGTTTGCCGCTCTGTTTGGTGGCTCGACGACGCTCATTTCTGAGCCGACTGGCCCGATGACGGTGATCATGACCGCAGTTCTGACCAGCATGGTGGCCAAGTATCCAGAGTCTGGCATAGCCATGACTTTTACGGTGGTCATGATGGCAGGCGCGTTTCAAATACTCATTGGTACGCTAAAGCTAGGAAAATACATCACTCTGATGCCATATAGCGTGATCTCCGGCTTTATGTCGGGAATTGGCGTCATCTTGATTATTCTGCAATTGTCGCCACTGCTTGGTCATGCGGCGCCATCTGGCGGCGTGATGGGCACGCTATCGGCCTTACCCAGTACACTGGCTAATATGAAGTTTGGCGAGCTGTTTCTTGGCCTGCTGACTTTGGGCATCCTGTTTTTCTTTCCCAAGCAATATCGTAAGTACGTGCCTGCACAGTTGGTGGCGCTGGTGGCGGTGACGCTGCTCTCCGTGATGCTGTTTGATAGCGAAGAGATTCGCCGCATTGGCGAGATTCCCACCGGTTTGCCATCGCTGGTGGTGCCAATACTGGACGCGGAACTCTTTACCACTATGGTGATTGATGCGCTGGTACTCGGGACTTTGGGTTGCATTGATACCTTACTTACCGCGGTCATTGGTGATTCGTTGACGCGTAAAGAGCATGACTCAGACAAAGAATTGCGTGGCCAAGGCTTGGCCAACATGATCTCAGGGCTGTTCGGCGCGCTGCCCGGTGCGGGTGCAACCATGGGTACGGTGACGAACATTCAGGTGGGGGCACGCTCACCGCTCTCTGGTGTGGCAAGGGCGCTGATTTTAGCGCTGGTGGTACTGGTGGCGAGCGGTCTGACCGCTCCGATTCCGATGGCGGTGCTTGCCGGGATAGCGGTCTATGTCGGCTTTGGCATTCTCGATTGGAGTTTTATCCAGCGCGCACACAAAGTCAGCGTGCAGGGGATGGCAATCATGTACGGCGTGATGCTCCTTACTGTGTTTGTCGATTTGATCGCCGCGGTCGGGTTGGGGGTGTTCATCTCTAATATCCTGGTGATTGAGCGCTTAAGTCGCGAGCAAGCCAAACAAGTGAAGGCGATCAGTGACGCCGATGACGATGATGTGCCACTGATTGACAGTGAGCGTGCGCTGTTGGATAAAGCCAATAGTAAGGTACTGTTTTTCTACCTCTCAGGGCCGATGATTTTCAGCGTATCGAAAGCGATTTCCCGCCAACATACCAGTATCAATGAGTATGAAGTGATGATTTTGGATTTGACCGATGTACCTATGATTGATGTGACGGTGGGATTAGCGCTGGAAAACGCGATCAAAGATGCGCTGGAGGCACACTGTGAGGTCTATTTGCTCTGTCCAAACGAGCGTACTCGCGAGCAATTAGAAAGGTTCCACGTGCTGGATTTAGTGCCCGCAGAGAATACCTTCAAATTCCGCTACGAAGCCTTGAATGCAGCGGTAAAAACCGTTGAGAAAACGCCGATTCAGCTGAACTAACTTTGGCCGTTTTGGCTTCAGTCAGCGTTATGATAAAGCGCGGCCCTTTGAGCCGCGCTTTTGTTTATGATTAATTTCTAATGCAGGGTTGAAAAAGCAGCAAGTGAACGTCATTTGATAGGCATTATTGATGAAAAGAGCACTGTGGATTTATGTACGCACTCGAAATAGAACAACTGCGTAAAACCTACGCGGGCGGCTTTGAGGCGCTCAAAGGGATCAGCCTGAATGTAAAAAAAGGCGACTTTTATGCGTTGTTAGGCCCGAATGGGGCTGGAAAATCGACCACGATTGGCGTGATCTCCTCTTTGGTGAATAAAACATCTGGGCACGTGAAGGTCTTTGGTTACGACATTGACCGCGATTTAGAGTTAGCCAAACAGAACTTAGGGCTGGTTCCGCAAGAATTTAACTTTAACCAGTTTGAAACGGTGGAACAGATCGTGATGCAGCAAGCTGGCTATTATGGCGTATCACGTGAACTGGCGAAAGAAAGGGCCCAAAAGTACTTATCTAAACTCGATCTGTGGGAAAAACGCAAAGAACGTGCGCGTAATCTTTCTGGCGGGATGAAGCGACGACTGATGATTGCACGCGCACTCATGCATGAACCCAAGCTGCTGATTTTAGATGAACCAACCGCAGGGGTGGACATCGAATTGCGCCGCTCCATGTGGGAGTTTTTACAAGAGATTAATCAACAGCAAGGCATTACCATCATTCTCACCACCCACTATCTGGAAGAAGCGGAGATGCTGTGTCGCAATATCGGCATCATCAACAAAGGCGAGCTCATCGAGAACACCAGCATGAAATCCTTGTTGGCGAAGCTGGATGTGGAAACCTTTATTTTGGATCTGGCGCCGGGCTCGGCGAGCCCTGAACTGACGGGAGTGGTGTCATCTCGCTGTGACAACGATTCATTGGAAATTGAGATTGAAAAAACGCAGCCGCTCAATCAGGTCTTTGCCCAGCTCAGCGCGCAGGGGATCATTGTGATGTCGATGCGCAACAAAGCCAATCGCCTCGAAGAGCTGTTTGTGAGTATTGTTCGTGAGCAGGCTAAGGAGAAATAAGCATGTATCGTTTGTATTGGACTGCGTTTTGTAGCTTGCTGACCAAAGAGATCAACCGCTTTACCCGTATTTGGGTGCAGACTTTGGTTCCGCCGGCGATCACCATGAGCTTGTATTTTATTATTTTTGGCAGCCTGATCGGCTCACGTATCGGCCAGATGAACGGTTTTAGCTACATGGAGTATATTGTCCCCGGCCTTATCATGATGTCAGTGATCACCAACTCCTACTCCAATGTTGCCTCTTCGTTTTTTAGTGCCAAGTTTCAACGCAACATTGAAGAGCTTCTGGTTGCTCCTGTGCCCAATTACGTGATCATCTTAGGTTTTGTGATGGGGGGCGTAGCGCGAGGCTTACTGGTGGGGGCGATGGTCACGGCGGTTTCGTTGCTGTTTGTCGATCTCCAAGTTCAGCATTGGGGAATCATTTTTGCCACGGTGTTTTTAACTTCGGTGGTGTTTGCCCTCGGCGGGCTGATCAACGCGGTTTTTGCCCGCACCTTTGACGACATTTCGATTATCCCGACCTTTGTTTTGACACCGCTAACCTATCTCGGTGGCGTCTTTTATTCGATTCAGTTGTTGCCGGAGTTTTGGCAAGGGGTGTCGCAAATCAACCCTATCGTCTACATGGTTAATGCTTTCCGTTATGGCTTTTTAGGGGTGTCGGATGTGGGTATCGCCACTTCGTTTACTGTACTCGGCGGTTTCGTTTTGCTGCTATACGGTGTTGCCCATTACCTAGTGACACGAGGTATTGGTCTGCGTTCATAACGCTGACGTGCATTGCGAAGCAATAAAATAAGTAATAAAAAAGAAAGAAAACAAGCAATAAAAAGGGTTGTCACATCGACAACCCTCTTTCATTTTTGCCCCTCAACGATAGGCAAGTCAACCATCGCCAGCTTAGCTATTGGTATCGTTGCTTGAAGTGGCGGCGGTAGGCTCCGCTTCTTCTTTGCTCTCTTTATTGAGCTCAACCACTTGGTTATCAATCAGGCGTGCTTTGCCAAGGAAAGCAGACATCAAGATCACGGCTTGCGTGGTGTCGGCATTGATCGCTTGCAGCGTGCGCGCATCACGGATAAAGATCTCATCCGGTTGCAAATCGGCCGCGCGCAGTTGGTCGTTGGCATCTTCGATGATCGACGCATAATCGTCGCGTCCACCGCGGATCGCGCTGCTGATCCAACGCATGGTGCGAGCCAGAACTGGTGCGCGTTGGCGCTCGTCGATCGTCAGCAGACCGTTGCGCGAGCTCATCGCCAGACCATCCATTTCACGCACTGTCGGCACGCCGATGATCTCAATATCTAACGCCAGATCGCTGGTCATTTTGCGAATGATCGCCAACTGCTGGAAATCTTTCTCACCAAAGCAAGCGACATCCGGCTGCACGATATTAAACAGTTTGGTCACTATGGTAGCGACACCACGGAAATGCCCGGGACGAGAGGCGCCTTCCAGCATGCTAGAAAGACCAGGAACGTCGACCACGGTCTGTTTATCGAGACCTTCTGGATACATCATCTCGGCGGTTGGGGTAAAGACCAGATCGACGCCTTGCGAGTTGAGTTTACTCAAGTCTTCATCCAGCGTTCTTGGGTAGTTGTTGAGGTCATCCGCACGCTCAAATTGCATCGGGTTGACAAAAATACTCACTACAACAATTTCGGCGTGCTCTCGAGCCTTACGCACTAAGGTCAGGTGACCTTCATGCAGATTGCCCATGGTGGGAACAAAAGCAATTTTTCGCCCTTCGCGCTTGAAGGTGCGAAGCTGATCGCGCAGGGCTGCAATGTCGGCAAAGGTTTGCATCTACTCTATCCTCTATGCAATGGTGTGTGCGTCATCTGGGAACGTGCCTGCCTGTACCTGTTCCATGTACAAGGCGACCGCTTTACGCATATCACCGGTTTCCGCTAGGAAATTTTTCGAGAATTTTGGCATGTAATTGGCTGAAATACCAAACATATCATGCATAACCAAGATCTGACCGTCGGTCACATTGCCGGCGCCAATACCAATCACCGGAACATCCAGCACTTGAGTAATTCGCGCCGCCAGCGAAGCCGGAACACACTCAAGCAACACGACTTGCGCGCCTGCTTCTTGTAGCGCAAGCGCATCTTTCACCATGCGATCGGCTTTATCTTGTTCGCGGCCTTGAACTTTATAACCACCAAAAATATTGACGGATTGTGGTGTCAGGCCAAGGTGAGCACACACTGGGATGGCACGTTCGGTCAGCATCTTGACCGTGTCCACCAGCCAGTCACCGCCCTCAATTTTTACCATATTTGCGCCTGCGCGCATCAGTTTGGCGGCGTTGTCACACGCTTGTTCGGGTGTGGCATAGCTCATAAAAGGCATGTCGGCCATGAGCAGGCAGTTAGGGCTACCAGCGCGAACACAACGAGTGTGATAAGCGATATCGTCAACAGTGACAGGCAGAGTATCGGAGTGCCCTTGCAACACCATGCCAAGTGAATCGCCGACGAGTAATACTGGCATCTCTTGGCTTTCGAACAACTGAGCAAAACTCGCATCGTACGCGGTGGAAGTTGGGAACTTGCGACCTTCCTGCTTCCACTTCATCAGGTCATTAATGGTAATTTTTTTCATGATTTTTCCTTACTAGGAGTTGGCTATGATTGCCAAATACCGAGGCCGTTTCTCTCCACCTGAGTGAGAAGATCAGCGAGCCTGGTCCCGTCAGGGAGGGTTAAATTTGGTGCGATTTCGGCGAGTGGGTAAAGAACGAATTCACGCTCTTTCATTCCATAGTGGGGAATGGTTAACCGCTCGGAGTCGATCACCTCATTGCCGTAAAGAAGGAGGTCGAGATCTAGGGTTCTTGGTCCCCAGCGCTCTTCTTTACGGACACGCCCTTGTTCCAGTTCAATCGCTTGGGTGCAATCGAGCAGTTGCAAAGGCGTTAATTCGGTTTGGATTTCAGCCACGGCGTTAATGTAGTCGGGCTGATTTTGTGGCCCCATCGGTGTGCTGCTGTAAAGCTGAGATACCGCGACCAGCTCACTGTTTGGTAAGCTTTTCAAGGCCGCAATAGCACGATTGGCTTGGGCAATGGGATCGGCAAGATTACTGCCGATCGCGATATATGCACGGATCATAACTGCGGTTTGTCCTTTTTCTTGCGGAAAGAGGATTTGCGCTTACGGCTTGGTTTAGAGCCGGGTTTGCCATCGAGATCGGAGGCCATCGCGACGCGCATTTCGCGCCCAGCGTTTTGGAATGTGGCCCACCATTTGGCCAGTTTTTCGGTTTCCCCGCCTTCGATCTCACCACGCATTTCGAGGAAATCAAAGCCCGCACGGAACTTGTTGAGCTCCATCAAACGGAAAGCGCGTTTACCGTTACGCCGTGGCATGCGCAGTTGCAACTGCCAAATCTCACGGATGGTGGCGGTATGGCGACGCGGGATGGCGATAGAGCGCACTTGCTCATCCAAAATCAGATTGCTGGCTTCCATGACGGCGTCGTAGTGGCACAAGTTGTGCGCTTCCATCAGTTTGTCTGCGAGCGCCAGCATCGGATACCACAGCATAGCGGCGAACATGTAGGCAGGGTTGATGCGCTTGCCTTCGTCGATGCGCATGTCGGTGGAGTCTAATACCAGATCCAGCATCTGCTCAGTCGGCGAAACGTAATCTTCGGTGAAATGGGCGGCAATGGCTGGGAAAAGCTGCTGAAATAGGTTGTACTCGCGCAGTAGGTGGTAGGTTTCCAACCCGCATCCCGCTTGCAGTAACTTGAGTGACTCTTCATAGAGACGTGCCGCAGGAATGTCGCGTAGCAAAGGCGCCATCTCTTCAATTGGCGCGGCGGTGTCTTCTTCGATGTCAAAATCGAGTTTGGCCGCAAAGCGAATCGCGCGCAACATGCGGACCGGATCTTCGCGATAACGGGTTTGCGGATCGCCAATCAGACGGATCAAGCGGTCTTCAAGATCTTCCGCGCCGCCGGCATAGTCATGAATCGAATAGTCGGCGATGTTGTAATACATGGCGTTGATGGTGAAGTCACGGCGTTCTGCGTCTTCATCAATGGTGCCATACACGTTATCGCGCAGCAGCATGCCTTGTTTGGATTGCTGCGAGACTGGCGAATCGGCGTCTTGATGGTGACCACGGAAAGTCGCCACTTCGATAATGTCGCGACCAAACATAATGTGCGCCAGACGAAAGCGGCGGCCAATTAAACGGCAGTTGCGAAACAGATGTTTAAGTTGCTCTGGCGTTGCATTGGTCGCAATATCGAAATCTTTCGGTATTTGGCCGAGTAGTAGATCTCGCACGCCTCCACCCACTAAATAAGCGTCAAAGCCGGCGCCATGAAGTCGGTATAGCACTTTCAACGCATTGTCGCTGATCTGCTTGCGTGAAATATTGTGCTCTTGACGAGTAATCACATTTAAAGCGAGTTCCGGGCAAGAGCTGGGACTGCAAGGTGTATTTTCGTTTTTATTCATGTGCATTTGGCAAAAGAGGCCGTTAACCCCTTTGCATTGGTTAGGTTTTACGCCAATTTGGCTTGATTTTGGCGCTTATAATAGCTCACACAGTACCGTTTGAGAATCGTGCAGTGATCTTCAATGTGTCGGGTAGCTGTGTCAGTTGCCAGTTTTCTACTCCCCAGCGAAGAATTTCGTCAATGCTGGCGTATTCTAGCTGTTCATCCCACTTGAAGCCGAGGAACGTCATCGCTTCCAGAATCAGGGCCGCTGGGTTTTGCAAATCGATCCCCTTGGCGTGATTTTGTTTGGAGAGCTTATTGCCACTGTGATCGGTGGCCAGCGGTAAGTGCAGATAGCGCACCGGCGGCTGGCCAAGCATTTGGTACAAGCTGATCTGTCTGCCGGTTGGCTCGATGAGATCTGCGCCGCGCACCACTTCCGTCACGCCTTGGTCAATGTCGTCCAGTACAACAGCAAGATTGTAAGCAAACAAGCCATCTCGGCGTTTGATAATAAAATCTTCATCCACCAGTGCAGCGGGAATGGAGATTTTACCGTGTTTTAAATCGACAAAAGCGCTCACAGGGTGCGTCATTTTCAACCGAATCGCCCCTTGGCTATGGCCCGAGTTGCGACATGTGCCTGGATAGTAGCCGCCATCTTCTTTGATCTGTTTGCGCGTACACTGGCAGTAGTATGCTTGACCTGAAGCGAGCCAGTGAGCAATTTGTGCTTGATAGAGCGCATGACGCTGACTTTGGTACACCACCTCACCATCCCAGTAAAGATGGTAGGTTTGCAGTGTTTTTAAAATAAGATCTGCTGCCCCGGGCATTTCTCGGGGTGGATCGAGATCTTCAATGCGTACCAGCCATTTACCATGGTGCGATTTGGCTTGGAAATAGCTGCCAAGAGCGGCGATCAGCGAGCCAAAATGGAGCGGACCGGAAGGAGAGGGAGCGAAACGACCGATGTAACTCATAGTTCTTGATCTCAAAACAAAAAGGGAGCATGTGCTCCCTTTACGATCGGATATCAGGTGACTTAACCCTGCATCTGCTTTTCTTTGATCTCTGCAAGGGTTTTACAGTCGATACACAAATCGGCAGTTGGGCGCGCTTCAAGGCGACGAATGCCGATCTCAACACCGCAAGATTCACAGAAACCGAAGTCATCTTCGTTGATCTTGTCTAACGTTTTCTCAATCTTCTTGATCAAGCGACGTTCACGGTCACGGTTGCGAAGCTCTAAGCTGAACTCTTCTTCTTGTGAAGCGCGGTCGACTGGATCGGGGAAATTCGCTGCCTCGTCCTGCATATGGTGCACAGTACGATCGACTTCTTCCCTGAGCTGGTTACGCCAAGCTTCTAAAATCTTTCTAAAGTGAATCACTTGGTCTGGTGACATGTACTCTTCACCAGGCTTTTCCTGATACGGCTCCACACCGGCAATGGCTAGGATGCCTAGCGCTTTTTTCTTCGATTCTGGCATACAGCATCTCCTACTTATACCTATCAACTGCTAAGCAGCTAATTTTAGGCGGGTATCTATAGCAGAAAGAGGCGGTGCTGGCAAACTATCAATCGTAAACTTGATGTCAATGTGAACATCACATCATTTTTCTATCTGTCGAGAAACTCGATAGCAGAATTGAGTCTGATTTCTGTATTGCTGATCTCTGCTTTATAACAGAGGATTTCAACTCCGGCTTTTTGTGCTTGTTTGAGTAATTGGGAATATTTGGCGTCTATATGGAGCGCCGCCGAAACTTTTTCAATACCTGAATGTAAAACAGCAAACAAAAGTATGGCTCGGTTTCTATTTTGTGCCATTTCTGTGAGTTCCCGCAGATGTTTTTGCCCACGAGTTGTCACTGCGTCAGGGAAATAGCCTTGCCCTGGCTCGCTCGGTTCGAGCAGCGTGACGCTTTTGACCTCTATATAACACGTTGCTTTGTCGCGTGTGCTGAGCAGGATATCAATTCGACTGTTTTCACTGCCGTACTTCACTTCGGTTTGCAGTCGGTCATAGTTTTGCAGCTCAGCGATCCAGCCGTTTTCAATCGCTTCGACGGCCAGTTGATTGGCTCTGGCGGTATTGACGCAAATCCGCTCACCGTGTGCGGTTTCAGTCAACTCCCAGTTGTGTGGGTATTTGCGTTTCGGGTTGTCTGAGGTTGAGTACCAAATGGTATCGCCAGCGGTCGCACAGCCCGTCATCGCGCCCGTGTTGGCACAGTGAATGGTGCCGGTGCTGCCGTCTTGATAGGTCACATCAGCGAGAAAACGTTTATAGCGCTTTTGTAAAGTAGCGGCTTGTAACTTGGGTTGGAATTGCATTTGCGTATTTAGACAGGCTGGTTTTTATGTACAATGTGGCCGCCATTTAAGCATAAGGATCCTCCATTGTCACAATTGCCCATCCAAGCCGTGATGCCAGAACTGCTCGCGGCGGTTGCTCAACACAGTCAGCTCATCCTCAAAGCAGCCCCCGGTGCAGGTAAATCCACCTATTTCCCGTTGCAACTGCTGCTAAACCGGGCCGTGATCGGCAAGATCATTATGCTTGAACCTCGCCGTTTGGCGGCGCGCAATATTGCCAGTTATCTGGCCAAGCAACTGGGTGAAGCGGTCGGGCAGCGAGTTGGCTATCGGGTACGTGGCGAGAGTAAAGTCAGCGCGGCCACGCAACTGGAGATAGTGACGGAAGGGGTGATGACGCGGATGATTCAATCCGACCCTGAACTCTCGGGCGTGGATATGCTGATCTTTGACGAATTCCATGAGCGCAGCATCCACGCCGATACGGCATTGGCGCTCGCCTTGGAAGTGCAAGAGGCGCTGCGCGACGATCTCAAGCTGGTGGTGATGTCGGCCACGCTCGATCACGATGCGCTGCAAAATTTACTGCCTGATGCCCCCTTCATTCAATCGCAAGGGCGCGCTTTTGAGGTTGAGATTCGCTATCAGCCGCTGGGAGCCAATGATTATTTACCTCTAGCGATGAGCAAAACCATCGAGCAGCTACTCGCCCAGCAATCTGGTTCTGTACTGGCGTTTTTGCCCGGAGTCAGTGCCATTAAGCAAGTGGCAGAGCGCCTTGCTCACCTGAGCGAACCGGTGCGAATCTGCCCTTTATATGGTCAGTTGCCATTTGAGGAGCAGCAAAAGGCGATACAAGCGCCAAAACCCGGCGAGCGCAAGGTGGTGCTGGCGACCAATATCGCTGAAACCTCGCTCACGATTGAAGGGATCCGCTTGGTGGTCGACAGTGGCCTTGAGCGCGTGGCCCGATTTGATGTCAAAACCGGGTTGACGCGTCTTGAGCAAGTGCGCATCGCGCAATCCTCGGCCATTCAACGTGCAGGCCGCGCTGGACGAATCGAAGAGGGCATCTGCGTGCGTCTTTATTCGCTAAGCCAGTTTCAGCAAATGCCCGCCGTTCCTATGGCGGAAATTATGCAGTCGGATCTCTCTGCTTTAATGATGGAACTGGCGCAGTGGGGCGTTAGTGAGCCGAAGGCGCTGAGGCTGCTGGACATTCCGCCTGCAGCATCAGTAGCACAAGCGAAAAACTTGTTGACGCAGCTCGGATTGGTGAAAGGCCATCAACTGACTGCGCAAGGTGCTTTGGCACAGAAACTCGGGTTAGCGCCGCGTTTAGCCGCTATGCTGATTGCTTGTGCAAAGCAAAGCCACGCACTGCTGCAAAGTGCGATTGCCGCCGCTGCGCTTTTGGAAGAGCCGGAGAAAAACGGTACTCATCTTGGTCACAGTTTGCATCGCTGGCAAAGTGGAAAACATGCGAAAAAAAATCAGTTGAGCAAACGCGCTGCGACTCTCGCCAGTAAGTTATCCGCCACTTTTGCGCTGAGTGAGGTCGAAGAACCTTTGCTGGCGGTTGCGATGAGTTTTGCCTATCCAGATCGAGTCGCGCAGCGACGACATAAGCAAAATGGGCGCTACGTACTGGCAAATGGCCACGGCGGCGAACTGCGAGAAGACGATCCGTTGGGTGACAGCGACTATCTGGTCGCGGCTGAGCTGCTGCGCAGTGGTGGCAATGCCAGCCAGATCCAACAGGCGGCGCCACTCTGCTTACCGCTGCTTGAACAGTACCACCCAGCGCTGTTGCAAGCCTCTGAGCAGGTCGATTGGGATGAAAACAAAGGGCGCTTAGTGGCGGAAAAGCAGACGCGCATCGGCGAGCTGATTGTGGCGCGTGAGGTACTGCCCCAGCCGGGCAGGGAAAAAATGACACAGGCTTTACTCAGCTATGTACGCCGCAAAGGGCTGGATAGTTTAGACTGGACGCCCAAAGCCCAAACCTTGTTGCAACGCATTCGCTGCGCCATTGAATGGCTACCTGAGCAAACGTGGCCTGCCATGGATGACGCCAGTCTGCTGAATGATTTGCCAAGCTGGCTGGCGCCCTACATGAATCATCTCACGTCAGTGAAAGATCTGGGCAAAATTGCGCTCTGTGAGGCGCTCAACGCGCGTTTGGGCTGGCCGCTCAACCAGCAGTTGGACACCTGGTTGCCGCAGGAATATTTATTACCCACTGGTACGCGTCAGACGATCCGCTACCAAGAAGGCGCTTGCCCGGTACTCTCAGTGCGCATGCAAGAGATGTTTGGCGAGAGCACTTCGCCAACCGTAGCGCAAGGGCGGATAAAATTAACCCTTGAGCTACTCTCTCCAGCGCGTCGTCCTTTGCAGGTGACGCAAGATTTGGCTGGCTTTTGGGCTGGTGCCTACAAAGAAGTGCAAAAAGAGATGAAAGGGCGGTATCCCAAACACGTATGGCCGGATGACCCTGCCAACCATATCGCCACGACGAAAACCAAAAGACAGTTAAACTCATGAGTAAAGCAGTAAAAGGGACTGACAACGCGAAGAAAAAAGCGCCGCAAAAAAGCAAGCGCAGTGGTACGCCTCGCCGTCCAGCCTCAGGGCAAACACCGAAACGCCGTTGGCTACGTATGTTGTGGTCGTTTAGTTGGAAATGCGCCGTGGCGCTGATGGCGCTGCTGGTGTTTATCGGCATTTATCTTGATAGCGTGGTTAAACAGCGTTTTGAAGGGCAGTTGTTTGATCTCCCAACCGTGGTATACGCGCGCATCTTAACGCTTTCGCCCGGCGATGCCTTTTCCCGTCAGGAGTTGCAAAACGAGCTGGACTTACTCAACTACCGCAAAGTTAGCCAACCCAAGTTCCCGGGAGAGTACGCCGCCTCAAGCAGTAAAATTGAATTGATTCGCCGTCCGTTCGAATTTGCCGATGGCCCTGAGCCGGATCGCCACGTGATGCTGCATTTTGACTCAGGCACGCTCAATCGCATTCAATCGCTCGAATCGAAAGGCGATCTGGGGTATCTGCGTTTAGAGCCCAAGATGCTGGGAATGTTGGAAAAAGACAGTGAAGAGCAAAGGCTCTTTCTGCGCCGCGAGCAATTTCCGGAAATCATCGTCGATGCCTTGCTTGTGACCGAAGATCGCCACTTTTATCAGCACGATGGCGTTTCACCGCTGGCAATAGCGCGCGCCATGTTGGTCAATATCAAAGCGGGCAGAACCGTGCAAGGCGGCAGTACCTTGACTCAGCAACTGGCGAAAAACCTGTTTTTAACTCAAGATCGCACCTTGTGGCGCAAACTGCGTGAAGCGTATATCGCGTTAATTCTCGACTATCGCTACAGCAAAGATCGCCTCTTAGAAGCCTATCTCAATGAAGTGTATTTAGGACAAAGTGGCAGTCAAGCGATCCACGGTTTTGCTTTGGCGTCGCGTTACTACTTTGGTCAGCCGATCCAAGAACTGCGTATCGACCAACTAGCGATGCTGGTCGGTATGGTCAAAGGGCCTTCTTACTACAACCCAGTGCGCTTTCCAGAGCGGACGCAAGAGCGTCGCGATTTGGTTTTGCGTCTGATGATGCAGCAAGGGCTGCTCAGTGCCCAGGATTACGAACAAGCGGCCAGTCGCCCGCTGGATATTCAGCAGACGCCACGTATCGCTAGCCGACAGCCTGCGTATTTTCAGCAGTTGTCGATTGAGCTGAAGCAGAAAGTGGGTGAAGGGTTTCGAGGTGAGAGCGGTTTGCGCGTGTTTACTTCGCTCGACCCCGTGTCACAAGAGAAACTTGAACTCGCCATTGGTGTGAAAATGCCCGAGCTGGAAAAAGTCTCGGGAGATTCGCTTGAAGCGGCGGCGGTGGCGGTCGATCGGCATAGTGGTGAAATTCGTGCCATGGTTGGCGGCAAACGCACGGGTTACGATGGTTTTAACCGAGCAATCAACGCCAGCCGTCCGATTGGCTCTCTAGTCAAACCTGCTATCTATCTCACTGCGCTGTCTCAGCCTGAGAAATATAACTTGGCGACCACGCTGCAAGACACGCCGCTCAGTTTGCAAGGCAGTAAAGGGTCGGTGTGGGAGCCGCGCAATTTTGATCGTCAGTTTCGTGGGGATGTGCCGCTCTATTTAGCGCTGGCGAAATCGCTCAATGTGCCGACCGTGCGCCTTGGCATGCAACTGGGGATTGAAAATGTCTCGCAAACGCTAGATAAACTGGGCGTCAAGCGTGATGAAATTCGCCCGGTGCCTTCGATGTTTTTGGGCGCATTTTCGCTCACGCCGATTGAAGTGGCGCAGATGTACCAAACCTTGACCAACTCCGGTCGCAAAGCGCCGCTCACGGCATTGCGCTCCGTGGTCGATCTCGATGGCAACGTGCTGTACCAATCACTGCCGAAATCTTCTCTTGCGGTCGATGAACAGGCGGCATGGCTGACCACCTATGCGATGAAACAAGGGGTCGCTCAGGGAACTGGCCGCTATCTGCAAAATCAGTTTGCTTGGGCGGCACTGGCGGGGAAAACGGGCACCAGTAACGATAGCCGCGACAGTTGGTTTGTCGGTGTCGACGGGCGTGAAGTCACCACCATCTGGTTGGGGCGTGATGACAACAAACCGACCAAGCTGACGGGTTCTAGCGGCGCGCTACGCGTCTATGCGGAATATTTGAAGCTGCGCATTCCTGAAAAACTGTCGCTGCCTTGGCCAACGCAGATCACCACCATGGGGTACAAACAGCAGCCCGCTGGGGCATTGGTGCTCGATTGTGCAGAAAAAACCTTTACCTTGCCTGTATGGGATAAAGATGAGTCGCTGAAGCGTCAATGTGAGCAATCGGGCAATTGGTTGAATAAATTACTGAATTGGTGATTGTTCGCGCTGTCAATCCGTTGTAAAACGGACGTTATTGCGAAAAAAGGAGCAGCAAACAGTGAATAAATGGAAATCCGCTCGTCAGACTCTTGCTGTTTGGTTGCTCTTTCCTCTTAGTTTTGTTCTCTCATCTTTGGCTTCGGCCGACAGCGAATCGCCCATTAAAGAGGTTAAACGACCCAAAATCGCTGTGGTTTTAGCTGGCGGCGGGGCAAAAGGTGCGGCGCACATCGGTGTACTCAAAGCGCTTGAAGAGATGCACATCCCAGTTGATTATCTCACCGGCACCAGTATGGGTGCCTATGTTGGCGGCTTGTATGCCACGGGGATGAGCGCGGATGAAATTGAAAGTTTTATCTACACCGTCGATTGGAATAGCGGCTATCGCGATCGGGTAGAGCGCAGTCAGCGCCGTGTGCGTGACAAAGAATCCGAAGACCGCTACCAACTGCGGACCGACCTTGGCTTACGTTTTGGTGAAGTGCGCACGCCACGTGGGTTTGTCCAAGGGCAAAACATGCTGCGAATTCTGCGCGAAACCACCGGTAACCTTAATGAATTCAACTCCTTTGATGAGTTGGCCATCCCGTACCGCTCGGTAGCGACCGATATTGTTGAACTCAAAGAGGTGGTGATCGACAAAGGACAGTTGGTCGATGCCATGATGGCGAGTATGTCGGTACCCGGCGCTTTGCCTCCCTATGAGCTGGATGGTCATATGCTGGTGGATGGCGGCGTGATCAATAATATGCCCGTCGATGTTGCCCGCGCGATGGGAGCGGACATTGTCATCGCGGTAGACATCAGTACCGACTACAAAAGCCGTGAAGATTTCACCACCTTTTTGGTTGTCGCCGATCAGTTGTCGAACTATCTGGTGCGGCGCAGTACCCAGCGTCAAGCCGCCAGCCTGACGGAGCAGGATATCTATCTGCGCCCGCAAGTGGGCAAAATGGAAACCACTGAGTTTGACAAAATGCCTGAAGCCTACCAAGCGGGTTACAATGCCACTTACAGTTTAAAGGAGGTACTTAAGTCATTGGCACTCTCCAACGCTGACTATCAAGGTTATGTGGAGCAAAAGCAGCGGGCGCGTCGTAAGTTGGTTTACGGTGATCAGATGCCAATCGAGGAGATTGTTCTGCTCAACAACACGCATTACAGCGACCGATTGCTCAGTAATCGCCTCGATCTGAAAACTGGTCAGGTGTTGAAGACGCAAGAGGTGGAAGCCGCAGTCGAAAATCTTTACGCATTAGATCGTTTTGAGCTGGTCTCTTACCATTATCAAGAGCGCGAGGGCGTTAACCAACTGGTGATGGACGTTAAAGAGAAATCTTGGGGGCCGAATTACGTCAACTTCCGTTTTTTCCTCGAAGATGATTTCACCACTGAGAGCCAATACGGGGTAGGGCTTTCAACCAACTTTACCAATCTCAATTCGCAAGGGGCTGAGCTGACCATCAATTTGGAAATGGGAACGGATAAACTGGCGGAGGCTGAGCTCTACACGCCAATTCGCGCTAGCCAAGACATTTTTTCCACCGCCAAGCTGGGTTACACCAGCGATAAGAGAAATGTTCCAGTCACTGAGTTCGATGAGCCGAGCTTAAGTGCCGCTTACGATTTCCTCCCTTTTACTTACAGCCAATTTACCACTGAGTTAGCTATCGGTCTTCAACCCGAGTTGTGGCAGGAGTTCAAGCTCGGAGGCCGGTTTAATAAAGGGGATATTGAAATCACAACATTAGGTTCGGCAGGAAGCGCTAACTTTCAGCGCTTAGGGGCGTTTGCCCAGTATCGTTTAGACACACTGGATGACTACTCTCTGCCAACCTCGGGATGGTACTTAGATCTTGAATATCTGGTGTCTCATGATAAAAGCCCGGAAATGTTTGAGTCGGAGTTCACTGGTAAATCATCCAGCGACACTGTGTATGAACTGTCGCTGCTAGGTAAGGTAGCGCAGAGTTATCAGCGTCATACTTTGGTCGCAAGCGCCGAATATGAGATTGTCGAAAGCAAAAATGACTACACACCGCTGGATCCGAAAAGTATTGGCGGCTTCTTGAATCTGTCGGGTATTCCGCGTAATAGCTTGATTGGTCAGAACAAGTTTTTTACCAGCTTGATTTATCGTTATCGCTGGTTTGACAATGATTTTGGTTTATTTGAAGCGCCTGTCTACCTCGGCGCGTCGCTGGAATATGGTGGCGTCTGGTCGGATACCACACTCAAACTTAATGAGGCACCACTGTACAATGCCGCATCGATTTTTGCAGGGATCGATTCGCCGATAGGTCCAATGGTGCTTGCTTATGCAAGGACTGAAGAGCAACTGGATGCTATCTATTTTATCATCGGTACGTCGTATCGTTGATCAGCCATCTGCGAAAACAGGGCAAATAAATAGTTAAAAATTATGGGACTTTAGTCTTAACTTGCTATGTTGGTCAAAGTGAGGAGATTTTAATTTCTCGTTAAATTTGCTATTCTGCTGCCCACAGTTTGGCCTCTGCGGCGCTGTTTCTCAATCAGAATTGAATGAAAACATGGGCAATAGGGAGCCAAGTTTCCATGGATGTTCACTCCTTTACTTTGGACAAATAGTATTAATAAAGGAGGAACCGCAATGAGAGGAAAAAGTCGTGCTTGAAGCCTACCGTAAACACGTCGAAGAGCGTGCCGCAGAAGGAGTTGTTCCTAAACCTCTGGACGCAGAACAAGTTGCCGGACTTGTTGAACTTCTAAAAAATCCCCCACAAGGTGAGGAAGAATGTCTTCTCGACCTGCTGGAAAACCGCATCCCACCCGGTGTTGACGAAGCGGCTTATGTGAAAGCCGGTTTCCTTGCGGCCATTACTCGTGGTGAAGCGAGTTCTCCTCTGGTGAGCCGTGAGCACGCTGCGAAGCTTCTCGGCACCATGCAAGGTGGTTACAACATCGAGCCGCTAGTGGCGCTGCTTGATGACGAGGCGCTGGCGCCAATCGCGGTTGAAGCGCTGTCTCATACACTGTTGATGTTTGACGTGTTCTACGACGTTGAAGAAAAAGCTAAAGCGGGTAACCAATACGCACAGCAAGTGCTGCAATCTTGGGCCGATGCAGAGTGGTTCCTATCTAAGCCACAATTGGCAGAGAAAGTGACCCTTACCGTCTTTAAAGTCACTGGTGAAACCAACACCGATGACCTATCACCAGCACCAGATGCTTGGTCTCGCCCAGATATTCCAGTGCACGCGTTAGCGATGCTGAAAAACGAACGTGATGGTATTGTGCCAGATCAGCCAGGCAGCATCGGTCCAATCAAGCAAATCGAAGCACTGAAAGAACAAGGCCATCAATTGGTTTATGTCGGTGATGTGGTGGGTACCGGTTCATCGCGTAAATCGGCAACCAACTCTGTGCTTTGGTTTATGGGCGATGATATTCCTTACGTACCCAACAAACGCGCTGGCGGATATGTGTTGGGTGGTAAAATTGCGCCGATCTTCTTTAACACCATGGAAGATGCTGGCGCGCTGCCAATTGAAGTGGATGTCTCCAAGCTCAACATGGGCGATGTGATCGACGTTTACCCGTATGAAGGCAAGGTAACGAGCCACGCAACGGGTGAAGTATTGGCTGAATTCTCGCTAAAAACCGATGTACTGGTTGATGAAGTGCGTGCTGGTGGCCGTATTCCGCTAATCATTGGTCGTGGTTTGACTGAGAAAGCGCGTCAATCTCTAGGTCTCGCGCCTTCAGATGTGTTCCGCAAACCCGCAGACGTTGCAGACTCTGGTAAAGGCTATTCACTGGCGCAAAAGATGGTCGGTAAAGCATGTGGCGTGACAGGCATTCGCCCTGGGACTTACTGTGAACCTAAAATGACCACAGTGGGTTCGCAAGACACTACTGGCCCAATGACGCGTGATGAGCTCAAAGACTTGGCGTGTCTTGGCTTCTCGGCAGACCTTGTAATGCAGTCTTTCTGTCACACCTCAGCGTATCCAAAACCTGTCGACGTGAATACGCACCACACCTTGCCTGATTTCATCATGAACCGTGGCGGTGTGTCACTGCGCCCTGGCGATGGTGTTATTCACTCTTGGTTAAACCGCATGCTACTGCCTGATACTGTAGGTACCGGTGGTGACTCGCATACTCGTTTCCCATTGGGCATTTCATTCCCTGCGGGTTCTGGCTTGGTGGCGTTTGCCGCAGCGACCGGTGTGATGCCACTGGATATGCCAGAGTCTATCTTGGTGCGCTTTAAAGGCGAAATGCAGCCAGGTATCACACTGCGTGATTTGGTCCATGCAATTCCTTACTACGGCATCAAGCAAGGCCTGCTGACCGTAGAAAAAGCGGGTAAGATCAACGAGTTCTCTGGTCGTATTCTAGAGATCGAAGGGGTTGAACATCTGACGGTGGAACAAGCATTTGAACTGTCTGATGCGTCAGCTGAGCGCTCTGCAGCCGGCTGTACGGTGAAACTGTCTCAAGCGTCGATCGAAGAATATCTCAACTCGAACATCGTGATGTTGAAGTGGATGATTTCAGAAGGTTACGGCGACCGCCGTACCATCGAGCGCCGCATCGTTGCGATGCAAGAGTGGTTAGCAAGCCCAGAATTGATGTCAGCAGACAGCGATGCAGAATACGCTCACGTGATTGAAATCGACTTAGCAGAGATCAAAGAGCCAATTCTTTGTGCGCCAAACGATCCGGATGATGCTCGTTTACTCTCTGATGTTCAAGGCACGCAAATCGACGAAGTGTTCATCGGTTCGTGTATGACCAACATTGGCCACTTCCGCGCTGCGGGCAAGTTGCTAGAGAAGTTCAAAGGCCAACTGGATACGCGTCTGTGGATTGCACCACCTACCAAGATGGATCGTGACCAACTGACTGAAGAAGGTTACTACGGTATTTACGGTCGTGCTGGGGTGCGTATTGAAACGCCGGGATGTTCTCTATGTATGGGCAACCAAGCCCGCGTAGCAGACAAAGCGACGGTGATGTCAACGTCGACACGTAACTTCCCGAACCGTTTAGGTACGGGTGCGAACGTGTATCTATCCTCAGCAGAATTGGCTGCGGTCGGCGCGATTCTTGGCCGTATCCCAACGGTGGAAGAGTACATGGAGTACGCGAAGCAGTTGGATGCAACGGCGGCAGATACCTACCGTTACCTCAACTTCCACCTGATGGGGCAGTACACCAAAAAAGCCGACACGGTGATTTTCCAACAGCCGGCTTAAGTGTCACTGATAAAAAAACCGCTGAATCTTCAGCGGTTTTTTTTACGTTAAGCAAAGTTCAACGGCGCGACATACAAAAAGCAGCGGCAACGTTTCTGGCCGTCAGCTCTACGTTTTCCGCCGCTTCTGCCAGCGCGGTAGGTAAATCGACTGGGCTATTGACCACGGCAAAAACGGCATCGAGGCCATGTTCATGCACCACACCGCAATCGGCCGAGAGACACCCCGCGATGCCAATAACCGGTAAGCCGTGCTTCTTCGCCGTGCGAGCGACTCCGATTGGCGTTTTGCCGTGAATGGTTTGATTGTCAATACGGCCTTCTCCGGTGATCACCAGATCCGCATCAGTAACGATCTCATCTAAGCGAACCGCATCCATCACAATCTCAATACCCGGGCGAAGATCTGCGTCGAGCAAGCCTAGCAGCGCCGCACCCATGCCACCGGCTGCACCTGCGCCCGCCATATCGCGAACATCCTTGCCCAATTGCTGTTTGATGATCGCAGCGTAGTGTGCCAAGTTTTCATCCAAGATCGTAACCATCTCAGGGGTTGCGCCTTTTTGCGGGCCAAATACTGCAGACGCGCCTTTTTCGCCGCACAGTGGGTTATCAACATCGCACGCCACTTCTATGTGAACCTCAGCTAAACGCGGATCGAGATCGCTGCAATCGATTGTCGCCAATCTAGCCAGTTCACCACCACCATAGCCAAGCGCTTTCCCTTGAGCATCAAGCAGTTTGGTGCCCAGCGCTTGCGCCATGCCGATGCCACCATCGTTGGTCGCGCTGCCGCCGATGCCAACAATAATGTGTTCTACACCGTGATCGAGTGCGGCTTTGATCAGCTCTCCCGTACCATAGCTGGTGGTGATGAGCGGGTTGCGTTGCTCAGGCGTAACAAGATGAAGGCCAGAAGCCGCCGCCATCTCAATCACCGCAGTCTTTCCCTCACCGAGTAAGCCGAAAAAGCCACCAACAGGGTGACCAAGTGGGCCGATTACTGTGTGCTTGATGATGGTGCCGCCAGTGGCATCAACCAAGGATTGCACGGTGCCTTCACCACCATCGGCCATGGGCAGTTTGATGTATTGGGCATCGGGTAAGACTTGCTGAAACCCTTTTTCAATCGCGATGGCGACCTGCATTGCCGTTAAGCTTTCTTTGTAGGAGTCCGGCGCAATGACGATTTTCAGCGTATTTTTTACCCTCTGCTGAAGGGGCGGATGGTTTTGCTTCATCTTGGCAGTGGCGTCTTGTGGGCAATTTCCCGATAATATCACCCGAGATCGTCATCAATAGAGAAAAAGATGGATTACGAATTTAAGAAAAACGTGCTGGATGGTAGCTACTACTGCCATTGTTCAATGGGTCATGAAATCCTCGGCCGCTGGGTGCAAGAGGAGATGGGGAAAGATCAGGCTAAAGTTCGAGAGGTACTGGCTTTGCTTGATCAAGCCCGAGTCAACAGCGCGAAAGAGTGGAGCAGAACAGGCCCTGAGATCAGTTTGCTCATCTGCGGTGATGAAGTGACCATTCAAGACAACGCTTTGCTGATGGCGTACGACGACGAAGAGAGCGAGTTTGAGTTGTATGAGAGCGAAAGTATCGCCTGTTGCGGCTTAGAAGATTTTGAACAACTAATGCTGCAATGGCTGGAATTTATTCAACGCTAACCTTTTCGGTGCTCTATCTCTGTATCTGAGGTAGAGCGCCTTTTCTCTTCTTTTCCGGTTTTTTCCTCCCCGCTCGTTGTTAGCAGCTATTGCTCTCCTTCGCTGCGAACAGTACAGCAAACGTAAATAATGTAAATTAAATACAAGTGATAGTGATTATCATATAGCTTTTGACCAATTATGTTTGTTGCTCGCCGATTATGTTTTATAAACACCGCGCTTTTCAGCTGTGGGCTCGCCGCCTGCACATCTACGTTTCCATGGCCTTGCTTGGCTTGATGCTGTTTTTTGCGCTGACGGGCATTACCTTGAATCGCCCAGATTTGTTCGTTTCCAGCCAACCTCAATCTTCTTCTGTTCAGTTGAGCATTCCACAGGAACTGCTGTTTCAAAATGGCAAAGTGGCCGTCGATAAACGCACCTTAGCGCAATTTCTGACCGAGCAGACGTTTATTCCGGGCGCGATGTCGGATCTGGATATCTATAGCCGATACGAAGGTGAAACGCTTAAACAGGGCGAGGTGAGTGCCAGCTTTAATGCGCCCGGTTACAGCGCGGCGCTGTTTATCGATTTGGTGAGCGCGCAGGCAGAGCTTGACGTCACCGACTATGGCTGGGTTGCACGTTTGAACGATCTGCACAAAGGCCGTCACAGCGGTGAAGCTTGGAAGTGGTTGATCGATGCGTCGGCGCTGCTGATGTTGGTGTTTATCCTCTCTGGCGTGGCGCTGCTGCTCCCGAAAAAAAGCACCTTGAGCTACGCACTGCGCTGGTGCTCGGCTGGGTTGCTATTGACGGTCGCTGTTTACCTTTGGCTGGTGCCATAACGCACTCAAATAATGCAATAGGAAAAATATGAAAGGATTAATCAAGCAAGGCTGCGCCTTGTTTCTGCTGGCGGCGTTTTGCTCACCACTACAGGCCAAAACTCTTGGCACGTTGGAGATTGAGTTTAGCTTGCCGAAAATCGAGGGTGGCATGTACGCCAGACCTTATGTCGCGGTGTGGATTGAAGACGACCAAGGCCAGCCAGTGCGCACCGTCGCGCTATGGCAAAAAGACGATACCTGGCTGAAAGACTTGCGTCAGTGGTGGCGAAAAGTGGGCCGCTACGATCGTGATCTGGTGGATGCCATCACTTCAGCCACTCGACCAGCAGGGCAATATCGCCTGCAATGGGACGGCAAAGATCAGCAAGGCAACGAGCTTGCGCACGGCCAGTATCATTTCTTTGCCGAAGTGGTGCGCGAACATGGCGGGCGAGATGTGATTCGCCAGCCGATGAACCTAAGCCAAGCGCCAGTCAACTATCAACTTGATGCGACGCATGAAACGGGCCAAGTTCGGCTCTCTTACCAGCCTTAAGCCGCAACCAGCGGCTCGTGAGCAACCATTCATCAATAGGAAAGGATTATGTTTAACCGTAAATTTTCGACCGGTTTACTACTACTTGCTGCGCTGACCTCTGGCGCGGCTTCGGCTCATCCTCGCTGGCTGCTGCCGAGCGAGTTCAGCATCTCTTCACAAGAGGGCGACTGGATCACCACCGATGCGACGGCTTCGCATGGCACGTTTGTGTTTGACAAGCCGCTGAGTGTGGATTCCGGCTACGTGCTCACCCCCTCTGGCAAGCGTGAACGTTTTGCCTTTAGCGCCAAATTTAAGCGTAAATCCAGCTTTGATTTTTTCTTTAGCGAAGCCGGTACACACAAGCTGGCGCTGACGGGCGAACCGATGTACTTCACCAGTTACACCATCGGCAAACGTGAAACCGCGCGCCGCATTCGTGCCAGTAAAGCTGACCGCGCCGCGCAGTTACCTGAAGGGGCAGAAAATGTCAAAAGTACCTTGATGTTTAATCGCACCGAAGCGTATGTGACGGTCAATCAGCCTTCAACGCAAGTGTTCGCCTTGGAGAATCGCTATCTAGAACTGGTGCCTGTGACTCACCCGGCTGACATGATTGAAGGCGAGCCAATCGAGATGCAATTCTTCTTCAATGGTCAACCACAAGCTGGGGTGGAAGCGGAAATTCGTCAAGACGGCACTTTATACCGTAACCAGCAAGAAGCGGTGATGCTGCGCAGCGATCAAGACGGAAAAGTGCGTTTTACCCCAAGCAAAGCGGGGCGTTATCTGCTGATTGCTGGACACACCAGCCCACTGAGCAATGATGCCATGGCCGATGAAGCGCGCTCTAGCATTCATCTGACCTTTGAAGTGGTGTTGAAGTGATGCGTGTTGGCTTCACGTTCGCCACGGCAATGTTCAGTGCCAGCGCATTAGCGCACTTTCCTCTGATGGAGTGCAGCAAGCAAGGCAATGAAATTCACTGCCAAGCGGGTTACAGCGATGGCAGCACCGCCAGTAACGAAACCATTCGCCTGTTTAGCTACGACGATGTGCTGCTTGAAAGCCAAAAGACGGACGAGAAATCAAACGTGATTTTCACCCTACCAAGCGGCGATTATTACATCGTCTTTGATCCGGGGCATGAGTCCGCGGTTGAGGTTGATGGCGTTGAGCTTTGAGATAGAAAAGCCACAGAGCAAGGCCATTAGTGTGCCAGTGCGCGCAAACCGCGGCGACCAAGAGACGCGCTGGGTTGTTGCTGCGATAGCGCTGATCTTACTCTGCGCGTGGTTGGCTCTGCGCGTTTTTTACCCGGCAGAGGGGGCGCTTTCACTCAATGCGCCCACTTGGCAGTTGCCTAATGAGGCCTTGAATGAAAAGCAGAAAAGCGTGGTGACGGAACTGTCACTGGCCGACTATGAGCTGCGCGACTACTGGCAAAGCCATGGGCAACTGCCTGAAGTCAAGTGGCTTGCCGAGCAAGCCATCGCCCCTTTTGTCGCTGATGCCAGTTGGCAATTTCTCGGCGCGCACCAATGGCAGCGGTTGAGTCAGGGGTATCTCGGCCAATCGACTCGTGCTCAGGGCACCGGGCATGTGCTGATCTGGTATGACGATGAGCTGCAAGTGCAAATCTGGTTTTTGCCCGACGAAAGTGCCCCTAATCGCGCTGATTTTGCCACTCACGCACCTTTGCAATGGATCTCGACTGGCTGGAAACGCTGGGCCCCGCAACCGCATATTCACTGAGGAGAAATGACTCGATGCGATATCTTCCACTAATGCGCCGAGCGATGACGTTTTGTCTTGGCCTGCTGCTCATCGGCACTGCCACGGCCAGTGACAAGCTGACCATCGGCATCACTTTGCACCCTTACTACAGCTATGTCTCGACCATAGTTCAAGATAAAGCGCAGGTTCTGCCGCTGGTGGACGAAGGCTTTAACGCGCACAACTATCAACCTCAGCCAGCGGATCTACTGCGCTTGCAGCAAATGGACGTGATTGTCGTCAATGGCATTGGTCATGATGACTATGCGATCAAAGTGCTTGATGCGGCGCAGCGTAGCGACTTGGCGGTCATCTATGCCAATCAAAATGTGCCACTGCTGGCGGCAATGGGGGCGAGTATCGGCAGTGGGGCGAAAAATCCGCACACATTCGTTGGCATCGCAACCTCGATTCAAAAGGTTTACACCATCGCGCAAGAGCTGGCGAAGTTAGACTCCGCCAACGGCGCGTTTTATCTTGCCAACGCGCGCCAGTTTGCCAAGCAGATGAGACAAATGAAGTTTCAGGCGATGCAGCAACTGAGCGATGACAATGTGCAGGCGCTGAAAGTGGCCACCACGCACAACGCCTACAACTACTTCCTGCAAGAGTTTGGGATTGAAGTGAGTGCGGTGATCGAGCCTGCTCACGGTGTCGAGCCGAGCGCCAGTCAACTGCAAGAGACGATCGAAAAGATCCGCCGCTCTGGCATCAACGTGCTTTTTTACGAACTTGAAATGCCCAATCGCTTTGTCGAAACCATTGAGCGCGAGACCGGGGTGAAACTGTACCGTTTTTCTCATATGACTCACGGCGCTTTTGAGCGCGACAAGGTGCAACGAGAGATGGCGGAAAACACCGCGACATTAGTCGAAGCGATTCGCTACGCCAGTCGCTTGGCCGCCGGAGAGTCGGCATGAAACACGGGCCAGAGATTGAACTGTGTGGCGTAGCGCTGCGTTATGGCCAGCAGCCTGTGCTGAGCGAGATGAATCATCGTTTTGCCGCCGGGCAGTGCCATCTGATTATGGGGCCGAACGGCGGGGGTAAAACCTCGTTGCTGCGCTCCATCATGGGGTTAACTCCGTTTGATGGCAAGATCACCCTGCATTGGCCCTCAGAGGCTAAGCAGCGTATTGGTTATGTGCCACAAAAAGCGCTGTTTGAATCCAGCCTGCCGATCAGCGTGCTCGATTTTATGCTGTTGAACATCAGCCGCGCGCCGCTGTTTTTGCAAAAATGGCTGCCTAGCTACGCCAGTCATCAAGCCTTGGTCTACCGAACGCTCGCTCGGGTGGGGATGGAGCAACGCGCCCATTTACGCCTTGGTCAGCTTTCGGGCGGCGAGCTACAGCGGGTGATGTTTGCCCAAGCCTTGTGGCACGAGCCAGAGCTGTTGATCTTGGATGAACCTGCGACCGGAATGGACGAGCAAGGGGTGCAATATTTAGAGCAGTTGATGGCCCAATTAGTCGCACAAGGGGTGACCTTGCTCGCGGTTCACCATGATATCTCCGCTGTAAAGCGCATTTTGCAACATACACCCGGTCAGGTGCATGTGGTCAATCGTGCCATGGTCGATTCTGGCAGTGTGCAGCAGGTGTTGAGTGTCGATAAGCTGGAGCGCTTGTTTCAACACCACTCGCAACAGCGCTTGCTCGAAAGAGGAAAAGCGGCATGAGCAGTCTGCAAACTTGGCTGATGGAAGCGGTGCAACAGGGGTGGTTGGCCGAGAGCTTTCAGTACGCCTTTATGCTCAACGCGCTGATTGCCGCCGTGATTTTGGGTCCGCTGCTGGGCGGCTTAGGCACCTTGGTGATTGCCAAACGCTTGGCGTTTTTTTCCGAAGCGGTCGGGCACGCGGCCATTACTGGTATTGCCATCGGTATCTTGCTCGGGGAAGATCCGCAATCGCCGATGATCGGTTTGTTCAGCTTCTGCCTGATTTTTGCTTTGATGCTGCACTATGTGCGCAGCCGCACTCAGGTCCCATATGACACCTTGGTTGGGGTGTTTTTGTCTTGCGCGCTGGCGCTCGGAGCGGCGCTGCTGATGTACGTGGCGCGTAAAATCAACATCCACTTGCTGGAAAATGTGCTGTTTGGCTCGATTCTGACCGTGACCGAGCAGGATATCGCGCTGCTGGCTCTGGTCTGCTTTACTGTGTTACTGGTATTGTTTTTTACCTACAACCGCATTTTGCTTTGCTGCCTCAGCCCAGATGTGGCGAAAGTGCGCGGCCACAGTGTCGCCTTTTATGACTATTTGTTTGTGCTGATGATCACCTTAGTGACGATTGTGGCGGTGAAAGTGATTGGCGCTGTGCTGGTTGGCGCGCTGCTGCTCATTCCCGGTGCAACGGCGCGCCTGATAGCGCGAGATAACCGCCGCTTTGTGCTGCTGTCGGCACTGTTAGCGACCTTAGCCTGCTTGGGCGGTACGCTGCTGCCTGTGCTCTATCAATGGCCGCTACCTTCCGGCGCTGCAATTATTTTACTCTCCTCCTGCTTCTTTGTGCTCGCTACTCTGTGGCGCGTGATGAGGCCCAATGGATAATACGATGAAACAATTATTGCCAGCGCGTATGACGCGCCTTCTTTCGCCAATTTTGTTGCTTGGTTGTGCTTTGGCGAGCTTGTCTGTGCCTGCCTTTGCTAAGGAAAGCGTGCTCACGTCACTGCCCGTCAATTATTGGCTGGCGAGCGATTTGCTTAAGCATACTGAGGTGGAGGTGCGTTACCTGCCGTCACCGCGTTTTAGCATGTCGCGCCATCAAGCCTGGTTCGAGGCCGAGCAAGAGGCAGTGGCTCAGGCCGCGAAAGACGCCAAAGCGGTGGTGACGATTCGTTCGGTGTGGCCACAAGACCCGATCTTCCCGCAGGTGCGTCAGCACAATATTGGCGTGATCCAGATTGATTCTGCCCAGTCGCTGTTACCAAGGGCGCAATCGGTGGCGTTGGTGCAGTACCAACAGCAGGTCTCTCCGTATGTGTGGCTCAATCCAGCCAACTTAGTCACCATGCTTGGCATCCTCAGTGATGACCTACAACGTGTTTTCCCCAAGTGGCAAACACAGATCCGCCACAATCAGCGCGAAATTGCGCTGGCAGTTCAGCAACTGATTTTGACCAATCAGCAGCGATTGATGGCACAAGATATTGAAAGTGTGCTGCTGCTGGATGAAGCCTTGATTGATTTTGCTGCCGGGTACAGTTTGCATGTGCAAGGCGTACAGGCAAAATCGGAGTTGGAATGGGATGCGCAAGATGTGGCGCAGATCAGAGCTTGGATCGCGCTCAACCCCAATCTCTGGATCGCGACAACTCGCCCAGTGAGCCCCAAATTGCGCGAGCTGTTACCTGAATTTTCGCACTATTTGCAGGTAGATGCCGTCTCGCGTCTTGGTTCGAGTAAAAGCGGCGTCACGATTGAGCGCTGGCGGATTAAAGCGCTTGAGCAAGAGGCTGCAAGATAAACTCATCGATAATATTAATGATTTTCCACTATTGCATCGGTCAAGGTTGTTGATAAAATGATAACCATTATCATTTATTCAGTTTAAACTATGCCCACGATTTTGATTGCCGATGACGATCCCCTCATGTGCGAGCTCATTGACTCTGTCTTGCAGCAAGAAGGCTATCAGGTTAGCTGTGCCCACGATGGCGAGCAGGCGCTCAACTGGCTCGCCCGTGAGCCTTTTGATCTGGTGCTATTGGATGTGATGATGCCCAACCTCAATGGACTGCAAGCGGCGCGCCGTATTTGCCAGCGTTTCTCTACACCGATCATCATGATCAGCGCCTTTGCTGAAGAAGCCGATAAGATTGAAGGTTATGACTCAGGTGCCGATCACTACCTTGCCAAACCTTTTAGTATTGCCAAGCTTTTGACCCTGATTAAAGCGACCTTGCGCCGTGTTGCTTTGGAAAAGCAGCGCCATACTCATGTCAACACTTTAAGCGGTAGCGAGGCGGTGAGCGATGTTCTGACCACTCTCGGGCGTTTTCCCTTCACCCAAACGGAGCAGGAACTGCTGGTTTATTTGGCCAACCATCATCAGCAAGCCATCACCAAAGCGGAGTTGCAACACCAAGTGTTGAAACGCGAGTTGTGCCCGTTTGATCGCAATCTCGACATGCATATCAGCAATATTCGCCGCAAACTGACCCAAGCTGGCTGGTCAAAAAATACCATTCGTACCGTGCGAGGGATTGGTTATCAGTTTGAACTTACCCATGGCTAAACTGCGCCGTTGGCTCGCCTTGCCAAAAAAACTGGCTGTGCGGCTGTTTGTCGCACTCGCGCTTGGAGTGGTGTTGGTAGTGAGTGCGTTTAGCTGCGTGGAAATGTTGCTCTACCAGCGTCTACTCAATCTTTCCAAACAGCAGCACCAAGAATTTGTTGATTTGGCACACCAGGCGGGGCAGTGGGTCGCACGTAAAGAGTGGTCGCAACTGGCGCAATGGGAAGCCAAGCAGCGTTACGTACTGTATGTGGTTGATCAACAGTTTCAGCCGGTCAGTGGCCGAGATGTTCATCCGCATGTGTTGAAAAAAATGCACTTTTATCGCCGTTTAGATCAGCCGATGGGCGATCGTGTTTCTCGCCCTATGATTGGCATTCGTCTTGATCAAGAACATCAACTGATGATTCAACTGCCTTGGCAGCAGCACCCGGCCGCCAAGGCGAGCTACTATTTGTGGGCAGTGAATGCGATTGTCGGCGTGTGTATTCTTGCCTTTATCTCTTGGGTGCTGACGCGCTATCTGCAAAATCCGCTCACCCAGTTGCAGGCGGCAACGCGCGCATTGGCGCAAGAAAAAACCGACACCCGCGTCGCGCATACCCTTGGTCACAGCGTGAGCGAATTTCGTGAATTAGCGCTGGATTTTGACCGTATGGCCGAGCGCATCCAAATTTTGGTGGAAGAGCAGCGACAGTTGGTGCGTACTTTGTCGCATGAGCTCAAAACGCCGCTCACCCGCCAGTTGTTGGCCACGCACCTTTGTCAGCGAGCCAAAGAGCCTGAGCAGCGCACACTCTGGCTCGATAGGGTCGAGCAGGAAGCGCAATTGATGAACTCGATGATTGAAAAAATTCTTGAGTTGAGCCAGTTAGAGAGCAGCCAGTTTTCTGTATCGCTCAAGCCTTTGGACATCAATGCCTATCTCACCGAGCAAGCGGCTCTATTTGAGCCTCATCTTTTGTCTGGGCAACAGATTGAATTAGCCTTGTGTCAGCAAGCGGCTTGGATTGAAGCGGATCCTGTACTGCTGGGCAGTGTGCTCAACAATCTTCTCACCAATTGCGTGAAATACGCAGGCGAGGCGTGTACTATCTGTTTGTCCACCTTCGTTGAACAAGAGATGTTGATGATTGAAGTTGCCGACGATGGTCCGGGCGTTGGCGAGCAAGAGCTAGCCAAGTTGTTTACGCCATTTTATCAAGTCAAGCAGTCGCCAAGCTCAGCGAGTGGCTATGGGCTTGGCCTCTCGATTGTCGCGCAAGCGGTGAAAAAAATGGCGGGCAGCCTAAGTGCGCATAGTGAGAATGGCTTACAAGTTCGCCTGCAATTTGCTTGTTGGCAGCAAGCAGCAAAAAGTTCCGTAAAGTAATGTAAAGATTGTAAATCGAATACAATTGATAATTATTATCATATAAATTCCATTCCCAGTAAAACCAAGGCCGCCATTGATTGAAGCAGGCCAAGGGAGACTGACTAGGAAAGGAATAAAAACCATGTTGTTAACACGTAAGACAAACTTGGCGATGGCCGTTGCATCGCTCTGCGCGATTTCTACTTCTGCCCAAGCAGAAAGCAAAGCCGATGAAGTGATGGTAGTAACTGCTTCTGGATTTGAACAAAAACTGGTTGATGCGCCTGCCAGCGTAACGGTGATTACCGAGGAAGATCTCCGTGCCCGCCCGTACACCAATTTGCTTGATGCGCTGCGCAATATCGAAGGGGTTGACGTTGGTGAAAGCCAAGACAAAAGCGGCCAGAGCACCATCAGTATCCGCGGAATGGGGGCGGACTATACCTTGGTTTTAATTGATGGTAAGCGTCAAAACAACAATGGTGACCTCTATCCGAACAACTTTGTCGGTTTCCAATCGGCACACATTCCGCCACTGGATATGATTGAGCGTATCGAAGTGGTGCGTGGCCCCATGTCCACTCTGTACGGTGCAGATGCGATGGGCGGCGTAGTCAACATCATCACTAAACGTGCGAGCAAAGAGTGGCACGGCTCTATCTCAACCAGTCGTACCTTCCAAGAGAATAGTGAACTGGGCGATGTTAACACCACCGATTTTTACGCCTCGGGTGCGCTTATCGAAGATAAATTGGCGCTCTCTGTGCGCGGCAGCTACTACGATAAAGCCGAATCCACGCCATCTTATGCTGCTGAGCTTGGGCCAGATGGCAATATGCATACGCCTCCAAGCACCTTTGGTGGCGGCGGTAAAACCTCCGATAACCAGAACTGGACCGCTGGCTTTGGCTTAGCTTGGTACATCAACGAGGATCAGGAACTGTTGATCGACTACGATGCTTCACGTCAGAAGTACGACAACAGCGAATCGCAATTCGGCACCACCGATAGTGCCGCAACCATCTATAAAAATGCCCGTGTAGGCTATGCTCCGACTCAGCGCACGCTGCGTGACCAATGGTCTTTGACGCACAAAGGCAAGTGGGAGTTTGGCCGCAGTGAAGTCTCGCTATCGCATGTTAAAACAGAAAATTTAGGCCGTTCACTGCCGCTCTCGCTACAGCAGCGTCAAGAGTTGGCGGATAAAAAAGCCAATTTGAGCCAAGCCGAAGTGATGGCCTGGATCGAATCTGAATTGATGTCTCGTCCTAAACGTGAACTGCGTAACGAAAGCACTACGTTGGATGCCAAACTCGAGCTGCCTTTGGGCGATCACTTTGTGGTTGTAGGCGGACAACTGATTGATTCCGAGATGGAAGATGGCGTGTTTGGCATGCAAGGCTCGGGCTATCGAGCGGGAGCGATGCAAGAGCAAACTCAATATTCGCTGTTTGTCGAAGACAGCTGGCGCATCATTGAGCCATTGACGCTGACCGCGGGTGTGCGCTACGACGATCACGATACATTCGGTAGCCATGTTTCACCGCGTTTGTACGGTGTGTACACCTTAAACCCGAACTGGACAGTAAAAGGTGGTGTGTCAACGGGGTATAAAACGCCGAAAACCACCGATCTATACTCCGGCATTACCGGCTTTGGCGGCCAAGGCACTAGCCCGTGGGTTGGCAACGAAAACCTGAAACCGGAAGAATCGGTCAACAGCGAAGTGGCGGTGTACTACACCCATGAAAAAGGCCATACCTTTAACGCGACCTTCTTCCATAACGATTTTAAAAACAAGATCGAAAGCAAATACAACTGTATCGCCAATCCAAACAATCGCGCGTGTGACAATGCGGATGCCGCAGGTTGGAATGCATTAAATAGTCGCTATGTGTTGAGTTACAAAGACAACGTCGGTGATGCAAGAGTGCAAGGGGTTGAGCTAGCAGGGCAACTGATGCTGCCATACGATTTTTCACTAAGAGCAAACTACACTTACACCGATTCTGAGATCACCAGTGGGGCCAATAAAGGTGAGCCGTTGACCAGTAATCCAGTGAAGCACATGCTCAATACGACCTTAAACTGGTACGCGACCAACTACGTTTCGCTCTATCTGACCATGGAAGCCAACTCAGACCGCTACCGTGGTCAAGATGACAGCGGTAAGGATCAGTACTACAAAGATTTCGAGGTCTTCCACTTAGGTGGCAGTTGGATGCTGTCGGATGATTTGACTCTCTCCGCTCGTGTGAACAACTTGTTTGACAAAGACTTTACCACCTACGATGTCACCAACTGGCAAGACAACGGCGATGGTAGCTACACCATGACTAAAGAAGATCACTACAACGTGAAACACGCGTCGCGTAACTTCTGGATCTCGGCCAACATGCGTTTTTAAGCGGCCAACGTTAGCTTAGCGGATTCACAGTCCGGTTATGCTAGAAACATAAAAAATCCCCAGATGAAAGTCTGGGGATTTTTCTTATCTTCACAATAATGTCACAAGTCTTGAGGGTAAATAAGCTTATTGTTGAACGGTTGCACTGAATTAGGCCGAAATTCAGCCGATGCTTTATTTTTGTGAATGCGATGCACCAAGCTGGTGCTATCAATTTTATTTTTAGTGCTGTTTTTCTAACAAGCACTTTAAAAACAATAAGATAAAAAGTTGGCACGTACCTTGGATTACTTGGTATGTAACAGGATGACGTTTTCAGAGAGGATGCAATGAAACTAATCAACGCCATAATTAAACCATTTAAACTGGATGATGTTCGTGAAGCGCTGGCGGATGTCGGCATTGAAGGGATGACGGTTTCAGAAGTGAAAGGATTCGGCCGCCAGAAAGGGCATACCGAGCTGTATCGCGGTGCCGAGTATCAGGTTGATTTTCTGCCGAAGGTAAAACTTGAGATTGCCACTCAAGCAGACAATGTGGACCGAGTGATTGACGCGATCACCAAAGCGGCGCATACCGGAAAAATTGGTGACGGCAAAATTTTTGTGTACGACTTAAGTCACGCGGTACGTATTCGTACTGGCGAGACTGATATTGAAGCACTGTAACGATTCAAAGGACTGGAGAACTTACTATGGAATTAACAACAACCGTAACTGAGTTACGCTACGCGCTCGATACCTTTTTCTTTCTCATTTCCGGCGCGCTTGTGATGTGGATGGCGGCTGGTTTCGCCATGTTGGAAGCGGGTCTGGTGCGTTCAAAAAACACCACTGAAATTCTAACCAAAAACTTCTGTTTGTACGCTATCGCCTGTACGACCTACTTGGTGGTTGGTTACAACATCATGTACGTCGACAACAGCGAAGGCGGTTGGCTGCCCTCGCTTGGTGCGCTGATTGGCAGTCAAGCCGAAGGGGCGGATCACTCGCTGGAATCTGACTTCTTCTTCCAAGTGGTCTTCGTTGCCACCGCCATGTCTGTGGTATCGGGTGCTGTCGCTGAGCGTATGAAACTGTGGTCTTTCCTTGTGTTTTCGGCCATTTTGACCGCGTTTATCTACCCAATGGAAGGTTACTGGACTTGGGGTGGTGGCTTCCTGTCTGCGGCTGGATTTAGCGACTTTGCGGGTTCGGGTATTGTGCATATGGCGGGTGCGTCTGCGGCTCTAGCGGGTGTGTTATTGCTCGGTGCACGTAAAGGCAAATACGGTAAAAACGGTGAAATCTACCCAATTCCGGGTTCTAACATGCCACTAGCCACCTTAGGTACCTTCATCTTGTGGTTTGGTTGGTTCGGTTTCAACGGCGGCTCACAATTAATGCTGTCGGATTTTGAAAACGCGACAGCGGTAGGTCAAATCTTCCTTAACACCAACGCGGCTGCGGCTGCGGGTGCTATCGCTGCACTGCTCGTGTGTAAAACCACTTGGGGTAAAGCAGACCTGACCATGATTCTCAACGGCGCGTTGGCTGGTCTAGTGGCGATTACCGCAGATCCTCTTTCTCCATCGCCAGTTTACTCGGTGGCGATCGGTGCGGTAGCAGGTGCGCTGGTGGTGTTCAGCATCATCGGTCTGGATAAAGTGAAGATTGACGATCCAGTGGGTGCTATCTCTGTTCACGGCGTGTGTGGCTTCTTTGGCCTGATGGTGGTTCCGCTAAGCAATGCCAACGCGACTTTCTCAGCTCAGCTTCTCGGCGCTGCGGTGATCTTTGCTTGGGTGTTTGGCGCAAGCTTAGTGGTGTGGGGCATCTTGAAAGCGACCATGGGTATCCGTGTTAGTGAAGAAGAAGAGATGGAAGGCATGGACATGCACGATTGTGGTGTCGGCGCTTACCCAGAGTTCGTTACCGTCAAATAAGACACAAATCCTTACAAATAAAGCTATCAAAAACCCGCCGTTGTTGGCGGGTTTTTTATCATTTAAGCGTTGTTTTAAAAATCGACATGCTTATAATGACGCAACTGATAAACGTTATCATTCTAGTTCAAATCTGGCTCAAAGGACTCTCTTGATGAAAAAACTGCTTACTCTGTCTGCGCTGGCGTGCGCGACACTGGCACCGACAGCCATGGCTGCTGAAGAAGTGAACGTCTACTCTTACCGCCAACCTTTCCTGGTTGAACCCATGTTTAAAGAGTTCACCAAAGAGACGGGCATTAAAGTGAACGTGATGTTTGCGAAAACCGGTATTGCAGAGAAGCTAGCGCAAGAGGGCGAATACAGCCCGGCAGATGTGATTCTTACCGTAGACATCAGCCGTCTTGCTGAACTGACCGACAAAGGGCTAGTTCAGCCTGTAAACAGTGACATTATTGAAAAAAATGTCCCAGCACAGTACCAAGATAAGCAAAACGAGTGGTTCGCGTTGACCACCCGTACGCGCAGTGTTTACTCATCACGCGATCGCGTTGGTCTGCTGGGTGAAGACTTTGACTACGAAGATCTGGCGAAACCAGAATTCAAAGGCAAAATTTGTACTCGCAGCGGTAAACATCCTTACAACGTTTCTCTGGTATCAGCAATGATTGCTCATCACGGTGAAGCGGAAACCAAAAAATGGCTGGAAGGTGTGAAAGCGAACCTAGCGCGTAAACCGCAAGGCAACGATCGCGGTCAAGTGAAAGCGATCAAAGAAGGCCTTTGTGATGTTTCTCTCGGCAACAGTTACTACCTTGGCGCAATGATCAACGATCCTGAGCAAAAAGCGTGGGCGGACTCGGTGTATATCAACTTCCCGAATCAGAAAACTCAAGGCACACACGTCAACATCTCTGGCATGGCAATGGCCAAATACGCACCAAACAAAGCCAATGCGCAGAAGCTGATGGAGTTCTTGACCGACGATGTGGCGCAGCAAATGTATGCTGAGGTGAACTTTGAGTACCCAGTTAAAGAAGGCGTGAAACGCTCTGAGCTGGTGGCATCTTGGGGAGACTTTAAAGCCGATACGCTTTCTCTAGATGACATTGCATCTCACCATGCAGCGGCAATTAAGCTTCTCGACGAAGTGAAATTTGACCTTTAAATGAAACAAGGGGTATAACTGTACCCCTTGTAAATTAAAGTGATATGAGATGTATTTGCGAGCGCAACTGTATTTCATACAGCCTTGCAGTAATTAGGCGATGAAAGAACAAAAATACACCTGGAAAACCAGCAGTGGGGCATTAGCCGTACTGCTGGTTTTGCCGATCTTAGCGATCTTCTACACGGCGGTTGGCTCAAGCGACGAGCTGTTTGCTCACTTGTTGGCAACCGTGATGCCTTCCTACATTGTTAACACCATTACTTTGACCTTGGGCGTGATGCTGCTCTCGTTGTTGCTTGGCATTCCGAGTGCTTGGCTCATGGCAATGTGCAAACTGCCTAGTGAAAAGTGGCTGCAGTGGGCGTTGGTGCTGCCATTGGCGATGCCCGGTTACATCATCGGCTACATTTTTACCGATTGGTTTGACTACGCTGGCCCAGTACAGATTTTGCTGCGTGACATCACGGGCTGGGGCGCTGGGGAATATTGGTTTCCCGATATTCGCACTGTCCCGGGGGCGGTTTTCGTCCTGTCGCTGGTGCTCTATCCTTATGTCTATCTGCTGTGTCGCGCCGCCTTTATGGAGCAAAATGTCTCTTTGCTGCAAAGTGCGCGCCTGCTTAAATGCAGCCCGTGGGAGAGTTTTTGGCGTATTTCGATGCCGCTGGCGCGTCCTTCCATCGCCGTAGCCTTGTCACTGGTTGCGATGGAAACCATCGGTGATTTTGGCACGGTGAGCTATTTCGCGGTCAATACCTTAACTACCGCGGTTTACGACACTTGGCTGGGCTATTCCAATCTCAATGCGGCGGCGAAAATCTCCGCGTTGATGCTGGTGATCGTCATCTTACTGCTCAGCGCTGAGCGCTACAGTCGTCGTCGGCAAAAGCTGTTTCAAGCGCAGTTTAATAGCCATGAAGATTTTCGCTATCAACTGCATGGCTGGAAAAAATGGGCGGCACTGTGTTGGTGCTGGGGGCTGGTGGCGATGGCATTCCTGTTTCCGCTGTTGCAACTGCTCGACTACTCGCTGACCTATTTTGCGCAAAGCTGGACCGAAGAGTTTCGCCGTTTTGCACTTAACAGCTTGCAAGTCTCTTTATCTGCGGCGATTGTCGCGGTATTGGTCGCGTTGGTGGTGAACTTCAATTATCGACTTCACAGCCAGCGCTCGAGCTTAGTGTGGATGCGCATGTCGTCGCTCGGCTATGCCGTGCCGGGAACGGTTTTGGCCATTGGTGTGATGGTGCCGGTGTTGTCGCTCGATCATTTGGTCAACGACTTGGCCAAGCAGTTTGCATGGGGAAGGCCGGGGCTGATTTTTTCCGGTTCTATGTTTGCCATGATTTTTGCTATGGTGGTGCGTTTTGCCGCGGTGGCGATTGGCAGTATTGAAAGTCATCTCAACAAGGTTTCCCCTTCGCTAGACATGGCGGCCAGAACCATGGGCTGTGATGCCAATCGCATGTTGTGGCGGGTGCATTTCCCTTTGATCAAACGTGGCATGCTCATAGCGGCCTTATTGGTGTTTATTGAGTCGATGAAAGAGCTCAATGCGGCTTTGCTTTTGCGACCCTTTAACTTCGAAACCCTTGCGACCTACGTTTATAGCTACGCCTCCGACGAGCGCTTGGAGATCGCAGCGATGCCTGCGGTACTTTTGGTGCTGGTCGGTTTGATCCCTCTTGTCATTGTTAACCGTTCACTGGAGCAGAGTCACTAATGAGCTGTGCGTTATCTATCCGAAATTTGACCTGCCAATATGATCAACAGACGATTTTAGAATCGCTCTCTTTGCACGTTGAACCGGGGCAAATTGTCTGTTTGCTTGGCGCGAGTGGCTGTGGCAAAACAACCTTGCTCAAGGCCATTGCCGGCCTCCTGCCGCTCAGTGCGGGCGAGATGTGCCTCAATGGTGTGACGATCGACAATGGTGAACGCTGGTTGCCGCCTGAGCAGCGTAATATTGGCATGATCTTTCAAGACTACGCACTCTTCCCGCATTTGACGGTAGCGGACAACGTTGCATTTGGTTTGAAAGGGAGTAGTCAGCAAGACAAACAGCGTCGAGTGGCCGAAATGTTGGATTTGGTGCATCTGAGCGCCTTTGCCCAGCGCTACCCGCACCAGCTTTCAGGTGGTCAGCAGCAGCGAGTCGCCATTGCGCGCTCATTGGCTTACAAGCCAGATTTACTGCTGTTGGATGAACCGTTTTCCAATATCGACACCCAAGTGCGCCATGAGCTGATTGGTGAAATTCGCAAATTGTTCAAAGCGCAAGGGGTAACGGCGATTTTTGTTACTCATTCTCGCGAAGAGGCGTTTGCCTTTGCCGATAAAATGGCGGTGATGAACCACGGCGTAATTGAGCAATATGGCACGGCGTCGGAGCTTTACTATCAACCATCAAGCAAGTTTGTGGCGGATTTTCTTGGCGGGGGGAGTTATTTGCCCGCAACGCGTCTGTCTGAGAGCGAGTTCGAAACGCAGCTTGGTGTGGTAGAAGCCCAAGCGCAGCAGCCAATAGAACTCAACGCTCGCTGCGAACTGTTGCTGCGCCCGCAGCACATTCAAATCAGTGCCGCCGCAGAGAGCAGTATTTGCATTTTAGAACAGCAGTTTATGGGCGATCACTGTCGCTATGTGATTGAAAGCAATGGCAGTCAGCTGTTAGCCAGTTCCTCGCAAGCGCTGAGTGTCGGACAGAGCGTGAGTGTCAAAGTGGATACGCAAGGGATCTTGGCATTTTAAGAGCAAAAAAAAGCCCGACTTGGTGTCGGGCAATCGTTCTTCAGGTGAATCCTCTTGGCAGGATCAGTTTAAAGCCAAAAATTCTTTAAACTGTTGAAGAACAAGCTCAGCAGTCTCTTTATCCTGCATCTCGGCAAAAATTCTCAGCAGTGGCTCTGTGCCGGAAAAGCGGGCAATCACCCAGCCGCCATTTTGGAAGTAGACTTTGGCCCCGTCGTGATAACTCACTTTGTCGATGGCAAAATCAAACTCAGGTAGCTGCTTCTCAACATAAATTTTGTTGTACAACGCCTCTTTCTGCGCGGCTTTAAATTTGCAATCGCCTTCGGCCATGTAGGCGTAGCCGTATTTGCTGTAGATCTCATCGAGTAACTCAGAGAGTTTTTTGCCAGTCACCGAGAGCATTTCCACCAACAGGCTAGAAGCGAATACGCCATCTTTGCCCTTGATGTGACCGCGAATGGTCAAGCCGCCAGAGCTCTCCCCACCAATCAAAGAGTCGTCCGCTTCCATTTGTGAGCTGATGTGTTTAAAGCCAACAGGAACTTCAAAGCACACTTCGCCATGATCGGCGGCGATCTTGTCGAGAATATGCGTCGTGGCGATATTGCGCACCACCGAACCTTTCCAGCCTTTATATTCAAGCAGGTAGTAGTAAAGCAGCATCAACACTTCGTTAGGGTGAATGAAGTTGCCTTTCTCATCGATGATGCCCAAGCGGTCGGCATCGCCGTCAGTGCCGATGCCAATGTCGTAGCCCTCTGCGGCCACTAAGTGCTTGAGACGATAGAGCGTCGCGGCACTTGGCGAAGGCATTAGCCCGCCAAAGTCTGGGTTTTTGCCATCGTTGATCACGTCGACATCGCAGCGGCCATTAATCAGGACGGTTTGCAGTGCGTTTTTCGCCACGCCAAACATAGGGTCAATCAACACGCGCAGATTGGCACGTTTAATCGCTTCAATATCGATAAAATCGATGATCGAATCGACAAACTCATTCATCGGATTGATGATATTGATCTGTTTGTCTTGCACCGCTTGTTCGAAATCGACGCTTTGCACTTGATCTAGAGTCAGATGGGCGATTTGCGCTTCGATCTTCTGCGTGATCACTTCGTCAGCATCACGTCCGCCTTCAATAAATACCTTGATGCCGTTGTAGTCCGCGGGGTTGTGCGATGCGGTAATACAGGCAGAGTAAGCACAGCCCATTTCTTTGGCTTTAAACATCACAATCGGCGTTGGGACAAATTTATTGATAAAACTGACCACAATGCCGTTGGCCGCCAGCACTTCTGCAAACCAAGCCCCCGCTTTGTCTGACAAGAAACGGCGGTCGTAGCCGATGACAAAACCGCGATGCGCCACTGCTTCGTCATGAATGATGTTCGCGACCGCTTGCGCGACCAAGCGAACGTTGTCTTTGGTGAACTCTTCGCCAATAAAAGCGCGCCAGCCACCGGTTCCAAATTTGATCATAACTTGATCTCCAATCGGAAGTGGCAACTTGGCCACTTCCAAAAATTTTTGCTAGCGATACCGTGATGGGGTTATCCCAACACGACCACCACCTCATTCACCGTACCTTGCGCTTGCGCAGGAACCGCACCTGCGATCGCTTGACCGTTTAAAGTGATCGATTTCACTCCTTTTGAAACGCCTTGCGGGTTTTCTACCTTGATTTGGTAAGTGGCGCCGCGCCATTGACGAGTCACTTCAAAGCCAGGCCACGAGGTTGGAATACATGGGTCGATTTCAAGTGAATCGAAACCAGTACGCACGCCGAGGATAAAGTTGGTGGTGGCGTAATACGCCCAACCTGAAGTCCCCGTTAACCATGGGTGGTTTGCCCGGCCGTGGTCTTGGTGGTCACGCCCCATGATGAATTGCACATAGGAGTACGGTTCTGCAATGCGGGTTTCAATGATGTCGTTTTGGTTGTATGGGTTGAGCGCGTCGTAAAGCTCTATCGCGCGATCGCCGCGGCCGAGCTTCGCTTCTGCCACCCATGCCCATGGGTTTGGATGCGAGAAGATAGCGCCGTTTTCTTTCACGCCTTGGTAAACGCGAGTGACGAAACCGATGTCATCATTTGGTGTGGCAAACGATGGTGCGTTTAGGTGTAGGCCATATTTCGAGAACAAGTACTCGTAGACTGCATCCATCGCCTTGATACCGCGCTCGTGGCTGACGGCACCAGAAAGGACCGCCAGTGAGTTGGACTCAAGGTGTACTTTACCTTCCACTTGGTCGAAGGTGCCGATCTTGTCGCCATCTTTGGTCAGGCCGCGGATGTACCATTCGCCTTTCTCATCCCATAGGTGGGTTTCACATGCTTCACGAACGCCGTTTGCCATCGCTTGGTACTTATCGGTTGCGGCGTCATCGTTGCGGAAACGAGACAGTTCCAAGAAGGCTTCCAGTGCCCAGAAGTGCAGGAACGACACCATGGATGACTCACCGCCGCCGAGGTTTAGACAGTCGTTCCAGTCGGCACGTAGCCCTTTACAGATACCGGTTTGACCGACGTATTCTGCGGAGAAATCCAGCGCCGCCATCATGTGTTCGTAAACGGTCGCGTTGCCGCCGTCTGCGTAAGGGATCAGTTCGTCAATAAAGCCGATATCGCCCGTCTCTTTCACATAGTTCAAGATGGTTGGCACGATCCACAGGTGGTCGTCTGAACAGGTGTCTTTAATACCGTGGATCTTATCGTCGTCAGACGGTGTTGGAACAACGGTGGGTGATTTCGATGGTTTAACATCGGCTTTTTCTGGATCAAACCAGTCAGGATCGAAGAGGTGCAAACCGTAGCCTGCTTTCACTTGGCCGCGCAGCAGATCAACTAGGCGTTTGCGCGTCATTGCTGGGTTGGTGTGCGGAACTGAGATCGCATCTTGTGCGGTATCACGATAACCCAAACCGGTACGGCCACCGACTTCTATGAACGAGGCAAAGCGCGACCATACCACACAGGTTTCTGCTTGGTAGAGTGTCCATGCGTTGATCATGGTATCCAAACCAGCGTTTGGTGATTTCACCTGGAACTTCTCACAGCGCTCGTCCCAGTGTGCTTTGATACCGGCAAACGCTTGATCCACTTGGTTAAGATCTTGGTATTTTTCACGCAGTTTTGCGCCGTTGCCTTTACCTACACCTAAGATCACCGCAAAGCGCACTTTCTCGCCCGGTTGTAGCACAAATTGCTTATGCAGCGCACCACAGTGGTTGTAACAAGTTTGCGCGCTGTTCGAGCACTGACCTTGCGCGACTGCAATTGGGTTGGCTTCGTCGCGGTACATGCCGAGGAACGTATCGCGCTGGCCATCGTAGCTGTCGGCATCAAATGTGGCCGTAAGATAATAGAAACCAAGGAAGTCGTCGGTGTTGTAGTATAAGTCATACTCAATCACGCCATCTTTGAATTCGGTGCCCGCAGAGTAGAGTGACATCTGGTGGTTTTGGTTATCTGATTTGATGTGGCTGAAAGAAAACTCAACATAGTTGAATGCACTGATGGTGCGCACTTCATTTGACGTGTTTTCGATCTCAACATCCCAAACTTCGGCATCTTCGCCTTTTGGCACGAAGAGCGTTTTTTTCGCCACGATGCCATTGTACTCACATTTAAATTTTGAGTAGGAGAGGCCATGACGAACTTCGTAGCTCGCTTGTTCAAGGCTTTTTGCCACAGGTTGCCAGGAAATAGACCAGTAGTCGCCAGTGGCATCATCACGCAGATAGACGTAATGTCCCGGGCGATCTTGGGTAAAGTTGGGGCGGAATTTGGTCACGCGGTTGTACTCGGGCGAGTGATAGAAAGAGTAGCCGCCCGCGTTGTGTGAGATGACGGTACAGAACTTTTCTGTGCCCAGATAGTTCGTCCAAGGTGCTGGTACATCTGGACGGGTGATGACGTATTCACGATTGTCATTATCGAAATAGCCGTATTTCATTGTCATTTCCTTTTCAACAAACTGCCGCATAGGCAGTCAAAAACTAAAGCGAGTAAAACAGCCTGGCGCTTTTGCCCCCGGCGGATTGTCTATTTCCAAGGCTGACGATATTGCACGCCTTGTTTGTCGAGCAGCGGTAAGTGGCCTTTGAGTCTTGCTAAGTAGTCGGGCCAGTCGCGTTGCTGTTTTTCGGTCCAACACGCTTCGGCCAGCGCGGTTAAGCGTGGGAAGATCATGTAGTCCATGCGTTGTGGGTTATTAATGATTTCGCACCAAAGAGCCGTTTGGATTCCCCAAATTCGTTTATGAATTGGGTCGTCAGCCGGTATATTGGCAAGCGGCTCGTAGGTATAGGCTTTTTCAAGTGGCAGTGGATTGGCCCAATCTACCCCCGGCTCTTCCGGTGCGTAATCTTGTGTCATATCGAGATAGGTGGTTTGTGCAGGCTGGAGCACCACATCAAACCCTTGGCGAGCGCAGTTCACCGCCGCATCTTCACTCAGCCAAGAGTAGATAACGGTGTCTTTGCTGACTTTGTCGCCGTGTTGTGCTTCTTCCCAGCCAAGCATGCGTTTGCCTAGTGAGCGCAGTTTTTGTTCCGCGTGGCGTAGTAAGTGTCCCTGAAGCTCTTTGTAATCTTGGTAGCCACATTCCGCCATCAACGCTTGGCAGCTCGGGCTGTTTGACCAAACGCCATGTGGCACTTCATCGGCGCCGATATGGACATAAGGAGAAGGAAACAGTGCCGTGACTTCTTCTAAGACGCGATAAAGGAACTGGTAAGTCCCTTCTAACGCAGGGTTTAACACGTTGTCAGAGTAGTTTTGAATGCTGCGATAGACGGTGGTGTCTTGTTCTTCAACCAGTAAGTGTGGCAGTGATTTGATCGCCGCGCGGCAGTGCCCCGGCACATCAATTTCAGGAATGACATTAATGCCTCGTTGCTGTGCAAACGCGACCACCTCTTTGATCTCTTCTTGGCTATAAAAGCCACCGTAGCGCTGCGAAATATGGGTGTATTGCGGCTCAATGGCTTCATCGACACCGCGCCAAGCGCCAATTTCGGTCAGCTCAGGGAACGCTTTGATCTCAATTCTCCAGCCTTCATCGTCGGTCAGATGCCAATGGAAGGTGTTGAATTTGTAGTGCGCCAACAAGTTAATCAGACGTTTAACTTGCTCGATACTGTGAAAATGGCGTGAGCAATCGAGCATCATGCCGCGATAATCAAAGCGTGGTTGATCGGCAATCGTGCAGCACACCAGTTCAATCGGCTGACTCTCTTCAGGGCAACCAATCCATTGCAATAAGGTGGCGCTGGCGTGGACGAAGCCAGCCTGCGATCCTGACTCGATCGAGATGTGCGACTCACTGATATTGAGGTGATAAACCCCTTCATCCAAGGTAGGATTCTTTTTATATACCAGCTTGCCATGCTCATCGGCGCGAAGAGTGATGTGGTGAATACGTTGCAGCTCGTCAATAAACCACAGGGCTGCGCTTTGCGCTGCATCGCATTGCCAAGCTACGCCGCTCTCAGCGGTAAGGGTAAAGATCCCTTTATTAAGAGTCATCGCGTTCGGTTTAGGTAGCAGGGCGTGCTCACTGGCTAAAGTATGTGGCAGCACCTCGCGTTCACGATAAGGGGAAGCAAGTACGATAGGAGGGACATCCACCGGGTGGCGAACCCGTGTATCGCTTTGCTGAAATTCAATAAAGGCTTGATTTAAACCATCGGAATAGTAGCGAAATGGATTGGTTTGCACGCTAAATTCACAGTAAAAGTGGTCATTTGCCGCTAACACTTGCGTTTCCGGCTTTAGCTGGCAATAGCTACCAATTTGCGTCAGTGTGCCATGTGAGACGCTACCAGGCTGAATGAAGCGATTGAAAGCAAAAGTGAGCGACCATGCGGGCAGATCCTGGTCACTGAGATTATGCAAAGTGAGCCCAAAACGACAATTCTGTTTCTGCTCCGAAAGGACAACCAGGTCAATACGATATTCCATGAACAATTCCTATTGTTGGGTCATAGCATAGAGGTTGTGTTTGTCTTGACCGGCAAACATCAAAGCCCCTTCTATAGCGTCGTGTTGTGGCTCGACGATCCATTGCTGAACGGGTGGTGATAACCATTGCAAAATACGTTCTGCGATACTGCCCATTAAGCAGATGCGCGTTGCGCCGCGTTTATGTAAAGCGATGAGAAACATCTCAATGTCCTGCGCCGTCTGTTTTAACAGCTCAATTGCCAGCGAGTCGGCCTGTTCCGCGTGCTGGAAAATAGCGGGAGAAAAGCAGCCATAGTCTCGTGGCAGTGCCTTTTTGGACCATTCAACAATAGCGTCGACATCTTGGTTAAAATGCGTCATCACGTGCAGGCAAAGTGGGGTTTTCTCGCGAATGCCGTCTTCGGCGAGTAACACTTGTTGGATAAGTCTCAAGCCCATAACAGCACCACCACCTTGATCGGAGATAGGAAACTCGCGTCCTCCCACCACATGCTGCACACCCTCTTGCAGATAGATGCCGCACGATCCTGTGCCTGCGATCATGATCGCGCCGTTCTTACCGTTGTGCGCCCCAAGGCAAGCGCCGTACGCGTCCGTATTCAAAGTGACACTGGCAAAAGGATGCGGCTGTTGCATAAATGCGTGCCAAGAGGCTTTATGCTCTGCTCCCGCCAGTGCTAAGCCCAAATGCATACTGGCGAAATCCTGCTCGGTTAGGCCACCTTGCATCGCGGCTTGGCGAATGGCCGAGATGATGGATGTCATGGCGAGTTCCGCGCCGAGCATGATATTGGCACTGCCACTTCTGCCCTCGCCAATTAGCGTACCTTGCGCATCGCGGATCCGAGCGCGGCACGAGGTGCCTCCGCCATCAATCCCCACGTAAAATTCTTTCATTGGCTCACTCCTGATCGAACTGAGTGTGGTGATGTACTTGACACATCATGGCGAGCAAATACCAAGCGCCGTGAGGGATCCATTGCTCCCCCCAACGCCAGTTCTGCAACATGTCGTCTTTTTGCCCGTCAGGGTTGAAGGCGATATCTTCTTCGTCCTCAAATCCAGCAGTAATCCCGTTGCATACCCCGCCTTTGGCGTTGAAAAAACCTATATGCGGAAGGTAATCCGGATTGTTATGGCCGTGGCCATCAAGCATGCACATATCGTATGGATTTAGCCCTAAAATCCAGTTCAAGGCATCTTGCGCTAGGAGTGAAAGTGCGTCTTTGAGCGCCTCATCGCGGAGGTGTTTTTGCGCTAAAAAGCCCATCACAGCAAGCGATCCAAGACGGGCATTTTCACCCTGCCACCAATAGCCCGATTCGTTTTGCTGGGCGATAAAAAAGGCGTCACGTTTGGCTTGTTCAACCCCTTTAACGTACTGGCGAGGATAACCAAAGGGGTTGGTCACTTTGTTGGTGATAGTCACTTCAAACCAGCACGCGTTGTGCACCACTTGACGCAGCGGCTCGCTGTATTGTTCATCGCTTTCGATAGCCAGATATTCACACAGGGCAATCACGGGCAGCCCCGCTTCGGCCGCGTGGAAATAAGGGCGAGAACCATCTTGATTAGCTGACCAGAAATGGGCGAACTGCTCATCGTTGTGTTGACGCACCGCAAGGCGAGCTGCCCAAGCGCGACTTTCTTGTAGATATCGACGCTCTTGCGTTGAACGATATAGCTCGACACATGCCAGCAGAGCGCAGTACTCGTCAATGATGTTCTCTTCACCGTCATTGAGATAATAGCGATTGCTTTCTTTCAGATGCCAGTAGCCATTTTCGGCTGCGTTGAGGTACTTCTGCTGATCATACTCGCCGTGTACATCCAATCTTGCGGCAGCCGCCAGCGCCGCTATTGCGATGCCGCCACCTTGGCGAAATCCCGCTTGGTAGTCGTCAGACTTGTGACCCTGTTGAGTTGCGTAAGTACAAATTTCCCGTTGTTTGACGTCTTTACTCCACTTGTCGAAGACCGTGGTGTAAAAGAATCCTTTAGGGTTTTGCATTCTGACCAAAAAATCAGCGCCATGCAGCGCTTCCTCTTTTAGTCGCACTTGACTAAATGCCGGAAAATCCGAGCTTTCGCTCATCAACTCTAAACCTTTGAGCATGTTCCACACCACCATGGGGGTTTGCTGTGGGTTGAGATAGTTGGCATAAGAGAGATGGCTGAGATATTTACTCACATCGCCCGAGGCGTCGTACCAGCCTCCTCGTACATCCACAGTTTGCTCGCTGTGCAGCAAAGGAACGGCTTTATCTTGTTGGTCAAAAACTCCGCCGCAGCGTTGTGATTTAAAGTAGTGTAATACGTCGGAAAAGGTTCGCTTGAACAGTAAAGTGTCGCCGATGGTAAAGGTGGCTGAACATAGGTTGTCAAAGCGCAGATAGAACTCACCAACGTGGTTAAAGTCACTAAAATCAATGGTGTAAAAATACCCTTGATGCCAGTTGGCGACGCGACCGACTTTTTGTATTGAAAGGGTAGTGATTGTTTGATGCTCGTTGGCACAGACCAGCAAGGCGGTGTCAGACGACAGACGTGCTTGACGCGTCTGAAGCACGGCTTTCTTGGGGCCGTTTCGTTCGTAGCCTATATGGTTAGTGAGTAGCAGCATTGCAAATCTCCGACAAAGGATTTCTAGTTATTGCCAGAGCCAGGACGAGTCCTGGCTCTATTGGGCTTAATTGTCAAATAAATAACAACGAACAAAGTGGTTTTCCGAGAGCTGCGTTACTTCAGGTAACTGCTCGCGGCATCGGCTGGTGGCGTGTTCACAGCGACCCGCAAAAGGGCAACCAACGGAAGCGGGTGTCCAGAGTGGGATTTCCCCTTTGTTGCCTTTTAACTTGTCGTGAATCGATTTGCTTGGATCGGGCACCGCAGACACCAACAGTTGTGTGTAAGGGTGTTGAGGATCATGAATGATCTCTTCCGTATCTCCCCATTCCACCATGTGACCGACGTACATCACGGCCAGATCTTCGGCAATATAGCGTGCGGTTGCGATGTCGTGCGTGATGTAGAGAAGCGACATCTGTTTCTCAAACTTCATCTCCTCCATCAAGTTAAGCACGCCAGCACGAATCGATACATCCAGCATTGAAGTCGGTTCGTCCGCCAATACCACTTCAGCGCCTACGGCAATATTGCGCGCTAAGTTAACGCGCTGACGTTGGCCACCAGAAAGCTGATGGGGGAACTTCGCTGCTGTCTCTTTCGGTGGAATAAGGCCGACCTGTTCCAGCAGATCGTAAACACGCTCTTCCAGCTCTTTTGGGTTGCCCGGGGCGATCTTTTTATGGATCAGCAATGGGCGAGCGATGTGGTGGAAGATATTGTGTGTTGGGTTAAGCGAACCAAACGGATCTTGCCACACCATCTGAATGCCTTCGCGGTAAGCGATCAGATCTTTTCTTGAGGTTATCTCTTGAATGTCTCGGCCTTTGTATTCGATGACTCCGTTGCTTGGCGCGTACATTTTGGCGATCATTTTGGCGGTGGTTGATTTACCAGAGCCTGATTCACCCACTACCGATAACCCGCGAGCTTTGTACATTTTGAATGACACGTCATTGAGGGCACGCATCTTAGATTGTTTGATTGAGTTGCTATTGAGCGGGAAGTCTTTGACGACATTTTTGCCTTCAATCAGCAGCTCACCATATTCTTTGCTCATAATTGTCTCCAGTATCCTTAACAGCTTGTCCGTGGTCTTTACAGCTTGTGTTGAGCAATCGGCTCGCCATAAAGGTGGCAGTTGGAAAAACGGCCTGGCTCGATTTGTCGTAAGCTGGTGGCGACCTTGGTACAAGTGTCGTGAACACGACTGCAACGGGCTTGGAAACGGCAACCTTGTGGAACATCAAGCAGGTTCAACGGGTTACCAGGTATGCCAGTCAGTTTGGTTTTTGGCCCTGTCAGCGGTGGGAATGAACTGCCCAGCCCTTTGGTATAAGGGTGGAAAGGGGATTGCAGAATTTGTTTCGCTGGCGCAACCTCAATCAGCTCACCGGAGTACATGATGCCGATGCGGTCGGAAAACTCGACCATCAACGACAAGTCATGTGTGATGAAGAGGATTGAAAAACCAAACTCTTCTTTCAGTGCATAGATCTTTTGCAAGATTTCGCGCTGTACCACCACGTCCAGTGCAGTGGTCGGTTCATCCATGATGATCATCTTCGGATTAAGCGCGAGGGCAATGGCAATCACTAGGCGTTGGCGCATACCGCCAGAAAACTGGTGCGGATAATCTCTTAGACGGCTGGCGTGAATATCAACGATCTCCAGTAACCCCTCTGCGCGGCGTTTGGCTTGCTCACGAGTCATGTTGGTGTGACGCATGATCACATCGCAGAACTGATCTTCCATGGTCAATACAGGGTTGAGCGCGTTCATCGCGCTTTGGAATACCATGGACATTTGGCTCCAGCGAAATGCCTGCATGCGATCGTCACTGTATTTGAGAATGTCTTCACCGTTGAAAATCACCTCTCCGCCAGTAATAAACGCAGGCGGCTTGTGCAGTCGCATCAAAGAGAAGGCGACGGTTGATTTACCACAGCCAGATTCTCCAGCGAGACCAAACACTTCACCGGGTGCAATGTCGAAGCTGACATTGTTACAGGCGCGGACATCGCCCGCATCGGTGATGTAGTCAACGCATAGATTGCGGATTGAAATAAGTGGCGTCGTCATAGTTATTTATCCCCGCTGCAAAGTGCATTTTGTGGTTCAATCGCTGGTGCACGTTCTTTCTTGTCTTGGTTTGCCAGTTTTTTCCAGCGTTTCATACCTTTATGAGAGCGAAGTTGTGGGTTGGCAATTTCATCAACGGCAAAGTTAAGCAGCGCCAAGCCAGTCACCAGTAAAGTCAGTGCAATACATGGAGCCAGTAGTTCCCACCAAGCACCGATAAGCATTGAAGAAGAGGTTTGTACGTTGTACAGCATGATGCCCCAACTGATGGTGTTTGGATCGCCAAGTCCAAGGAAGGAGATGATGGATTCCATGGTGATGGCGTACATTACTGAGCCGATAAAGCTTGCACCGACAATTGGAACAAGGTTCGGCAGAATCTCGACAAAGATGATGCGCCAAGAGGATTCACCTAGCACTTCAGCGGCTTTGACAAACTCTTTTTCACGCAGTGCGAGTGTTTGCGAGCGAACTACCCTCGCGCCCCATGCCCAGGAGGTACAGCCGATAATAATCGCGATTGTTACAGGTCCAGCTTCGCCGATAAAGGCGGCTAAAACGAACAGCAGGGGATATTGCGGAATGACCAGCATGATGTTCATCGCGGCGGTGAGAATATCGTCGATACGACCACCAAAGTAACCTGCCGAAATGCCGATAACGGTCGCCAAGAAACAGACGGTAATGCCTGCACCAAAGCCAACGGCGAGTGATACGCGAGCACCGTAAGCCAGTTGAGACCAGATATCACGGCCCATACGCGATGTGCCTAGCACATGATCGGCCTTTTTGGATAGTTGCAGCGTACGGCGATCATCGGCAAGGTTTTTCGCTACCCAACCATCAGGATTGGCTTTCGTTGCTTTCACGACGAAACTTGGGTATTCGTGTGGGTTACCCGTTCTTTTATCTGGCGCATGTTTGGTGATAAGTGGTGCGCCCACTGCCGTGAAAATAAATAGGCTAACAATCACCAGACCGATACGTGCGACTGAGTTACCCAGAATAAGCTTAAATAGATTGTTCATGATTATTTACCTCCCTTGCGTAGGCGAGGATCGAGCACGACATATACCATGTCGGCAATCAGGTTAAACGACAGCATAAACAGCGTCATAATAAGCAACTGACCTTGCAGAACTTGGTAGTCACGTGCGTTGATTGCATCAAGCAAAACCTTACCTAATCCCGGGTAGTTAAAGATGATTTCAACGATAAGTTGACCACCGATCGCCATACCGAGTGACATGGAAAGCGCCGTGACACTGGGCAGTAGCGCGTTGCGCGCAGCGTAGTTGAACACCACACGGTTTTCGCTCAAGCCTTTGCCTTTGGCCATGGTGATGTAGTCTTCCGCTAGCAGGTTGATCATGTTGTTACGCATGTTGACCAAGAAGCCACCGATTTGCACGATAGAGGCACATAGGAGAGGCAGAATGGCGTGATAAGCAACATCTTTGTAGTAGTCCCAGCTTGTCCAATCCGGAATCGTGCCCGGTGTGTAGGCGTAACCGGTTGGGAACCAACCTAGGCCGATAGCAAACGTAAACAAAGCGAGCATCGCGATTACGACTTGTGGAACGGCTTGGATAATCAGCATTCCCGGCGTAATGAACGCATCGTATTTACTACCGCGACGCCAAGCAGCGAAGATCCCTAAGATAGAACCAATCGAGAAAGAGAGAATAACCGCACTGCCTGCTAAGAACAGTGACCAGCCAAAAGCGCTGCCTAACAGTTCATTCACACTGAGTGGATAAAACTTGATTGACGTGCCCAGTTCCCAACTCACAATACTCTTAATGTAGGTCAAATACTGGACATACAAAGGACCGTCGACGAAACCGAGCAGCTTTTTCATCGCTTCGATGCGCTCTGGGGTAACCTGTGTGGTTGCATTCGCAAACATCATGGTGACCGGATCGCCCGGCATCGCCCTCGGAATAATAAAGTTTAATGTCGCTGCAACTAAGAGAGCGACTAAATAAAATGACAAACGTCTTAAAAAATAACCCATAACTTACACCTTACTCACCCAGCGTTTTCCCTGTTCCTGGTTTCAGGTCGCTCATGACCGAATTCAGAGCGAAAAATCCCCTGACGACTGGCGCCATAAACAAACAAGGTTTGAAAAGGATTTATAGCGGCGCACGGGATGCGCGCCGCGGGAGATGAACTTCTACTTAGTTAACTGGTTTTAGGTCCAGTACGTGCAGTAGACGCTCAGGGATGCCTGCCCAAATGTTTGGACGGCCCTTAGGATTTTCTTCGTTCCACCAGCCAGTAAAGCGCTTGGTGTTGTATTGGTACATGTAAGCACCAGACATTACAGGGATGGTGACCTGATCTGCAGCGATGATTTGCTGGATACCATGAGCGATAGCGATTTGCTCTTTCTTCTCAGCGGTTTTGTAGAAGCTGTCAAGTAGGTTGTCCAGTTTTTCATTTTTGTAGAAGTGCATCGCGAAGCGAGGCATGCCTTCACCTTTCTGTAGTGCTGAGTTATATGCACTGTTCCAATACAAGTGTGGATCTGCACCGTGGAAGTAGTTGGTGTATGCAACGTCGTAAGTACCCTCTAGCATGGCTTGGTTGTATACCGCAAACTCAGGGGTACGCGCTTTTGCTTTGATACCGACTTCAGCGAGCTGCTCAACCGCAAGTTGCACGGTGTTGTTAAAGTCAGTCCAGCCGTTTGGCGATTGGACCAGTAGCTCGAAAGATTTGCCTGACGGAGTGTCGACGAAGCCGTCACCATTGACATCTTTAAAGCCTGCTTTAGCTAGCAGCTTCTTCGCGCCTTCCACGTTGTAGGTATTATAACCTTTGTACTTGTTGTGCACTTTTTCATCAGACCAAGCTTCGAAAGCGTAGCCAAGACCTGATGCGAAGTCATTCACTGTACCGCCGCCGTAAAACGCGATGTCAATGATGGTTTGACGGTCAAGTGCCATCGAGAATGCACGACGGAAGTCAACATTGGTCAGTGCTTCTTTTTTCACTGGATCTGGGTTTTTGAAGTTTACCACAAAGGCTTGAGTGCCTGATGGTGGATACCAGTATTGGTGGTTAGGGCTCGCTGCTGCATAAGTACGGTCAATGTCTGGAACGAACGAGGACGTCCAATCTAGCTCAGAGTTAACAATTTTACCTAGCAACTGGTCGTTGTTGGCGATTTGAGGTACGCGTAGACAGTCTACGTCCAAGTTTGCTTTATCCCAGTAATTTGGGTTACGACACTGAATGTAAAGTTGTGGAGTAAAAGTGTCGATTTCAGTAAATGGACCAGTACCAACAGGATTTTCGTTGGTGAACGTGGTTGGATCTTTCACCTCTTTCCACACGTGCTCAGCAACGATAGGAACCAATGAAATTTCGTAAGGGACGTTAGAGTTTGCTTCGCTTAGGCGGAAACGAACTTGGTATTCGTTCAGTTTCTCAACACTGGTCACCCATTTGTTGATGCCGCGTTGGTCAAGCTCAGGTTTTGCTTTCAGTAGGCCGTAAGAGAACACGACGTCATCTGCAGTAAACTTCTGACCATCAGACCATTTTACACCTTTACGGATGTCAAAAGTCACGCTCATCAAGTCGTCAGACATGCGGAAATCTTCAGCGAGACGCATCACTGGGGTATTGCCATGCATTTCATTAAAGATAACAAGTGGTTCATAGATGAAATCCGTTGTCGTGCGAAGGTTAGTCGCTAGATACGGGTTAAAGTTACGTACCATGGTAGGGTAGAAATCAGGTACGATAGTTAGCTCACTACGAGCTGCCGCTGGTGCGGAAATGCTGGTCGCAGCTGCAGCGATTACTGCAGTAGCTAGAGCTGTTTTTTTAATATTGGCAAGCATAGCTGTTCCTTACTATTTTGCTTTCATTTCACATTGTTTGGAATGTCATCAATTTATAAACACTCTCCAAGACCTACCTTTGAAGGTTTGATCAAAGTGGCCTGTAGGCCTTAGGCAGGAGTAAGAAAACACCTTACTAAGTAAATAATCAAACTCGTTTCCCGTTAAAAACGTTAAAATGGCCACCAACTCCGTCATAAACGTCATTTCTATCTAGGCTGAGTTGTTTTTGCTGAAATTTTGCGCATTGATGTGCGTCGCATACCTAAGGTGTTCAATTGCTTTTTGTTAGTGATTGCTAACCACTCAAGCCTTGTTTTAATTGCCATTTAAGGCTGTTGTTAATATTGTAGATCTTGCTCACATCTGAAAAATGAGTTAATTAATCAGACAAAATTTAATCTGCCGTTCTGTTGTGATTGAACTCGCAAACTGCTTTAAAAGTCCACGATGAGTCAGTGGAAAAGGCATTTTTACGTTGATAATCGCTACTAGTCAGTCATGAATCTGCCATTAATTCTTCAAGTAAATTAAGCGTTCTGATGTGAGTTTTTGAGTGAAATTATCTCGTTTGACCGACAGAACAAACGCGCCTTAGGCAGCCTGAGTATCCGTTGAGCAATGTGGTTCGGGATGAGAGGTGTTGATAGATGATCGACGTTGATTGAGCTGTTAGAACAAAAGGTAGAGGGTATGGCTATTGCGCTCAATATCAACCGATATAAAAAAAGCCCAAAATACATTTTGGGCTTTTCGGCGCAGTTCTCACCACTAGCTGGTGAGTAGACGTTGCAGCTTATCGCGCTGCATTTCAATGTAGCTACGCTCTGGGCTCTGCTCTTTACAATGCGCGAGAATAAACTCAATAGAACTGAGTACCGTACGCCAACGAGGCGTTCTTGGTAATGTTTCAATGCGCATGTATTTGTCGAGAGTACGGGTTTGCAGCGTACTTCGGTCGAGATAGACGCGCCACAAGCCGCTTTTCTCAGCAAAAGCAAACTTATTCTCACCCGAGACTGACTCCCAGTAGTCTAACGCATGAGTCATCACATCGACCAAAACCTCACGCATTATCTCTTGTTTGTTTTGGCTGCTCCCTAAAGCTTTGTCAGCCAATCGAGTGAACTCTCCGCCCAGTTCTTTCAGGCTTTGAAGTTTCTCTTTATCGCCATCAAAAGCATAGCTTGAGAGCACCTCAACGGCGGTTTCTAAGTTGTGAATGCGCGACGCGGTTGCGCCGCCGCCGACGTTGAAGATATACATGGCATCTAAACCTGATCCTTCAGGTAATTTGAGAATGTCGGTTTCAATGTGCTGTCTTACATCTTCGACGTAAATATCAATGTGGCCGCAATAGTGTGGTTGTTTGACGGTTAGGTACTTGGGCGCAATCAATTCCTCTGCGTTTGAACGCCTGAGTTGTTCCAAATTGCGTTTAAACAGTTTACAAGCGGCTTCGTTGGCAAAACGGATGCGTTTGTCTTCCCGGATACAGATGATGGCTTCAGGGGCGGATTCCAGTTGCTCCAGTAGCCGTCCTTGTGTCTCCAGTAAACTTGCTTCGACCATGGCACGCTGCTTTAATTCGGCTTCCAAGCGGCTATTTTCCAAGCGTCGCTCTTCGGCTTTACTCGCCATTAGATGTGCCTTGATTCGCGCGGCAAGCTCATGCTTATTAAACGGTTTGGATAAGTAGTCGTTGGCACCCGCTTCAAAGCCGCGCACGCGATCTTCACTTTGATTGAGTGCGGTCAGCATGATGACGGGCAGTTCAGCCAGATCGAATTCTTGACGTAACTGATGACAAACCTGATAACCACTCATACCCGGCATCATGATATCGAGTAGCAATAACGCTGGCTTCTCTTGCTTGATCAGTGCGAGAGTTTCTGGGCCATCGGAAGCGGTTTTGACGCGATAACCTTCAATGCGCAGGAAACTTTCCAGTACACGTAGATTAACGGGTTCATCGTCAGCCACCACTAATAAGGCGCCCTGCGGATTTTCTGGAAGCGACGATTGGTCGAGAGAGAACAATTCGTTGCTGTCAGGTGCTTGGAAGTGATGGTATTGCGACATCTTCGCTGTGGTATTGATCTCGTCATCACTTGCCAAAGGCAGGGTAAAACTAAAGGTAGTGCCAACCATTGGCTGGCTGCTGACATACAGTGAGCCGCCCATCAGCTCAATCAACTGACGGCTAATCGAGAGGCCAAGACCAGCGCCTTGCCGGTAACGACCTGCATCTTGCCCCGCTTGGATTAACGGCTCAAAAATGTGCTCCAACTGTTCTGCTGGAATGCCCTGTCCAGTGTCTACGACTTGGATTCTTGCTTTGCCGTCTACCACGTTGGCGGAGATGACGATTTTGCCTTCACTGGTGTATTTGATAGCGTTGCCAATCAAGTTGTACAACACTTGCTCCAAGCGTTGTGGATCGGCGGAAACGGGGGCGAGATCGTTTGGAACTTGATTAATGATTCGTAGTGTTTTATTGCCGAGCAGATGACTGGAAAGCTCAAGCACTAAGCGTGTGGCACTGGCCAAACTGACAGCCGATTTATGAATGTCCAAGCTGCCGTAGCGCATTTTGTGATAATCAAGTAGGTCGTCGACTAGGTTTGCAAGCCTTTGGCCGCTTTTGATGATGATGTCTAGCTGATATTTTTGGCTGCCAGGAATCGGACCATTGGCACCGGAGACTAAGGTTTCGGCAATGCCAATCATACCATGCAATGGAGTGCGCAATTCGTGTGAGGTGGTCGCGAGGAACTCATCTTTGAGTTTATCGGCTAATTGCAGCTCATCGTTTTGTTTTTGGATCAATTGCAGGCTTTTTTCCAACTCTCGGTTCTGCGTTTTGATTAACTGAATTTTGTCGCGAATGGAGCGCTGCATACGTTCAAAGCTGACCGCCAAACGGCCAATTTCATCCCGGCGATCTGTATTGATCATATTCTCGTCAAGATCGCCAGCAGAGACTCGTTCTGCTGCCCAAGTCAGTTTAAGCAGCGGAGAGGTAATGAAATTGGATAGATAATGTGAGCAGATAAACACCAGAATGATGGCAATCAGCATGGCGATGACAAACAGTTTCTCCAACTGTTGGATGCGAGCAAAGGCTTCGCTTTCAGGCAATTGAACTACCAACGCCCAAGTTTGTCCTTTCATGATAATGGGGGTAAATGCGGCAATGGTCGCTTCGCCTAAGCCATTAATGTAGGTTCCAACCGAGGTTAATCCTGCCAATGCTTTGTTGATCACTTCCGCACTTTGGCTAATGTCGTCCTGTTTGGTACTCATGGTGCGAGGTGAGTGGTCACTACCTACGAGTAAAGTATGGATAACCGCATCTTTGCTTACATCGGCAACCAGTTTGGTTAAGCCATTGTTGGGCAAACGGAACATCGCATAGCTGTGCAAGTAGCCTTGTTGAATGATGGGCGCACCTAACCAAGCGACCTGTTTACCATCCTCCTCGGCGAAGTCGGAAATCAGTACTGGGGTGTAATCTTCGTTGTCCTTGCGCTTTTCAGTGACGTCTTTGGCAAGCTGGCGAAAGCTCATTCCAAGCAAAGTGTCTTTGTAGGGCCCCGTTTTCAGGTTGGTACCAAAATTATCGTATTTGTAGATGGAGTAGGTCACGTTACCATCCAAGTCGATGAGCAGGATGTCGTCAAAATCGGAGCGTTTGAGTAGCTCTAGGTAGGCCCAGTGATAGCGCTTATGCAGCAGTCGGTAACGTTCACTACCGACATAACTGCTGGATTCAGGCAAGATTGACGTTTTGATCTGATCGCCCGAGCCAGGAATATAGCGTTGCTGGGCGTTTTCGCGTGCTTGCTCGATATCCAAACCAAGGCTTTTAAAGGCGTTGACGAGGCCATAAAAACGCCCGCCACTGGCATAAGCCAACTCTGAACGGACAAACCCCATCACTTCGGTTTCTTGTGCCTGAAAATAATCCATCACCTGTTGTTGCTTGGTATCGCGCACCGAAAGTAGGTGGGAAGTGCTTTGCTCTTGCAGATCCTTGCTATGAGATTGCAAAAAGAAAATCGCAATGATGGTCAATGGTGTCAGGCTCAACACCAAAAAGGCCGTCATCAGGGTGCTTTGCAGACGTTTGAATTTCTGTTTCCGGTAAAACTTAAACATACAATTTCGTTAAGGCTCTTGAAAGACGAGGACTCAAGCTTGGAGAGTCATGAATGCGAAACGGATAAATGGTTAATGAACAGTACTTGATACAACAAAATAGACCATTTTGAATTTAACGAAATTAACGAGTTTTTTTACTTTGACAAGTAAGTTGTTTACAAAGCGTGGATGGAAACGCAAAAAATCGCTCTAACGGGGTGAGTAGGTCACAATGTCATGCTGGGGCTGCGGAGATTGTGACCAATGTGCTTACTTGTGTGCCTGATAAATGGCGAACTTGCTGGTCTTATTTAGCGTCGCACAATTACCGAATGATTGCTCTATAATCGGAGGATAGCGCAGGAAGCTGTTGGCGACGATGAGCAGTTCACCGTTGGCATTAAGGTATTGTGGCGCCTTGCCCAATAAGGTTTCGGCTGCGTTATAACTTGTTTCAAGACCACTGTGAAATGGTGGGTTAGATATGATGAAACGGTAATCACTGGCGGTATCAGAGTAGATATCGGAAGCAAACACACGACCTTCCAAGCCATTCGCTTGCAAGGTTGCTTGGCTTGATGCTAATGCATAAGCATTGATGTCACACATTTCGAGGCTAATCTGTGGGTTGGCTTTTGCCATGAATGCACCAATGACTCCCGCACCACAGCCAAAATCCAGCACCTTACCGCTTAATGACGGCAAGGTTTCGAGTAATAGTTTACTGCCTAGATCAAACTCGCCGTGGCTAAATACACCTGGTAAGCTTTTTACTGTGATTGTATGACCGTTGAGCGTCAGTTGATAGCTGGCAAACCAGTCTTGTTGAGCAAAGGGGGCGGGAATCTGTTCGCATTGTCCCCAATAAAATGAACAGCGACGAGCGGAGTCGTACTTGTTGATTGGCCCGTAGTCGCTAAACATTTTCTCTATACTTTTTATCCCGGAGCGGTTTTCACCCACCACGACTATCTCACACCCTTGGCCTAACTTGGCCATCAGCATCGACAGTAAGTAGTTCGCCTCTGCTTTGGCCTTTGGCCAGTAGAGCAGCAACAGGTCCGCTTGCGTCGCTTGGTCAAACTCAGCGCCAAAGTAACTCTTCACCTGATCGGATTGCTGAATTTGACGAAAGTAAGCGTAATTGGAGGTAAACACAGTCACCGTTTGGCAATGTTGCGCCAGTTCGATGGGGAAAGTGTCTTCGATCTCTCCGGCGACCAGAACGTGTTTACCTTTGAAATAATCGAGTTGACGTTGGGCGATTTGGCTTGGGGCGGTGTATGCAGACATGTGGGTACGCTATCTATAAAAATTGGGCAGATTTTCGCACACTCTGCCCATGACTTGAAGTCTATCTGAGGTTAGCTGTTGTCTTGTTGGTCGAGAAAGCTCTTAAACTCTTCCTCGTAAATATTGAACAGCACCATAGTGACGGCAAAAATGAGCGGTCCATAAATAAGGCCGATGAGGCCAAACAGTTGAATACCGCCCAAGAGAGAAAAGAAGATCATCAGGGTATTCATTCCCGCGCTGCCTTGCATCAAAAACGGCCGCAGCAGATTATCAATCGAACCGACTACTGCAATGCTCCAAATCGCCAAGAAGATGGCCCAGCCCGTTTCTCCGGTCAGCAGCAGATAGAGTGTCGCCGGAATCCAAATCAGCGCCGTACCTACCACCGGAATGAAAGAGGCGAAGCCCATCATGGTGCCCCAGAAAAGTGCAGGGAAGCCCGCGAGCCACATGCCGATACCGCCAGCGACCCCTTGAGCTATCGCGGTGAGAAAAGACCCCATCACGGCTGACTTCGAGACTTTCTCAATTTCGTCCAGCAGTTTGTCTTCCTGACTGCGTGACAGAGGCAAAATGTGGCGGATGGCGGCGATGATCTTATCGTGGTCACGTAACAAGAAGAACAGCACAAACAGCATGAGGAAGAAATCCAGCAAAAAGTTGGTGGCGTCCCCCAAAATTTTGGCGCTAATTGCAACTAAATTGGATCCGAGTGCACTGGCCAGTTGCCCCACTTTTTCGGCAATCGACTTGGCGTCAATATTGTCAAAAGGCAAATATTCATTGAGCAGTTCCAGCCCTTTAGTCACCCAAGGATGAGCGAACACGGTTTGAATGCCGCCGTGCGTAACCCATTTGTAAGTGTTCTGAGAAAACAGAGATCCTTGCTGTACGATGGCAGCGAATACAAACAGCAGCGGCACCACGATAATGAAGGTCAGCACAATGCAAGAGAGTAATGAGGACAGATTTTTCTTCTGCGGCATCTTATGCTCAAACCATTGGTGAACAGGAAACATCAGCAGAGAAATGATAAATGCCATAATGATCGAATTGATGTAGGGCTCGACCAGCAAATAACAGGCAATGCCAGCGGCCAGTAGCGCGACGATCAAAACCCGATGACTGGAAGTAATTTTGACTTTTTCTGACACAGTTGCCATCCACGATAGATTGATATTGCGGTTATAATGACGCCAAATCATGACGTTATCAATGCGGAGAGTGGATGATGGGCTGTTGCAATAAAGATAAAGACTGTGAAAAACAGCAACGAAAAAGATCCATTCCTTGGTTTTCTCTCGTCGTAGTGTTGCTGGCACTACTGGTACTTTTCAACTGGCAATAAAAATGGGCCACTTTGTTGTGGCCCATTGAACTCGGTTGACAAGGATATTATTGCTGTTCTTGCGCCAAGATGGCAAAACAGCGATCCGCCGCTTCGAGCGTTGCATCGATCTCTTTTGAGCCGTGCGCTAAAGACGTAAAGCTGGCTTCAAAAGCAGAAGGCGCCAAATAGACACCGTGCTCAATCATCAGATGGAAGAAACGTTTAAATCTTTCAACATCGCACTTGGTCACATCTTCATAGCAAGTAATTTGCTCTTGTTCGGTGAAGAAGAAACCGAACATGCCGCCGACTTGGTTGACCACTAGAGGGATGCCGTGTTTGTCGGCTAACGATTTGAAACCGTCAGCCAATTGTTTGGTTTTCGCCGCTAAACGTTTTTCGTTGCCTTCTTCTTTTAACAAATTCAGGCAAGCGTAACCCGCTGCCATCGCAACAGGGTTGCCCGATAGCGTGCCAGCTTGGTAAACCGGACCCGTTGGTGCGATAAACTGCATCACATCCTTACGTCCACCAAACGCACCAACTGGCATACCACCACCAATGATTTTACCCAGCGTGGTGAGATCGGGTTTGATGTCGTAATACGCTTGCGCGCCGCCCAGTGCTACACGGAACCCCGTCATCACTTCATCAAAAATTAACAGCGCGCCCTCTTGGTCGCAAATGTCACGCAGCCCTTGGTGGAAACCTTCCACTGGTGGAATGCAGTTCATGTTACCAGCGACAGGTTCGACGATGATACAGGCGATTTCGCCTGAGTTGGCAGCAAACAGTTCACGCACTGAATGCAAATCGTTGAAGCGAGCGGTCAGCGTATGTTTGGCAAAATCAGCAGGGACCCCAGGCGAGCTTGGTTGACCAAGGGTTAATGCGCCCGAACCAGCTTTGACCAGCAAGCTGTCTGCATGGCCGTGGTAGCAGCCTTCAAATTTGACAATTTTGTCGCGGCCAGTAAATCCACGTGCCAAACGAATCGCGCTCATGGTCGCTTCAGTACCTGAGCTCACCATACGCAACTGTTCCATCGATGGCACAAGCTGTGAAACCAGTTCGGCCATTTTGATTTCCATCTCGGTCGGCGCACCAAAGCTCAAACCGCGCTGTGCTGCGTCAATTACTGCTTCACGAATCACCGCGTGGTTGTGACCGAGAATCATAGGCCCCCATGAACCCACGTAGTCGATATAAGCTCTACCGTCCGCATCAAAGATCAACGCGCCATCGGCTCTTTCAACAAAAATTGGCGAACCGCCAACGCCATTAAAGGCGCGCACCGGAGAATTCACTCCGCCAGGGATGGTCTGTTGGGCTTTCTGATACAGCTCGGATGATTTGGTCATGGGTTTATCCTCTTCTGATTGCTCGGGACCAAGTGGCGGGCATTGTACCTCTCTAAGAGGCAGTTAGAAATATTTTGCTGAGCTTTATGACTCCTTTCACGAGTTTACGGAAAATATTCAGGCTAGAATGTATTGCTTAAGAGCGAACTATAAAGTGGTGAATACTTGAACGTATTGGTCAGGTATTGGATAATCGCTCTCATATCAACAAAGATACGTCCGTCGCGTGAGTTATTTGGAATACTCATACCGACGGCATTACACGAGTGAGAGAGGTCGTCGTGAGCGATATGAATGTACCAATATCCTTTTCGGATGCAGCAGCGGCACGGGTAAGAATGTTGATTGCTGAGGAAGAAAATCCAGCGCTGAAATTGCGTGTCTATATTACTGGCGGTGGTTGCAGTGGTTTCCAGTATGGTTTTACTTTTGATGAAAACGTCAACGACGGTGATATGACCATTGAAAATAGTGGTGTCATTCTGGTGGTTGATCCTATGAGTTTGCAGTATTTGATCGGCGGTGTAGTCGATTACACGGAAGGGTTAGAAGGATCGCGTTTCTTCATTGATAACCCCAACGCCAAGACCACTTGTGGTTGCGGCGCCTCGTTTAGCGTGTAATCCGGTTAGACTCTTCTTCAAAGGTAGTTGTATTGCGCAACTACCTTTGTTTTACGCCGCTAGGATATTGCGTAAAACACGCTCCAGACTCCGGGGAGCAAATAAAAAGGACTTTTTATGTCTATCAAACAACAAGGCCGCTTTTTTTTGCAGCGTCCATGGCTAGTTTCTCTACTTATTATCCTCGCATTAACCACGTGGCTTAGTGTGGGTTCTCTGCAAGCCGAAGAGCCGGCTCCCCTCACCAAAGAACAAGCTATTCCACTCGCGAGTGTCGTTTTTCAAACCTTTAACGCGCAAAATACCGCCAAGAGTATTGATCTCTATGGCCGTACTGCGCCCAATCGGCAAGCCAAGTTAGGCGCTGAAATCGCTGGAAAAATTGTGCGCTTAGACGTTGAGAAGGGCCAAGCGGTACGTAAAGGTCAAGTGGTCGCCGTGATAGACAAACGCGATCTCGATTCCCAGTTGCAGCGTGCCAAAGCCATGCTGGACGTTCGGCAGAAAGAATTCAAAGCGGCGCAATCGCTCAATAACCGTGGCCTACAAGGTGAAGTGGCCTTTGCCACGGCCGAAGCGGCCCTAGTGGAAGCGAAAGCGAATCTGGTGACGGTGGAAACCGAGCTGCGCAACACCGAAGTAAAAGCCCCTTTTGATGGCATTCTAGATAGTCGTTTTGTCGAACTCGGCGATTTTGTTGGCATTGGCGACCCAGTAGCGACGGTGATTGACTTGGATAAGCTGGTGATAGAAGCGGATGTCAGTGAGCGCCATGTGCAATCGCTTGCCAACTCGCAAACGGCGAAAGTCCGTCTCCTCAACGGGCTGGTCTTGGACGGTAAGATGCGCTACGTAGGGCAGGTCTCGTCTCCCGCCACTAATACCTTCCCGATTGAAGTCGAAGTGGATAACCGCATGCAGAGAATCCCGGCAGGGGTGAGCGCTGAAGTGCATCTTACTCTAGATGAAACCTTAGCCATCAAAGTAACGCCTGCCATGCTGGCACTGGATAACAATGGCAATCTAGGCGTGAAGACTTTGCAAGACAGTGTGGTGCGTTTTGTGCCTATTCAACTGGTCAAAGCGGAGCAAGATGGCGTTTGGCTCTCAGGGGTGGGAGACAAAGTTGACATTATCGTCCTTGGTCAAGGGTTTGTGCGCGATGGTGATAAAGTCCATGCGACGCGCCAAGCCAGCGTAGCGGTCAATTAAGGAGGCGATATGTTTTCTATCATAGATGCGGCCTTATCGCGTTCGCGCACCATGATCAGCTTGCTGATCTTGATTTTGATTGCCGGTGTGGGCACCTACATGACGATTCCCAAAGAGTCGAGCCCAGATATCACCATTCCGATTATCTATGTTTCGGTGAGTCATCAAGGCATTTCGCCTGCCGACGCTGAGCGGCTGTTGGTTCGGCCGATTGAGCAGGAGCTGCGCTCGATAGAGGGCGTAAAAGAGATGACGTCTACGGCTTCAGAGGGACATGCTTCTGTGGTGTTGGAGTTTACCGTTGGCAGTGATTTGGCCAAAGCCATGGCGGATGTGCGTGAAGCGGTCGATTTGGCTAAGCCAAAATTGCCGACGGAGAGCGATGAGCCAACGGTGAACGAAGTGACGCTCGCCTCGGAAGAGCCTGCTTTGTCGGTAGTGTTATATGGCACGGTGCCGGAGCGCACGATTGTTCAGGTAGCCCGTCAGCTTCGTGACAAACTCGAAAGCTTTCGTCAGGTGCTGGAAGTGGACATTGCCGGTGACCGAGAAGATATCGTGGAAATCGTCGTCGATCCGCTACTGATGGAGAGCTATGGTCTTGATCAGGGCGATATCTATAATTTGATCGCCTTGAATAACCGCGTCGTTGCGGCAGGTTTCGTCGACACCGGCTACGGCCGTTTCTCGGTGAAGGTACCTTCGGTTTTCGACTCACTTAAAGATGTCTTAGAGCTGCCGATCAAAGTGGACGGCAAGCAAGTGATCACCTTTGCCGATGTCGCAACGGTGCGCCGCTCTTTTCGCGATCCGGAAAGTTTTGCCCGCCTCGATGGTAAATCTGCCGTGGTGTTGGATGTCAAAAAGCGCGCAGGTGAGAACATCATCGAAACGGTTGAGTTGGTAAAACTGGTTATCGAAGAGGGGCAAAAAAGAGACGACTGGCCTGCGAACTTGTTGGTTAAATACACTTGGGATCAGTCAAAAGACGTTGAGTTGATGCTCAACGATCTGCAAAACAACATTTTGTCGGCCATTATTCTGGTGGTGATTGTCATCATCGCCATCTTAGGTGTTCGCACCGCGTTTTTGGTTGGCGTATCGATTCCGGGCTCATTTTTAACTGGTTTACTGGTGCTGGCCGTGTTTGGTTTAACCGTCAATATTGTGGTGCTGTTTGCTCTTATCATGGCAGTTGGCATGTTGGTTGACGGCGCTATTGTGGTGACGGAGTTTGCCGATCGACGCATGCAAGAAGGCGTGGACAGGCGCAGTGCCTATCTTGATGCCGCCAAACGTATGGCGTGGCCGATTACCGCTTCCACCGCGACCACGCTCGCCGCTTTTGCCCCTTTGCTCTTCTGGCCAGATATTACTGGCGAATTCATGAAGTATTTGCCACTGACCTTGATAGCAACGTTAGCGGCTTCTCTGATTATGGCGCTGCTGTTTGTACCCGTACTCGGTGGTTTGATTGGTAAACCACAAAATGTTTCCGCTGAAAATCAACGTCGTATGGTAGCACTGCACAATGGTGAGTTTGATAAGGCAACGGGCATTACTAAGCTTTACTATCAAACCCTAGCCATTGCGATTCGTCACCCGCTGAAAATTCTGTTGAGTGCGATCTTACTGGCGGTTGGTATCGGTTTTACCTACAGCAAAGCGGGGCTTGGAGCGGAATTCTTTCCAGAGGTTGATCCGCCTTTCTTTACCGTTAAAGTTCGCTCTTATGGCGATCTCTCTATCTATGAGAAAGATGTCGTGATGCGTGGCATTGAGCAAGTCATGCTCGGTCACGATGAGTTTGAGAGTGTTTACACACGAACAGGGGGCGATGATGAGATAGGGCAGATTCAGATCACGCCAGTCGATTGGCAATACCGTCGCAAAGTGAAAACCATCATTGAAGAGCTAAAGCAAACGACTTCGAAATTTGCTGGGGTGGAAATTGAGTACAAGTTCCCAGATGCAGGGCCGCCAGTGGAACATGATCTCGTGATCGAAATGTCTTCGCGTGTGCCCGATTACTTAGACGAAGCCGCGAAAATGGTGCGTCATTGGGCGGACAACAATCCCGCTTTGACCAATCTCAGTGACTCTTCGAGTAAAGATGGGATTGACTGGCAGATCGATATTCGTCGTGATGACGCTGCTCGCTTTGCTGCTGATGCCACCTTAGTCGGTAATACGGTGCAGTTTGTCACCAATGGCTTGAAAATTGGAGATTATTTGCCAGATGATGCGGATGAAGAAGTCGATATTCTAGTACGCTATCCCGAAGACAAACGCGATATTGGCCGCTTTGATCAATTGAGGGTGAAAACGGCAGCGGGATTAGTTCCCATCACCAACTTTGCGGAGATCAAACCCAATCATAAGCAAGATACCATTAAGCGTATTGACGGGCATCGCGTGATTAACGTGATGGCGGATATGGCTGAAGGCTACAATTTGGCGTTGGAACTGCCGAAAATTGAACAAGCGCTCAGTGAACTCGGCCTTCCTTCTGGGGTGGAGTTTAAAATCCGTGGGCAAAATGAAGAGCAGGAAAACTCGTCTGCCTTTTTGCAAACGGCGTTTATGGTGGCGCTGGCCGTGATGGCTTTGATTCTTATCACTCAGTTCAACAGTTTCTATCAAGCGTTTCTAATCTTAAGTGCGGTGTTATTTTCAACCGTTGGCGTGTTTGCTGGGTTACTGATTTTCCAAAAGCCCTTTGGCATTATCATGTCTGGAATTGGGGTTATCGCCCTAGCGGGCATTGTGGTGAACAACAACATTGTGTTGATTGATACTTACAACCAACTGAGAAAACGTGGATTGGAGAGGGAAGAAGCGATTCTAAGAACCGGGGTTCAGCGTTTACGCCCGGTAATGTTAACCACCATTACGACCATTTTGGGTCTGCTGCCAATGGTGCTTGAGATGAACATCGATTTGATCAATCAGAAAATCGAGTTCGGTGCACCGAGTACTCAATGGTGGTCGCAATTGGCAACGGCAGTTGCGGGTGGGTTGGCTTTCGCGACCGTTCTAACGTTAGTGCTTACGCCCTGTTTGTTGATGTTGGGCCGCGAGAAAGCCTCACCCATTGTGCCTGATGAATATGAGCAGCTGATTGCGGATGAAGAAGCGGCAGATACTGCGGTAAAATAGCGCTGTGAGAGGTATTGGGTGAATTAAAAAGAGGCAATTTGAATTGCCTCTTTTCTTTTGCCCGAAGGTTATTGCATTGCCAGCAGTTTGCTGTAGCGCTCCAATTTTTCCAGACTCAGTGTGGAGTTGGCGATAAAGGTCTGCTTTGCACTTCCGCTCAGTGATTGCGCCTGAGGCAAACTTACCGTTCTGGGGTTTTTATGCACCCCATTCACCAAAAATTCGTAGTGTAAGTGCGGACCCGTGACGCGACCTGTTCCACCAAGCGTGCCAACCGTCTGCCCTTGTTTTACCCGTTGGCCCGTTTTGACCAGACGCTTTTTCATATGCAGATATTTGGTGATGTAAGTATTGCTGTGTTTGATAAACACGTAATTACCGTTGAACTGGTTGTAGGCAGATTGCAAAACCACGCCATCTCCCGCCGCCCAAATAGGAGTGCCCACTGGCGCAACGTAATCCGTGCCACGGTGTGCTTTAACTTGGCCAGTCACAGGGTGAAGGCGACGTGGATTGAAATTGGAACTGACACGGCGAAAATCGATCGGTGCCCGAAGGAAGGCTTTTTTCATCGCACGGCCATTCTCATCGTAGTAATTGTCGGTTCTATCATCATAAATCGCAGTGAATGTTTCGCCTTGGTTGTGGAAAATCGCTGCGATGATCCGTCCGCGACCAATCACTTCTCCTTCAACGACTTGTTCTTGATACAAAACGCGAAAACTGTCTTTTTCACGAATATCTAACGCAAAATCGATATCCCAACCAAAAATGCCCGCCAGTTCCATGATTTGGTTAGGGGTTAAATTAGCGCTGATTGCTGCGTTCCAGAAATTGGAAGTAATCGTGGCTTCGGCGTAGGCGTACTGATAGTTGACCTCTTTGCGATCCAATTGTGAAACAAATTGCTCGCCTTCTTTCTGTATGGCAAAGGTTTCGAACGCGTTTAATTGTCTTTTGAGTTGCAGCAGATTGTTTTGCTCATCAAAGCCAAATTGCAACAGATCGCCAGGGCGCAGCTTGGTTAACTGCTCTTGAATATCGCTGTTGGTGCTGATCAGTTGGTGAAGCAAACTGGCCGACAAACCAATACGGCTAAAGAGCAAGGCGGCGCTTTCGCCTTCTTTCACTCGGTGCTGTTCCCAACGACTGATGGCCGACTCGGCGCTAAGTGGCGTTGTAAGAGAAAAGCTTTGCGTATTGAGTTCAATCGGATAATGCAATCCGACTTGCAAATGATTTTCCTTGGGGCGCAAATCGTTCACATCCGGGAGCAAAAAGGCAGCGCTGAATATAATTGCACTAAAAAAGCCGATGAACATTTTGTGCAGCAGTGGAAGACGGGTAAAAATCGAAAGCATGTCTGGTTTTTAATGATATCTAAGAGAGAAAAATAACCTTGGATTAGTCTAACTTGTTTCAAAATGCAGTGCTATTCAAGTAAGATGTCCAGCTATTATATTTTGCCAAATTTGTGGGAGTGAACAAGCATGGCGAGCATTGAAGCTGCACTAGCCGAGATTAAACGCGGTGTTGAAGAGCTGATTCCAGAAGAAGAGCTCATCGCAAAATTAAAAGAAGGCCGTCCTCTACGGATCAAATTGGGGGCGGATCCGACCGCACCTGACATCCACCTTGGCCACACGGTGATATTCAATAAGCTTCGCTTGTTCCAAGAATTAGGTCATGAAGTGACATTCCTGATTGGTGATTTTACCGCTATGGTCGGTGACCCAACGGGTAAGAACAGTACGCGTCCGCCGCTCAGCCGTGAAGATGTACTTCGTAACGCTGAAACTTATAAAGAGCAGGTGTTCAAAATCCTTGATCCAGCGAAAACCAAAATTCAGTTCAACTCTGAATGGCTTTCTGAGCTGGGTGCGGAAGGGATGATTCGTCTTGCAGCGAACCAAACTGTGGCGCGTATGCTTGAGCGAGATGATTTTAAAAAGCGTTACGCGGGTGGTCAGCCGATAGCCATTCACGAATTCATGTATCCACTGTTGCAAGGCTGGGACTCGGTTGCGATGGAAACCGATGTTGAGCTTGGCGGTACTGACCAGAAATTTAACTTATTGATGGGCCGCGAACTGCAAAAATCTCACGGCCAGAAGCCGCAAGTGGTACTGATGATGCCACTGCTTGTTGGCCTTGATGGCGAGAAGAAAATGTCGAAATCGTCGGGCAACTACATCGGTATCAGCGAAGCGCCGAGTGAGATGTTCGGCAAGATCATGTCGATATCAGACACTTTGATGTGGAGTTACTACGAGCTGCTCTCTTTCCGTCCTTTGGAAGAGATTGCACAGTTCAAAGCAGACGTTCAAGCGGGTAAAAACCCACGCGATATTAAAGTGCTGCTGGCGAAAGAGATCATTGCTCGTTTCCATAGCGAAGCGGATGCAGACGCCGCTGAGCAAGAGTTTGTCAACCGTTTTGCTAAGAACCAAGTGCCTGATGACATGCCAGAGTTTACGTTTGCCGCAGGTATCGCGATTGCGAATCTGTTGAAAGACGCCGAGCTGTGCGCATCGACCTCGGAAGCGATACGTATGGTTAAACAAGGTGCAGCGAAGCTGGATGGTGAGAAGATCGACGATGCTAAACTTGAGCCGGTTGCTGGCACTTATGTGTTCCAAGTTGGCAAGCGCAAGTTTGCTCGTGTCACCATCGCCTAAACTCGGCTGATTGTATTAAATTGAAAAAGCGCCTTTCGAGGCGCTTTTTTTGTTGGCTGCTAACCCTAACCCTAACCCTAACCCTAACCCTAACCCTAACCCTAACCCTAACCCTAACCCTAACCCTAACCGTTAGGGGCGCTGAGTCGTGACTTGGCTAAACTGCAGCAAATCACGATAGAAGGCGTTTTCAAATTGGGTAATCGGCGCCACTGGCGTGCTTTCCTCTGACGGGTAGTAGTCAGTGATAAACTGCACAAAAGCGGATCTCGGTTGGCCGCTTTGGTCTAGTACAAACCCGGCCATGTTATAGCTGCCATACAGTGAACCACTCTTGGCGAGAATTTGCCCTTTCACGGGTTCTTGGCGCATGCTTTGGCGGTATTTTAATGTCCCAGAGACACCGGATTTCGGTAGCATGGAGAGAATTCGCAGCTGGGCATCGTGTTGCCAGAGATATTTTAATATCGCCATCATATCTTGTGGGCTCATGCGGTTATTGCGTGATAATCCCGAACCATCAGCAAGCTGTGCTCTGGAGAGATCGATGCCCGCCTTGGCGAATAAGACTTGCTTGATCGCTTCGGTGCCGTTGTTAAAACTTCCCGGCTGAAGATAGAAGTGGGCGCCGAGCGCTTTGGTCAGGTTATCGGCGATCAAGTTGTCAGAATGCTTGAGCATTGAATCGAGTAAAGTCGGCAATGGAGCGGATTGATGCGTCGCGATCAAGATGGCCGAGGTCGAGTTTGGTACACCAATACGAATCTGCCCAGTGAACTTGATATCGAGCTGTCGTAGTAGGGTGTAAACAATTCGTGTCGCGTACTGTGTTGAGTCCTGCACTGCAAATTTAAGAGGTAACGGCTTATCGCGTTCGACTAGACATCCTTGGAGTTGATACTGGTTGTTGCTTGAGGTCAAAAGTTCTAAATCACAATGGCTGGCTTCTTTGATCGTTTTGGAAACGGTTTTTACGTCAGTCGTCACATAGATAGGAAAGTGCTCTGGTACGTAAACGCGTGTGTTTCCATCATCTTGGGTATAAATAGATGCTTGGACACAGTTTTCATCCAGAGTAATGGCACTCGATGGCGCACTGTAGCAAACGCCCAAAATATCCCACGGCCAACCCACGGCGCGTTCATAGCCCGTAAACACACTGTTATCCAGCCAAATATCGCCCGAAATTTGCGTTATCCCCTGTGCTTTTGCCTCAGCAAAAAGGGTTTTGAGCCGGTCTGTTGTGAGCGTGGGATCACCAGAAAAGCGTAAAATAACATCCTGCTTATCGCGCAGCAGTTGGGTGGTAAAAACAAAATCGTCTCCCAACTCTAATTTGGCTGCCAGTGCAGTGGCTAATTTTAAGGTACTCGCCGGTGGAAAAAGCTGTGGATTGCTTGGTAAGCTACTCAGGCTGGTTTGGTTTTGTAAGTTCTCAACCCACAAGCTGCTTCGACTACCCTCAGGCAGGTAAGCCAAAGGCGCATAATTGTCCGCTTGTACCGAGGAGATATGAGCAAAAAAGCCGCAGCCGAGAAGATACAATGATTGAAGAAAAAAGCGCATGCGTATTGCCTGTTGAATATCAAAGTGACAACAGTATAGCGGGGATAAAAAACGCCTGCTAGTTGAGCAGGCGTCGAGAGTCGTAGGCCGAATAAGGCGTATTAGAAGTCGTAACGTAGACCAATAGCCAGTTCGTCTTCTGCTTGTGCTTTGGTTGCTGTCGCAACGGTGCTAGCAACAGTACCGTACTTATCACCTGCATCAATCAGGTTAAAGTTGTAAGAAACATAACCACGGAAGTTTGGTTTGAAGTAGTAAGTGGCATCCAGTGCTACGTTATCTGCAGAAGTGTTGCTGTTGGTTTCTGCATTGTTATAGGTGGTAGTAAAGACGGTTTGACCCATAGTGTAGCGAGCAGCCAGCTCGTAACCTGTGTAGTCACCACCCGTTTTCGCTAACTCACCATCGGTGTAAATGCCTGCGAAGTACAGATCACCCATAGTGTAAGACGCTGCTAGCATGTACTCATTTTGATCTTTTTGATCGGCGTAACCACCACCAAGCGCCAAGCCAGTATTACCGATAGCGTAGATGGCTGAAAGTGAGTAGCCATCTTGACCATTATCTGAGTAGTAATCAACTGTACCGTTGTTGTCTTTGTTTTCGACACGATCTGCAAAGCGGTAGCTCGCTTTCACCGTTAGAGCGTCAAATTGACCAGCATAGGCAACCATATTATCTACGCGGTCAGCTGCTGCAATTTTCTGTGCTGCAGAGTTACCGTGGTAAGACATGATATCGGTAAAGTCAGTGATGATGCCTAGCGCGCCATCATTTTTACCATAAGTGATCTCGCCAAAAGTACCGCCAATACCTGCATAAGTGTAGCGATTATCTAGATGGTTGTTCTCTTTGTTGCTGCCGTTGTCAGCCGTTGTAAATTCGCCCTCAAAAAAGCCCACACCATACAGACCATCTTGGATGTCAGCTTTACCCAATAGGTTCACTCGGACACGTGAGTTGTCTTGTGCTTTGCCATCTTTTATTGAAAGACGCGCTTCTGCACGACCACCTATATCTAGAGAAGCACCGTCTTGGTTGTAAATTTCAGTTGCATTCACACCCGTTGCCACTGCAGCAGCAGATACCGAAAGAGCAATTAATGTCTTTTTCATCGTTTTATAGTCCTAGTTTTAGCAGTCCATATATCGCTATTATCGCTATGAGTGAGGCTTAACGCTCTCGTAACAGATAGCTTTGTTTTGGTTGAATCTTCGCTGCGGCTACCCATAAACGTTTGAGGAGTAACGCATATAAGAGCGAACAACGTCGTTTGACTGCCATGTTGTACTGCCAAACCTCACGAGGTGGTTAGTAAAATGATATAAATTCTAATAATGAACACTGTTCGATTTTTGATTTTTGCTTTTAATTTATTGAATGTAAATGTTATTTGTTTTTTCTGTGTGTGGGGTGGCTTAGTTTTTTTTTATCTTTTTTTAGTTGTTTTCCTGCAACTTAATCGTTAGGAATGTTGTCTATTACAGCAGGCTATGGCTATTTTCGCAGGCTATACATGTTTGTTTGAGGCAGCGAAAAGCGATAGAACAAATTAAGATGATTTGGTGATAAAGTTTGTTTACACTAAACACATAAATGTTCTGTAACTACCTACTCCTATGAGTGGGTAGATTTTTTTTGTCCAAAGGACACTTTGGCATAGAGGTAGAAAATGGAAAAAGTTCCAATGACAGCTCGCGGCGAACAGTTGCTGCGCCAAGAATTAGAAAGATTGCTCAAGTTGCGTCCACAGATTTCCGAGGCCATTGCTGAAGCCCGTGAGTTGGGCGATCTGAAAGAGAACGCCGAGTATCATGCTGCTCGTGAAGAGCAGGGGATATGCGAAGCGCAAATTCGTGATATTGAGTATAAATTGTCCGTGGCTCAGGTGATTGATGTGAGCAAAATGGAAAACACAGGTAAGGTTATTTTCGGTTCGACCGTGACATTGATCGATTGCGATACCGACGAAGAAAAAACGTATCAAATTGTTGGTGAAGATGAAGCTGACATCAAGGCTGGGCGCATTTCTGTCAGTTCGCCAATTGCACGTGGCCTGATCGGTAAAATGGAAGGTGATGAAGTGGCAATCACCACGCCTGGCGGCACGAAAGATTTTGAAATTGACCGCGTGGAATACATCTAAGCGTTTGATAACTAAAATGACGAAAAAGGTCGCACTGCGCGACCTTTCTTTTGTTCGTTTCCTACGTAAATATCGTCATTACTTACGTGGAAGTTCAATTTTACGTTGTTCCGATTGACGGAAAAGTACCAAAGTTTTACCAATCACTTGTACTTTCTCCGCGCCAGTTTCACGAACAATCGCATCGACAATCAGCAGCTTAGTTTCTCGATCTTCAGAAGCAATTTTAACTTTGATCA